>JAVLCB010000010.1:0-89325 GCA_031580925.1 Wenzhouxiangella sp.
GACCGACCCACGGCTCAACGCCAAAGGGCCCTTGATCGATTGACAGCATCACCTCAGCGCCGTGGTGATCCAAGGTCAGTCGATCCTTTGACGGTACGATGCACCCAAACGGATTGTCTGCGGTGAACGTCGGTGCCTGCGCAACCTCAGCGCTGCAGGTGACATCGGCTCGAACCCCGCCTTGTTGGGCAAACACCCGAACACCCACGCCCCAGTGGTCTCGGTTGATCAGTGGTCGAGACAGCGCCGCGCTCCACAACCCCCTGGCTTGGGCACCATCAATGTTGATGGGGGGCGTGTAGGCGATCTCAGCGGTGATGTCCCAAATTGTGCCGACACTGGCGCGCAGGCGGCCAAACACGGGGGATTTGTTGAGGTCTTCACTTTTAAAGCCGCCGAACCCCACTTTTTGTTGTTCCTCACTCAGCGTCGGAATCGAACCCACTTCGCCTGACAAACGCCACTGAGCGGGCCGGGTGGCGCGCGGTGGTGCCGTGCCCAGATTCAATGATGAGGCGGTCATGTAAGCCATCGCCCAGCCCTCGGGGCTGTTAAACGCCACAGTCTCCTCAGGAATGGAGGCGGTCTGCGCCCAGCCCATCGATAGCGAAAGACACCACGCGCTGAGTATCGCGATCATGGGTCTTATGGATGGCATCTGACCGTCCCCTTTGAAGATCAACTGAGCCACAACGTTAGCACAATGAAACCCAGCGATCGCGATGCCCTGTCATCGATCTGGGAGGGGCACTGGGAGCGCTCATCAGGCGCCGTGCTGATGGGGCGCACTGGCTTCATTCAACACTGTGCCGAAAGTGCGCCACCGCACAGCGAGTCCAAGCTGAATTGGACGCCCTTGGGCACACGTGGGGAAGACAAAGAAGCTATAAGTGCTTGATTTATGGTGGCCGGGGGCAGAATCGAACTGCCGACACGCGGATTTTCAATCCGCTGCTCTACCAACTGAGCTACCCGGCCACAACCAACAACTGATGCTGCTCAAAATCAGCAAGCGTGCATTTTAGCATGATCTGCCGATTCGTCCAGACGCGTGATCATTTTATGGGATGGGGAGACAGGGCAGCCACGCCACCGGCCGTTCACGCGCGTGATCTAGACTCATTGTTGTGTTGAAAGAGGGCACTGTCATGCCAAAAATCACCGCACTCATGCTGACTGGATTACTCCTGAGCGCTTGCACCAGCCTGACGACAACCCCCGATGGCGACAGCTTGGTGTTCAATGAAGACAAGGCCGTGGATCGCATTCGCTACAGCCAACTGGTCTCGTGGCATGCCCTCGATGAGGGGCGTCTTGTCATCGAGGTCACCAGCCCCAAGCGCCAGTACCGACTGGCATTGGAACCCAGTTGCACATTCGCTTTGCGTCAAGCCAAAGGGATTCGGTTTTCTGGAAGCTCGCGGCGTGACATCGCGGTCGGTGACGATGTGGTGGTGGGCAACAACCGCTGTCGCATCACTGGCATGGTGCCCAGCCAAACCAACCCACCAATGGCGGCCAGTGTCGATCAGCCGCTGAATTGATGCCGTTACTCGGGCGGGACGTAGCCTTCTGCTTGGTCCACCTGACCCCCAAACAAAAACGCCTCGGCTTGCTCAATCAGGTATTTGCGATGCTCAGGATCGAGCGGGCTCAAGCGATTTTCATTGATCAGCATGGTTTGATGCGCCAGCCATTGCTGCCACGCTTCTTTTGATATCTCGTTGACGATCCGCTCACCCAACGGGCCGGGCAAGGGTGGGCGCTGCAGCGCGGTGCCTTCTTTTTTTAAGTATTGGCAAAAGACAGTGTCAGACATGGTTGTAGTGTATCAACTCTCCAAGCCGTCCAGTGCTTTGAGCACCCGCTGAATCGGGCGGGGCAATCCCAGCGTGCGTGCTTTGGCCAAGGCGAACCAGCGTTGATTGGAAGCGTGTGCACCGCGGCTGACCGACTCGACCCAAACGCTTTGAAACGCCATCAACACACTGCGGTGGGTGAGCTCGTGGCGGATCGGCTCGACCGCAGGCCCGGGTCGGCCTTTGAGGAGCTCGGGCACTGAGTGCGCTTCAGGCAGGCACCACAAGCCACCCCAGATCCCTCGATCCGGCCGCTTTTCAAGAAGAATGTGTTTTTGGCGGCTGAGGCCAATGGCCAGCGTCATCTCAATCACGCGCTTGTCGGTCTTCGGGCGGGGCGTGGGCCACTGATGGGTCTTGCCTTGCAAGCGGGCTTGGCAATCGCCCGCCACAGGACACCGATCGCACTGTGGGTGGCGTCGGGTGCACACCGTAGCGCCCAGGTCCATGATCGCTTGCGTGTAATCTCGCGCGCGTTGATTGGGTGTCAGCGCATCGGCCAGGTGCCACAACTTCTTTTCGATAGACGCCTGGCCCGGCCAGCCATCGATGCCCTGGTGGCGGGTCAACACGCGTTTGACGTTGCCATCCAAGATCACCGCTCGGCGGTTGTGGGCTTGGGCGACGATGGCGTGGGCGGTGGAGCGGCCGATGCCCGGCAATTGCTCAAGCGATTCTGGGTCGCTGGGCAACTGGCCTTGGTGTTCGGTGACACAGACACAAGCGGTGCTGTGCAGATTGCGCGCTCGGGCGTAGTAGCCCAGGCCAGACCACAGCGCCAACACATCGTCAATCGGGGCTTGGGCGAGGTCTTGGAGCGTTGGAAAGCGCGCCATGAAACGATCGAAGTACCCAATCACCGTGGCGACTTGGGTTTGTTGCAGCATGATCTCTGAGACCCACACGCGGTAAGGCGAGCGATCGATTTGCCAAGGCAGGTCGTGGCGCCCAGCGTCGGCCCACCAATCGAGCAAGTGATCAGAAAAGGCTGTCACAGCCGTGACTTATGTGTCTTCGGCGACGGGCAAAATCGCATGCACAAAGGTGCCCGCATCGAACGGCCTCAAGTCTTTGGCGGTCTCACCCACGCCAATAAAGCGGATGGGTTTTTCCAGCTCACTGGCCAAGGCAAACACCACCCCGCCGCGCGCCGTGCCATCGAGTTTGGTGACCACCAGACCGCTCAACGGAATGGCTTGGTTGAACTCTTTGGCCTGCTGTAAGGCGTTTTGTCCAGTGCCGGCGTCGACCACCAATAGCGTCTCATGGGGAGCGCTGGGGTCAATTTTTTGCATGACGCGCGCGACTTTTTCGAGCTCTTTCATCAAGTGGCCTTGGGTGTGCAGCCGACCGGCGGTGTCACAAATCAGCACATCAACCCCCCGCGCGGTGGCCGAATGCAGGGCATCATAAATGACCGCGGCAGAGTCAGCGCCGCTGCCTTGGGCCATCACCGGCACATTGTTTTGCTCGCCCCAGCTTTTGAGTTGCTCCACCGCTGCAGCTCGAAAGGTGTCGCCAGCGGCGAGCATCACACTCAAGCCTTCATCCATATAACGCTTGGCGAGTTTGCCGATGGTGGTGGTCTTGCCCACGCCATTGACCCCGACCATCAAAATCACGAAAGGCTTTTTGTCATGGTCAATGCTCAAAAACTGCTCGCACGGCTCAATCAAAGCGTACAACTCGGCTTGCACAGCCGGCAACAAGGCTTTGGGGGTGGTGATCACACCTTGATCCACTGCCGCGCGCAAGCGGTCAATCAGCGTGGCGGTGGCCGAGACACCCAAGTCAGCACTCAACAGGGTGGTCTCGATTTCTTCAATCAAGGCCTCGTCAATGGCATCGGCTTGATTCAGAACGCCAAATAAATGCGATAGACTGGCGCGGGTGCGGTTGAGGCGGGTCTCCAGCGGATCAGCCCCGCTTTGTTCGATGGGTCGACGCGTTTCTGGCTCAACGCCTTGACCTGATTTTTTTCGCCGAAAGATCGAAAACATGGCCCAAGTCCAAATAAACGCTATCCTATCACCCCATGACTCAAAAAAGCCCCCCTCGACACGTTCGCATCATCGCCGGCGCTTGGCGCGGTCGGCGTGTGCCGGTGGCGGATGTGCCAGGCCTTCGCCCCACAGGTGATCGGGTCCGAGAGACCCTGTTTAACTGGTTGGCCCCGTCGATCATCGGCGCCAAGGTGTTGGATGTGTTTGCTGGCACCGGCGCGCTGGGGTTGGAGGCGCTATCGCGCCAGGCCCAATCGGTGGTGTTTGTTGATCGCTCAAACGATGCCATGGCCCACTTGAAAGAGACCACCCACACCTGGCCGGGCATCGAAAAGGCCTCGTTTGTCTGCCATGATGCCATGGCGTGGCTGGCAGGCCCGAGTGAGCCCTTTGATCTGGTCTTTGTCGACCCGCCTTTCGACGGGCAACGCCAAGACGCGGTCCTTGAAGCGTTGTTGGCGGGTCACTGGATTGCACCAGGTGGGCTGATATACGTTGAACGCCCAAAAAGTGAAGCCCGCAGCGCCGATCAATGGCCGCTGGGGCTGACCGTGGTCAAAGACAAATGCATCGGCCAGGTGCACCTTGCGCTCGTGCGTTATCATACGGGCTGATACTCGCCAGTCAGTTAAAGAGGATGCCATCTCAGTGAGTGCTTTGAGCCATTCCACTGCCATTTATCCGGGGACTTTCGATCCCATGACCAATGGCCACACAGACTTGATTTTGCGCGCGGCGCGCGTGTTCGATCGGGTGGTGGTGGCGATTGCACAAAGCCCCAACAAGCAACCGGCTTTTTCATTGGACCATCGCATCGACTTGGCCGAGCGGGTGCTGTCTGAACACACACTGCCCAACGTCGAAGTGTGCGGCTTTGATAATTTGCTGGCCAACTTTGTGGTCGAGCAGGGCGCGGGGGTCATTCTTCGTGGGTTGCGGGCGGTGTCTGATTTTGAATATGAGTTCCAGCTGGCGTCCATGAATCGCCACCTCATCAAAGAAGTCGAAACCATGTTCATGACGCCCGATGAAGAGCATGGCTTTATTTCGTCGACTCTGGTCAAAGAAGTGGCGCGTCTCAATGGCGATGTGTCTGAATTTGTTCATCCGCTGGTCGCAACAGCACTGGCATCACACTATGGTGAAAACACATGATAAAAAAATCTCTCAATTCGCTCGCTTTAATCGCTGTCTTGTTGTTGTCTCCAAGCGTGGGGGCGCAACAACAACCCAACGCCTATGCCGTCTCCAGCGCCCACGAATTGGCCACGCAAGCCGGTGTGACGATATTTGAGCAAGGCGGCAATGCCTACGATGCTGCCGTGGCGGTCTCTGCGGCCTTGGCCGTGGTTGAGCCGTCCAGCTCTGGTATTGGCGGGGGTGGGTTTTGGATGCTGCAAAGCCACGATGATTCGTTGTCGGTGATGGTCGATGGCCGAGAAGTGGCCCCCGCGGCCGCGCACCGGGACATGTACTTGGATGATGAGGGCAACGTTGATCGGGATTTGGCCGTGAACGGTGGGTTGGCTGCCGGGATTCCAGGCGCACCCGCGGCCTGGGTGCACATCGCTGAAAACTACGGAACACTGCCGCTGTCGGTGCTGTTGCAGCCGGCCATTGACCTGGCCGCCAATGGTTACCCGGCCGACGAGAAGTACGTGACATTGCTGGCAATGCGCGAAGAGGTGATGAATCGCTGGCCAGAAACGGCCGAGATTTTCATGCCGGCGGGTGAAGTGCCTGAGGTGGGTGACATCATCGTCCAAGAGGACTTGGCCAACACGCTGCGCACCTTGGCCGAACGCGGCCATGATGGTTTTTATTCAGGTGAGATCGCCCAGCGTTTGGTTGAAGGCACGCGCGAAGCCGGTGGCATCTGGACATTGGAAGACCTCGCCAATTACACGGTCAAAGAGCGCGATCCCATCACCACCGAGTACCGTGGGTATGAGTTGATCAGCGCCGCGCCGCCATCATCAGGCGGCATCGCCATCGCCCAAATCTTAAACCTGATCGAGCCGTATGACCTGTCCGAGCTCAGCCGGGTAGAGCGCACTCACCTGTTGGCTGAGGCGATGCGCCGGGCGTATCGGGACCGGGCGCTGTATCTCGGTGACACCGATTTTGTGGATGTGCCGATGGATGTCCTGCTTTCAAAAGACTATGCCGCTGGCATGCGCACCAACCTGCGCCTTGATCAAGCCACGCCCTCATCGATGCTGGCCGATGACCCCGACGTCCGGCCCGAGGGCAACAACACCACTCACTTTTCTTTGATTGACGCTGAAGGCAACATGGTCTCGGCCACGCTGACGGTCAACCTGTTGTACGGCGCAGCCTACGTGCCGCCGGGCACTGGGGTGTTGCTCAACAATGAAATGGATGATTTTTCGGCCAAGCCTGGTGCACCCAATGCGTTTGGCTTGGTTGGCTTTGAGGCCAATGCCATCGAGCCATACAAGCGAATGCTTTCGTCGATGTCACCGACAATTGTGCGCTCGCCCGAGCGTGTGGCGGTGATCGGTACCCCGGGTGGGTCGCGCATCATCACCATGGTCCTGTTGGGCCTGTTGGACTTCATTGACGGCCACGGCCCTGAGTCTTGGGTGTCTGTGCCCCGGTTTCACCACCAGTACCTGCCCGATGAGATCTCAATCGAGCCTGACAGCATGAGTGATGCTGAAGTCGAGGCGCTCGAGGCGCTGGGGCATAAGGTGGTGGAGAGAGACCGCACATGGGGCAACATGCACGGGGTGATGTGGGATGTGATCTCCAATGAAATGAAAGCCGCGCACGACCCGCGCTGGACATCGGGTGGCGCGGTGGTGGTGCCGGTCAACGACTGAACACGAGTCCTTGCGTGGCCCTGGATGAGTCTGGGTGACTCTGGGCCACGCAAGGGTGTTTGACCGCTCTCTAGAGCCGCTCGAAAATGCCCGCAGCACCCATGCCGGTGCCAATGCACATGGTCACCATCCCATAGCGCTGGTTGTTGCGCTTCATTCCGTGCAGGATTTTGGCGCCCAAGATCGCGCCCGTGGCCCCCAAGGGGTGGCCCAAGGCAATCGCGCCACCGAGCGGGTTGACTTTGTCTGGGTCGAGCTCCAGTTGACGAATCACCGCCAAAGACTGTGCGGCAAACGCTTCGTTGAGCTCGATCCAATCCAGATCGGCTTGGCTGATGCCGGTTTGCTTGAGGACCTTGGGGATGGCTTCAATGGGGCCGATGCCCATGATCTCAGGGGGGACACCCGCCACAGAAAAGCCTTTGAACACGCCCAGCGGCTCCACGCCCAATTCTTTAACCACACGCTCAGAGACCAGGATCAGCGCCCCGGCGCCATCGGACATTTGTGAACTGTTGCCCGCGGTCACCGAGCCTTTGGCGTTGAACACGGGCCGAAGTTTGCCCAAGGCCTCTGGGGTGGTGTCTCGCCGCGGGCCCTCGTCGTGGGCGACGATATGCTCTGTTGAGCGGATGGCGCCGGAGGCAAAATCGGGTTGGTGGGAGGTCACGGTGACGGGTCGAACCTCCGGGAAAAGTCCCTCATCGATCGCGCGGATCGCTTTTTGGTGGGAGGCATACGCGAACGCATCTTGATCATCGCGTGACACCTGCCACTGCTCGGCAACGTTTTCGGCGGTGATGCCCATGCCATAAGCGATGCCGATGTTGTCGTCGGTGAACACCTTGGGGTTCATGGCAACTTTGTGCCCCATCATGGGCACCATCGTCATGGTCTCCGTGCCGGCCGCCACCATCACATCGGCGTCGCCAGTGCGGATTCGATCGGCTGCCATGGCAATCGTTTGTAAGCCCGATGAGCAAAACCGGTTGACGGTCACGCCGGGCACCGTCTCAGGCAGGCCAGCCAGCAACGCACCGATGCGCGCGACGTTCATGCCCTGTTCGGCCTCGGGCATGGCACAGCCAACAATCACATCTTCAATGCGCGCTGGATCCAGCTCGGGGACTTCGTTGAGCGCTTCTTTCAGCGCATGGGCCAACAGATCGTCGGGTCGATAATTCCTAAAACCACCCTTGAACGCGCGCCCCACGGGGGTGCGGACGGCAGCAATAATGTAGGCATCACTCATGGTCAATTTATCCTTTGTGCATCAGTTGCGAAGCGGTTTGCCCGTTTTGAGCATATGGGCAATGCGCTCTTGGGTTTTGGGCATGGCGGCCAGCGCCAAGAAGTGTTCGCACTCAAGGTGGTGCAGCCAGCGCTCGGTCACCGGGGTCCCCCGATCGATGGCACCACCGCACATCACCGTGGCAATGCGTTGGCCAATTTCATCGTCGTGGTCAGAGATAAAGTGCCCCGCGCGCATGTTTTCCAGCAGCATTCTCAACGTGGCAATGCCCACATCACCGGCCGCGTGGATGGGTTGGTCGGGCAACGCCGGGTGGTAGCCGGCGGCATTCATCGCACCAATGGCGTGGTGAGCGGCATGCAACAGCTCGTGCTCGTGCATGACGATCGCATCATGCGGCCTGAGATAGCCCATCTCTTGGGCTTCCAGCGCTGAACCGGAGACTTGTCCCATCGCCACTTGCTTGTAGCGTTTTTCCAACAGGGCATACACATCCCCAGCCTGCGTGTCTTGCTGGCATTGCAGCGCCAAAGTCGCCAACCCACCGCCGCCTGGCAACAAGCCGACACCGGCTTCAACCAAGCCCATGTAGCTCTCTAGGTGCGCCACCCGCTGGCTGGTGTGCATGGCAAGCTCCAACCCACCACCCAGCGCCAACCCGCGGACCGCGGCCACACTCGGCGTGGGGGCATAGCGCATGCGAAGGTTGAATGCTTGGAAATCACTCACCAGCGCTTTCACCGACGCCCAGTCACCGGCCTCAATCATGGCGGTGGCGCCTTTGAGGTTGGCGCCGGCCGAGAAGGGGCCTTTGGGTTGCCAAATGATCAAGCCAGGGTGGTCGGCTTCGACCCGATCCAGCGCCCGGTTGAGTCCCTCAACCACGCCTTGATCAATCACCCCCATGGGGGTTTTCAAGGTGGCAATCAAGACATCGTCTTTGAGCGTAAACAGGCGAACGTAATCGGTCTCTTCAACCGTCTGGCCGTGGTCTGTGGGCTCGCCCAGCAGCCTGGGCGGTTGGTATTGGCGCTGATAGACGCCCAGCTCGGGGCGTGGGCTCATCGCGCCTGTGGCCGCCGAGTACGATCCTTGGGGCCCATGGGGCGCTTCAATCGAGCTGACCCAGTCGGGGAGGGTCGCCGTCACCCCTGTTTTATCGTTGTCGATGTCTTGTTGGATCAGTGTGGCCACGTGCTGCCAGCCGGCGGCCTGCCACTGCTCGAAAGGCCCCCGCTTCCAGCCATAACCCCAGCAAATGGCTTGGTCGACCTCGCGGGCGCTGTTGGCGATGTCTTTTAAGTGGTAGGCGCAATAGTGGAACAGATCGCGGTGGATCGACCACAGAAATTCAGCTTCGGGCGTCTCGCATTGGGCCAAAGCGGCGAGCTTTTCACCGGGGTCGGCGATTTTTAGGATCTTCTCAATTGATTCGGGCAAGCTGTAGTCGGTGCGTCGATAATCACCCAGCTTGGGGTCAAACACAGTGATCTCTTTACCCGCTTTTTTGAACACCCCCGCGCCCGATTTTTGCCCCAACGCGCCGGCTTTGAGCAGACCATCGAGCCAAGGCGGGGCCTGATACAAGCCATGCCATGGGTCATCGGCCAACAGATCATGCATGGTTTTGATTACATTGCCCATGGTGTCCAAGCCCACCACGTCGGCCAAGCGAAACGTTGCGCTTTTGGGGCGACCAATCGCCGGGCCGGTGAGCGCATCGACGGTATCAAAGCCGAGGTTGAGGCGTTCGGCGTGCGCCATGGTTGACCACATGGTGAACACGCCCACGCGGTTGGCAATAAAGTTGGCGGTGTCTTTTGCCCGCACCACGCCTTTGCCCAGACTCTCGGTTAAGAACGTCTCCAGCTGATCCATTAATGCCGCCTCGGTGCCGGCGTGTGGGATCAACTCAACCAGGTGCATGTAGCGGGGTGGGTTGAAAAAGTGCACCCCACAAAACAGCCCGCGTCTGGACTCAGGCAGCTCTTGGGCCAGCTGCGTGATCGACAGACCCGAGGTGTTGCTCGCAAAAATGGTGTGCTCACCCAGGTGGGGCACCACTTTGCCATACAAGTCTCTTTTGATGTCCATGCGCTCGGCCACCGCTTCGATCACCAGATCAACGTTGCCGAGCTGATCGAGGTGCTCGTCGAAATTCAACGCGCGGATCCCGTGAATCAATGATGGACTCGCCAGCGGCGCGGGCTTAAGTTTGGCCAACCGCTGTTTGCCGGCTTCGGCGATTTTGTTTTTGGGGCCCTCATCGGCGGGCAGGTCGTACAGATCCACAGGGATGCCTGCGGCCGTGAAGTGCGCAGCGATTTGCGCGCCCATCACACCTGCGCCTAAAACCGCAGCGCGTTTAATCGATAAGCTCGGGTGGGTCATGGTCTGTCCTTCGTCTCAATCATTCTGATTTGGTCATCTCAATGGGATGGGTTAACTGGCTTTGGCCAGCACATCAGGGGTGTGTTGGCTGACCGGGTGAATTAAATCATCGGGTGCGAATTCATCGACCGCGACGACTTGTGCGCTTAAGCGTTGTGCGCGGATCAAGTCGCTGGCTTGGTCTTCGCTGATCACCCCCGCCTCAACGGCCCGATGCGCCAACGCCTCGACGTTGACAGGGTTGGGAACCGCCTTGAGCGCATTGCGAATGGCGTGTTCGGCGGGCTCGGCCTTCATGACCGCGTCGAATGCTTCCAATACAACGCCGACACCGTCGGCGACTTTGGGTCGGTAGACATCGCGGGTGATGTGTTCGCGCATCTCACCGTTGGCCATCAAGCCGCGGGCAATGCGGTGGCCGACCCGATCGGTGGCTTTGTGGTGCACGCGTCCCCATGGGAAACACACACGACTCAATACCGGACCCAGCCACGGGATGGGGAAGTTTTGGTAGACCTCAAACAGCGCCTGTTCGGCCCGGTGCAAGCTGTCTTGTACGGCAAAGTGCATCAAGTCAGCATCGGCTTTGGGTTCACCGTCATCGGCGAAACGGCGCAAGGTGGTGGAGGCCAAAAACAGGTTGGCCAGCGCATCGGCGAACCGGCCGGAGAGTTTTTCTTTGAACTTGAATTTTCCACCCAAGATCAGCAAGCACAAATCAGCGGTGAAGCTGAACGACGCAGACAAGCGGTTGATGTCTTGATAGTGTCGTTTGGCGCGCTTGGAGTTGGGTGTTTTTGTGAAACGACCGCGGGTCAGGCCCAGCACCGTGGCTCTAAAGAAGTTCGAAATCACAAAGCCCACGTGCCCGAAGATGGCTTGGTCGAAGGCTTTAAGGTTGTTGTCTGCCGCCGACTGCATTTCTTTGAGCAAGAACGGGTGGCAGCGAATGGCGCCTTGGCCGAACACGATCATCGAACGGGTCAAGATGTTGGCGCCTTCGACGGTGATCGACACCGGCACGCCTTGGTAGCCCATCGACAGATAGTTGTTGGGGCCTTCAACCACCGCTTTGCCACCGTGGACGTCCATGGCATCGTTGATGGTGCGTCGGTTGGCTTCGGTGAGATAGGCTTTGAGGATGGCTGAGATCACCACCGGCTTGTCACCGCGATCCAATGCCGACATGGTCAGCTGATGCGCCGACTCCATCCGGTAGGCCTCAGCGCCAATCCTGGCCAGCGGCTCTTCAATCCCTTCAAAGTGACCGATGGGCTGCTTGAACTGATAACGAATGCGCGCATAGGCGCCGGTCAACAGGCTGGCCATTTTGCCGCCGGCCACGCCTTGGGCGGGCAGGGAGATCGCCCGGCCTGCGGCCAGGCAGTGCATCAGCATCCGCCAGCCTTGACCCACGCGTTCTTGACCACCGATGACCCAATCCATTGGGATAAACACATCTTGGCCCGAGGTGGTGCCGTTCATGAACACCGACCCACCGGGGAGGTGGCGGTTGCCGATATTGACACCCGGGGTGTCGGTGGGGATCAGCGCGCAGCTGATGCCCAGATGTTCCTTGTCGCCCAGCAAGCCGTCTGGGTCGCGCGTTTTAAATGCCAGGCCGAGCACCGTGGCAATGGGTGCCAGGGTGATGTAGCGCTTGTCCCAGCTGACCCGCAGGCCAAGGACTTCCTCGCCGTCGATGGTCTTTTTGCAGACCACGCCTTCATCGGGCATCGACGCGGCATCGGAGCCGGCCATCGGTGAGGTCAGCGCGAAACACGGGATTTCATCGCCAATGGCCAGTCGCGGCAGGTAGTGGTCTTTTTGGGCTTGGGTGCCAAAATGCATCAACAACTCACCCGGGCCCAAAGAATTGGGGACCATCACCGAGACCGCTGCGGTCAACGAGCGGGTCGAGATCTTGGTGACCACCGCAGCATTGCCTTGGGCGGTGAAGCCCAGGCCACCATATTCTTTGGGGATGATCATGCTCAAAAAACGTTCTTTTTTGATAAACGCCCACGCCTCTGGTGGCAGGTCTTTGAGCTCTCGGTTGATTTGCCAATCATCGAGCATGTCACACAAGGTCTCTACCGGCCCATCCACAAAGGCACGCTCTTCGTCCGTCAGTTGCGGGCGGGGGACATCGAACAGTGTCTTCCAATTGGGTTTGCCACTGAAAAGTTCTGCATCCCACCACACCGTGCCCGCATCGAGTGCTTCTTTCTCGGTCTCTGACATCGCCGGCAACACGCCTTTAAACCAACCAAACAAAGGCTTTGAGACCAGCGCTCTTCGAAGAGGCGTCAAGCTCAGAAGCACCAATGTGGCCGCAGCGATGGTGTAGATCACCACCACCGGCCAGCTGGCCGCCAAGGCGACGGTGGCCACCAAGCCCAAAGTGGCCGTGCCAGCGGCGAGCCACAACGGGGCTCGGGCAAATGACAACGCACTTAAGGCAACGAATAAACCAAGTAACAAAGCAACTGTCATGATGCGGTTTCCTGTGTCGATTGAGTTTTTTTGGATGTGGCCGGCAGGCTTCTGATGCCAGCCGCGGCGAAGGTCACCAGCGATGAGGCGGTGGCCCGAGGGTTCTTTAAATTGGCATCGGCCATGGTGTAGGTCAAAGCCCCCACCAAAAAGTCCAAATGCTGGCGAATCTGTTGAGGTTTTGGTGCCTTGTCGGCGCCCCATTCGCCGTGCATGGCCTGCTCAACGGCTTGGGCGAAGCGGCGCATGACGTGGCCATACTCTTGAGAGATGGCGCCATGGAGCGTTTCATCGTGGTCGGCGTAGGCGCGCATCAACAACTGCATGAACCGATGCCCGCCGGGTTTTTGTTCACCCATCAACGCCATGGCCGGGTAGACGAAGGCATCCAAGACGTCTTCCAACACCGGTGGGTCGTGGCGGTTGTGGGCCTGATCCAAGCGCGCCAAACGCTGTGAGCTGAGCTCATCGAGCCGGCGTTGGAACACCGCAATCACCAGCGCTTGTTTGGAGCCAAAGTGGTAATTGACCGCCGCCAGGTTGACCTCAGCGGCTTGGGTGATCGCCCTTAAGGTGGTGACGTAGAAGCCTTGTTCGGCAAACAGCCGCTCGGCCGCGTCGAGGATGCGGTCGCGGGTGCCGGTGGCTTCTGAAACAAACGCTTGATTTAAACGCATGTTTGAATTCTAGCACATCACCGGCCCCGGTCAATCCGGCTCGTCGTCGGCCTCCATCAGGCGTTTGCGCCAACGTTTCAACAGCCACCAGATCCCCAGCAGCAGCACGGGTGATGTGATTGAAATCAACCACTTGACATGATCGGTGGGCAACCAGCCGCCCAACAGATACGCCAAAATGCCAATGGTGTAGTAGCTGATCGCCATCACCGACAGGCCCTCGACCGTGCGCTGCAGCCGAAGCTGGAGCTGTGCGCGGTGGGCCATGGCCTCGAGTTGGGTGCGGTGCTGGGTTTGCAGGCTCACCTCCACCCGGGTGCGCGCGAGGCTGACGGTGCGGGCAATGCGCGCGCTCAAGTTTTCTTGACGGCGGGTGATGTTGGCGGTGGTCCGCAGCGCCGGTTCAAAGCGCCGCTCCAGAAACTCGCCCAAAGGTTGGCGGTGCTCGATGGCCTGCTCGCCGATTTCATCCAAACGGTCTTGGACAATCCGCCCGTAAGCTTGAGTGGCTGAGAACCTATAATCGGTGTTGGCCATCAGCCGCTCCGAGGTTTGTGCCAAGCCAAACAGCTCATCCAACAGCCGCTGGTCTTCGCTCAAGTCTTCAGTGGCGCCCAACCGCTCAACCAAGTCGACCAGCTGCTGTTCTAAGTCGTTGAGCGTGTGGCCTGTGTGTTTGGCCAACGGCAGGCCCAACAGCGCGAGCATTCGATAGGTTTCGACCTCATACAAACGTTGAGTCAACCGACCCAGGCGCGCCGGGTCCAGCTGGTGGTTGATGATGCGGTAATCCACCAACCCCGACGCGTTGGGGCGAAGCGTGGTGGCGATGTCGGCCGCTTGGGACATCACCTGGCCACCGACAGCGTTGGGCCAATCATCCAACCACCCATCGGGCGCGGTGTCTGGGGTGTGGATGTTGATCAGCGCCCCGGTCAACAGCTTGTGCCGAATGCCCGCCAACCAGTCGGTGGGCAAGGCAGCCGCATCGGTGGTGTCATTGCCAATCAACACCACCGAGCTGAATTCGGTGTGTTGTTCCCAACGAAGCTCCATCGATCCCAAGCGCACGTGGTGGTGTTTGTCCTCACCAGGGCCGGCCACCTCGTGGGCTTGGCAGAGCCGGGCGATGGCATCGCGGATCGACGCGCTGGCCTGATCGTCACCAGGATCGGGCACCAACACCCAATGTTTGATGACCGCCGGCGCCGCGATCTGGGGCGAGGGGCGGTTGAGCAACTCGCCGAACAGCTCCGACGACAGGGGGTGGCGGTGTAGGTCCATGGCTAGAGCCTACGCCCACCCGAGTGAAAATTCAAAGACGGTGACACACCGCCATTTTCTTAGGTTCGACAAACCGCACCCGACCTGGGTTTGACACGACAATCTTTTGGATCGGTCCGGGGGCTTTTGAGGGGCACTGTTCAATGGTGCCATTCGAGCCATAGGCATGGCCTTGGGGGTCAAAGCGGATCCGTTGGCGGGCGCCACTGGTGACCACGCCGGTGGTCAATGCCTCACCGATGGCCACAACCGCATCAGGGTTGGCGGGCTGGCCACTTTTTCGCCGATCGATAAAGACAATCCAGCCGCCGTGCCAGTGGGTGGTGCGATCGCAGCGGCGACCCGACGCGCTGGGACAGGCGGTCACCCAAGTGTGTTGGGACATGGCGAGAAACCGTGCTCGGTTGAGGTGGCTGTAGAGTTGCTGCATCATCGCCCGCTGGCTTTGCCGATCCAGCGGCTGGGCCAGCGAAGGCGAGACCAAGCCGACAAACGTCGCCATCAACGCCAGCACCACCACCAACTCCAAGACAGAAAAGCCGGCTTGGCGGGGTTGGGGTGGGAGGCTTGGGCTATTCATGGGGTCAGGATCGCACCCCACACCCCACCGGCCCATCGGCATAGTGCACCGGCCACCATCAGACATCGCCGCTGTGGCGGCGGGGGCATTGTCTTCAGCCGGGTTGCAGTGCCTTTTCAATCCGCCCGACGGCGTCTTTGAGCGTGTCCAAGCCCAGCGCGAACGACAGCCGCAAATGGCCCGGCGCGCCGAAAGCCGTGCCCGGCACCGTCGCCACCCCGGCGCTTTCAAGCAAGTGCTCGGCCAGGGCCATGTCGTCACTCAGCCCGAGGCGCTCGATTGCTTCGCTGCAGTCAACAAACACATAAAACGCGCCTTGGGCAGGTTGGCACGACAGCCCTGGGCAAGCGTTGAGCGCCGGGACAATCCAGTTGTGGCGCTCATGAAAGGCTTTGGCCATCGCTTGAATACAGGCCTGGTCACCATTGAGGGCGGCCGTCGCGGCGGCTTGGCTGATCGAGCAGGGGTTGGACGTGCTTTGTCCTTGGACCTTGCGCATCTGGGCGATGACCTCGGTGGGGCCTGCGGCATAACCGATGCGCCAACCGGTCATGGCATAGGCTTTCGAGACCCCATTGACCAACACCATTCGGTCTTTGAGGGCGGGCACCACCTCGGCGATGTTGCAAAAAGCCTCCTCGCCCCACCAAATGTGTTCATAAATGTCGTCTGAACAAATCCACACCTTCGGGTATTCCAGCAAGACTTCGCCTAAGGCCAGCAGGGCATCGCGCGAGTAGCCCATCCCCGTGGGGTTGCTGGGCGCGTTGAGAATCAACAGCCGGGTGTTGTCATTGATGGCAGAGCGCAGCTGCTGTGGGCTGATGAGGTAGTTGTCTTGGGCGTGGGTGTGCAAAATCACAGGATCGGCACCGGCCAGACGCACCATGTCGGGGTAGGACACCCAGTAAGGGGCGGGCACCAGTGCCTCATCGCCGTCATCGAGCATCGCCTGGAACATATTGAATATGGATTGCTTCGCGCCGCTGGAGACCAGGATCTGATCGGCGGTGTAATCCAGGCTGTTGTCGCGTTGGAGCTTGTCGGTGATGGCGTGTTTCAGCTCAGGCGTGCCGTCGACCGCGGTGTAGCGGGTTTTGCCCGCATTGATGGCATCGATGCCCGCTTGGCGGATGTGTTCGGGCGTGTCGAAGTCGGGCTCGCCGACAGACAGCGAGATGATGTCTCGGCCTTCGGCTTTCAGCGCCAGCGCCTTCATCGACATGGCGATGGTGGCCGATGGCTTGACTTGGGTGACACGCGATGAGAATCGGGTAGACAACGGACATTTCCTTGTCAGCAGACAGATTACAATTATAAGTACTTCGACGCCCCGCTGGGGCAGAGTTTCAGTCACCCGGCACCCGTGCCCCACAACAGAGCAGTTTATGGCGAAACGATTTGAATTGGTGTCTCAGTATGCGCCGGCGGGTGATCAACCCACCGCCATCGATGAGTTGGTGTCTGGGCTGGCCGCCGGGCACAGCCACCAAACCCTTTTGGGGGTGACCGGTTCTGGGAAAACCTTCACCATGGCCAATGTCATCGAGCGCGCGCAGCGCCCGGCACTGGTGATGGCGCCCAACAAGACTTTGGCCGCTCAGCTCTACGGCGAATTCAAAGCCTTCTTCCCCAACAACGCCGTGGAGTATTTTGTCTCCTACTACGATTACTACCAGCCCGAGGCATATGTGCCTTCCACCGACACGTTTATTGAAAAAGACGCCTCGATCAATGAGCACATCGAACAAATGCGCTTGTCGGCCACCAAAGCCCTATTGGAGCGGCCCGACAGTTTGATTGTCGCAACCGTTTCGGCCATTTATGGCTTGGGCGATCCCAGCTCGTTTTTGCAAATGACCTTGGCGTTGCAGGTCGGTGAGACCTTGCCGCAGCGCGCCATTTTGCGTCGCTTGGCTGAAATGCAGTATGCCCGCAACGACTTTGAGCTTCGCCGCGGCACGTACCGTGTCAGAGGGGAGGTCATCGACATTTTCCCAGGGGACTCAGAGATTGAGGCGGTGCGGGTTGAGTTGTTTGACGATGAGATTGAAAAGATTGCGTTTTTTGATCCGCTGACCGGTGAGATTCGAGACAGCGTCAACGAGCTGACCATCTTCCCGAAAACACACTACGTCACGCCCCGACAGGTGGTTCTCGATGCGGTCGATGCCATCAAAAGCGAACTGAAAGCGCGGTTAGAACAACTGGAGAAAGCCAACAAGCTCGTTGAGGCGCAGCGACTCAAACAACGCACCGAATACGACATCGAAATGATGCTGGAGCTGGGTTATTGCCAAGGCATCGAGAATTACTCGCGCCATCTGACCGGCCGCCAAGCGGGCGAAGCGCCGCCGACGTTGTTTGACTATCTCCCCAAAGACGCCATCTTAATTGCCGATGAGTCCCACGTCACCATCCCACAAATTGGTGGCATGTACAAAGGCGACCGGTCTCGTAAAGAGACCTTGGTGGACTTTGGGTTTCGGTTGCCCTCGGCGCTGGACAACCGCCCTTTGATGTTTGAAGAGTTTGCCGAGCGCACCCCACAAATGATTCTGGTCTCCGCCACGCCGCGGCAGTGGGAAGCCGACCACTCCAGTCAAACGGTTGAGCAAGTGGTGCGCCCCACCGGGTTGGTGGACCCAGCCGTTGAGGTTCGCCCGGTCGGCTCGCAAGTGGATAATCTGTTGTCTGAGATCCACACGCGGGTGGCGGTCAAAGAACGGGTGTTGGTCACCACCTTGACCAAGCGCATGGCCGAGAACCTGACCGAGTACTTGGCAGAGCATGACATCAAGGTGCGTTACTTGCATTCCGATGTCGATACGGTCGAGCGGGTTGAGATTCTTAGAGACTTGCGTTTGGGAACATTTGATGTGTTGGTGGGGATCAATCTGCTCCGCGAGGGGCTCGATTTGCCGGAGGTGTCGCTGGTTGCGATTTTGGATGCGGATAAAGAGGGCTTTTTGCGCTCAACCGGTTCACTGATTCAAACGATTGGCCGGGCGGCGCGCAACGTGCATGGCAAGGCCATTTTGTACGCAGACACCATCACCGATTCAATGAAACGCGCGATCGAGGAGACCGAGCGGCGTCGAGCCAAACAGATCGCGTTTAATGAAGAACACAACATCACCCCACAAACCATTGCCAAGAGCGTGGCCGACATCATGGCCGATGCGCACAACACACCAGGCAAAAAACCCTCCAGACGCCCCGGTGAAAAGGCGGCTCACTCGGTCGAGGTGCCCACCGTCACCAATCCAGAAGAGGCGACCAAGTTGATTGCTGATCTGGAAAAGAAAATGCTCAAAGCCGCAGAAAACCTGGAGTTTGAGACGGCCGCCCAGCTTCGAGATGAGATCACGCAGCTTCGAAACGCAGGCTTTGGTTTGGCGCCCGTGGAGGCGTGATCGAACACGAGCCGAGGCGACCACCCGTGGCAATGTTAATCTCAATTCCAATGCAACAAACAGTCGCACAAGCAATCCAACAAACAATCCCAATGAGCGCGTGCACCTGAGTCAAATCGGCGCCCATTGTGAGGAGCTCAAGTCATGGCATTTATTGATCCCAAACCATTGAACGCATACCCTTGGCCGGTGCGCTGGGTGTTGAAGCGCCAAGTCCGGGTCTATGGTGAGGTCTTGCCACCCAGTTTTTTATGGGGCCGGATGCCGGGGTTGTTTTTTGGGCTGCTGGCGATGCTGGGCGTGTTCTCTCGAAAACGGTTTTTGATCTCAAAGATGCTTCGCTCGCTGGCTTCAATTCGGATTGCGCAGCTCAACGGGTGTCATTTTTGTGTGGATCTCAACGCCCACTTGTTTCTTGAAGCCCAAGGCCAGGCCGACAAAGCCGAGCACGTTGCCGATTGGTCGAACGCTGACGGCGTGTTCACCGACCAAGAGCAGGCCGTGCTGGGCTACGCTGAGGCGATGACCAGCCACTGCGATCAGATCGATCAAGCCACCATTGATGCTTTGAAAGCGCATTTTTCAGACAACGCCATCACCCAACTGACCGCATGGATCGCATTTCAGAACATGAGCGCCAAGTTCAATGCCGCACTGGGCGCCGAGCCGCACGGCTTTTGCCAAAAACCTCAGTAGCCTTGCGACAGGTCGACCTGCCCGATGGGGGCTTGGTTGGCTTGCACCCGCGTGTAACTGGCCGCCAGCAGTTCGGCGGCTTCTTTGGGGTCGGTCAGCGCCGCGCAGTGTGGGGAGACGGTGATATTGGGGTGGGACCAAAACGGGTGGTCGGCGGGCAGGGGTTCTGTGTTGAACACATCAAGAATGGCGCGCCTGGGTCGGCGGTGTTGCAGCGCCTCTAAAAGATCATCCTCGACCAAGTGAGCGCCCCGCCCAACATTGATCAAGACGCTGTCAGGCGGCAGGTGACCCATCAAGTCTGCATTTAAGATGCCGCGGGTTTGGGGGGTCAGCGGCAACAGGCAAATCAAGTAATCGGCTTGGGCGGCCATCTGCGTGAGGCCTGTTTGGCCCCGATACACCGACACCCCATCAAGCTCACCGCCCTCGCGCCGCCAACCCATGACATCAAAGCCAAGCGTGACCAATGCACGTGCGGTGGTTTGGCCCATGTGGCCCAGGCCCAAGATGCCCACCCGGGCGGGTCGACTCGGCGCCCAAGGGTGCCAGTTGTGATCGCTTTGCTGGTCACGAAACCGCGCAAAGGCCCGCCAATCGGCGATGATGTGACCAACCAGCCAAGCGGCCATGTCCTCAGAGAGCCTGGGCCCGGCCAATCGGCCGACGGGCAAGGATGGGGGGATGGTTGGGTCATTGACCAGGTGTTCGATGCCCGCGCCGAGCGAGCTGATGGCTTTGAGGTTGGGAAGGCTTTTGACAAGCCCTGGGGGGTGTTTCCAAAGCACGGCAAAGTCAATGTCACCCGATTCGCCGACCTCGGGCCAGATGCGGACATCGACGCCGGGCAGGTGGCCGGCCAAATCTCGGGCCAATGACTCATTGGCCCGATCGGGTGCACAAATCAAGATCGCCATCGATCAGCAGCGTTGGCCAACCCAACTCATTGTTTGGCGGGGTGGCGCTGCCGGTAACGCTCGTACAGCACCCGGCCTTTGACCTGATCGAGGTCGTAGCGCTCGCCGTCAATCCACACGTGGGTGATTTGTGTCATCGGCTCGAGCGGGTGGCCATTGGCCGCAAACAAAGTGGCGCGCTTGCCGGGCTCCAACGAGCCCAGTTGATCGCCCACGCCCAAGATCTCGGCAGGCCACAGCGTGACCGACTTGACAGCGGTGTCCGGGTCCAGCCCATGGGCCACCGCCGAGCCGGCCTGGAAGGGCAGGTTTCTGGCGTTGGCGACATCCATGCCGCTGGTGGCATCGGCGATGGCAAATTTCACCCCGGCATCAGCCAGCACGCGCGGGGCAATGAAGCTGGCATCGTAGCCATCGTGGCGGCGCATGGGCAGGGCGTAGACATTTTTTAACACCACTGGAATGTTGGCCTCGGCCAGACGTGGGGCGATGTGTTGAACATCTGGGGTGGCCACCAGCACCAGGTTGTCAAACCCCTGCTCTTTGGCCCAGTCCAGCGCGGCCTCCATCACATCGTAGCGGTTGGCGTGGAGCATCAGCGGCACATCGCCTGCGAGCATTGGCCCCAGCGCTTCGAGTTGGTCATTGCGCTTCGGGCGGCTGGCCTCGCCATCGGCCGCCGCGGCGTTGGCTTGGTGCCAGTGGCGGGCTTGGTCCAGCACGGCGTTGATCCGCGCCAGGTCTTCGTCGTCCTCATCATCGACCGCCCCGGGAGGGAAGGCGATGTGCTGGCCGGCCCGCGAGGCGATCACCATCTCTTCCCAGCTCCAGCCATCGAGATTCATCACCGCTGAGTGGCCTTGGATCAGTCCACCGCCGGGGATGATGTGGGCGCTCAACACCCCACCGGCGATGGTGGCCGGCAACAGCTCGGAGTCGTGGTTCACCGCCACCTCCACATTCAGCGCGGCGTTGATCTGGCCCATTTCGCGGGTGTCGACCGTGCCCGCCACGGAGCTGATTTCGGTCAAGCCCAGTTGCGTGGCCGGGTGAACAAAGCCTGGGTAGAGGTGATGGCCCGTCAGATCGATGATGGTTGCATCACTCGGAATATCAACATCAACACCGACATCGACAATGGCGCCATCGGCCATCACCACCTGGGCTTGTTCAATCGCCGGTGCGCTGATCGGGTGGACGGTCGCGCCTTGCAGCACGGTGACTTGAGCCCAGACAACAGCACTGGGCACGGTCAGTGCCAAGACCCACAGCAGGCGTTGTGCGATGCGTTTAGTTGGCATGGAAAACACAGTATTCATCATGATCCAATTCCGAAGGTCGGTAGCCTGTCAGGTGACGGGCAAAGTTAAATGTGTGTTGATGACCAGGCGCGGGCTCGCTCGCCTCGCTGGCCTCATCATCCGATGAGCCACCGTCATCGAGGGCCAGTGCGATGAGCTCTTGACGCTCTTGGGCGAGGGCTTGTTGCATGCGCTGATCGGCCTGGCGATCGAAATAGCGTCGCCCATCGACCCAGGTCTGTTGGACTTTGCTGAATGCGCTCAACGGGTGGCCATCCCACAGCACCACATCGGCATCATGGCCTGCTGTGATCCGGCCGATGGCGTGGCCTGCACCGATTTGATCGGCCGAGTAAGCGGTGATCATTTTCAGTGCCTCGTGGGCATCCACACCGCCATACCGGACCGCTTTGGCCGCATCCAGATTCATCCGCCGGGCCAGCTCTGGGTTATCGGAGTGCAACGCAGTCAGTACACCGGCTTGGTTCATGATCGCTGGGTTGTAGCCGATGGCATCGGTGGCTTCGGCTTTGAAGTTCCACCAGTCGATAAAGGTTGAACCGCCCGCCCCGTGCTCGGCCATTTGCGAGGCGATTTTGTACCCTTCCAAGACGTGTTGGATGGTTTTGATCTGAAACCCAAACGACTCGGCGGTGCGCATCAAAGCCAAGATCTCATCGGCTCTATAAGCGTGCGAGTGCACATCCAAATCACCGTTCAAGATTCTGGCGATGGCGTCCATCTCATGATTGGGTCGGGGCGGCACTTGAGCGCGCGCCGCACGCCCCGTGGGGGCGCTGTCGCGAGTGGCTTGGTAGTCGGCCGCTTGCTGGAACTTCTCGCGGATCACCTGCGCCACACCGGGGCGGGTTTGTGGGTAGCGCGGCTCGGCAGGGCGCCAATTGCTTTGCTTGGGGTTTTCGCCCAAAGCAAACTTAATCCCCGGTCGGGCCTCATCAAAAATCAATTGATCGGGTGGTGCGCCCCACCGCATTTTGATGGTTGCCATCTGCCCACCAATCGCATTGGCTGAGCCGTGCAACAGGTTGATGGTGGTGACACCACCGGCCAGTTGCCGGTAAATGTTGATGGACTCCGAATCGACCACATCGCGAATGCGCACATCGGCGGTGCTGATGCGCGAGGCTTCGTTGACCCCACCCAAAATGGCCGCATGGGAGTGGTTGTCGACGATGCCCGGGGTGAGGTGGTGGTCGGTGCCATCCACTTCAACCGCACCCGAGGGCGCGCGAAGGTCGGGGCCGACCGCGGCAATTTCGCCGCGACGGATGAGCACATCGGTGTTGTCCATGATGCCTGCATCGGTTGCCGACCACACGGTGGCGTTTCGAATCACCACCGCGTCAGGCTGTGGTGGCCGAGGGCTGTTCCACGCCTCAATATCGGGTGTCCATGACTCGTTTTGCGCCACCGCCAGGGTGGACAAGAACAACAGACTGCTGAGTAAGTAGCGCATCATTGAGCCTCCTCGGTTGCACCGGCTTGAGCGACGTTAATTTCTGGGCTGGCAGAGGCGACTTGACGTTGACCGCGCAAGGTGAACTCACCAAAAGGACCCGTGCCGTTGCCACGCGCGGCATCACCATTGATGGTCAATTTGAGGGTGATGGTGCCCGAGCCGCCAAACCGAGACGAGTCCAAGCGGGCAGTGACTTGATCATCGCTGACTCGGGCGTCGTTCAGGGGGGAGTCGTTGCCCATCACCGTCAGCGTGCCGCCCAAGTCAGTGGGTGTGCCGGTCAGGACCAACTGAGCGTCGACATCACCCATCGCACCCATGCCAAGCGTCAGCGCCCAGGTGCCCACGGGGTCAACCGAGGGCGGCTCGATGGATGCCAACTCGAACCGTTGGCCATCAATCCAGACATCAGAAATGGCCGGCTCTTCGGTGATCAACTCGCCTTCGACCACCAACAGGTTGGCCATCATCCCCGGCGCGATTTGTCCCGCGCGGTCACCCAGCGCCAACCAATCGGCGGGTTCGGTGGTCACCATCGCCAACGCCGCATCGGCGTCAAGGCCTCGATCAACTGCTTTGGCCAGGTTTTTAAGAAAGTCCGTCGGTTGGCCCATGCCGTGGCTCGAGAGCATCATGGGCAGTCCCGATTGGTGCAGGGTGTGGGGATTGTCTGGTGCCCGATGCCAGTGCCTCAAGGCCTCGAGCGAGACGTTTCTGTCGGTCTCGTCGTCGACATCAGGCGTGTCGGGGAAGTCCAGTGGCACGATGTGGATGACACCGTCTCGGCCCTGGATTTCGTCGAGACGCTGGTACTCGCGCCCATGGCCGACGATCGCCAGACGGGCTTCATCAAACTGCACAAACTCTAAAATCCGCAGGGTGTCCAACAGGTCTTCAGAGTCAAACACCAAAGGCGTGCCGCCGTTGATCGCGCTGCCCAACTCGTCCAAGCCTTCAAACCATTGCGGTCTGGGCTGGGCAGGGTTCAATGCCCATGCCGCGCGCGCTTGTGTTTGCCATTCGGCGTCGGAAAACGTTTGGCGAACCAGCGCAACCGCGCCCATCAGTGAGCTGGGGAACTGGCGCCGACCCATGCGCTCATCAAAACTGGCAAATTGGCCAAACTCAGGGTCAATGACATTGTGAGACAGCCCGCCGTCACCCAAGTTGGCAACCACGCCCGAACCGCGCAGCAGCCCGTGGCTGGGTGCCAGCACCGCGGTGGTGAAGCCCGCGCGTCTGAGGGCCTCGATTCGGTCTTCGGGCCAGTGGGCGGCCGCGATTCTGGCATCGGGACGAATCAAGGGGTGGCGGCCAGCCGGCGCCTCGGGTGCGTCGTCGTCAGACCCCTCATCGGGCGCCGTGTCTATCGCCCAGTGCGGTTCAATGAGGCCGGGGTAGATCGTCACCGGGTCTTGATCATCGGACCGGTCAAACCGGTGGATGCGCGCATCGGCTGGAATGTCGACATCGCGTCCCACCGCCTCGATGATGCCGCGGCGGATCACCACGTGCCCCGACTCAATCACCTCGCCTGGGGCGGGGACGATGCGAACATCAGCAAGCACATGGGTCTGGGGGGTGGGTTGTCGAAGTTCTTGGGCCCAAGTGGTCTGCAGGGCAGCCAGCAACACCAGCGCGAGAGACCAGTGCATGGATGGGCGCCACCGGGCGGGGCGGGTCAATGAAGGTTGCAAGACAATCTCCTCAAGTCTGCGATTCGAACCACTAAGGAGTGACTATACAACACCTGTTTTGTCAATTGCCATGGCCCATGTGGGTTCGGCATGCCAACGACCAATGGCCGCCGCCAGCGCTGAGAGACGATTGAAATGGCGCAGGTTGTCTGCTGGGGGCGTGGATGGCGAGCCGCGACTTTAGCGACCGTCAGACCAGTCCTCGCGCGTGGGCAACAGGCTGGGGAGCTTCAGTCTAAGTTCAGCGTGATCCCGTGACAGGTTCTGTGTGCTTTGCCCTGTTACGCCCTGAATCAAACCTAAGCCTGGGCTGAACTGGGACAGGAAAGCCCACGCCAAAACGCCCGCGGCAACCAGCACGGCGGCGTGGTAGGACAAATTCAGTCGCTTGCTTGAAACACCAGGTTTTGTGGGCTTTGACATGCCATCAGTATACCAAAATCGGCGCCGATCCAAAATTGCGGTGAACTGAAGGCGTTGTGGCGTGTCTGGTACACTGAGCGCCCAGCGCCACATGACTTCACTGACTTAAAAAAACGGAGACCGTTACGAATGTCTAGAAAATTGCCAATGACACTGGCCACCTTGGTGGGTTTGAGTGTCGCCATCGCCCCTGCCGTGGCTCAAGAACTCGAGACCCCTGAGGATCGGTTGAGCTACACCATCGGTATGGATATCGGCCAGTCGCTCAGCGAGCAAGACATGGACCTCAACGTGGAATTGCTGGTTGCCGGCATGCAAGCGGCCTATGCCGGCGAAGAAACCTTGCTGACGCAAGAAGAAGCCCTGGCTGAGCGCGAGGCATTCATGCAGCGCCGCCAAGCCCAGATGCAAGAATCCATGGCCGCCGAAGCCGAGGCCAACATCGCCGCCGGCGAAGCGTTTATGGCTGAAAATGCCCAGCAAGAGGGCGTGCAAGTGACCGACTCGGGCCTTCAATACCGCGTGGTTGAGCCGGGCGATGGCGCCCAGCCTGCCGCCAGCGACCGGGTCACAGTGCACTACCGGGGCAGCTTGATCGATGGGACTGTGTTTGACAGTTCGTTTGATCGCGGTGAGCCCGCAACTTTTGCATTGAACCAAGTGATCCCCGGTTGGACCGAAGGTGTGCAGCTGATGCGCGAAGGCGCGACCTATCAGTTCGTGATTCCAGCCGACCTGGCGTATGGCGCCGAAGGCCGTCCCGGTGCAATTGGGCCGAACTCAACTTTGGTGTTCGATGTCGAGCTGATCGAGGTCGAAGCGAGCGAGTAGCGACAACGCGAGGCTCACACCGACACGCTGACAACCCATGGGTGCACGATGAGCTCGCTTCGGGATGCCCTGCGCCAAGCAGGGCTTTCTGAATCCAAAAAGCGCGACAAGCGCGACAAGCCCCGGCGGGGTCCGGGTGGGGCGAAGCGCCACCCCACCGCCAAGGCTGAGGTCGATTTGGCCGAAGCCTACCGGGCTCGGCGCTTGGCGGAAAAACAAGAGACCGCACAAAAAAAGCAAGCCAAACTGGCCGCGCAAGAGGCCAGACGCCAGCGCAACCTCGCGTTGGAGGCCATCCTCAAAGACCAATCCTTGAACGCCACCGATGCCGATGTCGCGCGGTTTTTTGAATACGGTGGGCGAATCCGGCGGGTGCTGTGCACGCCCGAGCAGCGCAGCAAGCTCAACGCCGGCGAGTTGGCCGTGGTGATGTTTCGAGGCCGGGCGTTGTTGGTGACCCCCGAGATTGCCCAGAAAGTGGCTGCACTGGCCGGCGATGCGGTACCGGATCTCACAAGCGATGAGCCCAGTCAGGGCAAGGACGAAGATGAGGGCTATCCGCCGGTGCCGGATGATCTGATCTGGTAGCCCTTGGGGCCAATCAGCGCCCGTCAGTGCTTTGTTGGCATGGCTCAATCGGCCAGGTTCGGCCTCAGATACTGCTGCGCGGTGGCAAGATCCACGCCTTTTCTTTCCGCGTAATCATTGAGCTGATCCTCAGCGATCTTGCCCACCACAAAGTATTGCGACTCGGGGTGGGAGAAGTAATAGCCACTGACCGCGGCGGTGGGCCACATGGCGAAGTTCTCGGTCAGGCTCAACCCCACCGTGTTGGGCGCATCGAGCATGTCAAAGATTTTGACTTTCTCGCTGTGATCGGGACAGGCCGGGTAGCCCGGCGCTGGGCGGATGCCTTGGTAGGCCTCACCAATCAGCGCCTCCGCCGATAGGGCCTCATCGTCGGCGTAGCCCCAAAGCTCGCGGCGAACCTTCTCGTGCAGCGCTTCTGCCAACGCCTCAGCCAATCGATCCGCCAACGCTTTGAGCATGATGTCGGCATAGTCATCGTCTTTGGGCAGGCGCGCTTGTGCTTTTTCAATCCCCAAACCGGTGGTGACAGCAAAGCAACCCACGTGGTCTTGGTGCGCCGAGCCCACGGGGGCGACAAAATCAGACAAGCACAGGTTGGCCGAGGCTTTATCGGATTGCTGACGCAGGCCGATGAAGCGCTCCAATTCGGTTTGCCGGCCCTCATCGGTATACACAATCACATCATCACCGTCACTGGCCGCCGGCATCAGCGCGCACACCGCTTTGGCCTCCAACCAGGACTCGTCGACGATTTGTTTGAGCATTGTTTGCGCATCATCCCACAGCGATCGGGCGGCCTCACCGACCACCGGGTCTTGCAAGATGTCGGGGTAGCGGCCCGCCAACTCCCAGGTTCGGAAAAAAGGCGTCCAATCGATGTAGGGGACGAGGTCTGCCAGCGGCCAATCGATGACATGGCACCCCGGTTTGTTGGGCACCGGCGGGGTGTAGCTGTCCCAATCAATCGCTTTGGCGCGGCCGCGGGCCTCTTCCAAACTCAGCAGCGGCTTTCTTGATTTCTTTTGCGCTGCGCGCTCACGAATCTCCAGATAGTCGGCTTGGATGGCTTTGACATACTCAGGCCGGTGGGTGCGGCTGGTTAACTTTCGAGCCACATCCACCGCGCGGGAGGCGTCTTTGACCCAGGTCACGCCGTGCGGGTACACCGGGTCAATCTTTAAGGCGGTGTGCGCCCGCGAGGTGGTCGCACCACCGATTAACAAGGGCAACTCAAAGCCTTCATCGTTCATGGCTTGGGCGACTTGCACCATTTCATCGAGCGAGGGCGTGATCAAGCCCGACAAGCCAATCGCATCGACCTCATGGGTTTTGGCTTCGTCGAGGATTTTTTCAGTCGGCACCATCACGCCAATGTCGTGGATATCAAAACCATTGCACGCCAGCACCACACCAACAATGTTTTTGCCGATGTCGTGGACATCGCCTTTGACGGTGGCCAGCAAGATCTTGCCTTTTTTCTCGCCTTCTTTTTTCTCTTTTTCAAGATACGGCACCAAGTGCGCCACCGCTTTTTTCATCACGCGGGCCGACTTGACCACCTGCGGCAAAAACATCCGTCCATCGCCAAACAGATCGCCGACGTGGTTCATGCCATCCATCAATGGGCCCTCAATCACCTCCAAGGCGCTGGGGTGGGCTTGGCGCGCCTGTTCGGTGTCTTCGACCACGTACTTGTCGATGCCTTTGACCAGCGCGTATTGCAACCGCTCAGCCACGGGCTTGTCGCGCCAAGCCTCGTCTTTGACTTGCTGTTTGCCTTCGCCTTGGAACTGATCGGCGGCGTCCAATAAACGCTCGGTGGCATCGGCGCGACGATTCAATACCACGTCTTCGACCAGCTCGCGAAGCTTGGGGTCGATGTCGTCATACACCGCCAGCTGGCCGGCGTTGACGATGCCCATGTCCATGCCGGCTTTGGTGGCGTGGTAGAGAAACACCGAGTGCATGGCCTCGCGCACCACGGCGTTGCCGCGGAAAGAAAACGACATGTTCGACACGCCCCCAGAGACATGCGTCTCCGGAAAGCGTTCTTTGAGAATGCGGGTGGCTTCAATAAACGCCAGCGAATAATTGTCGTGCTCGGTCATGCCGGTGGCGACCGGGAAGATGTTGGGATCAAAAATAATGTCTTCTGGCGGGAAGCCGGCTTGTTCGGTGAGCAGGTGATACGCGCGCGACAGGCACTCGACCATCCGCTCGGTGGTGTCGGCCTGACCGGTTTCATCAAACGCCATCACCACCACCGCCGCGCCATAGCGGCGGACGGTGCGGGCCTGTTCTAAGAAGGCCGCTTCACCCTCTTTGAGGCTGATCGAGTTGACGATGCCTTTGCCTTGCATGCACCGCAAGCCCGCCTCAATCACGCTGAACTTACTCGAATCCACCATGATCGGCACTTTGGCAATATCAGGCTCTGCTGCGATCAGGTTCAAAAACTCGCTCATCACGGCTTCGGCATCAATCAAGCCATCGTCCATGTTGATGTCGATGATTTGTGCGCCGTTTTCCACTTGCTCCAGGGCAATGTCTAAGGCCTCATCGAAGCGTTCTTCGACAATCAGGCGCTTGAACTTCGCCGAGCCGGTCACGTTGGTGCGCTCGCCGACATTGACAAAGCCAATCTCTGGCGTGATCACCAAAGGCTCGAGGCCACTCAAGTGCGTGTGGCGGCTGGGGCTCATGCGGCGCTCTCCAACGCCCATGCGTCGGGCAACGGGCGCGGGGCGTGCGGTTGCACGGCTTGAATGATGGCCGCCAAGTGCTCGGGCGTGGTCCCGCAACACCCGCCGATGATATTGATCAGCCCGTCTTTGGCGAAGGTCTCGATCACCTTGGCCATGTCTTCGGGCGATTCGTCGTACTCGCCCAACTCATTGGGCAAGCCCGCATTGGGGTGCGCGCTGACCAGCGTTTGGGCAATTTGGCTCAAGGCTTTGATGTGCGGCTTGAGCTGATCGGCACCCAGCGCGCAATTGAAGCCCACCGACATGGGGTGGGCGTGCTCCATGGAGTAATAGAACGCCTCGGCCGTTTGTCCTGACAGGGTGCGACCGCTGGCATCGGTGATCGTGCCCGAGATCATCAACGGCCATTTGGCCTGGCGTTGTTCGAACACCTCTTCAACGGCATAGATGGCGGCCTTGGCGTTGAGGGTGTCAAAGATGGTTTCAATCATGATCACATCCGCGCCACCATCCAACAGACCATCAACCGCTTCTTGGTAGGCCTCGCTGAGGTCATTGAAGGTGATGTTTCGAAACCCCGGCGAGGACACGTCTGGGGAGATGGACGCGGTGCGATTGGTGGGGCCCAGCACGCCGATGACAAACCGGGGTCGATCTGGCGTGGTTTGCGTGATCTCGTCGCACACCTCGCGCGCCAATTGCGCGGAGACTTGGTTGAGCTCGCGCGCGCAATCTTCCAAGGCATAGTCAAGCTGCGAGATGCGGTTGGCGTTGAACGTGTTGGTCTCGACAAAATCACACCCGGCGTTGAGAAAGTCCCGGTGGATCTGTTGGATGATGTCGGGTTGGGTCAGGCTCAACAAATCGTTGTTGCCTTTTAAGTCGCTTGGGTGATTGGTGAATCGCTCGCCTCGATAGGCCGCTTCATCCAACGGGTGGCCTTGGATCATCGTGCCCATGGCACCATCGAGCACCAAGATGCGTTCGCTCAATGCGTGTTGGAGTTGATCGACGCGGTGTGGGTCGTGCCATTGAAGCATGGTCTGGGTTCCTTAATTCGGGTGGTGTGTGCTGCTGTGAGGCGCGGTGGCCAGCGCCGTCACGATTTTGAAGTGGGGTGGTTTGCGCTCAATCGAGGTCACCTCACAAAACTGAACCTCTAAACCGGCCTGTTCCATCCACTGTTGCAAGGTTTCTGGCAAGAACCCCGATTGCACGTGGCCGAAGGCTTTGACGTGCTCGCTGTGCTCGTGTTGGTGCAGTGTTGCGCACACCAACCGGCCATTGGGCGCCAATACCCGGGCGGCTTGTTCAATCGCCACGGCGGGCTGGTCGCTGTAGGTCAGGGCATGGAGCAACAACACGGTGTCGAAGCTGTCGGCTGCAAAGGGCAAGGCGTGCATGTCGCCTTCGTGGAAGCGGACGTGGTCCAGGTGGCTGTTGCGCCGCCGACCGGCCTCAACGACTTTGGCCGACAGATCCAAGCCATCAATGCGGGTTGCTTGCGAGGCCAGCAGCTCGGCCATCACGCCATCGCCTGAGGCGATGTCCAAGGTCCGACCGAGGCTCAGCAATTGGGTCAAGGCGTGCGCCGTGGCTTCCCAGGTTCGGCCGGGCGAGTAGTGGCGCTCCATGTCACCGGCGACCGAATCGGCCCAGTTGCGGCCGGCAGCGCGTTGGGCGAGCACACCCATCAGCCGTTCGGCATCGGCGTTGATCAAGGCATCATCCAAGTTGGCTTGAAAGGTCTGCCAAACCCGGGTGATGTCGGGCGCGTGGCTGGTCTCGGCCAAGCGATAATACACCGACACCCCGGCGCGACGATCGACCACCATGCCCGCTTCGCGCAGTTTGGCCAAGTGGGTGGAGACCCGGGGTTGGGCCAGGTGGGTGATGGTGGCCAATTCAGCGACCGTCAACTCCTCACGCTCGAGCAACGCCAGCAAGCGCACGCGGGTGGCGTCGCCCAGCAGGCTGCAGTAGCGGTTGATGAGGTCGAGGTCGATGGCATATATCCTTCTATCGCGATTGAGCGATATTATACGGAATTTGCCATCGATTGTGTGTGATCTTGGGGGCTAGGCGAAGTGGTCTTTCCACGATCGCAAGGTGGCAAACACCTCCGAGGCGGTGGTGCCGCACTGGGGATCATGCTCGCGGGCGGCCAGCACCACGTTGGGCTCGCGGGTTCGCAAAAAGGGGTTGGCCTCGAGCTCTTCAGACAAGATCACCGGCAGCGTGGGCAGGCCTTGGGCGCGCAGCTGGGCGGCCAGGCTGCAGCGCGCGGTGACCGCCGCGTTGGTCGGATCGACGGCCAGGGCGAACTCGCAATTGCTTTGGGTGTACTCGTGGCCGGCGTAGACCAGCGCGTGGGGGTTGAGCTCGGCCAACCGGTCCAGCGAACGTTGCATTTGTGCGGCGGTGCCTTCAAACAGGCGACCACACCCCATGGAAAATAGGGTGTCGCCAGCAAAGACCATGGTCTCGTTGGCGTACGCCACATGGGTGGCGGTGTGGCCTGGGGTGGCGATGACCTCAAAGGCGACATCGAGGGCGGGGATGGTGATCTCATCGCCGTCTTTGACCGGGTGGGTCACTTGCCAAATGCGCTCATCGATCGGGCCCCACACCGGCACCTCAGACCGCGCGGTCAAAGCCTCCACGCCACCGATGTGGTCGTGGTGGTGGTGGGTGATCAAGATGCCAGCCAAGCTCAGGCCATTGTCGCTCAGGGCTTGCTGGGCGGCTTCGGCGCACCCAGGGTCAACGAGCACGGCCCAGGTGTCGTCGTGCACCATCCAAATGTAGTTGCTCTCGAGCGCGGCAATGGCGTCAACGCGTATGGTCATGGGCTGGCCTTCTGGTATCCTTGATGATCATGTCCTGTCCACTCACGCCATCATTCTACCGTGTCTCAACGACCGATCCATGCCATGTCGCGCGCCGGACCAAGTGATTTGACTGACTCGTTGGTTGATTTTTCGAGCCTGCAACCGGTCGAATCGGCCTTGTTGACCGGCATGTCGGCGATAACAGATGCGCTGGCGCGCGCGGACTGGTTGGTCGAGTGCGCACCGGTGACCAGCCCGTCGCCGCAATTGTCGAGCCCAGTCCAACGCGAACGGGTGCTGTTTAGCCAGCACCGGTTCATTTGGCCGTTTGTGTCCGCGTTTGACGCGCTGCCGGTCGACACCGACAGTGTGCCTTTGGTGGTGATTCGCCACGCTTGGCAACCGGGCTTGGCGGGGTTTGCACTGGCCGAGTGGGTGCGGGTGTTGAAACCTGGCGGGACACTGATCGCGCTGTCTGCCAACCCATGGCACCCCAAGGTGTGGCCGCTGGTCAAACGCCAGACCTTAAAACTGCCCAGTTGGCCGCACTTTTTGTGGGCCAACAGCCACCCCGAGATGAAACTCAGCCTCAACCCGTTTTGCCGCGCCGACCGGCGCTGGCCCCGACTGAGCCCCGTGCTGGTGGTGGTGGGGCAAAAACGCAGCCCCGTGGCGCCCATTCGACCCATGACAAGGCGGTCGCTGTCGGTCAAACAAGCACCGGCCATGCTGACCCAGTGTCGTGCCGCATGAGCAAGCCCCGCGTTGAGGTCTGGACCGATGGGGCGTGTTTGGGGAACCCAGGCCCCGGGGGTTGGGGGGTGTTGATGCATTGGAATGGCCACCGCAAGGAGGCCTCGGGGGCTGAAATCGAGACCACCAACAACCGCATGGAGTTGACCGCAGCGATTGAAGCGTTGTCGCTTTTAAAGCAGCCTTGTCAGGTGCATCTGGTGACCGATTCAAAATACGTCAAAGACGGCATCACCCAGTGGTTGGCCAAGTGGCGGGCCAACGGCTGGCGCACCGCCAACAAAAAGCCGGTTAAGAACAAAGACCTGTGGCAGCAGCTCGATGCCTTGGTGGCGCGTCACGACATTGAGTGGGCTTGGGTCAAAGGCCACAGCGGTCACCCAGAAAATGAACGCGTCGATGACTTGGCCCGAGAGGCGGCCATCGAGGTCAGTCGATCCAACCCGCTTTGACAAAAAATGACACAACCGAAAGGCAACAACCCATGAGACAAATTGTTTTGGATACAGAGACCACCGGCCTGGACCACAACGCTGGCGATCGCATTGTCGAGATTGGTTGTATCGAAATCAACGATCGGCGCATCACCGACAACCACTTTCATTGCTACCTCAACCCCGACCGGCCGGTCGCTGGTGGGGCGTTGGAGGTGCACGGCATCACCGATGAGTTTCTCAAAGACAAGCCCAGGTTTGAAGACATCGTTGATGAGTTTTTGGCGTTCATCAACGACGCCGAGCTGGTGATTCACAACGCCCCCTTCGATGTCGGGTTTTTGGATGCAGAACTGGTCAGGCTTGATCGGTCACCGGCCATTCAAATCGCTGATCGGGCCCGCATCCTCGATACCGTGGTGCTGGCGCGCGAGCTGCACCCGGGCCAGCGGGTGAGCTTGGATGCGTTGTGCAAGCGCTACGAGGTGGACAACGCCAGCCGCCAACTCCACGGCGCGCTGTTGGACGCCCAGTTGTTGGCGGATGTGTATTTGTTGATGACCGGTGGCCAAGTCGACTTGGGTTTGAGCCTGGACCGCCAGTCCAGTGCCGGTGGCGAGCCCGATGGGCTGGACGGGCTCGACCTGTCTGCGCTGGTGTCTCGCCGCGCCAATGCCGATGAGCTTCAAGCACACCAGCAGCGCTTGGAGTCAATCCGGGCGGGCGCGGGGCGCTGTCTCTGGCTCGAGGACTGACGCCTGGGTCAGCAGCGGGTGCTCGCGCTGATCCATCCACAACAAAATCTCATAAAAAGTGCGAACGTTGGCCACATACGCCACGGCCTCGTAGCCGCGTGCGTAGCCGTAGCGCGTCTCGCTGTACCACTGGCGTTGTGTCAGCAGCGGCAAGTGCTCGCGGACATCGACCCATCGGTCGGGGTTTTTGCCCTGGCGCTGGGTAATCACCCGCGCGTCTTCCAAATGGCCCAAGCCGATGTTGTACGCCGCCAACGCCAGATACAAGCGATCGGGCATCTCGATGCGACTGGGCAGGCGATCGAGCAATGAGCGCAAATACCGCGCGCCACCGAGAATGCTTTGCGCCGGATCCAATCGGTTGCTGACACCCAATTGCGCGGCGGTGGGTTGGGTGAGCATCATCACCCCGCGCACCCCCGTCGGTGAGACAGCGTCGGGGTCCCAATGCGATTCTTGGTAGCCCACCGCAGCCAACAGCGCCCAATCGAGATCGACTTGGTCGGCCGCGTCGTCAAACAGCGGTTTGAGTTTGGGCAGGCGGTCTTCCACCTGCGCCATAAACGTGAAGGTGCCCACGGGCTCGTAGTCGGTTTGTACTTGGTAGTGGCGCGCCTTGATCTGGGCCAGCTGGTCGTTGTTTTCGATGTCGGTAAAAAACACCGCCAGCGCGTCGGCCAACGCGTTGCTGTTCGCCCGCTGGATCGCCCAGGCCAGTTCCAGTTGCGGTTCGAGTTCAAACGCCACGCCAATGGCTGGGAAAAAACGCCGATTGAGTTCGACAACGTTCGAATCGGCGATGGTGTAGTCATAGACTTGCCGGCTGACGCCGTCGAACAAGTCCTCAACGCTGGCGTCGGGTTTCTCAATCACCTCCAAACTTGAACCCGGTTCAATGCGCTCGCGCACCCGCTGTGCGTGGCCTTTGCCCGTCAGCAACGCCAAGGTGCCCGAGCCCATCTCATCGAGCCTGTCGGGTTTGGGCGAGCCTTGGCGATAGACCACCATCGGCGAGACCGTCTCGTAGACCGGTCCCGATTGGAGTTGGGGGTGGTCGGCCGGGCGCGGCAGGCCGGCGGCGATGAAATCACCCTGGCCGTTGGCCAAGGCCTCGAGCATGGTTTCGATGCTGGCAAAGGTCACCACCTCCATGGGCACGCCGAGAAAGTCTGCAAACGCCGAGCCCAGTTCGTACTCAAAACCGGTTTCGCCCTCAGGACCCAAGTAATACGTGGTGGCGCCGTTGGTGGTCAGCATGATCAATTGCCCGCGCTCGCGGATCTGATCAAGCGTTGAGGGGCGGTCGTCACCAGAGCTTGCCACCAACACCACACACAACGCCAGCCAAGCGCGGGGCCACGGCAGGCGGTGTGCTTTTGCGGTGATGGCGGTGATGGCGCGCGTCATTGGCATGTGGGTTTCAGTTATACCTCACTGGATTTGGTTTGTTCTGAAACAAGCCTCTGTTACCATAACCATTCTGTCTTTTTGATGGGCCATCCCCAAAACCCCCATGACCCAAAATTCTCAGCCATTTCGAACGCGGTTTGCCCCATCGCCCACTGGATTTTTGCACATCGGGGGGGCGCGAACGGCGCTTTTCGCCTGGTTGATCGCGCGCCACAGCCGCGGTCAATTTATCTTAAGAATCGAAGACACCGACCAACAGCGCTCCACCCAAGCGTCGGTGGACGCCATCGTCGATGGCCTTGAGTGGCTGGGGTTGGACTTAGACGAGGGCCCGCATTTCCAAAGCCAGCGGCAAGCACGGTATCAAACGGTTGTCGATGATCTGTTGGCACGGGGTCTGGCGTATCGGTGTTATTGCTCAAAAGAGCGTTTGGCGTCGTTGCGTGAAGCGGCCATCGAGCAAGGCGACAAACCCCGCTATGATGGCCATTGCCGCGAGCTTGATGTGGCCCCAGAGGGTGTTGAGCCGGTCATCCGGTTCAAAAACCCCACCGAGGGCGTGGTGGCGTTCCACGACCACGTCTACGGGGATATCGAGGTGGCCAACAGCGAGCTCGATGATTTGGTGATCATGCGCGCCGATGGTTCGCCAACCTACAATTTTGCCGTCGTGGTCGACGATTGGGACATGGGCATCAACTTGGTGCTTCGCGGCGATGACCACATCAACAACACCCCGCGCCAGATCAACCTGTACAACGCCTTGGGCGTGAGCCCACCAGAGTTTGCCCACGTGCCAATGATCCTCGGGCCCGATGGCAAACGCTACTCAAAACGCCACGGCGCGCAGGGCGTGCTGAGCTGGCGCGAGAATGGGTTTTTGCCTTCTGCCATGATCAACTACCTGGCCAGGCTTGGGTGGTCGCACGGTGATCAGGAGGTGTTCTCGCTCGATGCGTTGATTGAGCAATTTTCTTTGGCTGGCATCAACCGCAAAGCCGCGCGCTTTGATATCGAAAAACTGACATGGCTCAACCACCACTACCTTCGACACGGCGATCAAGACGAGGTGGTGCGCGAGTTTCGTTGGCACCTGGGCCAGTGCGGCTATCCTTTGGACGACAGTGTGGATCTTCAGGCGCTGTTGGCGGTGCAAGTCGAGCGTTTGGATCGGCTGGATGTCATCGCCCAACAAAGCGCGCCGTTTTTTGTGGACTTTGATGACTACGACCCAGCGGCGGCGAAAAAACACCTTCGCCCAGTGGCCATTGAGCCTTTGCAACACCTGCTCGACGGGCTCAAAGCCGTGACCACGTGGACGCCCGAGGCGTGCCAAGCGGCCATCCAACACACCGCCGATGACTTGGCGCTGTCTTTTGGCAAGATTGGGATGCCGCTTCGGGTGGCCTTGATGGGCCACGGGCAATCGCCGCCGATCAATGAGACCTTGGCGCTGATGGGCACCGATCGGGCCGTGGCGCGCATCGAACGGGCCATCGCGTGGATGGAAAAACGCGCCGCCAGCAGCGGCGGGTGAGCTTGGGCGCGCGGTCGAAATACTGCTAAAATGGGGCCATGAGTGGACCCTCACCGATCGAGCACGTCGAGTCAGTTTGCGCTGAGCAAGGCCTTCGGTTGACCCCCATCCGTCGGCGGGTGTTGGAGCTGATCATTCAAGCCGACGCCCCGATCAAAGCCTACGACTTGTTGGACCAACTCAAAAAAGAAAGGCCCGGTGCGGCACCGCCGACCATTTATCGGGCGTTGGAGTTTTTGCTCGCGCATCACTTCATCCACCGCATTGAAACGCTCAATGCCTATGTCAGTTGCATGCACCCCGAGCACCCGCACGAGGGTCAGTTTTTGATTTGCAACCGCTGCCACCAAGTCGTTGAGATCGAAGACAGTGTCTTGAACGATCGACTGTCGAAGGCGGCAGCCAGCGAGGGCTTCACGCCATCACACCAAGTCTTAGAGATCTACGGGTGTTGCGATGACTGCGAGACGTTGCCCGCCCGCGCCAAACCCAACGGATAGTTGGCGTGTCCAGACGAGAGCGGCTTTACCACCTTCACGATCTGCTTCGACAGCGCCGAACCCCCATTGCCCGCCAAGAACTGATGGACGCTTTGGGGTGCTCACAAGCCACCCTGTATCGGCTGATCGCAGAGCTTCGTGATCACCTGGGCGCCCCGTTGGAGCAAGACCCCGACGGGCGTGGGTTTTTTTATGACCGACAGCTGGCCGGCCACTTTGAGTTGCCCGGGCTTTGGATCAGCCCCGAAGAGCTCCAGGCGCTGTTGACCGCCCGCCACATCTTGGGCAACGTGCAGCCGGGTTTGTTGGAAGATGAGCTGGCCGGTGTTCAAGGGCGCATCAACCAACTGCTGGATCAGCAAGGGCTGGACTTCTCCGCGCAACCTGAGCGGGTTCATATTCGCAAAGACGCCGGCCGGCCGGTGCCCAGCGCGCTGTTTGAAGACATTTTGCAGGCGTTGTTCAAGCGCCAACAAATCGAGATCCAATACCACGGACGCCGGCGCGACGAGGCGAGCGTGCGCCGGGTCTCGCCGCAGCGGCTGACCTCGTATCGCGATCGTTGGTACTTGGACGCATGGTGTCATGAGGCCGAGGGCTTGAGAAGTTTTGCGCTGGAGCGCGTTCGTGCGATGACCGTCACCGATTCACCGGCCCAAGAGGTGGCCTTGGCTGACATTCAAAGCGAGCTCGACCAGGCGTTTGGTATTTTTTCGGGGCCAGCCGACAATCGCGCGGTGTTGGTGTTCACCCCAGAAGCGGCCCGCTGGGCGGCTGAAGAGCAGTGGCACCAAGACCAAGTGGGTCGGTGGTTGGACGATGGCCGCTATGAGCTGGCCTTTCCGTTTGGCCAAGCCCAGGAGTTGGTGATGGAGATTTTGCGCTACGGGCCCGATGTGGAGGTCACCGAACCGTCATTTTTGCGCTCGGCCGTGGCGCAGGCGTTGAGTGAGGCCCAAGCACAGTATTAAGTGAGCCCATGGGCGGGTGTTTAACACCACTGTCATGTCACGCTGGTGCAATAAGGAGGACACATTGGCCAACGCAAGGCGAAAAAAAATGAAATCGCAGCGGGTTCTGATCGTCGAAGACGATGAGTCTATCCTTCAAATGGTGGTGTTTAACCTCGAGCGGGCGGGCTATGAGGTGACGACGGCGACAACATGCCAAGCCGCTCGGGTGGCTTTGGCCGACACGCCCCCCGATTTGATCTTGCTCGATTGGATGCTGCCCGACTCCAATGGGCCGGAGTTTGCCCGATCGATCCGCCGGGATGAGCTCACCCAAGACCTGCCCATCATCATGCTGACCGCGCGAACCATGGAAGACGACAAAGTCACCGGGCTCGACAGCGGTGTCGACGATTATGTGACCAAGCCGTTCTCGCCGCGCGAGCTGATCGCTCGGATCAAGGCCTTGTTGCGCCGCGCCGCGCCCGAGGGCGAGGGCGATGAGATTCGCATGCAGGGCTTGCGGGTGAACTTGGAGACCTACCGGGTATATGCCGACGACGAGCCGGTGGCGATGGGCCCGACCGAGTTTCGGTTGTTGAAGTTTTTTATGACCCACCAAGAGCGCGTCTACAGCCGCAGCCAGTTGCTCGACCACGTCTGGGGCAGTGGCGTGTATGTTGAAGAACGGACGGTGGATGTCCACATCTTGCGGCTTAGAACCGCTTTAAAGCCGTCGGGCTGTGATCAGTTCATTCAAACGGTGCGCGGCGCAGGGTATCGGTTCTCAGCTGAAAAGCAAGGCTAAATGACCAAAGCATGGCTCAAAGAGCTGTATCTCATCGGCCTGATGGTGGTCGGCTTTGGCTTGGTGTTTGGCTTTTTTGGTCTGTGGGCTTGGGGCGTGGTGTTCGGGCTTGTGGTGTATTTGGGTCACACGCTTCGACAACTGCATCGCTTTGAGCGTTGGTTGCGGATGGGGCGGTTGCGCAATCCCCCTGAAAGCTGGGGGTTGTGGGGGCACCTGTTCGAACAATACTACCGCTGGCAAAAGCGCTACTACAGCCGCAAGAAACGTTTGGGCAAGGTCATTCGTGAGTTCCGGGACTCGACCTCGGCCATGCCCGATGGCACCTTGGTGTTGGATGTTGATTTGTGCATTTTGTGGTTTAACGAAGCCGCCGAGAAAATGCTTCGTCTGTCCAGCCAGCGCGATGTTGGCCAGCCGATTTTAAACCTGGTCAGAAGCCCAATTTTTCGCGATTATGTCGAAGCCAAGCAGTACGACACACCGGTTGAGCTGATCTCCCCGCAAGACGACAACGTGCTGCTGTCAGCGCGCTTGATTCCCTATGGTCGAGAGCAGTATCTGTTGTTGTTTCGGGACGTGACCCGCATTCATCGCTTGCAAACCATGCGCCGTGATTTCGTGGCCAACGCCTCACACGAACTGCGCTCACCGTTGACGGTGATCTCGGGCTACTTGCAAGCCCTGCCTGAAGCCGAGGGGTTGCCCGCTGAGTGGCAACGACCCATCCAGGAGATGCAAGCGCAAGCCGACAGGATGTCGGGTCTGGTCGAGGATTTGCTGGAGCTGTCTCGGCTGGAGACTGAAATCGCCGATGCCTCGACCGAGCAGACCGTCGATGTGGACGAGCTGGTCACGCGCGTCATCCAATCGGCCCGCCGCGCCGACCCAGGCGAGCACCCGATTGAGTTTGTCTCCCACACCACGGCGGATTTGCTCGGCGTGGAGCGAGAATTGCACAGCGCCTTTTCTAACCTGGTGGCCAATGCGATGCGCTACAGCCCCAATGGCGCGGCTGTGCAGGTGGGCTGGGCGCTGGATGACCAAGGCCAGGGTGTTTTCAGCGTGCAAGATCAGGGGGTCGGCATTGATGCCAAGCACCTGCCGTTTGTCACCCAGCGCTTTTACCGGGTCGACAGCGCCCGAGGCGAGGGCAAATCGGGCACTGGGCTGGGGCTGGCGATCGTCAAGCACGTGCTGCAACGCCACGGTGCGCGCTTAGAAATTGACTCGGTATTGGGCGAGGGCAGTGTATTTCGGTGTATATTTCCCCCTGGTCGCATCAGTGAACCGGCCAGATCAAACGCGTCGTTAAACGACGGTCATGAAACTGAAACGTCAAACCTTTCTAATCAAGCTGTTAAGAAGTGACAATGGAGCCAATGTTATGCGCCGTGTGATTGTTTGGACCATCGCGGTCTTATTGTTGTTATCACCCATGGTGACGGGTTTTGCCCAGACCGACGTCGACCCTGATTTGCCTGAGTATGAGCCGGTGTCGGGCATCTCAGGCAACCTCTCGTCGGTCGGCTCAGACACGCTCAACAACCTCATGACGCTGTGGGCAGAAGAATTCCAAAACATCTACCCCAACGTCAACATCCAGATTCAAGGGGCCGGCACGTCGACCGCGCCGCCGGCGATGACCGAAGGCACGGCGAATTTCGGCCCAATGAGCCGCCGACCCCGCCAAAATGAGCAGCAAGCGTTTGAAGAGCGCCACGGCTACCCGCTGACGGTGGTGGGCGTGGGTGTCGACACCATTGCTGTTTTCGTCAACCGCGATAACCCCATCGAGGGCCTCACCATCGAGCAGGTTGATGCGATCTTCTCGGCCACACGCCGCTGCGGTGGTGCTGAAGACATCACGCGCTGGGGCCAAGTGGGCCTTGAGGGCAGCTGGGCCAACCGCGATATTGCCTTGTATTCTAGGAATGCCGTCTCGGGCACCTATGGGTACTTTCGCCAGTTTGCCTTGTGCGATGGTGATTTCAAAAACTCGATCAACGAGCAGCCCGGGTCTGCATCGGTGGTCCAAGGGGTGGCCGAGTCGATCAACGGCATCGGCTACACCGGCATTGGCTATGCGACCTCGGGCGTGCGCGCGGTGCCTGTGGGCAACCCACCGGTGGCCCCAAGCAAAGAAAGCGCGGCCTCGGGCGACTACCCGTTGGCTCGCTTGCTGTATGTGACCGTCAACAAGCACCCCAACCGACCGCTGCCGCCATTGGAGCGTGAGTTTTTCAAGATGGTGCTGTCCAAGCAGGGTCAAGAGGTGGTGGTGCGCGATGGCTATATTCCGTTGCCAGCAGAGGTGGTCGAGCGATTCCGCACCGAGCTCGAACTCGACTGATCGTGTGATCGATTGAAATGCACGCGGCCAGCGACACACCAAGCAGTGAGGCCGAGCAGGCCCGGTTGAGGCACCGCAAGCTTCGCGGTTTGCGCGATGTGGGCACGCGCTTGATGGTCTCCACCGCCGGTTATGGGGTGGTGATCTCGCTGACGCTGATCTTCGTGTTTTTGTTTATCGAGGTCATGCCATTGCTGCGCTCGGCGCAACTGGGCGAGGCGGTGAGTTACGCCACCCCAGCCACGCACTCACCGAGCAATGCAGCAGACACTCCAACCGACAGTCCAACCAACAACATTCCCGAGACGCTGTATCTGGCCAAAGAGCGCTACCAAGAAGCGGCGGTGCGGTTTTTAGATGACGGTCGTGTTGAGTTTTTTGTGCCGACATCGGGGGAGATGCTCAGCACCGAAACGATCCCAACGGGCGGGGCTGAAATCACCAGCTTTGGTCACGGCGAACCCAGAACGCAAATGGCGGTGATGGGGCTCAGTGATGGCACGGCGGTGTTGGTCAAGCACCACTACGAGATCACCTACCCGGACGATGTGCGCAACGTCAGCCCCAACTTGGAATACCCCTTGGGCGCCGAGCCGATGGTGATTGACCCCGACGGTGCCCCGTTGACCCATGTGTCCATCCAAGAAGGCGAGCGTGGCATCACCATGGTGGCCGTGACTAAAGATGATCGGATGCTGCTCAAGCGCTTTGTGGCGAGCACCTCGTTTTTGACCGGCCAAACCGAATACACCCCAACCGATGCCGTGCTGCCGCCGCCCCCGGCCACGGTCAAAGAGGTGTTGCTCGACATCACCCAAGAGAACTTGCTGGTGATCGACCAAAACGAGGGGATGCACTACTACGATGTTCGCAACCCCAGCCGCGCGGCGCTGATCGACAGTGCACGGCTGGTCTCGCCCGAGGCCGGTGCAGCGGGCATCGAAGTCACCGCCGCTGAGTACTTGTTGGGAACGGTGTCGGTGATGGTGGGCCGATCCGATGGCAGCTTGAGCCAATACATGCTGGTTCGAGACCAAAACAACGTCGGTCGCATCGAGCGGGTTCGTGAGTTCGAGCCCCACCCCGGCTCGATTAACTATATATTCCCAGAATTCACCAGGAAAGGGTTCGTGGTTGGTGACGCATCCGGCCATCTGGGGATTCACTTCGCCACATCCAACAAGACCTTGTTGATGGAGAATGTCTTGCCTGGGCCGGTGGCGCGGGTGGCGGTGGCCCCCCGCAACGATGGGGTGTTGTACACCGATGCAGCCGGCGAGATTTATTATCGAACGCTCAGCAACGAACACCCCCAGTCGTCGGTGCAAGCGCTGTGGCAAAAGGTCTGGTACGAGGGTCGAGACAAGCCTGAGTACGTTTGGCAATCGTCATCGGCCACCGATGAGTTTGAGCCGAAGTTCTCGTTGATGCCATTGACCCTGGGCACACTGAAAGCGGCGTTTTATGCCATGTTGTTTGCCATGCCGTTGGCCATCTTTGGTGCGGTGTACACGGCTTATTTCATGCACCCGACCATTCGTGGTTGGGTCAAGCCGGTGATCGAGGTGATGGAGGCATTGCCGACCGTGATTCTTGGTTTCTTGGCCGGTTTGTGGTTTGCGCCCTTTGTCGAGAATCACCTGCCGGCGATGTTCTCAATCCTTGTGGTGTTGCCGTTGGTCATGCTGCTCACGGCCTTTGCGTGGAAGTCATTGCCGCTGGGCTTGCGCCGCCGGGTGCCCGATGGTTGGGAGGCGGTGTTGTTGGTGCCTGCGATCATCGGCTCGGTTTGGGCCTGCGTGGCGTTGAGCCCCAGCGTTGAAGTGGCGTTTTTCGATGGCAGCATGCGCCAGTGGTTCACCAATGTCGGCATCACCTATGACCAACGAAACGCCATGGTGGTGGGAATTGCCATGGGGTTTGCGGTGATCCCAACGATTTTTTCGATCGCCGAAGACGCGGTGTTCAACGTGCCCAAGCACCTCTCTCAAGGGTCGTTGGCGCTGGGGGCAACGCGCTGGCAAACCATGCTGGGCGTGGTGCTGTTGACCGCAAGCCCCGGGATTTTCTCAGCGGTGATGATTGGGTTTGGGCGTGCGGTGGGTGAGACCATGATCGTGCTGATGGCCACCGGCAACAGCCCTGTGATGAATTTCAATATCTTTGAGGGGATGCGCACGCTGTCGGCGAACATCGCCGTGGAGATGCCCGAAGCGGCGGTGGGTGGCACGCATTACCGCTTGTTGTTTTTGGCGGCGTTGGTGCTGTTTGGGTTCACGTTTGTGTTGAACACCATCGCCGAAGTCGTCCGACAGCGGCTCAGAACCCGCTACAGTTCGTTGTGAGGCCTTGAGGAGTCGATGTTGTGATCCGTCGGTGGTTTAAAAGTGGTGACCCTTGGATTTGGTTGATCGGTGGCGCGGTCAGCTTGAGCGTCATCATGGTCATCGGCTTGTTGTTGTTGATCGGCGTTCGTGGTTTGGGCCATTTTTGGCAGCCACCCATTGTCGAAGTGACCGCCATCGAAGCGGCCGGCCAAGAGCGGACGGTGCTTGGCACCGTTCGGACGCGGGAGACTGTCTCCGCGCAGTCGGTGCGCGAGTCGGGCATTGAAGTGCCTGCCGGGCTGACCGTTGTCGATCGCTACCTTTTTAAGCTCGGCAACCGCGACATCACCGGCCAAGACTTTGAATGGTTTGTCGCCGACACCCTCTCAGATTTCCGGTATCCCAGCGACGCCATCCAACTTGAGCGGCGCGAGTGGGGCGATTTCTTTGGCTACCTCGAGGCCATTCAAGAAAACGGCGAGGTGATCGCCGAGGGCGAGGCCGCCTTCGAGGTCTTGCCCGAGCGGTTGGCCAGGGCCAATGAGATCATGGCCGAGATCAACCACCTGGAACGCTATGAGATCGGCCAGATCAACAAAAACATCGAACAACAACGCCTCGAGCGGCGGCGCGTTGAGTTGTCTGATGGCCTCAGTGAGGCTGACAAGGCCCAACGCTACGCTGAGATCGAGCAACGCGTGGCGGGCTTCAACGCCGAGTATGAGGTGCTGTTTGCAAAACTCAATGAGGTTCGGCAACGGTCGATGCGCGATGCTCTGGTGGCCACCACGGCCAGTGGTCAGTCGGTGACCATCCCATTGGCGCAGGTGGTTCGCGCCACCCGGGCCAACACCATGTCGGCGGCGGATAAGCTGTTGGAATATGGCTCGCGGTTTTGGGGGTTTTTGAGTGAATACCCGCGCGAGGCCAACACCGAAGGCGGCATCTTGCCTGCGATCTTTGGCACCGTGATGATGGTGATGATCATGTCGATCGTGGTCACCCCCTTTGGTGTGTTGGCCGCGATTTATCTTCGCGAGTACGCCCACCAAGGGCCGGTGACGCGCATGGTCAGGATTTCGGTCAACAACCTCGCCGGCGTCCCCTCGATCGTGTTCGGGGTGTTTGGGTTGGGCTTTTTTGTGTACTTTTTCGGCGGCAACATCGACCAAATCTTTTACCCTGAAGCGCTGCCGGCACCGACGTTTGGCTCGCCGGGTTTGATTTGGGCGTCACTGACGCTGGCGCTGCTGACCCTGCCTGTGGTGATTGTCTCAACAGAAGAGGGCTTAACGCGGATCCCCAAGGCCATGCGCGAGGGCTCGCTGGCGCTGGGGGCCACCAAATCAGAAACGCTGTGGCGGGTGATCGTGCCGGTGGCCACCCCGGCGATGATGACTGGATTGATTCTGGCGGTGGCGCGAGCCGCCGGTGAAGTGGCGCCTTTGATGCTGGTCGGCGTGGTCAAGTTGGCGCCCAACTTGCCCGTGGATGGTGAGTTTCCGTTCTTGCACCTGGAGCGACGGATCATGCACCTGGGTTTCCATATTTATGATGTCGGCTTCCAAAGCCCGAACGTGGAGGCCGGTCGGCCGCTGGTCTACGCCACAGCAATGGTGTTGGTGGGATTGATTTTGTTGTTGAACCTCACCGCGATTGCCATTCGCAATCGGTTGCGCGAGCGGTATAAGAGTGACAGTGACTAAACGGCAATGGACGTAAACTGAGGACAGGACACCACTATGGCGGGCAGTTTCAATCAAAACGCAGGGCTGGATGCCGATCGACCCCGGCTCAATCTCAACCACGAAAAGATCTCGTTGGAGACCGACAACCTGAACCTGTATTACGGGTCAGCGCAGGCGCTCAAAAACATCACCATGCAGATCCCCTCGCAGCGGGTCACCGCCTTTATTGGGCCCAGTGGTTGCGGCAAGTCCACGCTGCTTCGATGCTTTAACCGCATGAACGACTTGGTGGATTCTTGTCGCATTGAAGGCACAATCAAAATTGAAGGCGAAGACATCTATCAACCCTCCATTGATGTGCCTGAGCTGCGGCGCAAGGTCGGCATGGTGTTCCAAAAGCCCAATCCTTTTCCCAAGTCGATTTATGACAACGTCGCCTATGGCCTTCGCTTGCAAGGGATCAACTCAAAGCGAACCCTCGATGAGGTGGTTGAGCGGTCGTTGAAGCGCGCAGCCCTTTGGGATGAAGTGAAAGACCGCTTGGATGACAATGCCTTTGGCTTGTCGGGTGGACAGCAACAGCGCTTGGTGATCGCGCGCGCCATCGCCATTGAGCCTGAAGTGATTTTGCTCGATGAGCCGTGTTCGGCGCTTGACCCCATCTCAACGGCCAAAGTCGAAGAGCTGATCATTGATCTTAAGGCGTCCTACACCATCGTGATTGTCACGCACAACATGCAGCAGGCTGCGCGTGTGTCCGATTTCACAGCCTACATGTATCTTGGAGAGCTGGTAGAGTTTGATGACACGGCCAATCTGTTTACCAACCCCAGCCAAAAGGCGACAGAAGACTACATCACAGGCCGGTATGGTTGAGTCTTTGGGTTAAGAGACTTGGCGTTGACAGGAATTCATTATGGAAGAACATTTTCACCAACACATTTCCCGCCAGTTCAATCAAGAACTGGAAGATCTGAGAAAAGACGTCATGACCATGGGTGGTCTGGCCGAGCAAATGATCGCCGATGCGGTCTCAGCGCTGATTGACGGCGAGTCCGCGCGTGCCGAGCAGGTGATTGAAAACGACCACCGCGTCAATGAGATGGAAAAACACATTGATCAGCAGTGCATTCAGATTCTGGCCCGGCGCCAGCCCACCGCCAGTGACCTGCGCTTGGTGATGGCCATTATCAAAACGGTCAATGATCTCGAGCGTGTGGGCGATGAGGCCGAACAAATCGCAAAAATGGCCATTCGCCTGGTGAGCCGCGACCGGCCCAGGGGCAACTACCGTGAGCTGGAGAGCATGGGGGGCAACGTGCGCACCATGATTCGCGATGCTTTGAATGGCTTTGCGCGCTTGGAGCCTGAGGTGGCGATTGCCCTCAAGCGCCAAGACGTCAAAGTGGATGCGGAATACGAGGCGATTTTGCGCCAGTACTACAGCTATCTTGTTGAAGAGCCGCGCAACACCAGCCGCATTCTGGACTCCATTTGGGTGGCGCGCTCGCTCGAGCGGATTGGCGATCATGCCAAAAACATCGGTGAGTACATCGTCTACATGGTCGAAGGCAAAGACATTCGCCGCGCGTCTGTTGAAGAAATCGAAGAGAGTTTGAGCGACAGCGACTGAGGGTTGGGCGCCCATTGTGCGTCCATCGGCGGCGCAGCAACGCCGTCTTTCCGGCTTTCTCAGGTTTTGAGAAACGGGTTTGTTGAAATGCCATCATCAACCGATGATGGAGTATTGACATGCCGCACGCTCAAGCACACCGCAAACACCCCTCTGGGCCACTCAAGCCGGCCAGAACCAAGCGCTGGCTGCAACGCGCCGCCAAAGAGACCCTTGCTTTGGGGCTTTTGTTGATGACCCAGCTGAGCCTTTTGCTGATTGTCAGCGTGGTGTTGTAGACCAGGCGGCGTGTTAGGCCGCCGCCGTGGCCATGTTGGCATCGACTGGCTGGGTCTTTTTGGTGGGGCCATGCAGCAAGGCGTTGCGCGTGGCTTGCACGATCAAATCGACCTCTTGGCTGGTGGTGGCAAACACCGGCGTGAAGCGCAGCGAGTTCTCGCCCCCGTGGATGACGTTGATGCCGTGAAGGCGCATATACTCTTCGGTTGAGCCGGCGCCGTAGGCCTTGTACAGGTCGTGGTTGAGTTCAACCGAGAACAATAACCCGGTGCCTTGAACCGCAACGATCGCGCCGTCAAGCTCGGCTTGCAGTTGGCTGAACTTGTCCAAAAACTCCACGCCCCGTTCGACGATGTTGGCCCTCAAAGTGGGTGTGATGCTGTTGAGCACCGTCGTGCCCACGTCCAAGGCTTTCGGGTTGGCGGTCATGGTATTGCCATAAATGCCTTTTCGGTACAGTTCGGCCGCGCGGTGGTTCATCGCCAACACCGACAACGGGTATTGGCCCGCGTTCAGCGCTTTCGAATAGGTCTCCATGTCGGGTTCGGGCAAGTTCTCAAACCCTGGGTAGTCGACAATGGATAGCGTCCCTGTGGCCCGAAGCCCGGCTTGGATTGAATCGACCAACAGCAGCGTGCCGTGGGCGCGGGTCAGCGCCCGGGCCGCGCTATAAAACTCAGGGGTGATGGCAGCCCCTGGGTTGCCTTCGCCCATCACTGGTTCCATAAAAAAGGCTTCTATAAAAACATTGTCCCGCTCGGCTTGCTCGAACACCGCATACAGCGCCGGCACATTGTTGGGCTCGACGGTCAACAGGCTGTCTTGGTCGCGATACGAGGCCAGGTGCGCCATGTAGGTGGGGCGGGTGGAGTCAGAATAGCGCGCGGGTCGGTCGGTGCGGCCGTGGAAGCCACCGGCCAACGACAGGTTCTTGATCCGATGGCCGGCTTTCGGGCCGGTGGGATCGGTCATGCGCTTGGCGTTGACATCGGCGATCCGAGCCCCCACCGAGACCGACTCTGAGCCTGAGTTCATGCACAAAAACTGCGAAAACGGGCAGCCGTGGGGCCGAGCGTGGCCCAGCTCGCGGCGCAGCGCCTCACTGAATCGCAGGTGCGAAAAACTGGGCGTCATGATGTTGGCCATCACCTGAGACTGCGCCATCGCTTGGATGACGTGGTCGGGCCCGTGGCCAAACCCAAGCATGCCGTAGCCGCCCGAGTCATGCAGCACCCGGCCTTTGACGGTAATGATCCAAGGCCCTTTGGCCGCCAGCGCCACGTACGGTTTGACCGCGTCGTTGGCGTAGAAATTGACATAGTCGGCCTGCAGTGCGTCTTTGATGGTGGCCTCGTCTTGCCCAATCAGATCAGGATAGGCCGAAGCCCAGCACTCGATCACGCCTGCAGCCATCTCCACGGCTTGACCCAGCTGGGGGTCTTGGGCGGCAAACCGCTCAATCACATCATCGGGCAAGCCTTCGGTGAGGGCGTGACCGGGGTGTTGGCGTAGGGCATTGAGTTGGGTGATGACTGTGCTCATCGGTGATGGCCTCCAGACTGTGATGGGGCTATTTTATCAGGGTCGGGGTGAGGGGGCGGCCGTTGTCGAATCGTGCTGGGCCAGCGCCCACTCAACGTGCTCTTTGACCAAAGCCGAAGGGTGATTGAGTCGCGCTTTCAATGCGTCAACCACGGCGGGGGTGGTGGGGGCGTTGCCCAGCGCCACGGCGATGTTTCTGAGCCACCGCTCGTGGCCGATTCTGCGGATGGCGCTGCCCTCGGTGCGCTGCAAAAAGGTCGCCTCATCCCAGGCGAACAGCTCAACGAGCTCGCCGCAATCGAGGTCTTTTCTGGGCTTGAAGTCATCGACTTTCGAAAACTGCGCATACCGGTTCCAAGGGCAGACCGCTTGGCAGTCATCGCAGCCATAGATGCGGTTGCCCATCGCCGAACGAAACTCTTCGGGGATCGAACCTTTTAATTCGATGGTCAAATAAGAAATACAGCGCCGCGCATCGAGTTGGTAAGGCGCGGTGATGGCTTGGGTGGGACAAACGTCGATGCAGCGTCGGCACGAGCCACAGTGGTCGCTCACCGGCGGGTCGGCCGGCAGCGCCAAATCGGTGTAGATCTCGCCCAAGAAAAACCACGAACCGGCGTGGCGGTTGAGCAGGTTGGTGTGTTTGCCGATCCAGCCCAGGCCAGCTTTTTCGGCCAGGGGTTTTTCCAGCACGGGCGCCGAGTCGGTGAACACCCGATGCCCAAAGGGCCCGATCTGGTCTTGGATGCGTTCGGCCAGCTTTTGCAGGCGTTGGCGCATGACCTTGTGATAATCGCGGCCCAAGGCATAGCGCGAGATGCAGGCGCGCTCAGGGGCATCCAACAGCGTCTCGATTGGTGTGGCGTCGGCCGGCAGGTAATCCATCCTCACCACGATCACCGAGCGGGTGTTGGGAATCAGTTGATCGGGGCGTGTTCGCTTCTGGCCGTGCTTGGCCATCCAGTCCATCTCACCGTGTCGGTTGTCGGCCAGCCAAGACGCCAGCCGCGCCTCGTAGTGGCTGAGGTCAATGTCGCTGATGCCGACTTGATCAAAACCCAATTCAACACCCAGGCGCTTGATGTCAGCGGCCAGCGTGTGGGCATCGACCGGCTCGGGCCTATAATGTGATGGATGAGACATGTACACGCATTATATCGGGCCGAGCAGGTGGCTAAGTTGGATGCGCTGGCAATCGATCAGGCGCCACGCGGTGGCCCGGGCCTGATGGAGCAGGCCGGGTTGAAGGCTTGGCAGGTGTTGCGTGCCCGCTGGCCCGAGGTGGCGCGCATCAGCGTGTGCTGCGGTGCCGGCAACAACGGCGGCGATGGCTGGGTGATCGCCCGTCGCGCCCTCGAAGCCGGTGTGTCGGTTCAAGCGCTGTCGGTGGTCGATCCAGACCAACTCCAAGCCGACGCCAGGCGCGCCCATCAAGCCTTCGCCAAACACCCGCACGCCGAACCTGTCGAGCTGTTGGCGTCCAACACCGCATTGACCGGCGAGGTGGTGGTCGACGCCTTACTCGGCATTGGGCTGCGTGGGCCGGTGACCGGTCGGGTGGCCGACGGCATTGAGGCGGTGGTGGCCTCAGCGTTGCCGGTGCTGGCCGTGGATGTCCCATCGGGGCTGGTGGCTGACACAGGCGCGGCGCCGGGGCCGTGTGTCCGCGCCGAGGTGACGGTGAGCTTTGTGGGCCAAAAGCGTGGCTTGTTCACCGGCGCGGCCGCCCAATACCGTGGGCGGCTGGTGTTTGATGCGCTGGGCGCCGACGCGCTGGCCACGCCTGGCCCCGCACCCGATGCGGTGTTGTTGGATGCCCGCCTGTGCCGCCAAAGCTTGCCACCGCGCTTGGCCGACACCCACAAGGGGCAGACAGGCCACGTGGGTGTTGTCGGTGGGGCGCCGGGGATGGCCGGGGCGCCGGTGCTGTCAGCGCTCGGCGCGTTGTTCGCTGGCAGCGGCAAGGTCACGGTGTGGGGCAGTGGCCAGAGTGTTGGCGCGGCGCTGGCGCAAACGCCCGCGCTGATGGCAGATGACATTTATATGAACAATCAATGGCAAGTACCTGACTTCAATACAGATGTGCTGGCCATTGGCCCCGGCTTGGGGCGGTCTGGCGACCCAGGCGTGGCGGCATTGCTGGACGCAGCGTTGGCGTTTTCGGGGCCCTTGGTGGTCGATGCCGATGGCCTCAACGCGCTGGCCGACCGAGCCGCTGTGGCGCGCGAGGGCGATTGGGTGCTCACCCCGCACCCCGGCGAGGCCGCGCGACTGTTGGGCGTGGACACGGCGAGCGTGCAAGCCGATCGCTTCGAAGCTGCTCGAGCGTTGGCTGCGCGCTACCGAGCCGTGGTGGTGCTCAAAGGGTGGGGCAGTCTTATCGCCAGTCCAGACGGGGCGGTCTGGGTGTGTCCCCATGGCACCCCGGCGATGGCCAGCGCGGGCATGGGCGATGTCCTCACCGGCGTGATCGCCAGTTTGTGGGGCCAAGGCATGAACGCACTCGACGCCGCCCGGTGCGCGGTGTTATTCCATGCGTGTGCCGGTGAGCTCGCCGCTGTCGGGCGCCGCTCGATCACGGCCGATCAATTGGCCGCGTGCTTGCCTGAAGTTATGGCGGCAAGGTCTTGAGTATGAATGGGTTTTCCAAACCCATTGCCGTGGCCTCGGCGGATGCGATGCACCAATTGGGCCACGCCCTGGCCGCCCAGCTGGTGGCGGGTGATGTGGTCTATCTGAGCGGGCCGTTGGGGGCCGGCAAGACCACGCTGGCTCAGGCCATTGTGCGCGGGCTGGGGTTCAGTGGCCGGGTGAAAAGCCCAAGCTATGGGCTGATTGAGCTCTACCCCATCAACGGGCTCACTGTTGTCCATTTGGACCTGTATCGGTTGAGTGCGGCTGAGGAGGTGGCGGATTTGGGTTTGGAGGCCTACACCACCGCCGGCACGGCTGACAAGGCCGACACAGTCATGCTGATTGAGTGGCCCAGCCGCGGTGAGGGGCATTTGCCGCCAGCGAGCTGGGTCGTTGAGATTGAGGATGGCCCGGGGGTGTTTGGGGTGGCCAGCCAGCCTGTCACCACCGACCGGCGGGTGACGGTGAGTCGGCGGTGAGGCCGATGGCCTAGTCGTTCAAACGCTCATCCAAAGCGTCCAAAAACGCCTCAATCCGGGCGGCGTTTTTGCCCACATCAGACAAGCCCACCCGCGATTTTGAGCGCACATCCACCACCGTTTGGTCTGCAGAGTCTGTGATGCGAATCACCACATCGTCGATAAACCCAAACCAAAAGGTCGTGTCGAACGCCTCGATGCGGCCTTGTTCGGGCGCTTGCGCCACCACCGTCCAGCCCAGCTCATCGGCGAGTGCTGCGGCTTCGGCGAACACCACCGCGGCAGGCTGATCGGTGCTCAACGGCTGAATCTCGGGGTAGGCGGCGCGTTGTTGCTCAGCCACCTCCGCGCCGGGATAGGCCACCGGGTTCGAGGCATCCGCACGCAGTGGTGCGATCGCCACAAACTCAGGGACAGAATCGGTGTCGGTGGTGATGTCGTGGATTCTTGGGACGCTGGTGGCTTGCTGGTAGAGGCTGTAGGGGACCCACGCACACGCCAACGCGAGCACCAACGCGCCCACCAAGCTGCCCCCATGGGCTGGCCTGAAGCGCTTGATGACCAATAAAACAACCGCCAGGCCAGCGACCGCCAAGGCCCCAAAGAACGCCCAACGGATCAGCTGAAAACCAAACCTGAAATCCCAAAAGCCCAGGCGTGTCCCGGGTCCAGAGACCACAAGCAATAGCGTGACGAGCACCGCCAAGACCAGCACCCAGCGGCCCAGCGTCATCACCGGCTGTTTTTGTCGAAAGATCATGGAGACAAGCTTAACGCATCGATGCCCCCATTTATAGGGTGGGGGCTGATTTGTGCTCTCAGGGCTTGGGCAGTTGCGATTGCAACTGATAAAGCGCATCGAGCGCCTCTCGTGGGGTCATTTGATCGGGATCGAGCGCCGAGATGCGCTCACACAGCCGCTGCAGTGCCTCCGCCTCGGCCGACGGGGGCACAGGTTGTGGGGCCTTGTTGTGCGCGTTGGAGAACAACTCGCCTTGCGGCGGGTGGGTTTGGCCCTGCTCGAGTTGAGCCAAGCGCTCACTGGCTTGCGCCATCACCGCAGTGGGGACCCCGGCCAAGCGGGCGACTTGCAAGCCATACGATTGACTGGCTGGGCCCGGTTTGACTTCATGCAAAAACGCGATGCCGTTGGCGTGTTCTTCGGCGGCCAGGTGGACGTTGTTGATGCTGTCGTGATCGTCGGCCAGGCGGGTGAGCTCAAAGTAGTGGGTGGCAAACAAGGCCATGGCTTGGATGCGGTTGGCCAGCTCGCCAGCCACCGCCCAAGCCAGCGCCAGACCGTCGAACGTGGATGTGCCACGACCGATCTCGTCCATCAACACCAACGAGTTTGGGGTGGCGTGTCGGAGGATGTGCGCGGTTTCGACCATCTCCACCATAAACGTCGAACGGCCCTTGGTGAGGTCATCGCCAGCGCCAATGCGAGAAAAGATCCGATCCACCGGCCCCATGCGGGCGTGTTCGGCGGGCACAAAGCTGCCGGCGTGGGCGAGCAGGGTGATCAGCGCCACTTGCCGCATGTAGGTCGACTTCCCGCCCATGTTGGGCCCGGTGATCAACAGCATTCGGTGCGTGGGTGACAGCGTACAGTCGTTGGGGATGAACGCCTCATCCAACACGTTCTCCACCACCGGGTGGCGGCCTTTTTTGATGTCAATCCCCGGCCGGTCGTCCAGCGTTGGGCGGGTCAGTCCAAGCACTTGGGCGCGCTCGGCTAGGGTGGTCAACACGTCCAATTGCGCCAAGCCATTGACCACGGGCTTGAGCTCATCCAAGCGCGCAAACAACGTCTCGACAAGCGCTTCATACAACACCGTCTCGCGGGTGAGGGCGCGGTCCTTGGCTGAGAGCATTTTGTCTTCGAATACTTTGAGCTCTTCGGTGATGTAGCGTTCGGCGTTTTTAAGCGTTTGGCGCCGGGTGTACTCGCTTGGCACCGCATCGGTTTGCGCTTTTGATGTCTCGATGTAGTAGCCGTGCACCCGGTTATAGCCCACCTTGAGCGTTGCAATCCCCGTGCGTTCGCGCTCTTTGGTCTCGTAGTCCAATAAAAAACCGCTGGCGTCGCTCTCCATGGCGCGAAGCTCATCGAGGTCGTCATCAAAGCCGGTGCGGATCACCCCGCCGTCGCGGACCAACATCGGTGGTTGATCGACCAAGGCTTGGTTGAGGTGGTCGCAGAGCTCGGGCATGGGTTGAATGGCCGCCAGTGGCCCCACGCCCCCACACAGCGGTTGCGCGTGGCTGGCCAGCTCGGGCAACTGCGCCAGGCCGTCTCGCAAGGTGGCCAAGTCCCTGGGCTTGGCGGTTCGCAAGGCGATGCGGGTCAAAATCCGCTCCAAGTCGCCCAGTCCTTTGAGGGCCAGGCGAATCGCGTCCAGGCCGATGTGGTCTTGCAACCGCTCAATCACATCGTGGCGTTCGGCGAGCTGTGCGTGGTTGGTGATCGGCTGGGTCAGCCAGCGTCGCAGCAAACGCGCGCCCATCGGCGTTTGGGTGGTGTCCATCAGCCCGAGCAAGGTGTGTTCGCTGCGCCCGTCGGGGTGTTGGTCGATCTCAAGATGACGCCGGGTGGCCGCATCGAGGATTAAGTGCTCACCGTGGGTGATTTTTTTCAGTGTGTCGACGTGGGACAGGTCAGCAAAGACCATGGTCTGGGCATAGCGCATCAAAGCGCCGACCGGCGCCAGGCAGGCATCGTCATCGGCCAATGCAAAGCTGGCCAGGTCTTGAACCTTAAAGTGATCGCACAGCCAGTCGTGGGCGGCTTGGCGCTCAAAATGCCACGGCGGCAGGTGCCGGCATGGGGTTTGGTCGCCCACCATGGCCTCGATGCCATGGGCCTGCGTCCCCTCGGCCAGCAGCAGTTCTGCTGGCTGTAAACGCTGGAGCTCGGAGGCCAGGCTCGCCTTGCCATGCCCTTCGCCAACGCGCAGGCGGCCACTGGCCAACTCCAGCCAAGCCACCGACCAGTCTTGGCCGGTGCTGTCGATGTTCACAGCCACCAGCAGCTGCTCATCGCGCGCATCCAGCAAGGCGTCATCGACCAGCGTGCCCGGGGTGACAAACCGGACAACCTGGCGCTCGACCAGGCCTTTGCTGGTTGCAGGATCGCCAACTTGCTCGCAAATGGCGACCGATTGGCCTTTTTTTAGGAGCCGCGCGAGGTAGGCGTCCGCGGCGTGATACGGCACGCCCGCCATGGGAATGGGCTCGCCGGCCGACTCGCCGCGGGTGGTGAGGGTGATGTCCAGCAGTTCAGCCGCGCGTCGCGCGTCGTCGTAGAACAGCTCATAAAAATCCCCCATTCTGAAAAACAACAGCACCCCGGGGTGGTCTGTCTCAACCTGCGCACGCAGTTTGAGATACTGCGCCATCAAGGGCGTGTGCTGGGCAGATTTTGGCTCACTCATGAGACGCACCATATCAAAACAAGGCATTATAGGGCCATGCGTACCCCCAATGATGAAGCGCTCAACACGCTGGCCGCTGCGGTGGCTCACTGGCTCAAGACCCACGGCCGTCGATTGAGTGTGGCCGAGTCGTGCACCGGCGGCTGGGTGGCCAAGAGCCTGACCGATCTTGCCGGCAGCTCGCAATGGTTTGAGCAAGGCTTCGTGACCTACTCCAATGAAGCCAAAAGTGCGACCCTGGCGGTGCCGCCATCGGTCATTGAGGCCAATGGGGCGGTCAGCGAGGCGGTGGCCTGCGACATGGCCCAAGGCGCCCAGCAACGGGCGGGCAGTGATTTTGCGGTGTCGATCACCGGCATCGCCGGGCCCGGCGGGGGTTCACCCGACAAACCCGTGGGCACCGTGTGTTTTGGTTGGGCACTGCCCAATGGGGTGGTGGAGACCGAGCGCCACCACTTCGAAGGCGATCGGGACGCGGTTCGCCGGGCGAGTGTCGCCCAAGCCTTGGAAGGGCTGCTGGATCGCTTTGCCGGGCCTCTCAGCTTTTGAGAATCGCCTGTGTAGACTGATCCTTGAGCCTGGGTGTTGGCCTTGAGGGTCAGCCACAGACTGAACAATCTGTCAGAGATTGCCCTTTTGTGAGGGTCTGGGGGTCGGGGCGGGCACACGGCTATGAGATACTACGACAAGGCTTTGGCAGTGTGCCCCACCGACCCAATCAAACCATTGAGCGAACGAATTGAAAAGAGGTAAAGACCGTGGATGACAATCGTAAACAGGCGCTAACCGCCGCACTGGGACAAATCGAAAAACAATACGGCAAAGGTGCCGTGATGCGCATGGGCGATGAGACTGGACGGCGCGACGTGCCGGTGATCTCGACAGGCTCTTTGGCACTGGATGTGGCCCTGGGCATTGGCGGGTTGCCGCGTGGGCGTGTTGTGGAGATATACGGCCCAGAATCATCGGGCAAAACCACCATGTCGTTGCACGCCTTGGCCGAGGCTCAAAAAGCCGGCGGGACATGCGCGTTTGTGGACGCCGAGCACGCCTTGGATCCCAGTTACGCCCAAAAGCTTGGCGTCAATGTGGATGACCTGTTGGTCTCACAGCCCGATACCGGCGAGCAGGCCTTGGAAATCACTGACATGCTGGTGCGCTCGGGCGCTGTCGATGTGGTGGTGGTGGACTCCGTGGCGGCGTTGACGCCCAAAGCTGAAATCGAAGGCGAAATGGGTGACTCGCACGTGGGGTTGCAGGCTCGCTTGATGAGCCAAGCGCTGCGTAAACTGACAGGCAACATCAAGCGCACGAATTGCATGGTGATCTTCATCAACCAGATCCGGATGAAGATTGGCGTGATGTTCGGCTCACCTGAGACCACCACCGGCGGTAACGCGCTGAAGTTCTACTCGTCTGTTCGCTTGGACATTAGACGCATTGGCGCGCTCAAGCGCGGCGATGAGGTGATCGGCAATGAGACTCGGGTCAAGGTGGTGAAGAACAAGATGGCACCGCCTTTCCGTCAGGCTGTGTTCGAGATTCTCTACGGTGAGGGGATCTCGCGTGAGGGTGAGTTGATTGAGCTGGGGGTTGAGCATAACCTGATCAAGAAATCGGGCGCGTGGTACAGCTACGGCGATGACCGCATCGGTCAAGGCAAAGACAATGTTCGCCAGTACATGAAAGAGCACCCCGAAATGGCCAATGAAATTGAGTCGCAACTGAGAGAAAAGCTGTTGCCCAAAGTCAATGCAGAGGTCGAAGAGGAAGTCAGCGAGGCGGCTGCCTCGGAGTAGTTGAGCCTGAGGCGTAGTTGAGCCTGAGTGGATTGGCCATGGCGAGCGATGATGATCCAGACGATGGCTTGGCCGGCGGCAACTCGCCGCGTGTGGAGCAAAACGCCGACGCCAATGACCGGTCTTTGAGCGATGGCAAGCATGTTGCGGTGCGGCTGTTGGGCGGGCGCGAGCACGCACGCAGTGAATTGATCAGAAAGCTCACCCAGCGTGGCTGGAGTGACGCTCAGTCCGAGCAGATTCTGGAAGAATTGGTCGAGCTTGGATTGCAAAGCGATGAGCGGTTTGCCGAGAGTTTCGTTCGAACGCGCGTCCAAAAGGCGTATGGGCCCGTTCGCATCCGAGCTGAACTGCAACAACGTGGCATCGACCGGGCGGTGATTGAACAAGCGCTTCGATCCGAAGCGCCCGACTGGTTGGCTGTGGCCTCACAGTGGTATGCACGCCGGTATGGGTCAGCAGCCATCGATGATCACAAGGAGCGCAGCAAGCGCCAAAATGCGCTGGCCAGGCGGGGTTTTACCACCGAAGTCATTCGCGAGCTGGTAAATTAAACACCATGAAAACAACCGCTGAGATTCGACAGGCTTTTATCGACTTTTTTGCCCAGCGAGACCACCAGGCGGTGGCCTCAAGCTCGCTGGTGCCCGGGAATGATCCCACGCTGTTGTTCACCAATGCCGGCATGGTGCAGTTTAAGGATGTCTTTTTGGGTGCTGAGACGCGTGCTTATCGCCGTGCGGTCAGTTCGCAACGCTGTGTTCGAGCCGGGGGCAAACACAACGACCTTGAAAACGTGGGCTATACGGCAAGACACCACACCTTTTTTGAAATGCTGGGCAACTTCAGTTTTGGCGACTACTTCAAGCGAGAAGCCATTGAGTATGCATGGACCTTTCTCACCGAGGTGTGTGGATTGCCTGTCGAGAAGCTGTGGGTCACTGTTTTTGAAGACGACGATGAAGCCGCTGAGATCTGGCTCAATGAGATCGGTGTTGACCCGTCGCGTTTTTCTCGTATCGGGGCCAAAGACAACTTCTGGGCGATGGGTGAGACGGGCCCATGTGGTCCATGCTCAGAGATTTTTTATGATCACGGCCCACAGATTCCCGGTGGGCCACCAGGCTCTCCTGATGAAGACGGCGACCGCTATATCGAGATATGGAACTTGGTCTTCATGCAATTTGATCGCGCCAGCGATGGCTCAATGACGCCTCTGCCAAAGCCTTGTGTGGACACTGGCATGGGCCTGGAGCGTTTGGCGGCGATCTTGCAGGGCGTGCACAGCAACTATGACATTGATCTGTTTGCCGATCTTATCGATGCGGCCGCCGAGCTGACACACACCAAAGACCGTGACGTGGCGTCTTTGAAAGTGCTGGCCGATCACATACGAGCTTGTGCGTTCTTGGTGGTTGATGGTGTGTTGCCCAGCAATGAGGGTCGGGGTTATGTGCTTCGCCGCATCATCCGCCGAGCCATTCGCCACGGCCACAAGCTGGGGGTGGAAGGCGCTTTTTTTGCCGAGCTGGTCGAGCCGCTGGCTGCAGTGATGGGCCAAGCCTACCCTGAGTTGGTCGAGAAAAAAGCCCAGGTGGTTGAGGTGTTGGGTCGAGAAGAGACCCGGTTCCGAGAAACCCTCGATCAGGGCATGGCACTGTTGGGTGAGGCATTGGGCACACTCGATGGCGGCACCATTCCTGGCGAGCTGGCGTTCAAGTTATACGACACCTACGGGTTCCCGATTGATCTGACGCGCGATATCGCCAGAGAGCGGGGGCTGAAGATTGATGAGGCTGCGTTTGAAAAAGCCATGAACGCGCAACGCGAGCGGGCACGCTCGGCCGGTTCTTTCAAAGGGGCGTCAATGCTGTCGGCAGAAGATTTGGGGCAGCTGCCGTCAACCGAGTTTGTGGGCTACACCCACCTCAGTGTCAATGACTGCCAAGTTGTGGGTTTGATGCGCGACGCAGAGCGCGCCGAGCAACTTCAAGCCGATCAAGAGGGTGTGATTTTTATGGACATCACGCCGTTTTATGGCGAATCGGGTGGGCAGCTGGGAGACCAAGGCCGAATCACCCTAGGCGAGGCGTGCTTTGAGGTCACAGACACACAAAAGATCGCCGGTCAGTTTTTTGCTCACCACGGTCGAGTCACCTCAGGGACTTTTAAAGTCAATGACCACGTCAATGCCGTTGTCGATGCGCCGCGCCGCGCCGACATCGTCCGCCACCACTCGGCCACCCACTTATTGCACGCGGCGTTGCGAACGGTTTTGGGGGAGCATGTGCAACAGAAAGGTTCGATGGTGGGGCCTGAGCGGCTGCGGTTTGATTTTTCTCACCCTGAGCCTGTGTCTGAAAAAGACATTGAAGCCATTGAGCGTTGGGTCAGTGAACGGATCATGGGCAATGTGGCTTCTGTGATTGAAGAGATGCCCTACGATGAGGCCATTGCATCGGGTGCTTTGGCGTTCTTTGGGGACAAGTATGGCGACACGGTGCGGGTCGTTCGGTTTGGAGATTACTCTGTGGAGCTGTGTGGCGGCACCCACGTCGATCGGATGGGCGACATTGGGCTGTTCAAGGTTGTCTCTGAAAGTGGTGTCTCGTCTGGGGTTCGGCGCATCGAGGCGCTGGCCGGCGAGCACGCACGCCAGCACCTCCAACACCAAAGTGATCTGGTTCGGTCGCTGACCCATTTGCTCAAAACAGAACCGGATGCCCTGACTGGGCGAGTGAGTCAGTTGTTGGGGCACGCGCGCGATCTGGAAAAAGAATTGGATCGGTTAAAAAACGAAGCGGCTTTGCAAGCCGGTGATCAGCTGTTGGATCAGGCCGCCGACGTGGGAGGCATCCAGGTGCTGGCGGCAGAGGTCGATGACCTGGATGCCGATGGCCTTCGTACCTTGCTGGATCAACTCAAGAGCAAATTGGGTTCAGCGGTGGTGGTGCTGGGCAGCCGCAGCGACGGCGCGGTCCGACTGGTGGCAGGCGTGACCCAAGACTTGACCTCGACACTCAAAGCCGGTGACTTGATTCGTGAGGTGGCTTCGATGGTCGGTGGCAAAGGCGGTGGACGGCCTGATTTCGCGCAAGCCGGCGGGTCCAACCCAGAGGCCTTGCCACAAGCGTTGGCGAGCGTTCAACAACGGGTGCAGGCGCTGCAAGTCAAAAGCTGACTGCTCGGCGGCCTGCACCGTTTTGTCAGTGGGCCGTCACGAAGGGTGTGACTGGCCAATGGCCCGAGTTAAGCTCAGTGGTGACCCTCTGCCGCATCGGCTTCAGCCTTGGTTTCATGACGGGTGCCGGCGCTGTGTTCTGGGGGCGCATACACGGTGTAGAGTTTCAAAGGCGCGCTGCCTGAGTTGATGAAATTGTGCTTAACACCGGCGTGGACAAAAACCAAGTCGTTGGCTTTGACATCCAGCGTCTCATCATCAATGATGGCTTGGCCTTCGCCCTCGACAAAAACGAGGATTTGGTCGTGGTCGTCATGGACCTCGGCACCGATTTCGTCACCGGGTTGGATGGTCATCAAAACCAACTGAGACTCTTGGCCTGTGATGACTTCATCTCTAAAAGCTTCGTTTTGACGCGTCCGATCGATGATGGGAACGAGACATTCTTTTTTTGACATCTTGGTTTCTCCTTGATCTCTCGAATTTAAGGTCGATTGACTGCTTATACCACCATGATAACGTGGCGACGTTAGGCATGGTGGCCCATTTCACCGCGGGCCAAGGCCAGCAGTGTGCGCACCAGCACAATGCCAATCACCGCGCTGACCAAGCCGGTGAGCACCATCAGCATGGCATCGCTGAAAAGGTCGTAAAACTGGCTGAAGCGAAAACACGCGACTGTGAATGCGGCCAATGGGAAGGTGTATGCCCACCACGATGGAAAGTAGGGCAGGCGACAAAAGGTCGGGATTTGGGGCAAGAGCAACAACACAAAAAACACCGCAATAAAAAACAGCGACTGGCTGGCGATGGTCATCTCATTGGTGAGGGTGATTAATGCGATAAATGACACCGCAGGTGGCGCGATCATCACCACCAAAGTCGGTTTCATCTGAGGTTCCAATGGCGGCTTGGTGATCAGCCGATAAAAAATCACGGTGACCAAAATGCCCCAAAAGAACAAGCCGACACTCAAGAAAAACCATGATGTCATCGTGTAACCGGCGGGTGCGGCCGCCACAGGCACCAAGACATTGCCCACGGCAGGGATGAACCACGCCGGGTTAATGCTCGCAGCGGGTCGTTCTGAATTGAGCCAAATGTTGACGATGATCAGTGTCAGCAACAACTGCAACACCGCACCGATGCGCCACAAGTCCAAACCGATCTCGGGATACCAAGGCGTCAGCAAGATGCCCAACAAGATCAGGTTGATTGACAGTGTGGGCAAGAAGTTGATCCGGACCGGGTGGTTGAGCTCAGCCAGCACCCGCTCAGGGTCTGCAAACCACTTGTATGCATAGGCCGCGATCAGGGCAACAAACACCCCGGCAGCGCAATGTGTGATGAACCATGAGGCGGTGTGCTCGAGGCCCCAATGGGTCTCGGTGGCTCGCCACACCATCGCCAGTCCCGCCAACCCCATGACAGAGGCAAACAGCGGCAGCGGGATCAAAAACCGGTGACTGAACATCAGGTTATTCTAATTCAATCGGGGGTCGTGGGGCAGCAAATCGAGCGCAGAGTCGATTGTCCTTGACACTTTGTGGCTGATGTTGGGATAATTATGAGCTTGTACGCGCCCGTAGCTCAGCTGGATAGAGTACCTGGCTACGAACCAGGCGGTCGGAGGTTCGAATCCTTCCGGGCGCGCCAATAAACATAAGGCTTCCAGAGGGTTGGAGGCCTTTTTTATGCCCGAGTGGAAAAAAATGGGGAAAAATCCTCATCGCGTCGCCTCTACTTTGTCGGGCTTTCGAATGTCATCCTCAGCCGGTCTAAGGCGTTGCCTGATCCTCGGCATCCCTCCCGAGGCTCGGGAATTTCACAGCGCTTAGATCGCATCCTCCATTCAGGTCCTGAAGAACGACAATCGCGAGATCTTCAACGCAGCCGCACACGCGCAACGAGCCGTGTTTTACCGCCGCGGCATTACAGCCAAATCAGAAGAAGCTGCGTGACAGCCTTTCTGGCTTTCGACTGGCCTTAGCCCAGGAGAGCGCGCGGCGCTCCCGCCTTGAAATCCTATCCGAGGATAGGATTCTGTAATTCAATACAATATTGATAGATATGCATAATGCCTTAGAGTGCATATCAAATGATTGACACATTCGAGGTTTGCGCATATCATGTGATATACATTGAGCCATCAACGCCCATGAGGTCATAGGCAATGAACGTCAAAGACACCGCCAGAAAACAATATGTACGGATTGCGGATCGAGCCGCGCAGCAACTTCAATCCATACAAAAACCATCCGAGGGATGGCTTTCAGTGATACGCAAGGCACTCCGTATGTCGGGCGCGGAAGTTGCTGTCCGCATGGGAGTCAGCCGTAACGCTATCTATCAAGCCGAGCGCAATGAGCGCGAAGGTGCGATCACGATAAACCAAATGCAAAAACTCGCCAATGCCATGGGTGGGCGCTTCGTTTATGCGATTGTTCCGGAGGGTGGTGTTGATGAGGTGATCCAAGCTCAGGCGCGCCGGAAAGCTGAATCTCGTATCCGCCGCGCAGGCGCCCACATGGCGCTCGAGAAGCAATCCCTGTCTTCGGTTCAAACAAAGCAGCGGATCGAGGCGTTGGCTGACGAACTGGTGCGTGATATGCCACCGGATTTTTGGGACGTTGAATGATTGTTGAAGACCCGGAAGGCGCCACCCCGCTCGATCCAGATGAGAAAGAGGGTCTTAAATTCAGCCACATCACCACGCGTGGTGAACTTGACGAGCTTGAGCAGGCCAACATCGAGCAGGGGCTTGCATGGGTCTCAAGGCGACGTGGCGGCAATATCTTCGATGATGCGTTTGTCCGCACGCTACACAAGAGGCTGTTCGGTGATGTTTGGGACTGGGCGGGCAAGTATCGCCACACCGAGAAAAATATCGGCGTTGATCCGATGCAAATTTCCGTTCAGCTTTGCGTGTTACTGGGCGATGCGAAGTATCAGGCCGAACGGGGTGTGTTTTCGCCCCTCGAAGCAGCCGCGCGCTTTCATCACCGCATGGTGCAGATTCACCCGTTCGCTAACGGTAACGGTCGCCATGCCCGCATCGCAGCCGATATCCTTCTTGAAGAGGTATATCACCATCCGCCGGTGGAGTGGGCCAACGGTTTCGACCTACAAGCAGATAACAAGCGCCGTGAGGCTTACATTTCTGCGCTCCGCGCTGCCGATGGTGGCAAATTCGACCTGTTGCTTGCATTCGTGGGAGCGAGCGATGCTGCTGGATAAGCTGTGCAAGAAGCGGCACCAACTTTTTTTGAGGGGCGTCATTTTTTAAGTGTTTGTGGGTCCCAAGAGGCCTAAAAAGTACCAGCCACCCCCTCCAAAAACCAACCCCAGGCCCGACTTTTGCGCGGTCAAGCAGATTGTGCCCTCTTTCACACCAATCCTCGTATCATTTGACGCTTGTTGTGTTGTGCGGGTGCGACAGTGAAAATAGCAGTGATCGGGAGCGGGATTGCCGGGCTGGCGGCGGCTTGGCTGTTGCGCAAAGACCACGACGTCGTCGTTTTCGAAAAAAACGCGCGGCTGGGCGGGCACACCAACACTCAATACGTCGACGATCCGGCGGGCCCACTCGCCATTGATACCGGCTTTATTGTCCACAATGACCGCAATTATCCTCGCCTGCTGGCGCTGTTTGATTTGTTGGGCATCAAAACCCAACCCTCCGACATGTCTTTTAGCGCATCAATCAACGCAGGCGCGGTCGAGTACGCCGGCGATGCCTTGTTCGCCCAGCCAAGCAATCTGGTCTCGCCCAGCCACTGGCGGATGCTCAGCGACATCGTTCGGTTCAACCGGCTCGGTAAAGACGCTTTGGCCACCAACAGCTGCCAAGGACAGTCGCTGGGCGCGTGGCTGGACCAACACCGATTCAGTGAGGCGTTCGTTTGGCGGTACCTATTGCCCATGGCGGCGTCCATTTGGTCGAGCCCCAGTCAGTCGGTTCGTGACTTTTCGGCGCCAGCGCTGCTGGAGTTTTTCAACAACCACGGCCTTTTGGATCTAAAGAACCGACCCAATTGGCGAACGGTGGTCGGTGGCACAACACGCTATGTTGAGCGGATCGAAAGCGACTTGGCCGGATCCATCCACACCAACCAGGGGATCCGATCGGTTCGTCGCCGGCCAGAAGGGGTCACGCTCACCGATCAGGGCGGACACGAGATGGTGTTCGATGGCGTGGTGTTCGCCTCCCACGCCGATGAAACCTTGAAAATGCTCGAAGACCCAGATGCTGCAGAGATTGCACTGCTGGGCGCTTTTCAGTACCGCGCCAACCAGGCGTTCTTGCACAGCGATGTCCGGTTGATGCCAAAGAGACGGCGCGCCTGGGCCTCGTGGAATTATTTGACCCAACAGGCCGACGAGCGCTGTGAGGTGTCCATTTCGTATTGGATGAACCGCCTGCAACGACTCGATGCACAAAAAGAGTACTTGGTGACCTTGAACCCGTTGGTTGAACCGCATCCAAGTGAGGTGCACTACCAGACCGACTACACCCACCCGGTCTTCAACCAAGCGACCCGAAAAGCACAGGCCTCGATGGGCCACCTGCAAGGGCATCGCAACTGTTGGTACTGTGGTGCGTGGATGGGGTATGGGTTCCACGAAGATGGTTTGGGCGCCGCGGTGGAGGCGGTGTCATCGCTGGGCGTCGAGCTGCCTGATGCCATCGATCAAGCGCGGGCCTATCCCGCGCCCTACACCGAAAACTTTGAGCCTTGGTCGGGGCCTGGGAGTCACCTGATTCATGGCTGACTGGTCCGGCGATCACGCATTTTATTTGGGCTCGGTGTTCCATCGGCGACGGGTCGACCCCAAGTATCAATTCACCTACCGGGTGTTTAATGTGTTGGTGGACATCGATCGCTTGGACGCGTTGGATCGATCCCACACGTGGTTCTCACACAACCGCTTTAATTTGTTTTCGCTCTACGACCAAGACCATTTGCCAGCCGATCCATCGGTTCAGGCCGGACAGACCTCACTGCGCGGTTGGGCTGAGGCAGGTTTGAGTGCCCACGGCATTGACTTAAAAGGTGGCCGCATTGGGCTTTTTTGCTACCCTCGCATCCTGGGCTTTGTCTTCAATCCTTTGAGTGCGTGGTATTGCTGGGACGATCAGTCGCGGCTGGTGGCGATCATTTGTGAGGTCAGAAATACCTTTGGTGAGCGCCACTGCTATTTAATCCGATCCCCCGATGGTGAGCCATTGGATCTGACCCGGGCCCACCATCACCCCAAGCGGTTTCATGTCTCACCCTTTCTACCGATCGACGGGGACTACGAGTTTCGTTTCAACCCACCCGGTGATCAACTCGATATCGGGATTGTGTGGTTGCAAAACGACGAACGCGCCATGATCGCCACCCAGCGCATGCGACGCGTTGCAAGCAGTGACAAGACCCTTCTTAAGGTCTTTTTTACATTGCCGCTGATGACACTCAAGGTGGTTTTTGCGATACATTGGCAAGCTTTAAAAATATGGCTGCGTGGCGGGCGTTTTCATAAAAAGCCTGCACCCCCGAAAAAGGACATATCATCGGATGTCTAGCTCAGACCAGATGCCCAAAGCCGATCTGTTGTTTCGGCCATTGATTGGTGCGTTATCCAACCTCAAAATCGGATCGATCAAGGTCACCTTGCCCAGCGGCCGGCAATTTAACTTTGTGGGTGCCGACACCGGTCCGCAAGCGGATTTGGTGATCCACAGCCCGCGCTTGATTGGCCGGATGCTGATGGGCGGCACCTTGGGGTTGGCCGAGGGCTACATGGCCGGCGACTGGACATCGACTGATGTCGTGGCATTGATCCGGGTCGGCGAGATGAATCGCTCGATTCTTGGACCACTCGATCAAGGCGGGCGCATGATGCGGGCGTTGCAGTGGTGTGTGCACGTGTTTCGGGCGAACACGAAACGCGGTGCGCGTCGCAATATTCGAGCGCATTACGACTTGGGCAATGCGTTTTATCGGTTGTGGCTCGACCCGAGCATGACCTACTCATCAGCGGTTTTTGATCATCCCGACCAGGACTTGGCCTCCGCGCAGATCAATAAATACGACGCCATCTTGGCCATGCTTAAGCCCACCGACACCACCCACATTCTAGAAATCGGGTCCGGTTGGGGTGGCTTTGCCCAACGCGCTGTGGAACAAACCGGTTGTCGGATCACCTCGATCACCCTGTCCCAAGCCCAGCTTGAGGAAGCCCAGGCGCGCATCCAACACGCCGGCTTGGCGGATCGGGTGACTTTTAAGCTGCAAGATTATCGCGATGTTCGCGGCCAATTCGATGGCATCGCCTCGATTGAGATGTTTGAAGCGGTGGGCGAGCAGTACTGGCCTGAGTTTTTTACAGCAGTCCATGACCGCCTCACGCCACAGGGGCTGGCGGCACTGCAAGTCATCACCATTCGAGACGATCTGTTCGCCGCCTACCGAAAAAGTGTTGATTTTATCCAGCGCTATATTTTCCCAGGCGGGATGCTGCCATCACCCCAAGTGTTCAAGCAATCCGCCGAGCACGCCGGGCTGGAAATCAAAGCCCAAGTCTTTCGGGGGCTCGACTACGCCAAGACACTGTCTTGTTGGGACGAGGCGTTCCAAGACAAGCTCGATGAGGTCAAAGCCATGGGCTTCGATGATCGCTTCATCCGGATGTGGCATTTTTATCTGGCCTACTGCGAGGCAGGCTTTCGGCAAAAAACCATCGATCTGATGCAGGTGAGCCTAGCGCGCTCGTGATGCTTTGGCTTTGATCTCAGCGATCAAAGCACGGCGTTTGTCAGCGAGCGCCTCGTCGACGGCAGACGGCCAAGCCCCATGCATGGCAATGACCAGATTCGACTCCGGCGAGATGTGGATCGCTTGCCCGAAAATACCCGCGGCGCGAAAGTCGTTGCCGTCTTCAAGCCACCAAAAATACCCATAGTGCGGCGCGTTCGGTGAGGGCGTGGTGGCCTGTCGGAGCCACCCGGCGGGCAGGGGATCTTCAGCCCCGTCACCGCGCCAATTGTTCAAGGCCATCAGACCCAGGCGACCGTAATCGGTGAGTGTGGCGCTGATGCAGCACCCGCCCATTTCGCCACCGTCGGTGCCCATCAACGCCCAATGCGCTGGAGATGCCATGCCATAGGGTTGCCAGATGGTGTCGGCCAAGTACGCCGACAACGACTGGCCCACGGCGCGCGCCAGGATGACACCCGCCAAGGTGGTCTCACCGGTGTTGTAGTTGAAGGTGGTCCCAGGCGGATGCGCTCGGGGCAGCGAGGCCAAGTGGGCGAGGATGTCCGCTTCTTTGGCGTTGTCCAGCCGCGAGACATCTGAGTTTGGGTCATCGTAGACCTCGCGCCAGGCCACCCCCGATTGCATGCGCAACAAGTCTCGAAGCGTTACCTCGGCATAGGCGGTGTTGTCGAACTGGGGCAAATACGCCGACACGGTTTGATCGAGGCTTTGGATAAAACCGTCTTTGAGTGCGGCGCCATACAGCATCGACACCACCGACTTGGTGACAGAAAAGCTCATCCAGGGCTGTTCGGCGGTATGGCCTTGGCGGTATTGTTCATAACGAATGACCCCATCTTCAATCACCAACAAACCGGTCAAGTGAAGCGCGTCCATGTCATCGGCCCACGATTGGGTCGCCGGCCACAAAGCCACCGGCAATGGTTTGGGTGTTTGTGAGGCCAGAATCCGGCGAACCGGGCTGATTTGATCGATATTGGGAAAACCCACCCGCATTTGTGCCTGCGACCAAGTCAAGACATTCTGCTGTTCGAGCACCGCCCAAGAGAGCTCAGGGGGTGTCAGGGGGTCAGCTGTGGCTGAGCGCTCTGCCGCCAGCGGGGCGGCGGCTAAGGCGCAAGCCAAAGTCAGCAGCAGGCAGGCCAGTTGGGTGACGCGCATGGGATCTCTCTTCGTCCGTGTTGGCGCTCAGTTTAGCGTGATTCAAATTGACCCGGGGTGTCTGAGAGACTACAATTGGCCGGCTAACGGCGAACAAGTGTCCGGGGCGTAGCGCAGCCTGGTAGCGCAACTGCTTTGGGAGCAGTAGGTCGCAGGTTCAAATCCTGCCGCCCCGACCATTTTGAAGCCCGGTGATAAGGCAGTGGATTGCGCCTGTAGCTCAACTGGATAGAGCATCGGCCTTCTAAGCCGACGGTTGCAGGTTCGAGTCCTGCCGGGCGCGCCAAATCATGTCTCCGGGTTCAAGTACAATAGCAAGCTGTGGTGGGCGTAGCTCAGTTGGTAGAGCACTGGATTGTGGCTCCAGAGGTCGCGGGTTCAATCCCCGTCGCTCACCCCATTTACAAACCCGGTGTTACAGTGGCACCCAGCCGCAGGTCAGCCGCTGATCCGCTGTCGATAAACTTCAATTTCAAATAAAGCAGAATCACATCATGCAGGTATCGGTTGAAAAAACGAGTGATCTTGAGCGTCGCATGACGGTTCAAGTGCCCTCTGAAAAGATTGACTCAAAAATTTCAAGTCGTCTCAATGAATTGAAAAAGCAAGTTCGCTTGAAAGGGTTTCGTCCTGGCAAAGTGCCGATGGATGTGATCACCAAGCGCTACGGCGCCCAAGTTCGAGAAGAGATCTTGAATGAGACCATGCAATCGACCTTGCAAGAAGCCATCGGCCAGCAAGCCATGCGCGTGGCCGGCGTGACCAAAATCGAGCCCAATGCACAAGCCGACGCAGCGCACTTTGAGTACGTCGCTCACCTTGAAGTCTTTCCGGATGTTCCCACCTTGGAGTTTTCCGATCTTGCCATCGAGCGGCCGGTGTGCGAGGTCACAGAGGCTGATGTCGATGACATGATTCGCACCCTGCAAGAGCAACGCGGTGAATTTTCTGAAGTGGACCGAAAAGCCAGCGAAGGCGACCGCGTGCGGTTGGCTTATGTGGCTGATGTCGATGGCGAGCGTGTTCCCGAAGCGGGGCAACATGAGATCGCGCCGATCTTGGGCAAGCTCGAAAGCTTCCCAGACCTCGAGCGCATCTTGGATGGTGCCCAAGCCGGCGACACCGCATCCGAGACCATTGAATTTCCAAAGACCTACCGCACCGACAAGCTCGCCGGTAAAAAAGTGCCGGTGGAGATTGAGATCAAGGCCGTCGAAGAAGCGCACCTGCCTGAGGTGACCGATGAATTTGCAAAGGAGTTTGGCATCGAGGGCGGGGTCGAGCAGCTGCGCTCTGATGTCAGAACCAACCTCGATCGGGAGATGCGCAACACCATCACCCAGCGGGTTAAAGACGCCGTCACAAGCAGCCTGTTGGAGCGGTTCGGTGATTTGGCGCTGCCACCATCGAGCATTGACCAAGAAGCGCGTCAGATGCAAGCGCAGTTGCAACAACAAATGACCCAACCAGGCAACGAGCCACCCCCACCCCCACCGCTTGATCAGTTCAAGGCAGGCGCGGAGAAGCGGCTGCGTTTGGGGTTGTTAATGGGTGAGTTGGCCAAGCAAAACGCCATCGAGATTGACCCCGATAAAGTCCAGGCCAAGCTCGAAGAGTTTGCGCAGACCTACGAAAAGCCCGAAGAGATGATCAAAGTCTATCGCTCAGACAGCCAAGCGATGGAGCAGATTGAAAACATCGTGCTCGAAGAGCAGGTCCTTGATTTGGTCTTGGATCATGCTCAAGTCACAGAAAAGCCTTTGAAATTTAAAGAACTGATGGAGTCGGCATGAACGAAAAGGCCTTGAATTTGGTGCCCATGGTGGTCGAGCAGTCGGCCCGTGGGGAGCGCGCCTACGATATTTATTCACGCCTGTTAAAAGAGCGCGTCATCTTTATTGTTGGCCCCATCGAGGATCAAATGGCCAACCTGGTGGTGGCCCAGTTGCTGTTTTTGGAATCGGAAAACCCAGACAAGGACATCAACATCTACATCAACTCCCCCGGGGGCGTGGTCACAGCAGGTCTGGCCATTTACGACACCATGCAGTTTGTTAAGCCCGATGTCTCGACCATGTGCATTGGCCAAGCAGCGAGCATGGGTGCGCTGTTGCTGACCGCCGGGGCTCAAGACAAGCGCTACGCCTTGCCCCACTCGAGGGTGATGATCCACCAACCACTGGGTGGCTTCCAAGGCCAGGCATCGGATATCGACATCCACGCCAAAGAAATCCTGAAAATGCGTGATTCATTGAATCAGATCATGCAAAAGCACACCGGCCAACCCCTGGAAACCATCGAAAAAGACACCGATCGGGACAACTTCATGGGCGCTGAGCAGGCCAAGGAATATGGGCTGATCGATGAGGTATTGGCATCACGTCAAACCACATAACGGCCGGATTTTTCGGTAAACTGGCGGTTATTGCGTATCCGAAAAGGCGAGTGTAGCGGCCATGAGCGAGTCTGAGAGCGAAGGTAAAGTACTGTACTGCTCCTTTTGTGGGAAAAGCCAGCATGAGGTCAGAAAGCTCATCGCAGGCCCCAGCGTCTATATTTGTGATGAGTGCGTTGAGCTTTGCAACGACATCATCCGAGAAGAGCTCCAAGATCTGAGCCTGGCAGAGCGCGACTCGCTGCCCACTCCCCGCGAAATTCATGCCTTCCTTGACAATTACGTGATTGGTCAGCAGGCGGCCAAAAAAGTCCTCTCCGTGGCGGTCTATAACCACTACAAGCGGATTGAGTCGAAAAAAGACAAAGACGATGTTGAGTTGTCAAAAAGCAACATCTTGTTGATCGGTCCCACCGGTTCGGGCAAAACACTGCTCGCTGAGACCTTGGCCAGAATGCTGAACGTGCCGTTCACCATCGCTGATGCGACCACGCTGACCGAGGCCGGTTATGTGGGTGAAGATGTCGAAAACATCATCCAAAAACTGCTGCAAAAATGCGACTACGAAGTCGACAAAGCAGAGACCGGCATCGTCTATATCGATGAAATTGACAAGATTTCCAGAAAAGCCGAAAACCCCTCCATCACCCGCGATGTATCGGGTGAGGGCGTCCAGCAAGCGCTGTTGAAGCTGATTGAGGGCACCATGGCCTCAGTGCCGCCCCAAGGTGGGCGCAAGCACCCGCAACAAGAGTTCTTGCAAGTCAACACAGGCAACATCTTGTTTATTGTTGGCGGCGCGTTCGCCGGTTTGGACAAGGTGATTCAGCAACGCTCAGAATCGGCCGGCATTGGTTTTAACGCGCAGGTCAAAAGCAAAGAGCAGGCCGACGTGTCGGCGCTGTTTGCCGAAGTCGAGCCTGAGGACTTGATCAAGTATGGCTTGATCCCTGAGTTTGTGGGCCGCTTGCCCGTGGTGGCGAGCTTGACCGAGTTGGATGAAGAGGCGCTGGTTCGAATTTTGGTCGAGCCGAAAAACGCGGTGGTCAAGCAGTTTGTTCGGATGTTTGATCTGGATAACTGTGAGCTTGAGGTCCGAGACGATGCCTTGCATGCCATTGCCCGAAAAGCCATGGAGCGCAAAACCGGTGCGCGGGGACTGCGGACCATCCTTGAGAACGTGTTGCTCGACAGCATGTACGATCTGCCGTCGATGGAGGATGTGGTCAAGGTGGTCATTGACGAGGCGGTGATCAACGGTGAGAGCGCGCCTTATCTGATCTATGAGGGCACCCAGCCCAAGCGGGCCGAAGCCTGATCCTTTCATTGTTCCCCGAAAAGCCTTGAATTTCGGCCCCAGCGGGCCAATATTAATCTGCAGACGACCTGCATGAGCACCCTTTATTTATGACTGATATCCAGACACGCCAACCCACACCCGTTTTGAGCTTGCGCGATGTGGTGGTTTTCCCCCACATGGTGATCCCATTGTTTGTTGCTCGCGAGCGCTCGGTTAAGGCACTCGAAGAGACCATGAACGGTGATAAAAAGATTGTGCTGGTGACCCAGAAGCAATCAGAGATCGAAGAGCCGCAGGCCAGCGACTTGTATGAGATTGGCACCATTGCCTCGATTTTGCAGATGCTGCGCCTGCCCGACGGGACCACCAAAGTCTTGGTCGAAGGCCTTGAGCGAATCCAGTTGAGCGACGTCTCTGAGCCAGAGGGCTTTTTGGCCGCGAACTGGGTTGAAGTGGAGGGGGCTACTGCAGACGATGATCAAGATATCGACGTCACCGTCCGTGGTGTGATGGATCTGTTTGAGCAGTACGTCAAACTCAGCCGCAAGGTACCACCTGAGCTGATGACCACCTTGTCGGGCATTGAAGACCCCAGTCGCTTGGCCGACACCATTGCCGCGCATTTGGGTATTTCGATTGAAGACAAGCAAAGCGTTTTGGAAATTTCCGGCGTGTTGCCACGGCTGGAACGTTTGATGGGCCTCATTGAAGGCGAGATGGACGTGCTGAAGCTTGAAAAACGCATTCGTGGCCGGGTGAAAACCCAAATGGAAAAAAGCCAGCGCGAGTACTACCTCAATGAACAAATGAAGGCCATCCAAAAAGAGTTGGGCGACCTTGATGAGACGGGCACCGACTTGGGCGATTTGGAAAACAAGATCGCCAAAGCCGGCATGCCGAAAGAGGCCTTGGAAAAAGCCCAGTCCGAACTCAGCAAGCTGAAAATGATGTCACCCATGTCGGCCGAGGCCACGGTGGTGAGAAACTATCTGGACTGGATGTTGATGCTGCCGTGGAAAAAGCGGTCCAAGGTGTCCAATGACCTCAGCAAGGCCGAGGGTGTTCTCGAGTCCGATCACTACGGGTTAGAGCGGGTCAAAGAGCGGATTCTTGAGTACTTGGCCGTCCAGCAGCGGGTCAAGAAAATGAGAGGGCCTATTTTGTGTCTGGTCGGCCCACCGGGGGTCGGCAAAACATCGCTGGGGCAATCCATTGCCAAATCTACCGGCAGAGAATTTATTCGAATGAGTTTGGGCGGTGTCCGCGATGAAGCTGAAATCCGGGGGCATCGGCGCACCTACATCGGCTCCATGCCCGGCCGTGTGGTGCAAAACATGTCCAAAGTCGGCACCCGCAACCCACTGTTCATGCTCGATGAGCTTGACAAGATGTCGATGGACTTTCGAGGCGATCCATCCTCGGCGATGCTCGAGGTATTGGACCCAGAGCAGAACCACAGCTTCAATGACCACTATTTGGAAGTCGGGTTTGATTTGTCTGAGGTGATGTTTATCGCCACAGCCAACTCGTTGAACATTCCGGCCCCGTTGCTGGATCGGATGGAGATCATTCGCATCCCAGGCTACACCGAAGATGAGAAGCTCAACATTGCCATGCGCTATCTGTTGCCCAAACAGATCGAGGCCAACGGGCTCAAAGAAGACGAGATCAAAGTCAGCGAAGCGGCGGTGTTGGATATTGTTCGCTATTACACCCGCGAAGCCGGTGTTCGAAACCTCGAGCGCGAGCTGGCCAAGTTGTGTCGTAAGGTGGTTAAGGAAATCAGCCTCAACACCGTCAAGAGCAAAAAGATCACCGTCAAAAACCTCGCAGACTATCTGGGTGTTCGACGGTTCAGCCATGGTTTGGCCGAACAAGACAACGAGGTCGGGCAGGTCACAGGCTTGGCGTGGACCGAAGTCGGTGGCGAGTTGCTGCAAATCGAGGCCGCGGCCTTGGCAGGCAAGGGCAAGCTCACCCACACCGGCCAACTTGGCAGCGTCATGCAAGAATCCGTCCAAGCGGCGCTGTCTGTTGTGCGCTCGCGTGCCGAGGCCTTGGGCATCGACAAAGACTTCTATCAAAAGTGGGACATGCACGTCCACGTTCCAGAAGGGGCGACCCCAAAAGACGGGCCCAGCGCGGGTGTGGCGATGACCACGGCGTTGGTGTCTGTGCTCACGCAAGTGCCGGTGCGCGCTGATGTGGCGATGACCGGCGAAATCACCCTGCGCGGCAAGGTGTTGCCCATTGGTGGACTCAAAGAAAAGCTGCTGGCGGCACTGCGGGGCGGCATCAAGACCGTGTTGATCCCCAAAGAGAACGAAAAAGACCTCGTTGAGATCCCTGATCGGATTAAAAAGGGCTTAGATATTAAGCCCGTACAGTGGATTGATGAAGTGTTGTCCGTGGCATTGGAGTCCATGCCGGCTGCCACATTGGACACCGACAGCCCCACCGCGAGTGGTGAAAAAGGCCAATCTGGGGTGGTTCGCCCGCACTAAAAAGCCCTGAAAACGCGCGCTTTTGGCCAAAATACTGGGCTTTTAGGGGGTTTGAGGGTATCATGGGTCCCGAGATCGGTTGATGGTCCGAGAATCTTCGGTTTACCATTGGCCCTCGGGATGCGGACACGGAAACAACACACAGATTCCCATCTTGCATGACTCAAGTGGTCTGTTGGTTCAGGCCTTGAGAAACTTATACTAAGAATGATTTGGAGAGAGTAAACATGAACAAATCTGAATTGATTGATGCAATTGCTGACGACGCTGGTCTGAGCAAGGCAGACGCTGGTCGTGCTTTGGAGTCCACCATTGGCTCCATCACAAAAGCACTGAAAAAGGGTGACTCTGTTTCTTTGGTTGGTTTTGGTACGTTCACTGTGAAGCACCGTGCTGCGCGCACTGGTCGCAATCCTTCTACAGGTGAAACGATTCAGATCAAAGCTTCGAAGAATCCTTCGTTTAAAGCTGGTAAAGGCTTCAAAGACGCGATAAAATAAAGGGCTGCGCCCAGGGTGCTTAGCTCAGTTGGGAGAGCATCGCCCTTACAAGGCGAGGGTCGGCGGTTCGAACCCGTCAGCACCCACCACGCTTAAAACGGAGTGGTAGTTCAGTTGGTTAGAATACCGGCCTGTCACGCCGGGGGTCGCGGGTTCGAGTCCCGTCCACTCCGCCATTTGTAAGAACGCCGGGCGCCCTCGTGGCGCCCTGTTTTTAAGGGCATGTTCAATAGACGCTTGAGGATCAGTCACTGTTATGTTGCAGGCAATTCGAGATCGAGTCACCGGTGTGGTCGCTTTTGTCATTTTGGGGCTGCTCGCCATTCCCTTCTTGTTTTTTGGTGTTGAAAGCTACATCAACACGGTGCCTGAAGACGCGGTGGCTGTGGTGGGCGACACCGAGATCACCGTCAATGAATTCCAAGCAGAATTCGCGCGTCACCGCGCTCAACTGCGCCAAGAGCAAGGCGATGAGTACGACGAGGTGGCCACCAATCAACCCACGGTGCGGCGCGAATTCCTAGAAGAAATGATTGACCAAGCGCTGCTGCAGCAACACGCTGACGCCATTGGCCTGTCGATCAGTGACGAGGCGTTGGCGCAACTGATCCAAGGGATCGAAGCGTTTCAAGTGGGCAATCAGTTCAGCCCAGAGGCCTACAGACAAGCGCTGTCTGCCCAAGGCTTGACCGCACGTGGGTTCGAGCAAGAGGTTCGCCAAGACCTCATGACCCGCACCGTGCCCACCGCCTTGAGTGGTTCAGCGATGGCCACTCAAACAGAAATTGATCGGATGATCGAAATCCAAAACGAGCAACGCCAGGTTGCCGTCGTCGAATTTCCGCGCGAAGACCACATGGACACCGTGAGCGTCAGCGATGAGGAGATCGAGCGCTTTTATGAGGACAACGTCTCTGAGTTCATGACCGAAGAGCGCGTCAGCCTCCGCTACGTCGAGTTAAAAGCTTCGGATTTGACTGACGATTTGGCGTTGAGCGAGGCGGAGCTTCGTCAACGCTATGAGGCCGCCGAGGCCCGCTTCTTGTCGCCTGAGCTTCGCCGGGCCTCACACATTTTGTTGGAGGTCACCGACGAGCGCGATGAGGCGCAAACCCAAGCCTTCGCTGAAGACTTGGTCGAACAAATCAACGCCGGTGAAGATTTTGCCCAATTGGCCGAAACCCACTCCGCCGATCCGATCTCTGCCGATGCCGGCGGTGATTTGGGTTTGATTGAGCCAGGCCAAATGATGCCTGAATTCGAACAAGCGCTGTATGATTTGAGCGAGTCTGGTCAAGTCAGCGCGCCGGTCAAGACGCGTTTTGGTTGGCACGTGATCCGCCTGGATGAGATTCAGCCGCCTGAGGGCATGTCGTTTGACGAGGCCCGGGATCAGATCCAAGCCGAGTACGTTGATCAAGAAAGCGAGGCCCGATACATCGAAATTTCAGAGCGCCTGATTGATCTGATTTTCGCCGACGACACGACCCTGTCGCCTGTCTCAGCCGAGCTTGATCTTCCAATCCAGACCACCGAGGCGTTCACCCGAGCCGGTGGCGAGGGTTTGGCAGGCGACCCACAGGTGATCGAAGCGGCTTTTTCTGACCGGGTGTTGCTCGATCGGGCCGCCTCGGATCCCATTGAGATTGATCGCAACCACATGGTGGTGGTGATTTTGGATGAGCATCTGGAAAGCAAGCCCAAGCCCTTGGCCGAGGTGGCCGACGACATCGAACAGCGCCTGGCGCGCGACAAAATGAACGCCGCAGCGCGCCAAGCTGCAAAGGCACAGCTGGCCGCCATCGTTGATGAGCCGGGCCTGGCCGAGTCTGTGTTCGGTGAAGCACAAACGATTGGTCGCAACGACTTTCAGTATGGCCCCGATTTCAGCCGCGACCTGTTTCGGTTGCCTGCCCAAGCCGATGACTTACCGACACACACCGTGCTGGCGACCAGTTCGGGTTACGCGGTGGTCGAGCTCAGTGATGTGATGCCTGGCAACCCCGCGCAAGCCGATGAGCAGATGCGCGATCTGATGCGCCAACAGGTGATGTTTGCCCACATCGGTTACGAGGTGAATGCTTTGATGCGCTGGCTTCGGGAGAACACCTCAATCAGCGTGGTCGAAGATCGCCTCTAAGCGAGGCGACGAGCCCAATCAGATTGCCCAATCAGATCGAGCCGGCGGGCTAATCCATCCCCGCCATGCCGACGATGTTGTAGCCGGCGTCGACGTGCATGATCTCGCCGGTGATGCCGCTGGCCCAGTCGGAGCACAAAAACGCGGCCGCTTGTCCCACCTCTTCGGTGGTGATGCTGCGTCGCATCGGCGCGGCGTGTTCAACGTGGTCGAGCATTGAGCGGAATTTGGGGATGCCCGCAGCCGCCAAAGTCTTAATTGGGCCGGCCGAGATGCCATTGACCCGAATGCCTTCTGGGCCCAGACCGTGGGCCAAGTAACGCACAGACGCTTCAAGGGAGGCTTTGGCCAAGCCCATCACGTTGTAGCTGGGCATCGCCCGGACCGCACCCAAATAGCTCAAAGTCAGCAAGGCCCCTTGGCGGCCTGCCATGTGCGGGCGAAAGGCTTTGGCCAGTGCGGCGAAGCTGTAGGCCGAAATATCGTGGGCAATCCGAAACCCCTCTCGGGTGATGGCATCGACGAACTCGCCTTCGAGTTGCTCTTTTGGGGCAAAGCCCACCGCGTGGACCAAGATGTCCACCCCATCCCAGTGGTTTTTGATGGATTGGGCCGCTTGGTCGATGTGATCGTCATTGGCCACATCCATCTCAAACATCAACGATGAGTCGGTTTTCTCGGCGATGGATTCGACTCGAGACCGCAGCTTGTCGTTTTGGTAGGTGAACGCCAGTTCAGCGCCATGAGCGTGCATGGCCTCGGCGATGCCCCAAGCGATGGAGCGTGGGCTGGCCACGCCGACAATCAGTGCTTTTTTACCGGTGAGCATGCCCATGCCTTGCCTCCTCAGTTCTTCGAAAACCCGAAAATCGGCCCTCATTGTAGCGAGATGGGGCAATTTTGTCGCACCCCATTCACGCCAATCCGCTAAACTGAGGCTACTGACCGACCGATCGGTCGGCCTGGCGCCCCCCACGCCAGCGGCATTTGACTGGGAGACTGGAGCATGGCAACACAAACGCTAAACGAGTCCGCCGCGGCAACGGACAGCCCGCCAGAAGGCATGGCCAGCGCGCGCGAGCGGTTGTTGGCGTGCGCGGCCGATGCCTTCTCGCAACGTGGCTATGCGGGCACATCGGTGGCGGCGATCGCGCTCGAAGCAGAGATCTCAAAATCCACGGTGTTCCATCACTTTCCCACGAAGCGCGCGCTGTATCTGGCGGTGATTGAGACCGCGGTGGCGGATTTTGCGCAAACGCTGGACAGCGTGTTGGACGAATCCGGCCCACTGGATCGCCAGCTTGGCGATTACCAATGCCAGCACATTGCCCACATTCTCGAAAACGAGCAAGTCACCCAGCTGGTGCTTCGCGAGCTGCAAAAAAACGCCAGCAAGGACAGCGCGCATTTGGTGCGCGATGTGCTGTCGGGCAATTTCCAGCGCTTGGTCGATTTTATTTCGCAAGCCCAACAACATGGTCTGATCCGGTCTGAGGTCGATCCCTCTGTCACCGCTTTGACATTGATTTCTGCCAATGTGTTTTATTTTCAACACCGCAAAGTGTTGCGCTATTTGCCCAATTTCAGCTGTGCTGACCAACCCAAGCGCTACGCCCAGTCGGTCAGTCAACTCATCTTTCATGGTCTCAATGGGGAATCGTCTCAATGAATCGACAACTGTTTAAAACGCTGATTGGGCTGTGGGTCACCGCAGGTGTATTGGTGGCGTGTGGCGACGGTGGGGACGAGGGGGGTCAATTGCCTGCCACCACAGTCACCCAAGCCACCGCTGAACGCCAGCTGATCGAGCGCATTGAGACCTCGGTGGGCCGGGCGCACGCCGACACCGCGCCCTCGGTTGCCGCTGAGACGGTGGGTCGGGTCGTTGAGGTTTTGGTTGATGCCGGCGATGCCGTCGAGGCTGGCCAAGCACTGGCAAGATTGGATGGTGATGCCCAACGCGATGCACTGGCGGCCGCCCGTGGCGAGGTGCAGCGCTTGCAGGCATTGACTGACAACCAAGCCCGGCAAGTGGCGCGCTTGGCCAATCTGATTGAAGGTGAGCTGATCTCGGATGATCAGTTTGAACAGGCCCAAGCCGAAGCCAAGGCGTTGCAATCGCAATTGGCCAGTGCGCAAGCGCGGTTGAGTGAGGCGCAACGAAACCTTGACCACATTGAGATCAAAGCACCCGTCACCGGTGAGGTGGAGACCCGCCATGTCTCTGAAGGTGACTTTGTCGACGTGGGTCAGCCCGCGTTTGATCTGGTCTCGGCGCAAGCCTTGAAGGTGGTGCTGCCCGTCTCCCAGCGTTTGGTCGACGACATCGACGTGGGGCAGTCGGTTCGGTTAAAGACCATGGGCTCAGGTCAAGTCACCATCACCGCGCCCATCACTGAGATTCGGCCCGTGGTGGATGGTCGGTCCCGCGCGCTGGAAGCGGTGGTGTCGTTGGACAACCCCGGCCGGTGGCGTGCGGGCAGCTCGGTGGTCGGTGAGATTGTCTTGCAACAGTACGAAGCGGTTGTGGTGCCGTCGGTGGCGGTGGCCAAGCGCCCCGCGGGGGACGTGGTCTATGTGATTGATGCCGATCAATCCAGCGTCCGCGAGCAGGTTGTTCAAACCGGGCTTCGCCAGCGCGATGGCGTTGAGATTGTGACCGGGCTCACCGCCGGCACCGCCATTGTCTTGGACGGGGCGGGGTTTTTAACCGACGGGGCGCGCATTGAGATTGCTCAAGCCGACGGCGGAGACGATCAATGACGCTACCAGAGCTGTCCATTCGCCGGCATGTGCTGGCTTACATGGTGTCTGGGGTCATGCTCCTGTTTGGCCTGATCGGCTACCAAAGCATTGGTGTCGATCGGTTTCCTGAAATTGAATTCCCGTTGATTTCTGTGACCACCACCTTGCCCGGTGCCAGTCCAGAGATTGTTGATGCCAGCATCACCAACATCATCGAAGGATCGGTCAACAGCGTGCCGGGGATTGATTTCATTCAATCGGAGTCCTCGCCTGGGGTTTCCACCGTGGTGATTACCTTCAAGCTCAACAAAGACATTGATATTGCGTTCAATGAGGTCCAGGCCAAGGTCAACCAAAACCTCAGGCAGTTGCCCTTGGATGCCGAACCGCCAGTGGTGGCGAAAGTCGAGGTGGGCGCCAGCCCGATCATGTGGCTGTCGTTGACCGGTGATCGCACCCTCCAACAGCTCAACCAATACGCCAACAACGTCGTTCGAAAACGCCTCGAGACCATCGATGGGGTGGGGGCGGTTCAGATTGGCGGTCGGCGTGAGCGCACCATCCGAGTGAATCTCGATCTGGACCAAATGGCGGCCAATGAGGTCACCGCGCAAGACATCCAGCGAGCGTTTGCCACCGAGCATGCCCAGTTCCCTGGTGGGTTTTTGGTCAATGGCAGCACCGAGCTGTTGGTTAAGCTCGATTTGGAGTTCCACGACCCAAACGCCCTGTCTGAGATGATTGTTCGCCACGTCGACGGCGCGCCCGTGCGGCTGAACGATGTGTCCGATGTCGACGATGGCTTGGCAGACTTTCGATCGTTGGCCCGCTACAACGGCGAGCCCAATGTCGGCATTGGTGTGGTCAAGATCACAGGTGCGAATACTGTGGCCATCGTCGATGAGGTCAACAAACGCTTAGAAGAACAAATCATTCCGCAATTGCCCCCGGGGCTGAATATCCAAGTGGCCTCGGATGATTCCGAGCTGATTCGCGAGATTGTGAAATCACTGCAAGACCACCTGATCGAAGGGGCATTGCTGGCGGCGTTTGTCGTGCTGTTGTTCCTGCGCTCATGGCGGGGCACGATCATCATCTCAGTGGCGATACCGGTGTCTTTGATGGCCGCGGTGGCGGTCATCTATTTGGCTGGGTATACCTTCAACACCATGACCTTGCTCGCCTTGTTGCTGTTGATCGGTGTGGTGGTCGATGATGCGATTGTGGTCTTAGAAAACATCTACCGCCACCGCCAAGAAGAAAACATGGATCCAGAGCAGGCCGCCATCGTCGGCTCCAACCAGGTCTTTTTCGCCATCATTGCCACAACGTTGACGTTGGTATCGATTTTTGCTTCCGTGATCTTTTTGGGGGGCATCATCGGGCGCTTTTTTGAATCTTTCGCGGTCACGGTCACGGTGGGGGTGATCGCATCGTCTGTCGTGGCGCTGACTTTGACACCGGTGCTGTGCGCGCGCTTTTTGCGCGTCCGGCGTCCCGATGAGAGCCGCGGGTTAATCTATCGGCGCCTTGATGGCTTTTTTGATGGCATGAACGCCACCTACCGAAACGCGTTGGCCTATACCCTGGCCCATCGGGGCCGGGTGCTGGCGATTGCAGGCGTTGTCGTGCTGAGTTCGGGTTATTTCTTTGCCGACATCCAAAAAGAGTTTGTACCGGCCGAGGACGAGGGGCGGTTTGTGGTCTTTTTCAGGGCGCCACTGGGCACGGGCATTGAGACCACCGATCGGTACATGAAAGACATTGAGTCGTTGTTGTCGGACTATGACTCCATTCGGTCTTATTTCACCGCCATTGGGCTGGGGACCGCCAGCGAGGTCAACCGCGGGCTGGCGTTCGTGCGCTTGGCCGCGCGCGATGAGCGGGATGTTTCACAACAACAGGTGCTCGCCCAGATTCGCCAAGATCTCAAAGACATTCCAGGTGTCATCGCCTTTGCCGCGCCCCCAAGCATTGTTGGGGGACAGCGCGGTGAGCCGTTGCAGTTTGCTTTGCGGGGAACGGATCTGGACACGGTGGCGTCGCTGGCCAATGAGATGCAGCGGCGCTTGCAAGACGTCGAGGGCATGAGCACGGTGGATCTGGATCTGCAAATGAACCTCCCGCAGCTTGAGGTGGACATCGACCGAGTCCAAGCCGCGGATGCGGGGGTCAGCTCGTCAGACATTGCCTATGCGGTCAATATGCTGGTCGGTGGCATCGACATTGCCCGCTACAACGATGAGCCTGGGGATGGCGAGCGCTATGACATCCGCGTCAAAGCCCGCGAGGGCCAGATCACCTCACCCAAAGACATGGACCGGATCTTGGTTCGGGGCAACGATGGCCAGTTGTATCGCTTCGATCAGCTGGCCCAAGCACGCGAAGAGATTGGCCCGGCGGTGATCACCCGATTTGATCTCAACTACGCGGCCAACTTTTATGCCAACCCAGAAATCGCTTTGGGCACGGCGATCGAAGAGATCAATGCCATTGCCGATGACATTTTGCCGTTGGGCTATGAGATTGCATTGAAAGCCGAAGCCCGCGAGTTCCAGCAGACATTGACCTACGTGATTTTTGCCTTCAGCCTGGCCACCGTGTTGGTGTTTATGGTGCTGTCATCGCAGTTCAATTCATTTATCCAGCCCTTGATCGTGATGACCGCCCAGCCGTTGGCGGTCATCGGGGGTGTCTTTTTGTTGTGGTTGACCAACAACTCATTGAACATTTACTCGATGATTGGCATGGTGCTGCTGGTGGGTCTGGTGGCCAAGAACTCCATTTTGCTGGTGGATTTGACCAACCAATTCAGGGCGCAAGGCCAAGGGGTCGATGAGGCGTTATCCAATGCCTGCCCAATTCGTCTGCGGCCCGTGCTGATGACCTCATTAACGGTGATCTTGGCGTTGCTGCCACCGGCCATGGGTTGGGGTGCGGGCTCAGACACCAATGGGCCGTTGGCTGTGGCGGTCATCGGCGGCATGCTGAGCTCGACGCTGTTGACATTGGTGGTGGTGCCGGCGGCGTACTCATTGATTGAGAATCGTTTGGCCAACAAAGCATCGGCCTAGGCCAGTGTCGGCTTCAAGTGGGTGATTACAGGAGAGTTGATGGTGACAGATCTCGACCAACGCGAAGCGTTCTTGCAGCAATGGCAGGCGCGTCTCGAGCGCGACACCAAGAAGTTTCACTGGATGATGATCGGGGGTATTTTCGGTGGGTTTGGGATGATTGCAGCCTTTGGGATGTGGGTGTATTTGGCTTACGTTTTGCCCAGCTGTTAGGCCTCATTGCCGGCAGTGCGATCGCAGGTAAGGTCGTGGCCTTGGCCATGCCCCTTCTTTGGTTGGATGCTGTCAAGGGCGGGGATTTGGGATCGGGCCTTTATTGGCGCATCAGCAAAATCGGCACAGGGCTTTGCCTCAATAGATTGGAGGTGGTGCTGCCGACCAAGAACTGACGGATTCGACTGTGTCCATAGGCCCCCATCACGATCATGTCCAGCCCATGGGTGGTGATGTAAGACAACAACGCCGCTTCAACCTCGCCTGGGGTGATGGTGGCGCTGACCTGCTTGTGGCCTTTGTCCTCAAGTATTTGACGGGCGCTGTCTAGTTTTTCGTGGTTTGTGTTGTTCGATTCGCCCACCATCACCACATGCAGCGGGATATTTTTGAACAAAGGGCTTTGGGCGACAATGGTCAGGACCTTGTGTGCGGTGGGGCTGGCGTCATAGGCCAGCATGACGCTTTTCGGGGGGCTGAACGTGGTGGGTGTGATCAAGATCCGACAACTGAGCCGCCGAATTGCGCTTTCTAAGTGACTGCCAATGTCTTGCTCGGCTTGGTGATCCTCGCCTTGGCGCCCCATCACCAGCAAGCGAATATCGGGTTCTAGCTCTGCCAAGGTCTCAACAAAGTGACCATGGCGCTGGCGGGTCTCAGGCCGAGCTGCGCCTGCGTCTTCAACCCGAGTGGCGGCTGCGTTGAGTTCCTCTTTGCCCGCCAGCAAAGCCAAGCGACTTCGTTGTGCATCGAGCTCGGCCAGTTCGTCGAGCAAGTCCTCGCGCGAACCCAACGTCAAATGGCCACTCATGTCTGTTTGGACTGGGTAGGCAGAGCGATCCAGAACATGCAGCAACACCAATGGCGCATGGATTGTTTGACTCACCCAGCAGGCCGCGTCGGTGACGGCATGGGTGGTTGGTGATCCATCAATACAAGCAATGATTTGTGTCATGTCAGTGGCCTCCCATGAGTTTTTCAACTTCTTTTGGATCGTCGTGAACCCCAAACCGGTCAACCAGCGTGGCACTGGCCTCGTTGAGCCCCAACAGCTCAACGATGGCGCCATCTCGACGCAACTTGATCACCACTCGGTCCAAGGACTCAACCGCGGTGATGTCCCAAAAATGGGCCTCGCTTAGGTCAATGACCACACGTTCAATCCCCTCTTTGAAATCAAACGAAGCCATGAACTCCGCCGACGAGGCGAAAAATATTTGGCCCTTCACCACGTAGGTCCTGCAGGTGCCATCAGCATTCAAAGCATTGGTGACGGCCATGTAGTGCCCAACTTTGTTGGCGAAAAACAAAGCCGCGAGCAACACGCCGACAAACACGCCAAAAGCCAGGTTGTGGGTCACCACCACCACCACCACGGTCGCAATCATCACGATATTGGTCGACATGGGGTGTTTTTTGAGGTTGATGATTGACTCCCAGCTGAACGTGCCAATCGAGACCATAATCATGACCGCCACCAGCGCGGCCATGGGGATGGCCGTCAGCCAGTCGGCCAAAAAAAGCACCATCAGCAGCAGGTAAACGCCAGCGAGCAAGGTCGATAATCGGGTTCGCCCGCCAGATTTGATGTTGATAATGGACTGGCCAATCATCGCACAAGAGGCCATGCCACCGAAAAATCCAACCACGGTGTTGGCGAGTCCTTGCCCTTTGCACTCTCTGTTTTTATCGCTTGACGAGTCGGTCAGCTCATCAACAATGGTGGCGGTCATCATCGACTCCAAAAGACCCACCACAGCCAACATCGTGGCATACGGCAGGATGATCATGAGGGTGTCGAGTGTCAACGGCACATTGGGCCATAAGAAAAAGGGGTAGGTGGTGGGCAATTCGCCCATGTCGCCGACGGTTCGAATATCAATGCCCCAAATCATGGCGATGGCGGTGAGGCTCAAGATGCACACCAGCGGAGAAGGGAGCACTTTGCCGACCATGGGCACATAGGGAAACAGATAAATGATCCCAAGTCCTGCAACGGTCATGGCGTACACGGCCCAGCTGACATTGGTCAGCTCGGGCAGTTGCGCCATGAAGATCAAGATCGCCAACGCGTTGACAAAGCCCGTGACCACAGAGCGAGATACAAACCGCATGAGGTTGCCGAGTTTCAAGAACCCAGCCACGATCTGCAAAAGGCCCGTCAAAATCGTGGCGGCAAACAGATAGTCCAGGCCGTGTTCTTTGACCAAAGTCACCATCAGCAGGGCCATTGCGCCGGTGGCCGCTGAAATCATGCCGGGGCGGCCGCCAGTAAAGGCAATCACCACGGCCATGCAAAACGAGGCATACAGCCCAACTTTGGGGTCGACACCTGCAATGATAGAAAAAGCAATGGCTTCTGGGATCAGGGCAAGCGCCACGACCAGGCCAGCCAGCGCATCGCCGCGGATATTTGAAAACCAGTCTTGTTTGATTGTGCTGATCACAGGCTGTCTCAGTTTGCTTGGGGCCGAAGCGCGGGGCGGTGATGTGCCATGCGCGGTCTTGGGTCGATACACCATCGCCGGCCGGTTTAAAACGACAGAGGCCAGTGACGAGCACACAGGCCCTTGGCTGGGCTGTTGAAACCAGCCGCGACAAAAATGATGGGGCTACAACGGAAGGATCCAGTGGCTTTCAGGTCAGCCCGGCAGTATAGCAGGGTTGGCCCACAGCGATCGGCGCTCAGCGGTGTGTGGGACCTGCCAGCGCTGGGATGGGGTTGGCCAATTGGCGGCGGTCCTGTGACCAGAATGGACCCAGCTTGTGATGGCGCCCCGGGCAGGATTCGAACCTGCGACCTGCCGCTTAGGAGGCGGATGCGCGCTCTATAAACTATTGATTTACATGTTGATAAGCGGACTAAGTACAGTTGGAATCAATTTGTAACAGTCGCGAGATTCCGCGTCCAGAAAAATTTGTGTTTTTTTCTACAAAACACGGTTTTTGCCTATAGTCCATATAAATACATGCATGACGAGACATGCATATCGATTTAGGGAAAGACAGGACCTGCGGGACATGATGTCCTATGTTCGGTCTATTAACGTGGATGACTGGAATACACCTTACGCGGTGACTCTGCGGTTTCGGACCATGACCTGTAGACCAACTGCGAGTCTTGCTATTAGACACTTTCTGACCCGATTAAATCGGAAAGTATATAAGAATGCGAATCTTAGGTTCGGAAAAGAATTACGTAGGATATGCGTCTTCGAGGGTGGTGAATTACCTCATTCTCATATGACTCTCGAGTCTCCGAAGCATATGAGTGATTTGGAATTCACTTCATTGGTTAAATCCACATGGAGTTCCATCCGTCATGGCGCTACCTTCATCAAGACCTCTAATGGAGGTAGAGTCCCGATATTCAAAATGTTGCCGATGTATTCATCCGACTGGGTGGATTACTGCGGTAAAGTGCGCGACAAAATTTCGTCTGATGATGCAGACATACAGAACTGGTTGTTAAATACCCAACATTGTCGACACTGAGTGTCCCTTGTTACAACTTGTTCGTCTGCATTAAGAATCTAGATTCCATTACGGAACTAGATTTTTAAGTGTGTCTGAAATAAATAGAGAACACCATGACTTTAGACAAATATCACTAGAATGCATATTCTAATCTTCAGTCTCTAACCTGAGTCTTCTTTCCGATAGGGTCTCGTTCTCATAGACCCAGTAACGAGGTCCTGTTACTGATCTAGAGTTCCAACCATAGTCTCTATTTAGAAGGGTAAGAGAAGACTGCGTTAAAGAAGTAATTTCCCCTTCAAACTCAACGTTCTTATCATCAACTACTTTTACGGTCACATTCTCATCACGAACAAAATGAAGTATCGAACCAACAGGAATTCCGACAGATGAAAAAGTAAAATTTGACCTTCTCCCCCTTTCTTTATTCAAAGATTGTTGTTCGTCTTGATCTTCAACAAAATCACTTTTCGGAGTTACATTCTGAATTTCAACTAACTCAAGAATTGATAGAACTCGTTCTGGATTAATCCTGAAAAACTCTCTCTTCGGGTTGACTCTATGATCTCCAAATCCATCATGGAGATGTTTTTCAACCTTCGCTGAGTCTGGCACAACACAAGCATAGTAGACCTCAAAAGGGACAGGTACACCTGAATGTGACGACACGGACCTTACTCGTTCTTCAAGATTTGTAGTTCTTCCTATTTTAATAAGATCCGGAATGACCGGGTTTGTGAGGATATAGACTATTTCGTTCAAGGTTAACCCCTTTGCTTTCCTACACCATCCTTAGTGTACGTGACATGCCCGTTAAAGGTAGAGCACCCGCATGAAAGCATCTCATTCTCATAAATTTCGTAATGAAGTCCTGTTACCAATCTAGAAATTCAATTCTAGCGTAAATTTGGGGAAGTAATAGAGGGTCGTGTAAAAGGTGTAATCCCCCCATTTTTAGCTGAGGTGATAAGTAGAGATTGGTGCAGCCGTTAACAGCTGCCTGGGTGGTATGCCTCCGATGGCGGAATTAGGTCGTTCATTATTGTATTGCCACAACCACTCGGTTGCTAATAGCTGGGCATGGGCGATGCGTTTGAACTCATGCAGGTCCAACCACTCATGCCTTGCTGTGCGGTTAAATCGCTCGATGTAGGCGTTCTGTGTTGGTTTGCCCGGCTGGATATAGATCATCGTGATCCGGCGTTCGTTCGCCCAGTCGACCAGCGCTTGAGAGATGTACTCCGGGCCATTGTCACAACGAATCGCTGAAGGCTTGCCGCGCCACTCAATGATCCGCTCCAACGCCCGGATGACTCGCGCGGCTGGCAGTGACAGGTTAACTTCGATGCCGAGCGCCTCACGGTTGTAGTCGTCGATCACGTTGAACGTCCTGAATGTCCTTCCGCTGGTCAGTTGATCGCTCATAAAATCCATCGACCAGACCTGGTTCTCGGCGGTAGGTACGTCCAGCACACCCGGATGCTCGCGACGGATACGACGCCGCGGCATGATGCGCAGATTAAGCTCGAGCTCGCGGTAAATCCGATAGGCACGCTTGTGGTTCTAGCCGAAGCCCTTCACGTTGCGGAGATGCATGAAACACAAGCCGAAGCCCCAGCGTCGGTGTGCCTGAGTCAGACGCAGCAACCAGTCGGCCACCTCGGCGTTCTCGCTATCGAGCTTGGGCTGGTAGCGATAGCAGCTCTCGCTAATTGCAAAGGCCTGACAGGCCAGTCGCACACTGATGCCATCGCGCACGACCACAGACTTGGCCATCTCTTGCCGTCGAGATGGCCTCAGAGCTTTCCCTCAAGCGCCTCCTGACGAAGCTCGGCCTTGACCCGCTCCTCGGCATACATCTTCTTCAACCGGGCGTTCTCGGCACGTAACTGCCTGTGCGCAGCTTCGGAATACGCAGATCCAGCCTTCCCAGGCGTGTCTCGAGGGTCCGCTCACCGTAGCCGTTGCGTTGATTGACGCGCTCTTCGCTGCGTTCGTGCCGACCAGCGCCACAACGCTGTTCCGCCTCGGCGTCCATTAGTCGTTGTAGAACCAGCTGGCCCAGCTCCCGGAGCAGGTCGTCGTCCGCATGCTTTTCAGCCAGCTCAATCAATGCCATTCTTTCCTCGGTCATCGTGGTGTCTCTCCGTACTTGGATGTCACGCAACTTTCATTTTACGGAGACCCACGGTGACCTCTACCTCCACCGTGGATTTACACCACTCTCTGGGACACTACCCATTAGTTTCCTCTTTTAGTTTTTTGATTAAATGCCTTAAT
>JAVLCB010000011.1:0-54674 GCA_031580925.1 Wenzhouxiangella sp.
ATTGTGGGCATTAATGACACCACAAAGACGACGTGTACAGGTGTTGAGATGTTCCGGAAGCTGTTGGATCAAGGCCAGGCGGGCGATAACGTGGGTGTGCTGCTTCGTGGCACCAAGCGTGATGATGTTGAGCGCGGTCAGGTCTTGGCAGCGCCGGGCACGATCACCCCGCACACGCACTTTGAGGCTGAGGTTTACATTCTGAGCAAGGATGAGGGCGGCCGTCACACGCCGTTTTTCAAGGGCTACCGTCCGCAGTTTTACTTCCGTACGACGGATGTGACGGGTTCTTGTGAGTTGCCTGATGGTGTTGAGATGGTGATGCCGGGTGACAACGTTCAGATGCAGGTGGAGCTGATTGCTCCGATTGCGATGGAAGAAGGCTTGCGCTTTGCGATCCGTGAAGGTGGCCGAACTGTGGGTGCTGGCGTCGTCGCCAAAATTCACAAATAAAAACTGAGTTAACCCTCTAGCCAAGAGGCGCCGGTCGTTGCTATAATGGGCGGCTGGCACATGAGCCTGCCGGTGTACAGCTGGTGGGCTTCATTGTGTAAAGCCGCCATTGAGGCGGCCGTGTGGCGCCCGAAAGGGGCCCAGTATTGAAGTTCTTTGTAAATTAACTAAAGGCGTACGGCAATGGCCGAACAGAAAATCCGTATTCGTTTGAAGGGTTTCGATCATCGCTTGATTGATCGGTCGACCCAAGAAATCGTGGACACGGCGAAGCGCACAGGCGCTCAGGTCCGTGGTCCCATTCCTTTGCCGACTCGGAAAGAGCGGTTTACGGTGTTGATTTCACCGCACGTGAATAAAGACGCGCGGGATCAGTATGAAATTCGGACCCACAAGCGTTTGCTGGATATTGTTGATCCCAACGATAAAACTGTGGATGCGTTGATGAAACTCGATTTGGCTGCTGGCGTAGACGTCCAGATCAAGTTGTATTGATACAGGTGAAGTGAGCGAAGACCATGAGTATCGGACTAGTTGGTAAAAAGAAAGGCATGACGCGCATCTTCACTGAAGCAGGCGACTCAATTCCTGTGACCGTGATTGAAGTGCAGCCCAACCGCATCACCCAGATTCGTCAACAGGATTCTGACGGCTATGCTGCTATCCAAGTAACCAGCGGCCAAAAGCGCGCGTCTTTAGTTAACCGACCCACAGCGGGTCACTACAAAAAAGCAGGCACCGAAGCCGGTGAAGGCCTTTGGGAATTCCGTCTGCTTGAGCAACCTGAAGAAACTGAGCAATTCGAAGTTGGAAGCGAAATCACCGTTGACCGTTTCCAAGACGGGCAGCGCGTGGATGTCACTGGAACCAGCAAAGGTAAAGGGTTCGCTGGTGTTGTGAAGCGCTACAACTTCCGGATGCAAGATGCCACGCACGGCAACTCACTGGCTCACCGAGCCCCTGGTTCTATTGGTCAATGCCAAACGCCAGGCCGTGTATTCAAGGGCAAAAAAATGTCGGGCCACATGGGTGACGAGCGCGTCACCACCATGAACTTGGAAGTGGTCAGAGTGGACCCTGAGCGTCATTTGTTGATGGTTAGAGGTGCGGTTCCCGGTGCGCCCGGTGGTCACGTGCTCGTCCGTCCATCAGTCAAGGGTTGATTCTAAGGAGATTGATGATGGAATTAGCAGTGAACGGCGGCAACAAAATAAACGTCTCAGACGAAATCTTTGGCCGCGACTTCTCAGAGAGCTTGGTGCACCAAGCCGTCACCGCCTATTTGGCTGGGGCACGGTCAGGCACGAAAGCACAAAAGAACCGGTCTGCGGTATCGGGCGGTGGGCGCAAGCCTTGGCGCCAGAAAGGCACAGGCAATGCCCGTGCCGGTACAATCCGCAGCCCAATCTGGCGCGGTGGTGGCGTGACCTTTGCGGCCAAACCACGTGATTTTAGCCAAAAGCTGAACCGCAAGCAGTACCGGAGTGCCATGAAGGTCATCTTGTCTGAGCTCGTGCGGCAAGAGCGGGTCGTTGTATTGGATGAGCTCGTGGTGAATGAGCCGAATACAAAGGCCATCAAAGGAACCTTCGATTCTTTGGGTATTGATGGCCGCAGCCGGTGTCTGATCATCGACGCTGAGCTGAATGAAAACGTGTATCTGTCTGCCCGCAACATGAAAAATGTGCAACTGCTGGCGGCCGATCGTATCGATCCGGTGAGCCTGGTTAACGCCGATCAAGTGGTGATGACGCGAGCTGCAGTGGAAAGTATTCAGGAGTGGTTGTCATGAATCAAGAGCGCCTGTACGAAGTGATTCGTTATCCGCACATCTCAGAGAAAACCGCGAGGTTGCAGGCTGAGGCGAATCAGTACGTGTTTGAGGTTCGCAAGGATGCCACCAAGCAAGAAATCAAGCGGGCCGTGGAGAAGCTGTTTAACGTGAATGTGGAAGCGGTCCAAGTCTCGAATATGAAAGGGAAGGTGAAAAGCTTCCGCTTCAACATCGGGCGCCAGAACGACTGGAAAAAAGCATACGTCAGAATTCGGGCCGGCGAAGTCATCACTGACTTGCAGCCAGAGTAATTGAGTCGAAAACGGATTTAGAGCGAGTAATAGATCATGGCCATGGCCAAAACGAACGCAAAAGTCATTGTTAAAGCGAAGCCAACGTCAAATGGTCGTCGGGGCAAGGTGTCCATTCGCCACGATCATTTGTGGAAGGGCAAGCCTTATGCGCCGTTGGTGGAGTCGCAAAGCGCTTCTGGCGGTCGTAATAACAATGGTCGGATCACCACGCGCCACATCGGCGGTGGTCACAAGCATCACTACCGCAAGATTGATTTCAAGCGGGACAAGGATGGCATCAAAGGCCACGTGGAGCGGATTGAGTATGATCCTAACCGCAGTGCACACATTGCTTTGATCAAGTATTTAGACGGCGAGTGGCGCTATATCTTGGCGCCAAAGACCCTTCGCGCTGGCGATCAGGTCATGAGCGGCCCTGAGGCTGCAATCAAGCCAGGGAACGCCATGCCACTTCGCAACATCCCCGTGGGCACGCAGGTGCACAACGTCGAGATGAAGCCTGGCAAGGGTGGCCAAATGGCCCGCTGTGCGGGTGCGAGTGTGCAATTGGTTGCGCGCGAAGGGCAGTATGCAACCGTGCTGTTGCGCTCGGGTGAGATGCGCAAGATTCTGTCGGTATGCCGGGCCACAATTGGTCAGGTGTCCAATACCGAGCACAACCTCGAGAAATTGGGCAAGGCCGGTGCGAAGCGCTGGCGTGGTGTTCGCCCGACTGTGCGTGGTGTCGCCATGAACCCAGTTGATCACCCCCATGGTGGTGGTGAAGGTCGCACATCAGGTGGTCGTCACCCGGTCACACCGTGGGGCCAACAGACGAAAGGTAAACGAACCCGCAGTAACAAGCGGACGACTCAATATATTTCACGTTCGCGTAAGCGGAAGTAATTGGCGAGACTGACTCAGGAATTTAGGTATGCCACGTTCGATTAAAAAAGGCCCATTCGTTGACCACCATTTGGTGAGCAAAGTGAATGAAGCGGTGGAAACAAACAGCAAGCGGCCCATCAAAACTTGGTCGCGTCGGTCTATGATCCTGCCCGATATGGTGGGTCTGACCATTGCCATCCACAACGGGCGCCAACATATTCCAGTTCTAATTAACGAGAATATGGTGGGTCATAAATTAGGTGAGTTCGCTCCAACGAGAACCTTTAAAGGCCACTCGGGCGATCGCAAGTCGAAGTAATTAGGAAACAGACTCATGGAAGCCACAGCAAAACTCAAAGGTGCCCGTATCTCAGCTCAAAAAGTGAGGTTGGTGGCCGATCAGATTCGCGGACTGCCTGTTGAGCGGGCCGAAGAGCTGTTGACGTTCAGCACCAAAAAAGCCGCTCACATCGTTCGGAAGGTGTTGATGTCGGCAGTTGCCAACGCCGAGCACAACAATGGTGCCGATATTGATGAGTTGAAAGTGGGCACCATCATGATTGATGAAGGCGCCACCATGAAGCGTGGCCGCGCCAGAGCGAAGGGTCGTTATACACGGATCCTGAAAAGAACCAGCCACATCACCATTGTGGTGTCAGAACAGGATAAAGGTTAACCAATGGGTCAAAAAGTACATCCAAACGGCATTCGCCTCGGTATTTCGAAGGACTGGTCTGCACGCTGGTATGCAGAAGGTGCAGATTATGCCGATTACCTGAATACCGACCTAAAAGCACGGGCGTTCTTGGAGAAAGAACTGGCCCAGGCGGCGGTCAGTCACATCCAAATTGAGCGTCCAGCAAAATCTGCTGAGGTGACGGTTCATACCGCACGTCCCGGGATCGTGATCGGAAAGAAAGGCGAAGACATCGACAGGCTTCGGGCCAAGCTCAGCCAAATCATGGGTGTGCCAACGCACATTCGTGTCAACGAGATTCGTAAGCCTGAACTGGATGCCAAACTGGTGGCCGATTCCATCGCCCAGCAGCTTGAGCGCCGTGTCATGTTCCGGCGGGCCATGAAACGGGCCATTGGCAATGCAATGCGCTTGGGTGCGCTGGGCATCAAGGTCCAAGTCGGTGGGCGTCTGAACGGTGCTGATATTGCTCGGACTGAACGCTATCGTGAAGGCCGTGTGCCATTGCACACCTTGCGAGCAGGCATTGACTACGGCACCGCTGAAGCAGCCACAACCTACGGGATCATCGGCATCAAGGTTTGGGTCTACAAGGGCGACGTATTTGACTTGCACAGTGAAGCAAGTGAAGAAACCGCGCCTGGACGCGGTGGACGTAAGGAGAGCTAATCATGTTGCAGCCAAAGCGGACAAAATTCAGAAAGCAGCAAAAGGGCCGCAACCGTGGCTTGGCTCAGGTGGGCAATCGCGTGAGCTTCGGCGAGTTCGGTCTCCAGGCCACAACGCGCGGCTTCATTACTGCGCGCCAAATTGAATCAGCGCGTCGGGCCATTACCCGTCATGTCAAGCGGGGCGGCAAATTGTGGATTCGGGTCTTCCCAGACAAGCCAATCACCAAAAAGCCGGTCGAAGTGCGGATGGGTAAAGGCAAAGGCAACGTGGAGTACTGGGTTGCTGTGATCCAGCCTGGTCGGATGATTTATGAGATTCAGGGCGTAAGTGAGCCTGTGGCACGTGAAGCATTTCGTCGGGCCGCGGCCAAACTGAGTGTTAAAACCAACTTTGTTTCGAGGACGATGGGATGAATGCGAACGAACTTCGTCAGAAAGCCGAGGCTGAGCTCAAGGATATGTTGGTTGAGCTGCGTAAAGAGCAGTTTGATCTTCGGATGCAAAAGGCCAGCGGTGCACTGACCAATCCCAAAGAAATTAAGCGTGTGCGTCGTCAGATTGCACGCGTTAAGACCGTGATCAATCAGACGGCACAGCCAGCACAGGATAAAGCCTCATGAGTGATGTAGAGCAAAAAGACGCGGCAGTTGCAGACAAGGCACAGCGCAGCCAAGTCGGTCGCGTCGTCAGCGACAAGATGGATAAAACTGTGACTGTTCGGTTGGAGCGGCTTGTGAAGCACCCGTTGTACGGGAAATACATTCGTCGTTCGAGCAAGGTGCATGCTCACGATGAGACCAATGATTGCAAAGAAGGCGATACGGTTCGTATCGCCGAAACCCGCCCCACCTCTAAGTCAAAGGCTTGGCAGGTGATCGAAGTTGTTGAGCGGGCCCAGTAAATCAAGATTGATGAGTGGAGTGAATTGAAATGATCCAGATGCAATCAAGGCTTTCGGCGGCTGATAACAGTGGCGCACGAGAAGTCATGTGTATCAAAGTGCTGGGCGGCTCCAAGCGACGCTACGCCAACATTGGCGACGTCATCAAGGTCACCGTGAAAGATGCCATCCCTAGAGGCAAAGTTAAGAAGGGCGAGGTCTACAATGCTGTGGTCGTCCGCACAGCCAAAGGTGTGCGCCGCAGAGACGGTTCATTGATTCGCTTTGATGGCAACGCAGCTGTGTTGCTCAACAGCAAGCTCGAGCCCATCGGCACACGAATTTTTGGGCCCGTCACAAGAGAATTGCGTAACGAGAAGTTCATGAAGATCGTCTCGCTGGCGCCAGAAGTTTTGTAAGGAGAGGATGATGGAACGCATTCGCAAGGGTGATGAAGTGATTGTGATTGCCGGCCGCAGCAAAGGCCAGCGTGGTCACGTTCTTCAAGTGCTCAAAGATGGTCGTTTTTTGGTTGAAAACGTGAACATGATCAAGCGCCATCAGCGTCCTGACCCGCAGGCACAGCGCCCTGGCGGCATTATTGAGAAAGAAGCACCGATACACGCATCGAACGTGATGCTGTATAACCCGGCGACGGATCAAGGTGATCGCGTCGGATACAAATCATTGGAAGACGGTCGGAAAGTGCGAGTGTTTCGCTCCACCGGCGAAGTCGTGGATATTTGAGGCGATGGCAATGGCAAGGTTGCAAGAGTTTTACAAACAGAATGTGATCAACCAGTTGATGGAGAAGTTTAGCTACTCCAACGTCATGGAGGTCCCGCGCTTGGACAAGATCACGCTTAACATGGGCTTAGGCGAAGCGGTTGCTGATAAAAAGGTCATCGAGAAAGCGGTTGGTGACATGGCTAAGATTACTGGGCAAAAGCCCATCATCACCAAAGCGCGAAAGTCTGTGGCCAGCTTCAAAATTCGCGATGATTACCCCATTGGGTGCAAAGTGACACTGCGCCGTGAGCGCATGTATGAGTTTTTTGATCGACTCATCACGGTTTCGTTGCCTCGAGTTCGAGATTTCCGGGGCGTCAGCCCGAAGTCTTTTGATGGCCAAGGCAACTACAACCTCGGCGTGAAAGAGCAAATTATTTTTCCAGAAATTAACTATGACCAAATCGATGCCATTCGTGGCATGGATATTGCAGTCACCACCACTGCGCGCACGGATGAGGAAGGCATGGCTTTATTGCAGGCTTTCGGCTTCCCGTTCCGTGCTCGTTGAGGAGATTTGATCAATGGCTAAGGTTTCAATGGTTCAAAGAGATCGCAAGCGCGCAAAGCTTGTTGCGAAATATTCAGACAAGCGAGCTGAGCTCAAGCGCGTCATTGCAGATCCGGAAGCAGATTATGAGTCAAAGCAAAAAGCCATGCACCAGCTGGCCAAGTTGCCTCGCGATTCCAGCCCTGCACGCGCACGCAATCGTTGCCGAGTGACAGGCCGGCCACGTGGCTACTACAGAAAGTTTGGGTTGTCGAGAAACAAACTTCGGGAAGCGGCGATGTCAGGTGATGTCCCCGGTTTGCGTAAGGCCAGTTGGTAAGGAGCAGATGATATGAGTATGACTGACCCAATTTCGGACATGCTGGCCCGCATTAAAAACGCGCAGGCCGTGCGTAAGAAAACTGTGTCTATGCCGGCATCTAAGGTCAAGGCGGCCCTTGCTGCTGTCTTGAAAGATGAAGGCTACATCCGTGAGTTTGGCGTGTCCAAGGACGGTGTGAAAAGCACATTAACTATTGAGTTGAAGTATTTCGAAGGCCGCGGTGTGATAGATCGCCTGGATCGCTACAGCAAGCCCGGGCGTCGCCGTTACTTTGGTCACGACGAGCTGCCCCGAGTGCTGAATGGTCTTGGGGTTGCGATTGTCAGCACGTCAGGTGGCGTGATGACAGATGCTCGAGCTCGGGCGGAAAATCGCGGTGGTGAGGTTCTCTGCCTGGTGGCCTGATTGGGTCATGCGGACAGAATTAAAAGGTTTGGAGTACTAAACGATGTCACGAATTGCAAATTACCCGGTCACTTTGCCAAAAGGTGTCGAGTTCAGTGTCACCGGGCAAGCGGTCCAAGTGAAAGGCCCGAAGGGCAGCTTGACCATGGACCTGCATCCGGCTGTGGAGATGACTGAGGCCGAGGGCCAGCTGCACTTCAAGCCCATTGCCGATGGCAATATGCCGATGGCCGGCACCATGCGTGCCTTGGTCAACAACATGGTCAAAGGCGTCACGGACGGTTTCGAGAAGCGCTTGTCATTGGTTGGCGTTGGGTACCGCGCGGCTGTTCAGGGAAAAACATTGAACCTGCAGCTGGGGTTCTCGCATCCTGTCGATCACCAAATTCCTGAGGGTGTGACAATTGAGTGTCCAACCCAGACCGAAATTGTGATCTCGGGTTCGGATAAACAAAAAGTGGGTCAAGTGGCCGCAGAAATTCGGGCGTATCGTCCGCCAGAGCCTTACAAAGGCAAGGGTGTCCGATATATCGATGAGCGGGTGATTATGAAAGAGGCCAAGAAGGCTTAAGCGGGTCATCTTTAAGGATTTAGCATCATGGTTCAAGGTAAAACGCAATCAAGATTACGTCGGGCTCGTAAGAGCCGTGCCCGCATCCAGCGTGCTGGGGTTCCACGTCTGTCGGTGCACCGCACCGGGCGACATTTGTATGCACAGATCATTCTGCCCGAGGGCGGCAAGACTGTCGCTGCAGCGTCGACCCTACAAAAGGATGTCCGCGGCGAGCTGAAAGGAACCTGCTCAGTAGAGGCAGCAAAAGCAGTCGGCAAAGCCATCGCTGAACGCGGCTTGGCAGCGGGCATTGAGGGAGTGGCTTTTGACCGCTCAGGATTTAAATATCACGGCCGCATCAAGGCCCTGGCGGATGCGGCGCGCGAAGCCGGTCTGAAGTTCTAAGGAAGACGGAATCGTTATGGCAAGAGAACAGCAGCAACAAGGCGATGATCTCATCGAGAAACTGGTAGCCGTTAACCGCGTTGTTAAAGTGGTCAAAGGTGGTCGCCAGTTTAGTTTTACCGCACTGACCGTGGTCGGTGATGGTGACGGCAAAGTGGGCTTTGGCTATGGCAAGGCGCGCGAGGTCCCGCTGGCGATCCAAAAAGCCATGGAGCGTGCACGCCGAGATATGGTTCACGTTTCCTTGAATGAAGGCACCTTGTGGCATGCTGTCAAGTCAAGCCACAGCGGATCGCGGGTCTACATGCAGCCAGCCTCTGAAGGTACTGGTGTCATTGCGGGTGGGGCGATGCGTGCTGTTTTCGAAGCCGTGGGCGTTCACAACGTCTTGGCAAAAAGCGTTGGCTCGAACAACCCAATCAACCTGGTGCGCGCCACCATGAAAGGCCTGCAGGTGATGATGTCGCCTGAAAAAGTGGCCATGAAGCGTGGCAAATCTATCGAAGAGGTGCATGAGCATCATGGCTAATGACGAGCAAAACAAAGTAGCAAAGAAAAAGACGGCCAAAAAGGCGACGGCGAAGAAGTCAGTAGCAAAAAAAGCGCCGACAAAAGCCACTGTTAAAAAGTCAGCTACAAAGAAGGCGCCGGTAAAGGCGCAGGCAGCCGAGTCAGCCCAAGCATCACCCAAGACGTCGGGTAAAAAGATGCGGGTCACGCTGATCAAGAGCTTGATCGGTACGATTGGTCGCCACCGGGAGACTGTGCGCGGTTTGGGGCTTCGTCGAGTCAACCACACGGTTGAGGTCGAGGACTCGCCTGCCACTCGAGGAATGGTCAACAAGGTGAACTACCTTGTTCGCGTTGAGAAGGATTGATTTATGAAGCTCAATAACGTCAAACCTGCCGCTGGCAGTAAGACCGCACGCAAGCGCGTGGGGCGTGGCATTGGCTCAGGCCTCGGCAAGACTGCTGGGCGTGGCCACAAGGGTCAGCACTCTCGCTCGGGTGGGTACCACAAGGTCGGATTTGAAGGGGGCCAGTTGCCCATTCAGCGTCGCTTGCCCAAAGTTGGGTTCGCAACCTCGGCCAACCGGTTTACGGGCGAAGTCCGCTTGTATCAGCTGAACGCTTTGAAAGAAGACGTTGTTGATCTTGAGGTGCTCAAGGCGGCCAAAGTGGTCTCCAATGAGGCCCGGAAGGTCAAAGTGATCGCTCGCGGCGAGATTCAGCGAGCGGTCACGATCAAAGGCCTTGCCGTGTCTGCGGGTGCGAAAAAAGCCATTGAAGCGGCGGGTGGTCAGGTCGAGTAATGTCTTCAACTCCCTCAGGAATGGCAGGCATGTTGGGCGGTATCGGTCGGATGACCGAGCTGCGGCAGCGGCTGACCGTGGTGTTAGTTGCATTGCTGGTGTTCCGATTTGGCACATTTATCCCGGTGCCTGGAATCAATCCGATTGCTTTGGTTGAGCTGATGGACATGTCAAGTGGCACCATCGTTGATATTTTCAACATGTTCTCAGGTGGCGCGCTGGGTCGGTTCTCAATTTTCGCCTTGGGTGTGATGCCCTATATTTCAGCATCGATCATCATGCAGTTGATGAGCCACGCCATCCCGCAGCTCCAAGCGCTGCGAAAGGAAGGCGAGGCAGGGCGCCGTAAAATCACGCAATACACCCGTTATTTCACCGTTGTGCTGGCGTTTTTCCAATCAGCTGGCGTGGCCGTCGCGCTGCAAAGTCAAAGCGCAGGCGCCGAGCTGCCGGTGGTTTTTGCTCCAGGGCCTGGTTTTGTTTTCGCGGCGGTGGTGACGTTGACCGCAGGCACCATTTTCTTGATGTGGCTGGGCGAGCAAATCACGGAGCGTGGCATCGGCAACGGGATCTCAATTCTGATTTTCGCTGGCATTGTGGCCGAGTTGCCACGCGCGGTGGGGTCGACGCTGGAGCTTGTCAACACAGGGCAATTGGGGATCACCACGGCCACCTTCTTAGGCATTTTGGCATTTGCTGTAACGGCATTTGTGGTCTTTGTTGAGCGTGGCCAGCGCCGGATTACGGTGAACTATGCCCAGCGCCAGGGTCGCCAAGCCTACCGGTCGCAATCGAGTCACTTGCCATTGAAAGTCAACATGGCCGGTGTGATTCCAGCGATCTTTGCATCAAGCTTGGTGCTGTTTCCGGCCACCATGTCAACTTGGTTTGGCCAAGCTGATGGTGTTAGCTGGTTGCAAAACATTTCTCAGCAATTGACACCCGGCCAACCGATCTATGTGGCGTTGTTTGGAAGCATGATCGCGTTCTTTTGCTTTTTCTACACCGCCATCGTTTTCAATTCTCGAGAGACCGCCGATAATTTAAAGAAATCAGGCGCCTTTATCCCCGGTATTCGTCCGGGCCGTCAGACCGCGGAGTATATCGACTACGTGTTGACGCGTCTGACCAGCATCGGCGCGCTCTATTTGGTGGCTGTCTGCCTGATGCCTGAGTTTCTGATCATGCGGTGGAATGTGCCGTTTTACTTTGGTGGCACGTCATTGCTGATTATTGTCGTGGTAACGATGGACTTTATGGCGCAGCTCCAAGCGCACTTGATGTCGCATCAATATGACAGTTTGTTGAAAAAGTCCAACCTGAAGGGCTACGGCCGGTCGGGTGTGGTGCGCCGATAATTATTATTTCCGGAGTTTTGAGATGAAAGTTCAGGCATCAGTTAAGAAAATCTGTCGCAATTGCAAGGTTGTGCGACGGCGTGGTGTCGTTTATGTCATTTGTACCGACCCCAAACACAAGCAGCGGCAGGGGTAGGAACGCTTGAGTAATTCGCTGAAATTGACTAAAATAGAGGGTTGCGCGAATAAATCGCACCCAATGAAAGACGGAGACACTAAATGGCTCGCATAGCAGGCGTGAACTTGCCACTACAAGCGCACACATGGGTGGGTTTAACTCAGATATATGGGGTTGGCCGCACGCGCGCATACCAATTGTGTGAGGTGGCCGGCATTGATCCCAGCACGAAGATCAAGGATCTGACCGAAGCTGAGCAGGAAAAGCTTCGCCAGCACATCGGCAATATGAGTGTCGAAGGCGACCTTCGGCGCGAGGTGGGCATGAATATCAAGCGCCTGATGGACCTTGGATGTTACCGCGGGTTGCGTCACCGCCGGGGTCTGCCTGTGCGCGGTCAGCGCACAAAGAACAACGCCCGGACCCGTAAAGGGCCTCGGCGGCCTGTTCGTTAAGGGATATATCAATTATGGCTAAGCAGCAAACCAAATCAAAGAAGAAAGTCAAAAAGGTGATCGTCGACGGCATCGCCCACGTGCATGCCTCATTCAACAACACGATCATTACCATCACAGACCGTCAAGGCAACGCGGTGTCATGGGCCACAAGTGGCGGGTCTGGGTTCCGTGGGTCAAGAAAATCCACGCCGTTTGCCGCTCAGGTCGCGGCAGAGACCGCTGGGAAGACCGCTCAAGAGCATGGCATGAAGAACTTAGAAGTGCGTGTCAATGGTCCTGGGCCAGGGCGTGAGTCTTCTGTGCGCTCGCTGAATGCGGTGGGCTTCAAGATCACCAACATTATCGACGTGACACCCATCCCGCACAACGGGTGCCGTCCTCCTAAGAAACGTCGCGTGTAATTGGCTGTGGCCGCTCACGTTTAAGCTTGGAATTTAATAATTATGGCTAGATACACCGGACCGACTTGTAAGCTCGCTCGACGCGAAGGGGTTGATTTGAACCTCAAGAGCCCAGCGCGGGGCTTGGATTCAAAGTGCAAGCTGACACAACCTCCCGGCCAGCATGGTGACAGCCGTCGCCAGCGCTTGTCGGATTATGCGTTGCAGTTGCGTGAGAAGCAAAAAGTGCGCCGCATGTACGGGGTGCTCGAGCGCCAATTCCGCAACTACTACAAAAAAGCCGCTCGTTTGAAAGGGGCCACCGGTGAGAACCTGTTGCAGCTGCTCGAGAGTCGACTGGATAACGTTGTCTACCGCATGGGATTTGCCACAACGCGGGCTCAGGCTCGCCAGTTGGTCAGCCATAAGGGCATAGAGGTCAACGGCCAGGTTTGCAACATCCCATCTGCGCAGATCTCTGCCGGTCACAAAATTTCAGTCCGTGAAAAAGCCCGCAAGCAGTTGCGAATTCAAGAAGCGGTCACATTGTCGCGTGATCTGGATTTGACGGCAGGGTGGGTTGAAGTCGACTTCGATAAGCTGGAGGGCACATTCAAAGGTGCACCAGACCGTGATGATCTGCCTCCTGATATCAACGAAAACCTAATCGTTGAGCTTTACTCGAAGTAAAAAAGAATTGTGTCCATTGAGCCACGGCTCGATGGTTGTTGTTACATGTAGGATTTGAAGAGAGGCATTCCATGTCAGGCCAGATCAGCGAACTCATTTCTACGATGCTGAAGCCCAAGGGTCTCCTCGTTGACGAGATCTCACCACGCCGTGCCCGCATTACGCTGGAGCCGTTGGAGCGTGGTTTCGGTCACACTTTGGGCAATGCGCTTCGTCGCGTGTTGTTGTCATCGATCCCTGGAAGCGCAATCACCAGCGTTGAAATCGACGGTGTTTTGCATGAATATACGGCAGTTGAAGGTTTACAAGAAGACATTGTTGAGGTGTTGCTGAATCTGAAAGACGTTGCCGTGCGGATGCACAATCGGGATGAGGCTGTATTGACCTTGTCGAAAGACAAGGCTGGGCCGGTGACGGCTGGAGACATCGTTCTCGATCATGATGTCGAAATTGTCAATCCAGAGCATGTCATCTGCCATTTGACCAAAAATGCCAAAATTGACATGACCTTGAAAGTGTCGCGCGGGGTGGGCTATCAGCCGGCAACCACCCAGCGTTTTAACGAGGAAGAATCACGCGCCATCGGTCGTTTGGATTTGGATGCGTCTTTTTGCCCGATTCACAAGGTGGCCTACGCGGTTGAGAGTGCGCGTGTCGCACAGCGAACTGACCTCGATAAATTGGTATTTGATATCGAAACCAATGGCACCATGAGTTGCGAAGACGCCGTCAAGCTGGCCGCTGGTATTTTAGTGGATCAGATGTCTGTGTTCGTTGATTTCATCGCTCGCCCCACAGATCCAGCTGAGATTGCAGCAGAAAGTTTTGATCCGGTGTTGCTGCGGCCCATCGACGATTTGGAATTGACTGTGCGATCAGCCAATTGCTTGAAAGCAGAGCATATCCAATATGTTGGTGATCTGGTGCAACGGACTGAATCAGAGTTGCTGAAAACACCCAACTTGGGCAAGAAGTCACTGACTGAGATCAAGACGGTATTGGCGACGCATGATTTGACTTTGGGTACCCGGCTTGAGAATTGGCCACCTGCGAGCTTAGCTCGGACTGAGATTTGAGGAGCACAGCATGCGTCATCGTAAATCTGGACGTCAATTAAACCGCAACTCTTCGCATCGCACAGCGATGTTTAAGAACATGACCGCGAGTTTGATTGAGCACGAATTAATCAAGACGACCTTGCCCAAGGCCAAGGAATTGCGCCGAGTGGCTGAGCCATTGATCACCATGGCTAAGGAAGACACTGTGGCCAAGCGTCGGTTGGCGTTTGCGCGTCTTCGGGACAAAGCAGCGGTGGGTAAGCTTTTTTCAGAGATCGGTCCGCGCTATCGCCAACGACCCGGTGGTTACCTGCGGATTCTCAAGTGCGGTTTTCGCGCTGGTGACAAGGCACCCATGGCCTATGTGGAGCTGGTCGATCGGCCCGATGCACCCAGTGGTGAGTCCGCGGATTGATTCGCGGCTGTCAAACTTTCAGCAGCCACGTTAAAAGACCCGGCCCTGGCCGGGTTTTTTATTGTTAGCACCGTCGTTTGGGGACGATGGTGGGCTACACTTGCCGATGATGACAATGTCTGACACCCAAGCGCAGCACCAACAAAGAATCGGGCTTGCCACCGCCCTGATGGCGTTTTCTTTGTGGGGGTTTGCGCCTCTGTATTTCAAGCTGCTGGGCACCGTGCAAGCAACAGAGATTATTGCTCACCGGATTGTCTGGTCGGTGGTGTTTCTCGGGGTGGTTTTGGTGTTCAGGCACCGTGCCCGAGTTTTTGCCCACATTCGTCTGCCAGCGCGCACCCTGCTGGTTTTGGCAGCCAGCGGCGTGATCATTGGCCTCAATTGGTTGATCTTTGTGTATGCGGTCAACACAGACCGTGTGTTGTCCACCAGCCTGGGTTATTTCATCAACCCTTTGGTGAGTGTGGCGCTTGGCATGGTGGTCTTTAAAGAGCGCCTCAATGGCCTCCAGGTGTTGGCGGTCATGTTGGCGGCTGCCGGGACGCTGTATTTGACCATCCAAGTCGGTGAGTTTCCGTGGATCGCGGTGTGTTTGGCCATGAGCTTTGGGCTCTATGGCTTGATTCGAAAGCAATTGGATGTCGGTCCGATGGTGGGACTTTTTTGGGAGACAGTCCTTGTCTTGCCATTGGCGGCCATGTGGCTCGTGTGGATGGGCAGCCAAGGCGCGCTCACCGCCCAGTTTGATGGTTTGACAGAAAGTGTCACGGTGGCTGGTACCGGTGTCATCACGGTGTTGCCTCTGGTGCTGTTCGCCGCCGGGGTGAGGCGTTTGAACTTGAGCACGATCGGATTGATGCAATATATTGCACCGAGTTTGTCCTTTTGCATGGCCGTATTTTTATTTAAGGAGCCTTTTGGTGTGGATCATGCCATCACTTTCGGCTGCATCTGGTCAGGGCTTGTTCTTTATTCATATTCGAGTTGGGTCAATCGACCCAGGGTGTAATCGGGGCAATGGACAGTAAGCGCGAGCGACAATCGAACAAAGGCAAGGTCACCGACCTGACCGCGTTGATGCCTTTTTTGAAACCCTATCGGTTACAAATTGGCTTGGCTGGCTTGTTTTTGGTGATTTCCACCAGTGGCGCGCTGGCCATCCCCGCCGCGATTGGACAAGTGATTGATCAAGGGTTTATGGCCGAGAACCTGGCCAACATCAACCGCTGGTTTTGGTTGCTGTTCTTGGCGGCGTGCGTGATGGCTGTGGGGGGTGGACTTCGGTTCTATTGGGTCAGCTGGCTGGGGCAGCGGGTTGTTGCAGACATCAGAAAAGCCGTCTATGGGCGTATTTTGGATCTCTCGCCTGAATTTTTTGCAACCACGCGCACAGGCGAGGTGTTGTCTCGGCTCAACACAGACACCACTTTGGTCGAGACCTTGGTCGGGTCGACGGTATCGTTCGCCATTCGCAACGCGGTGATGCTCGTCGCCAGCTCAATCGCTCTGGCCGTTACCGCCCCCAAATTGGCGCTGGTGATCGCCGGGCTCATTGTGTTGATGATTGTGCCGGTGTCCTTGTTTGGGCGCTGGGTCAGGCGGTTGTCCCGTGATGCTCAAGACCGAATTGCAGACATCTCAGCCGTGGGAGACGAATCCATCAACGCAATCCAAACCGTGCAAGCTTTTGCACAAGAAGACCGCGAGAGGAGCCGCTTCGGTCAGATTGTGGAGGCGGCAGTGGCTGCAGCCAGACGGCGCATTGGTGCCAGTACGTTGATGATCGTGTTTGTGATTTTGATGACGTTTGGTGTCATCACCTTCGTATTGTGGCTGGGTGCGCGTGCGGTATTGACCGAGACCATGACGCCCGGACAATTGGGGCAGTTCGTTTTGTATGCGGCCATCGCAGCAGGCTCAACGGCGAGTTTGAGTGAGATTTGGACGCAAATCCAAAGGGCTGCAGGTGCGACAGAGCGCTTGGCTGAGTTGTTGTCACTTCAGCCGACCATTGTCAGCCCACAGGCGCCTCTCTCGCTGCCACAGGGCCCGTTGTCGGTGCGATTAAAAGGGGTCGGTTTCTCATACCCCAGTCGACCCGATGAGCAGGTGATTGAAGGCCTGGATTTGGAGATCGCCCCTGGCCAAACGGTGGCCATCGTGGGGCCGTCTGGTGCGGGTAAATCCACGCTGCTGCAGCTGTTGCTTCGATTTTATGATCCCAGTGATGGGGTGATCGAGATGGGCGGTGTGCCGATTGGGGCACTGGAACTGGCCCAATTGCGCCGTGCAATTGGCTATGTGCCCCAGGATGTCGCTGTGTTTTCAGGTTCTGTGGACCACAACATCCGCTATGGTCAGCCTTTGGCTGATGGTGACCAGGTCCAACGGGCCTCTGCGATGGCGCATGCTCAGGAGTTTATTGAGCGCTGGGAGGCGGGGTTTGACACCGAACTCGGCGAGCGTGGTGTGCGGCTATCTGGCGGGCAGCGGCAACGGATTGCGATCGCCAGGGCCTTGATTAAAGCGCCTCAGTTGCTGTTGCTGGATGAGGCCACGGCAAGTTTGGATGCACAAAGCGAGCAATTGGTTCAGCGTGCGCTGGAATCAATCAGCCGCAACCACACCGTCATTGTCATTGCCCACAGACTGGCCACGGTCAGACGAGCCGACCGCATCGTGGTGATGGATGAAGGCAAAATTGTCGCTCAAGGACGGCATGAAGAGCTTTTGGAGGCGAATCCCCTGTATGCGAATTTGGCCCGGCTGCAATTTTTGGATGGGTCAGATGCGACTGCCGCTCAGGGCATAAAAGCCGAGTAGGTGAATTTTTGCCCGCCAATGGTGGCCTCAGCCATTAAGCCCGACCGGGTCACGATAAACACCGCAACGCCACCTTCATAGTTCGTGGTTCTCGCCACGCCTGACGCTGCCGCCACCGCGGTGGCTTGCGCTGAAAATTCAAAGTTGCCACGCTGGAATGTTCGCAAAGCGGGCTCATCTTTGAAAAAGATCACTTGGCTGTATGACTGGACACCAATTTGTGCGCCAATCGTGGCTTGGGAGGCGGTGGTGCGACCGATCAGCGCGCCTTGCTCATACACAATCCCGTGGCCGAATGCACCACCCACGCCAAACCCGCCTTTGTTGATCTCGGGAAAGACCGCATAACCAAACGCCTCATCCAGCCATTGCTGAAGGTCGGGGTCTTTTTCTAGAAAACGCACCAAGGTGACTTCCGCTTCTCTGACAATTCGATCTTCAGATGGAACCGTTGCACAACCGGTCAGTATCAGCATGACCATCAGTGGTCCAAAGGCGTTTCTTAAAATGTGTGGCATGGCATGAGCATCCTTTAAGTTGAACCCATAAAAAGTCAATCACTCGGAAAACCAATCCCTCGAAAAACAAGGATAGCACTCCAGCTTTGAATCGGGTAGCATTTGGGTCAGGTGATTGATTTGTCAGTGGAGTACGAGCCTGTGAAAAAGAAAATAATGGTTTTGATTGTGGCGCTCTGGGCCAGTGTTTTATTGGTGGCGTGTGGTGCAGAGCCTGATTCTGCCTCTGAACCTGAGACAGCAAGCGGTGCTGCGCCAGCTGAAGCGGCTTTTTCTGAATTTAGCCAAGCGTTCATTGATGCCATGCTTGACCACCATCCCGAATGGGCGATTTATCAGGGCCATTACGACAATGCAGGCGAGGTGTCATTGCCCACGGCTGATGCGCGCGAGGCGAACTTGCGTTTTTGGCGGGAGTGGCTGGACCAGCTGCAAACCTTTGATGTGGACTCGTTGGCGCCCAAACAACAGCCCGAGTATGCGCTTTTGGAAAATGCCCTAAGCGCGCGCATTTGGTACCAAGAGACATTTCAAAGTTGGGCGTGGAACCCGGCCAGCTATAACGTTGCCGGCCCAATGGCCATCGTGCTGAACACCGACTACGCCCCGGCTGAGGAGCGCTATCGGACGGTAATGCAGCGCCTGTCTGGGGTGCCAAGCTACTATGAGGCCGCGAAGAAAAATATCGACCGGCCCACGCCAGAGCATATTGAATTGGCGTTGGTGCAAAGTGAGGGCGCGTTTAGCGTCATCAATGATGAGCTTTTAGAAGACGTTCGCGCCTCTGAGTTGAGCGCCACCGAAAAAGCACAGTTTGAGCAGTACTTCGTCACCGCCCAGGCAGCAGTCCGAGACTGGATTGACTACTTGGGGACGTTGTCGGAAGAATGGGCCGAGCGTGACGATGCCCGCTCTTTTCGCATTGGTGAGGCGCTGTATGAAGAAAAATTCAGCTTCGATATCCAATCCCAGTTCGATGCATCAGAACTCTATGCGCGGGCGTTAGAAGAGAAAGAACGGCTCCTTGCGGAGATGGATGCCATCACGGTTGACCTGTGGCCCAAATATTTTGAACAAGAGCCGCTGCCAGACGACCGTTTCGAGCGCATTGGGCAGCTGGTTGATCATTTGTCTGACCAGCATGTTGCCCTAGAAGACTTCGTTGATGAAATCCGTCGACAGATTCCATTGTTGGCCGAGTTTGTTCGTGAAAACGACTTGTTGTTCCAAGACCCTTCCAAGCCCTTGGTGGTTCGAGAAACACCAGAATACATGCGCGGCGGCGGTGCGATTGCCTCGGTGAGCTCGCCGGGGCCATTCAACCCAGGCGCTGATACCTACTACAACATCACCCCGCTGGAGCACTTTGGTGAGGAGGCCGCGGCCAGTTACCTTCGAGAATACAACCACTGGGTGTTGCAGATCTTAAACATCCATGAGGGCATCCCCGGCCACTACACCCAATTGTTGCACGCCAATCTGTCGCCGTCATTGGTCAAAAGCCTGTTTCGAAACGGCGCGATGATTGAGGGCTGGGCTGTGTATTCCGAGCGGATGATGCTCGAGGAAGGCTGGGGCGAGTATGAGCCTGAGCTTTGGCTCATGCACGGCAAGTGGCTGCTTCGTGTGGTGCATAACGCCATTTTGGATTACGAAGTGCAGGTGCTCAACAAAGGCCGAGACGAAGTGATTGAGATGCTGCTCACTGAAGCTTTCCAAGAGACATCAGAAGCCACCCAGAAGTGGCGCCGGGCCACCTTGTCGCAGGTGCAGCTGACCTCATACTATGCAGGCTATGCTGAGATCTACGCGCTCAGAGAGCAGATGAAGCAAGACCAAGGTGAGGACTTCAATCTTCGCGATTGGCACAATGAGTTTTTGAGCTTTGGTTCATCGCCCGTATCTGAGATTGCCAAGTTGATGCAAGACTGATTCGGTTGAGGCCCCGCTTGGGGCCTTTGCTACACCTGGTAGTAGTCTCGGTACCAGTCGACAAAGCGAGCAACCCCGTCCTCCACAGACACCCGAGGCGCTTGGCCTGTGGCCGCAATCAAGGCGCTGACGTCGGCTTGGGTATCGGGCACATCCCCGGGTTGCAAAGGCCGCATCTCCATGTGTGCCTTTTTACCCAGGCACGCCTCGAGCACCTCAATGTATCGCAGCAGTTCAATGGGTTGTTGATTGCCAATGTTGAATAGGCGATAAGGCGCGCTGCTTGACGCTGGGTTGGGTGTCAGGCTTGACCAGTTTGCATCGGCGGTTGCGGGCTGTTCGCTGATCGCCACCACGCCATCGACAATATCGTCGATGTAGGTGAAGCTTCGCTGGTGATGCCCATGGTTGAACACTTGGATCGGCTCGCCAGCAAGAATGGCCCTTGTGAACAAAAAAAGCGCCATGTCAGGCCGGCCCCATGGGCCATACACGGTGAAAAAACGCAAGCCCGTGCACGGGATGCCATACAGGTGCGCGTAGCTGTGAGCCATCATCTCGTTGGCTTTTTTGGTTGCCGCGTAGAGGGTCAATGGGTGTTCTGTGCTTTGGCTTTCAGAAAACGGCATGTCGGTGTTGGCGCCATACACCGAACTGGTTGAGGCATAAACCAAGTGGTCAACCGGGTGGTGGCGGGCGCCTTCTAAGATGTGCAAAAACCCCGTCACATTGGCACTGGTGTAGGCGTGTGGGTTGGTGGCCGCGTAACGCACCCCGGCCTGTGCGGCCAGATGGATCACCCGTCTGGGTTGGTGTTGGCGAAACACCGACTCAATGGCCTGGCGGTCAGCCAGGTCGGCATGGGCGTGGTGGTAGTTGGGGTGTTCTTCCAGCCGCGCCAGGCGTGCTTTTTTTAAGCTCACATCGTAATAGTCATTGAGGTTATCCAGGCCTAAGACCCGATGCCCCTCGTCGAGCAGCCTTTGGGCAACGTGCGAGCCAATAAAGCCCGCGCTGCCGGTGACCAAGACCATTGGCTCGGTGGTGTCGGCGTGGCTCATTGATCAGATCCTTGTCCAAAACTTTCAATGAATGCGCTGAGCTCTTTGGTCTTACTCGCCAACAGATCCGCGTCTTTGCGGGTTTCGATGTTGAGCCGAATCACCGGTTCTGTGTTGGAGGCGCGCAAGTTAAAGCGCCAGCGCTCAAACTCAAGACTGATGCCGTCGGTGCGATCGATTTGGGGGTGCTTTTGAGCATAGCGTTGCAACACCTGATCGATGACCTGGCCGGTGTCTTTGACGCTGAAGTTCAGCTCGCCGCTACACGGGTAGGCAATGATGCGTTCATCCACAAGCTGGGCGAGTGTTTGGCCCGATTGGGCGATGGTTTGCGCCAACAACAGCCAAGGAATCATGCCGCTGTCGCAATACGAGAAATCCTTGAAGTAATGGTGGGCGGACATTTCACCACCATAAATCGCCCCCTCGTGGCGCATTCTTTCTTTGATGAAGGCGTGGCCGCTTTTGTTGACCAATGCAGTCCCGCCTGCTCGAGCGACCTCGTCGAGCGTGTTCCAAGTCAACCTGGGGTCAAGGACGATTTTTTCACCGGGGTCGCGAGCCAACAGCATCGCGGCAAACAGCCCAACCAAGTAATACCCCTCAATGAATCGGCCGTTGTGGTCGAAGAAAAAACAGCGATCGAAGTCACCGTCCCACGCGACACCAAAGTCGGCCTGATGAGCGATCACCGCTTGTGCCGTCTCGGCCCGGTTCTCGGGCAACAGGGGATTCGGCACGCCGTTGGGGAATGTGCCGTCGGGTTCGTGGTGGAGGCGGATGACCTCAAAAGGCAAGCCTTCAGCCAAGCGATCAAAAAAAGGCCCGGCGGTGCCATTGCCTGCATTGACCACCAGCTTTAACGGCTTGAGCGCATCAACATCGATCATCGATTGGATGCGCTCGACGTATGCGTCGGTGACATTGGCTGTGGTGTGTGATCCCGGTGTTGGCGCAGCGGTATTTATTTCGCCGCGGACCATCAGGTCTTCGATTTGCGCCAGACCGGTATCGGCGCTGATGGGAATGGCGTGTTCCCGAACCATTTTCATGCCGTTGTAATCGGCTGGGTTGTGACTGGCAGTCACCATGATCCCACCACCCATGCCTGTTTCCGAGGCGGCATGGTAGACCAATTCGGTGCCACATAACCCAATATCCACGGTGTCAACGCCTTGTTGGTTGAGCCCTTGGATCAAGGCTTTGGCCAGCTCATCACTGGATTGGCGCATGTCTTGACCAATCGCCACCGGTCCTGAGGGTTGGATCACATCGGCATAAGCGCGGCCAATATCAAATGCGCGCTGCGCGTTGAGGTGCGTCGGCACTTGGCCACGAATATCATAGGCTTTGAACGGAGAGTGGGGGAGTTTGGACATCGCGGTTCCAGTGACTTTTCGGGTTGGGGTTATATTTTTCGGATGTATTCTTCAGGGACTTCAATTTTTCTCTCATACGAGAGCAGTTTGAGCAACACCACCACGCGTTCTTCTTTGGTCCGCGCTTTGAACAGAGCCCGATAGCCCGCGCACGGCCCGTCGATGATTTCGATGGGGTCGTCTTCTCGGTACTCAATCGCCCCGGTCAGATCAATGATGCCCGACTCGCTGCACCGAAGCCGCAGCACATCAATGACTGGATCGGGAACAATCGGCACATCTTGCCCAAGCCGGACCAACCCAACGGCGCCAAAGGTCGAGCGAATCGGTGACCAGTCTTGGCCTGTCCGGCCCAGCCGGACAAAAACGTAGCGAGGGAATAAAGATTCAACGACAACTTTTCGCTGACTGCCCGAGCCGCGCCGGTTGCGGGTCTTGGGCCTGAAGACCTCAAAGCCCTGATTGAGCAGGTTTTCCTCGGCACGAGCGTCTTGTTGTGGTTTGCAGAACACCGCGTGCCAAAAGCGTTCGGGTTCAGTTTTGGGAACCGCACTCATAAACCACCATCGCCCCTTAAATGTTCGTTAACCCACACTCAATCGACCAGCCCCAAAAGGGTGCCAATTTTGCCTTATTGTAAACGATCGATCGACGTGGCAGGTTGCTGATACACTGGTGGGGCGCTCAAGGGCCCTGAAGGTCGGGTCCTGGCGCTGACAATGGAGATTTGGGTATGTTGAATCAAGTTCGCTCGCTTTGGAGCGAGGTGTTGTTTAGGACCTATCCATTCATTGATCGGCGTGGCCGGCAGAAGGTCTACACCGACAACAAACGGCCGTGGTGGTTGGCCTCGGTGGTGTACCCGCTTTTTCCAGTGTATGCCATCGCGCTGTATGTCCTCACAGATCAGACCTGGACCCTCGCCGTGCCCATGCTGCTGAGCTACTTTGGGATCCCGTTGCTTGATTATTGGCTCGGTGAGGACACCTCCAACCCCCCAGAAGATGTCGTGCCTGAACTGGAAAGCGACCGCTACTACCGCATTTTGACCTGGATCACCGTGCCACTGCACTACGTGGCCTTGCTCGGTGCCGTGGTCTTCGCCATGCGGGCTGATTTGAGCCCAGTCGGTTGGTTGATCCTCGCCATCACGGCCGGTCTGGCCGGCGGTGTGGCCGTCAACACCGCTCACGAGATGGGCCACAAACGCCATCCGGTGGACCAGTGGTTGGCCAAATTTGCGCTGGCGGTGCCGTTTTATGGGCACTTTTCGGTTGAGCACAATTTCGGTCACCACAAACACGTGGCCACACCCGACGATCCGGCCTCGGCGCGCATGGGGGAGTCGATTTATCGGTTTGCGCTCAGGGAGATGCCCGGTGGCTTGATCCGCGCCTGGGAGATTGAGAAGGCACGTCAAGCCCGTCGGGGCCGATCGGTGTGGTCCATTCACAATGAGATTTTGCACTCCTATCTGATATCCGTTGTCTTCCAAGGCGCGCTGGTGGTGGCTTTTGGTTGGCCAGCGGTGGCGTTTTTGTTGATCCACAACGCCGTGGCCTGGTTCCAACTGACCAGCGCCAACTACATCGAGCACTACGGTCTGTTGCGCCAACGCGATGCACAAGGCCACCACGAGCGCTGCCAACCCCACCACTCTTGGAACAGCAACCATGTCATGTCCAATCTGGTGCTGTTTCACCTGGAGAGGCACTCAGACCACCACGCCAACCCACAAAGGCGCTACCAGTCATTGCGGGACTTCGACGACGTGCCGCGGTTGCCCAGCGGCTATTTTGGGATGTATTTGCTGGCGTATATCCCACCGTTGTGGTTTCGGGTGATGGACAAACGACTGCTGGCACTGCCGCATGTGCAGGGGGATTTAAGCCGGGTCAACCTGGACCCCAGGCGCAAACGCGTGACGGTCTGAGCAGGGTCGGTGATATCATACGCTTTTGCCACCTTTAAACCGGGATATTGCGGCCATGTTTGATGATCAATACACCGTCAAAGGCTTTGATGATGAGCTCTATGCGGCCATTCGAAGCGAGCAAGCGCGCCAAGAAGACCACATCGAGCTGATCGCCTCCGAAAACTACGCCAGCCCTCGGGTGATGGCGGTGCAAGGGTCGGTGCTGACCAACAAATACGCCGAGGGTTACCCGGGCCGACGCTACTATGGCGGTTGTGAGCATGTCGATGTGGCCGAAGAGCTCGCCATTGAGCGGCTCAAGGCGTTGTTTGGTGCCGACTATGCCAACGTGCAGCCCCATTCGGGCTCGCAGGCCAACCAAGCGGTCTTTTTGGCACTGCTGAACCACGGCGACACCATCCTTGGGATGGACCTGTCTGAGGGCGGGCACTTGACCCACGGTGCCAAGGTCAATTTCTCGGGTCGGTTGTTCAACGCAGTGCACTACGGCCTCGATCACGCCACCGGTGAGATCGACTACGAGCAAATGGCCGAGTTGGCGCGCGAGCATCAGCCCAAGATGATCATCGGTGGGTTCTCGGCCTACTCCAAAGTGGTCGATTGGGCGCGCATGCGGGCCATCGCAGATGACGTGGGCGCGTGGTTTTTGGTGGACATGGCCCACATTGCCGGCTTGGTTGCCGGTGGGGTGTACCCCAGCCCTGTTCCGCACGCCCATGTGGTCACCTCCACCACCCACAAGACCCTTCGTGGACCGCGCGGCGGGATCATCCTGTCCAAAGGCCTCGATGAGGCGGTGAGTAAGAAATTCAACTCACTGGTCTTCCCGGGCTGCCAAGGGGGCCCTTTGATGCATGTGATCGCAGCCAAAGCAGTGGCTTTTAAGGAGGCTTTGGAGCCCTCATTCAAGGTCTACCAACAGCACGTGGTCGACAACGCCCGTGCGATGGCGTCTGTGTTTATCGATCGCGGCTACAAGGTGGTCTCTGGGGGCACCGACAACCACCTGTTCTTGGTTGATCTGATCGACAAAGACATCACAGGCAAAGACGCCGAACAGGCGCTGGGCCGGGCACACATCACCGCCAATAAAAACACCGTGCCCGGTGAGCCGCGTTCACCATTTGTCACCTCGGGTCTTCGTATTGGCACACCCGCCGTCACCACGCGCGGGTTTGGCGTCGAAGAGTGTGAGACTTTGGCTGGGTTGATGTGTGATGTGCTCGACCACATGGACGATGAGTCGGTGCACGATGCTGCCCGCCAGGGTGCAATCGATCTGTGCCGTCGTTTCCCGGTCTATCAGAGTTATACGTTTTAACCCCCGACCCGAATGTGGTGTCCTTTTTGCAATCACGATGAGACGCGGGTCGTCGACAGTCGTCTGACTTCAGAGGGTTTCCAGATCCGTCGTCGCCGCGAGTGTGGCGAATGCGGCGCGCGGTTCAACACCTACGAAACACCTGAGCTGAAAGCGCCCAACGTCGTCAAAGCCGATGGCACACGCCAAGCGTTTGATGAAGACAAGCTCAAGCGTGGCATCAGCCGAGCGCTGGAAAAACGCCCGGTGGAAACAGACGCGGTCGAGCGGGCGGTGCGCACCCTGATCCGACGGATTCGCACGCTCGAAGAAACCGAGATCTCGTCGCAGCAACTGGGCGGCTGGGTGGCTGAAGAGTTGGCCAGACTCGATCAAGTCGCTTACGTCCGCTTCGCCTCAGTCTACCGACGCTTTGAAGACGTCCAAGCCTTCCGCGAAGAAATTGAGCGCTTGGAGCGCGATGAGTTGACGGGGCTGGATGCCCGCCAGATCTCGCTTCTCCGAGAGATCGGTGATGATGCGCCAGCGCCTGACGACGAAAAAGATGACTGACGCGGTGGTGTGCCCAAGTGATGCTGAATGGATGGATCAGGCGCTGTCTTTGGCGGCGCGTGGGTTGTATTCCACCTCACCGAATCCACGCGTGGGTTGTGTGCTGGTTCGCAACAACGAACGTGTGGGTGCAGGTTGGCACCAGTGGGCCGGTCAAGACCACGCGGAGGTGATCGCCTTACGCGAGGCCGGCCAAAACGCGCAAGGGGCCACGGCTTATGTCACGCTTGAGCCGTGTCACCACCACGGCAACACGCCACCTTGTGTGGAGGCGTTGATTGAGGCACAGGTCGCGCGCGTGGTGGTGGCGATGACAGACCCCGATGCACGCACCGCCGGACAAAGCATCGACAAGCTTAAAAGCGCAGGTGTTGATGTGTCTGTGGGTGTCGGTGCCGAGGCCGCCCGTGAATTGAACATCGGCTTTGTTCAGCGCCACCAACAGAATCGACCTTGGGTCCGCGTCAAAGTGGCGGTGAGTCTGGATGGACGAAGCAGCGCGCCGGATGGGCAGTCGCAATGGATCACATCAAAGGCTGCGCGCTTGGACGGTCACTTGTGGCGCGCGCGCGCGTGTGCGGTGTTGACAGGCATCGGCACCGTGTTGGCCGATGACCCGAAGCTCAATGCGCGCGCCGAGACTGAGTGGCCGCTGCGCCAACCCGTGCGTGTGATTCTGGACTCACACGGTCGGATGCCGAAGCGTGCGAAAATACTCAATATTGATACACCCCTGTGGGTGATCAGCACCCAACCGGCACCCGCCTGGGCACAGGATTTCGTGCACATGAACTGGTGCGTTCTTCCGGCCGACAGCGCCGGTCGGGTGAGTTTGCAGGCTCTGATGACGTGGCTGGCCGAGCAGGCGTTCAATGAGGTCCATGTGGAAGCGGGCCCACAATTGACCGGCGCAATAATGCAAGCAGGCTGGATGGATGAGCTTGTGATGTATCAAGCGCCGGTGCTGTTGGGCGATGGTCAACCCATGGCGTTGATGAGCGAGATCCAATCGCTCAGTGACGGTCTGGGGTTGGTGTGGCATGACACCCAAGACGTGGGTGGCGATCGTCGCTTGCGACTGCGGCGATGCGACGTTTGACAAAGCGCATTTGAGGACGGGCATCGGCAGACCATGTTTACTGGATTGATACAAGCCTTGGGCACGATCAGCGAACAGCAACGGATGGGCCAAGGTGCGCGATATCGCATCAATTGCCCCACACTCCACCCCGATCGGTGGGAGACAGGCGCGAGCGTGTCGGTGTCGGGGTGTTGCTTGACGGCGTTGGAGATGGACGACCAAGGCTTCAGTGCTGACTTATCCGATGAGACTTTGGCCAAGACCACCTTGGGCCGGCGCGGCGTGGGTGATGCCGTCAACCTAGAACCTGCCTTGAGGGTGGGCGATCCCCTGGGTGGGCATTACGTGACAGGCCATGTGGATGCTGTGGCCAAGGTATGGCAGATTGAGCCTCTTGAGTCAGGCAACCATCGGGTCGAGGTGGTCATTCCCCAAGGCTTTGAGTCGTTGGTTGCCCCCAAAGGATCGGTCAGTTTGGATGGGGTGAGTTTGACGGTCAATGACCTGATCGACGACGACGCCTCTGGGCGACGGTTTTGGGTGAACATTATTCCCCACACGTGGGCGGTGACCACACTCGGTGAGTTGGAGGCGGGTCAAGGCGTGAACTTTGAGATTGATTTGCTGGCCCGCTACCTCAATCAAATGATGGCAAAGTGAGACACTGATGGCTTTTGATTCAATTGAATCGATACTCGAAGATATCCGCGCCGGCAAGATGGTTGTTATGCTGGATGATGAAGACCGGGAAAATGAAGGCGATTTGGTCATGGCCGCCAGCCTGGTCAAGCCGGAAGACATTAACTTCATGGCGCGTTTTGGCCGTGGTTTGATTTGCTTGTCGTTGACCAAAGAGCGCTGCGAGCAACTCGAGCTGGCTTTGATGGTCTCAGACACCGACCGTCACCACCAAACCAACTTCACCGTTTCAATCGAGGCGGCCCAAGGGGTGACCACAGGGATTTCAGCCTACGATCGGGCGCACACGATCAGAACGGCGGTGGCCCCGGACGCCGGCCCCAAAGACCTCAACCATCCCGGCCACGTCTTTCCGTTGATGGCTCAGCCCGGTGGCGTGTTGGCACGCGCCGGTCACACAGAAGCGAGCCTTGATTTGGCGCTGTTGGCCGGCTTTGAGCCTGCTGGGGTGTTGGTGGAAATTCTCAATGAGGATGGGACCATGGCGCGCCGCCCAGAACTGGAGGCCTTTGCCAAGACCCATGGCCTCAAAATGGGCACGGTCGCTGATTTGATTCGTTACCGCGTGGCCCATGAGCCAACGGTGGAGTGTGTGCACCAGCAAGCCGTGCAGACCGCCCACGGAGAGTTTGAGCTTAAAGTCTTTAAAGACCGCATTTATCACAAGCTCCACTGGGCCTTGAGTCTGGGTGCGGTGGCAGGCGCCGAGCCGTGTCCGGTGCGGGTGCATGTGCCCGAACTGCTCGGTGATGTCATGGCCATTATCGACCCAGCGTTTGGCATGCCACTGGGGCCTGTGCTGGCCGATATCCAGAAAAAGGGCCGGGGACTGGCGCTGATTTTGGGCTATGATGAAGACGACACGGCGCGCATGAGTTCTTTGCTGGAAGCCGAGGTGGGCGAAGACCCAGCCGATGCAGGGGCGAAAGAACAAGACAGCAGCTATGAACTTCGAAGCTACGGGATCGCCGCGCAGATCATTGCTGAGTTGGGGATCCAACGCATGCAAGTCTACGGGGCACCGAAGCGCTTGAGCGCATTGGATGGCTTTGGTCTAGAGATCACCGAGTACATCGTTCCCTAATTGACAACACAAGGCACACGCAATGAGCGCTTCTCAATTCAGCCCCCATGTTCCTGATCAAATCGCGATCGTGGTGGCCCGCTTCAACAGTGAGATCACCGACGGCTTGCTCAAAGGCGCGCGGCAAGCGTTGCATGAATTGGGCATGGAAGATGACCACATCACCACGGTGTATGTCCCCGGTGCTTGGGAGCTGCCGTTGGCGTGCCATCAACTGGCCCTGGCCGGCCGACACCAAGGCATCATCGCCTTGGGGGCCGTGATTCGTGGTGAGACGGCGCATTTTGAGTTCATCTCCCAAGAGTGCGCGCGCGGGTTGGGCCAGGTCGGCTTAGAGACCGGCGTCCCGGTGGGGTTTGGTGTGTTGACCACCGACAATGGCGAGCAAGCGCTGGAGCGCTCTGACCCCGCCCGCAAGAACAAAGGCCGCGAGGTGGCCATGGCGGTTGTCGAAATGATTGCATTGAGTCAAACCCAGTCACTGTGGTCGAGTCCCGATGAGTTCTGAGCGTCCATTTGAAGCGCGCCAACGCGCCCGCCGACGGGCGTTGCAGGCCCTGTATCAGTGGCAACTCAACCACGATGAGCCCAGCGCGATCATCCGTCAGTTCACAGAAGAGCAAAACTTCGACGGCGTCGATGAAGCCTACTTCCAAACGCTTTTTCGCGAGGTGGTCAAACACCAAGATCAAATCGATGAGCTCATCGCGCCAGCGTTGGAGCGCGTGGATGCCAGCCTTGATCAAATGGAGCGCGCCGTGCTGCGTTTGGGCATCAACGAGCTGCTGCACCACCCCGAAGTGCCGTATCGGGTGGTGATTGATGAAGCCATCGAGCTGTCGCACCGGTTTGGTTCTGAAAACGCCCACACGTTTATCAATGGCGTGATGGATCGTCTGGCCAATCAATTGAGAGCAGTCGAAATCCAGCACCCATGAGCTCGGAGTTTGATCTCATCGAGCGCATCGGGCAACGCATCCCAAGCCACCACACGGTGGCGGTCGGCATCGGCGATGACGGGTGCGTGCTGTCGCCCGATCCCGACAAGCAGCTGGTCTGTACCACCGACACGATCGTGCTCGATCGTCATTTCACCCAGGCGTGGGGTGCATCGCAGATCGGGCATTTGGCCATGGCCGTCAACCTCAGTGATTTGGCCGCGATGGGGGCCGACCCGCGCTGGGCGTTGCTGTCTTTGACACTGCCCAACCACGCGCCGTGGATCGAGGTCGAGTGGTTGGATGCGTTTTTGGATGGGTTCTTGGCCGCTGACCCGACGGTCGTGCTCACCGGGGGGAACATGGCCTGTGGGCCATTGAACATTGGTGTGTCGCTTCTTGGTGAGGTCAATCGAGGCCAAGCGATCACGCGCGATGGCGCCAGAGGCGGCGATGCCTTGGTGGTCACGGGCGAGTTGGGGGATGTGGCCGGTGCGTTGGCCTTGCCTGCCGATCAGCACGCCCGCCACCCCGCGCTGACGGCCAGACTGACCCACCCCACGCCCCGTGTCGCGGTGGGGCAGTGCGCTTGGGGGCACGTTCACGCCATGGTTGATGTCTCCGATGGGTTGTTGGCTGATCTTGAGCACCTGCTCGCTGCATCGGCTGACAGCGCCGAGTGCGGGCTGGGCGCGACGCTGTGGTTGGAGGCGCTGCCCACCTCGAAAGCCTTGGCTGAGGCGTTCGTGGATGAGCACGACCGCTGGCCGCTGCAGCTCAATGGCGGCAGCGACTACGAGTTGTTGATGGCCGTGCCGCAAGACAAACTCAAGGCGTGGTTGCAGCGGGTGGCAGCCACCGGCGTACCCGCCAGTGTGATTGGCCAGGTCACTGAAACGCCCGGCATTGAGTTGGTGCAACCCGATGGTCGGTTGTATGATGCCCCCACCAACGGCTGGGACCATTTCAGATCGACATGAACAACACCGAGCGTACCGAGCGAAGCCAAGATGCGGCGGCACTGAAGCGGGTCGCCACCGGGTCCGTGACGGGCTTTGCCGCCATGGGGTTTTTAAGCGGATTGAGCCCGAAAGCACCCGGTACCGCCGGCAGCGCGCTGGCGTGGCTGTTGATGTGGCCGTTGTCATCCCTGCCTGAGTGGGCGCTGGTGGCGTGGGTGGTCGTGTCGGCCGTTGTCGGTATCCACGTGTGCCAAAGCGCGACCAAAGCACTCGGTGTGCACGATCACAGCGGCATCGTCTGGGATGAGTTCGTGGGGATGTGGCTGGTGTTGCTGGTGGTTCCCCAGACCGTGACGGTGTGGCTGTTGGGGTTTGTGATGTTTCGGGTGTTCGATATCGTCAAGCCGTGGCCGATTGGTTGGCTGGATCGCCATTTGGCGGGCGGGTTGGGCATCATGGCCGACGACATCTTGGCGGCGGTGTACGCCATCGTGGCGGTCTGGGCGCTGCTGTTCTTTTGGCCGGGGTTGGCCGGCTGGGGCGTTTAATCGCTCGTCGGCATCAGTTCAAAAACCACCACCACCTTGTCGACACCCCTGACTTGGCGCGCCTGATCGACGATGCGCGCTGATTCTCGCTCGCTCACCAGACCTTGTAGGTAAACCACTTGGCTTCGGGTGGTGACTTTGACACGCGAGGCATCAAAGCCTGGAAGGTCTTTGATGTCAGCGATCGCGGCTTTGACCTGCAACGAGATCCACCCATCGCGAGAGGTTTGGCGCAAGGTGTTGGTGGGCCCCACCTCCAGTTCATTAAACAGTCGCCGGACATTGGACAAGTCAGCGATCAACTGGGTGGCGTGTTCAACCATGTTGGCTGTCTCGACTTCACCGGTCAACAGCACCCAGCCGTTGTAGGTGCTGACATCAAAACTGGCCTCGCCTGCAAACCGATTCGAGCGATTCAGTGTTTGGCGAACAGCCAGACTCAAGCGCTGATCGTCGACCACGGTCTCGACGCTTCGACGGTCGTGTACCGCCGAGGCGGTCACCACCACGGCACTGACCGCCATCACCGCACAACCGGCCAAGGTCAACAACGTGACCACCATGGCCACGGCGCGCGCCCATGGCATCAAAGCACGTGGGGCACCTGTCAGGCTTGAGCGCATCGTCACCACACCATGGGCTTGGCGCGGCCCTCTTCAATCGACACCCAAGGCAGCTCGCGCTGGATCTGGCCTGAAGCGTCCACCCGCAATTGACCGGTCAAACCAGGTGCGTTTAAGTCGGGGTCTGCTTGCATCGCATCCCACCAGCGCATCAGCATCACCAAGTCTTTGCCCATCGCATAAAGATGAGACAGCGTTGCGGTGGTCAATTGCGGGTAGAGCGCGCGCGCTTGGCGGCGTTGTTCGGTGGTGGCGGGCTCGTTCAAAAACCAAGGCGCCATCGGCATCCAAACACCCTCTAAGTCGACATCGCGACGCGCATCCACCGCGCCATCGACGGCATACGATGTGCTGACGATGGGCAAGTCTTCGGCTCGGAAAAAGCGCAGCTGGGGTCTGATTTGGCGGGCATCGTCGGCACGTGCTGCTAAAAATATAAACTCGATGTCTTGGCGCCGCTGGGGTTGTGCCTCCACCGGCTCGCCCAAGATATCAGCCACCGCCTCAATCCGTGCATTCGACTGATCCAGCCCCAAAACGCGCTCGAGCAGGTCGGAGTGATCGACGCGCGCTGGATTGTAGGTGGCCTGATCGACGATCACGTGCCCCGATTGTTGGAACGTCTCGATAAATTGCGAGGCCATGCGATCGCCCCAAGCCGTGTCCTGTGCCAGCACCAAAGCGCGGTCCAAGCCCATGCGGGTGGCGTGGCGGGCCGCCCACATCGATTCGGTCTCGGGATCCAACGCAAACGCCAGGCGACGGTTACCAAGTGCGCGCTTTAAGCCTTCTGGGCGGGGCAAGTTCAAAAACAGCGTGGGCATCGACCAGCGCGCGGAGCGGTTGCTGAGCACAAACTCGACTTGCTGTCTGGGCAACGGTCCGATCAACCACTCGACTTGGTCTTGTTCGGCCTGCGCGACGGCCCGGAATAAATCGCCGCTGTCGTCATCATCGACATAATAGAACGTCAGGCGCGGCCGGTGTTGTGCTGGCAGACTCAGCCAGGCGCTCATCAAGCCATCGCGGATTCTTTTGCCCGGCGTGGCCAGTGACGATTGGCCCGGGAGCACCACACCGATGGTGTCAGGGCCGTGGGCTTGTTCACGCCACCCATCCACCCATTGGCGCGCTTGGTCGGCGTGCCGTGACGCGGTCTCAATTTGGGCGCGGTGACGCGTTTGCCACAACGCCAATTGGGTGTCCAGGCGTTCGGGCTGCAGTTTCTGGGTTTGAACGATCAAGGCCAATTCCAGCCAGGGCGTCAGCGCGGTGTCGCTGGGTTGCTGGCGAAGTTGCCAGCTCAACTCATTGATCGTATACGTCGACAAGCGATCCAGCATCGCCGGCACCGATAGGGCATTCGATGCCAACTCGGTCTCGATCGCCGCCACCGCTCGGTCGGCGCGCTGTTGCGCGGTGGTCGCGGCCCGGGGGTCTGCGGTGGCGCCCAAGTTGGAGGTGACATCAAAGTCGGGGCGTGTCTCACCTGTGCGGGTGGGGCCAGTGGGGGCGCAGGCGGCCAGCACCCCACAGACAACAGCCAACAGGCCAAAAACTCGGGCAAGGCGGGCAGGTGCGGGGCAGGCTGGGCTCATGGTTTGATGATAAACCATCCACCGTTTGGGTTGGACGCCCGGTTTACAATGCAAGCATGGTCAACACCCGCGACGAGTCCGCCACACACACAGGCACCTTATGGGTGGTGGCCACGCCGTTGGGCCACCGCGATGACTTCAGCGACAGAGCACGCGACATCTTGAGCCAAGTCCCGATCGTTGCCGCTGAAGACACGCGCACCACGCGGCGGTTGGTGGAGCCGGGCGCGCAGCAACGCTGGATCAGCGTCAATGAACACTCCGAGTCGGGCCGGCTCGGTGAACTCATTGAGGCGCTGTCCGCCGGGCACGATGTCGCGCTGGTCAGCGATGCGGGCACGCCATTGATCTCAGATCCAGGGTATCGGCTGGTCGCGGCCGCGCACGATCACGCCATCCGCGTGGCGCCCGTGCCTGGGCCGTGTGCAGCGATCGCGGCGTTAAGCGTGTCTGGTTTGCCGTGCGATCGGTTTTTCTTTGAGGGATTTTTGCCGGCCAAGCGCCAAGCCCGCCAAAATCGACTGATGGTGTTGGCTGAGTACGCCGTCACTTGGATTGTTTATGCGCCGGCCCGAGATCTCGGTGCGGTGCTTGAGGACATGCAAGCGGTGATGGGCCCCGATCGGCCGATCACCTTGGCCCGAGAGATGACCAAGCAATTCGAGACTGTTCGAAAAAGCACGGTCGGCGAGCTCAACGATTGGGTGTTGGCCGATGACGACCAACGCTTGGGTGAGGCGGTCTGCGTGGTCCAAGGCAGCGACGCGCCGACCACGGCCGTGTCGGCCACCGCGTTGGCGCGCGCGCTCAAAGGCGTCTTGCCGCCCTCGCAAGGGGCCCGCCTGTTGGCCCGGGTCAGTGGCTTATCGCGCCGAGAGGCCTGGGCCATGGTCGAGGCGGCCGATCAGCCCAACCAGGACAGCACCCGCGAATGATCTGGGTGGGGGTGTTGGCGTTGATCGCGGCGGTGGTGTTTGTGCCGCAGTGGTGGGTCAAGCGGGTGTTGCGACGCTACGACCAGCCCAACGACCGCTACCCCGGCACCGGGGGTCAGTTGGCGCGCCATCTGCTCGACCAGCTTGGCTTGGAAGGGGTGAAGGTGGAGCGTGTGGATGCCAAAGCCGGTGCAGTGGGTGATCATTACGACCCCAACGACCGGGCCGTGCGGTTGTCGCCCAACCATTTCGAGGGGCGCTCATTGACAGCGGTCACCATCGCCGCGCACGAGGTGGGGCACGCGATTCAACACGCCGATGGCTACCGGCCTTTGATGTGGCGCACCCAATGGGTGGCGTGGATGCAGCGTTTCCAGCGGTTGGGTCTGATCATGATTGGCCTGATGCCGATTGCCATGGTGGCGTTGCGCATGCCCCGCGCGGGGCTGGTCTTTTTGGCTGTGGGCTTGGCCGCACTGGGATCGGGCATTGTCATTCATTTGGTGACACTGCCCACCGAGTGGGACGCCAGTTTCCGGCGTGCGTTGCCGCTGTTGACCAAGGGCGGTTACTTGAAACCCGCCGATGAGCCCCACGCTCGCAAGATCTTATCGGCAGCAGCACTAACCTACGTGGCGGCATCGATGATGGGCTTGGTCAACTTCTGGTGGTGGCTTCGGATGCTTCGACCATGAGCGTGTGGTCTTGTCTGTGGCTGCCGATGTGGGATGCGGTCTGGCGTCGAGGGGTGAACACCCCGGCGCTTCGGCGCCACGCCGAGCGCTTTGTTGGGGCGAAGGAGGCGGCGCTTGCGCATCAAATAATCGCCACGCGCCACGGCTTTGCCATCGATGAGGGCTGGCCGCTTCGCCACGCGCTCACCGCCGCGCTCGATCGACGCGACGACTGGGTGGGCGCGTTTGGCTCGGTGGCTCGGTTGAGCCAGGACGTGGCGGTCAGTGGCCACTGGCCACAGGCACCGTTTATTGCACTGGGGACCCACTGGGGCGCGGGCATGCCCACCTTGGCCCACTTGTGCGCCCAAGGCCTCAAGCCGCGCTTTGTCTACCGCCAAGAGCCCGAATCGGTGTGGGCCAATTCAGCGGCCAAAGCCGCGCACCGGTTGCACTTGAAAGCCATTGATCGTTTTGGTGGGTCGATTCGCGTTGGTGGGGCGTACGCCCAAATCATGGACGCGTTGGCCGAGGATGCCACCCCGGTGATTTTGATTGACGCCCCAGCCGACGGTCGGCCCACGCTCACCGGTCGAGCAGACACCAACCACGTTCGGATTCGTTCAGGCCTGTTGGACATGCTGTGCCGTGAACGCATCCAGTATGTCTTTTATCGGTGTGGGTTTGATCCCGAAACAGGCCAGCGACACCTTGAGATTGGACCGGCGCAGCAACCCCAAAGCCCCCAGTCCATCGCCGATCAAGCCGCGCGTCATTTGCAACGCGCGCTTGCACTGGACAGCGCGCAGTGGCGGTTGTGGATGGTGGCCGATGCACTGTTGGAGAAAGCTTCCGTCTAACCGCCCGATCGGCTATGCTTGTGGGCTGAGAGTCGGCCAGACAGTCGCTGCATCGATTGAATGGTGTGGAGGAAAGTCCGGGCTTCATAGGGCAGGGTGCCAGGTAACGCCTGGGCGGTTGATGCGGTGACGCTCAACCGACGGCCAGTGCAGCAGAAAATATACCGCCGATGGCCTTTGGGCACAGGTAAGGTTGAAATGGTGCGGTAAGAGCGCACCGCGTCTGGGGCAACTCAGACGGCACGGTAAACCCCACTCGAAGCAAGGCCAAATAGGGATGCCATGGCGTGGCCCGCGCCGCATCCGGGTAGGCCGCTACAGGTGGTTGGTGACAACCATCGCAGATGAATGGCTGTCCACGACAGAACCCGGCTTATCGGTCGGCTCTCACCTTTTTTTGGCGCTTGGCACTCAGCGGGTCAGCGCTTGACCGAGACGAACGGTTTGTCCTGCTTGGAGTTCATCACGCCACGGCGGGCTGTCGGGTGGGGTGATGACAATCACGGTTGAACCCCAATGAAAACGACCCATCTCGTCGGCTTTGGCCAGTTCGATCCCCGCTGGGGTGATGGTGCTTGGGCGTGCTCCGGGTCGGCGGCTGGTTGGGGCCTCCCACACCGTCTCGATGCCTGCGACCATCAACGCGGCCACCATCACCACCATAAAGGGACGGTCGTTGTGCTGAAACTCCGCCACCAGCCGCTCGTTTCTGGCATACAGCCTTGGGATGATGGCGGCGGTTTGATCAGACACACTGAACAGCTCGCCGGGCAGCCGGGTTGCTTGGATCAAGCGCCCATCGGCGGGCATGTGCACGCGGTGGTAGTCGAAGGGGGCCAGGTAAATGGTCATCCACTGACCCCCGCGGTATGGCGCCAGCCCGGTGTCTCGTCCCACCAGCGCCTCGAGGGTGTAATCGAGGCCTTTGGCCTGGATCAGCTGGTTGGCTTGAGCGCCTGACAGGGTCCCCAATTGTGACAGGGTGCCATCGGCGGGGGCCACCCACGGGGATTGAGCAATCGGCCGCGCGTTCGGTTTGAGTGCGCGGGTGAAAAAGGCGTTGAAGTGTGGGTAGGCGTCCGGGTCAGCGTCGATGGCCTCTTCGAGGTTCACCCGAAACAAGCGGGCGAATAACCGGATGAAGGCATTCTTGAACGGCCGCCACCGAACGTTGGAGACCCACCAAGCAAGATGGGTGAGGGCGTGTTTGGGCAGAAGGTATTGGGGCCAAACGCGGATCGTTTGGCCCAGATGCGGTCTCATGATGTGATCTGGAACAGATCCGCGGTGACATCATCGGGATTCAACGGGTGCCCAAAGCGACCATACAGACGACCTTCGGGGTCGATGATCATCACCGCCGCCGAGTGATCGACGTTGTAGTAGCCGGTTTGAGGATCGGCCTCATCACGAACAAAGATCACGCCCAATTGTTGGGTTAAGCCCGCCAGCTGATCATCATTGCCGGTGACCGCGGTGAAGGCCTCATCAAACCAAGCCACATAGTCAGACAACAGCTCGCCTTGATCGCGCTTGGGATCGACAGACACAAACACCACCTCAGGGAGCGGGTCTTTTTTCATCAAGCGAAGCGCGTCCATGGACTGCGACAAGCTCGCCAGCGTGTCGGGACAAATGTCGGGGCAGTTGGTGAAGCCAAAAAACAGCAAGGTCCACTGGCCTTTCAAGGTCTGTTCGTCAAAGACCTCACCCTCAGCGGTGGCCAACTCAAATTCATTGAGCAACCGGGGTGTGGGAAACACCGACGCGGCGCGAAGTTCTTGGCTTTGGTCCAACACGCCCCGAGAGAACATGATCCCCGCGGCGATGGCAGCGAGCAACACCAGTGCCACAACAATGGCGTTGCCCCGACTGCCTGTTTGAATGATTCGTGGTTTCATATCAGGCATTATAGCGAGTCTCAGTCAACGGAATCTGAAGCGATGACCGGCCAAGCCCCACAAACAATGCGTGTGCGCGATTGGGTGAGTGATGCGGCTCAGGCCATGGACCAAGCGGGCCTTTATTTTGGCCACGGCACCGACAACGCCTGGGATGAGGCCTGCTGGATGGTGGCGTGGGGCTTGGATGTGGCCCCCGACTTTGGTGATGAGGTCGCTGATCGGGGACTCAACGGTGAGGCCATCGAAAAGCTCAACACGGTGTTGGCCGAACGCATCAGCACCCGCCAGCCGTTGGCCCACCTGATCGGTGAGGCCTGGCTGGGGGGATGCCAGTTCAAAGTCACCGCCGACGTGCTGGTGCCGCGCTCGCCGATTGCAGAACTGATTGGTCAGGGGTTTGCGCCTTGGGTGGCGATCGATGCCATCGAGCGGGTGTTGGATGTGGGCACCGGGTGTGGGTGTTTGGCGTGTTTGACCGCCAAGACATGGCCCCACCTTCGCGTCGAAGCGGTCGACATCAGCCCAGCCGCCGTTCGTTTGGCCGAAGACAACATTCACCGCTTGAGGCTCAGTGGGCAGGTTGACGTCCACACATCGGATCTCTTTTCTGCGCTGCCTGGTGAGCGGTTTGATGTCATCTTGGCCAACCCGCCGTATGTGCCCGAGCGCTCAATGGCGACACTGCCCCGCGAGTATGGCCACGAACCCAGGCTTGGCTTGGTGGCAGGCGAGCAGGGATTGGATGTCGTGATTCCATTGGTCCAACAAGCGCGCTCGCATCTCACCGAACGTGGCGTGCTGATCTGCGAGGTGGGGGAGGCCCAAGACGCGTTTGACGCCTGGGCGCAGCGACACCGGTTGGCGGTCACTTGGCTTGAGTTTGACAATGGCGGTGAGGGGGTATTTTTGGTGGAAGCGCCCGCCTTGGAGGTGTTGGCGCCTTGACCCAAAACGGCCAGTTGAGCGGGTACAATAAACGCTTGGCATAAACGGCGTCTCAGCACATGAAAATACTGGTGACTTTAAAGCGCGTGGTCGACTACAACGTCCGCGTGCGGGTCAAAAATGACGGCTCGGGTGTGGAAACCGAGGGCGTTAAAATGTCCATCAACCCGTTCGATGAAATCGCTTTGGAAGAGGCGATCCGCATCAAAGAACGCGGCCAAGCCGATGAGATTGTGGTGGTGTCGATTGGTCCTGAGGCCAGTCAACAACAACTCAGAACCGGTTTGGCGATGGGCGCCGATCGCGCCATCTTATTGGAGACCGATCGGTGGGTGCAGCCTTTGACCGCGGCCGAGGCCTTGCTCAAAGTCGTTGAGACCGAATCCCCCGATGTGGTGTTGATGGGCAAACAAGCCATCGATGATGACTGCTCGCAGACCGGTCAGATGCTGTCGGCATTGTGGGGCCGACCCCAAGCCACGTTTGCCTCGAAAATCGAATTGACAGATCAGCGCGCCGAAGTCACCCGCGAAGTGGACGCTGGCCTTGAAACCATCGCGGTCGAGCTGCCTGCGGTGATGACGGTTGATCTGCGTTTGAATGAGCCGAGGTTTGTGAAGCTGCCTGACATCATGAAAGCCAAGAAAAAGCCGTTGGAGAGCCAGCCGTTGGATGCGCTGGGGCTCAGCACCGCGCAAGATTTTGAGATGGTGGCCTTCGAGCCGCCGCCGCAACGCGGTGGAGGCAAGACCGTCGAGAATGTCGCCCAGTTGGTGGATGAACTGAAAACAAGAGGGTTGTTGTGATGGCGAAGGCACTGATCATTGCAGAACACGATGGCGCATCGCTGTCACCGGCCACAGCAAAGACCGTTCAAGGCGCGCATGGCTTGGGTGCTGAGGCCATCGACGTGGTGGTGTTTGGCCAAGGGCTCCAAGCCATTGCCGAACAAGCCGCGCAATTGGCTGGGGTGACCCGCGTTCGGGTCATGGAAGACGCCTCATTGGCGCCGGCATTGGCGGCCCGATGGGCGCCTGAGGTGGTGGCGTTGAGCGCAGACTACACCCATGTGTTTGCGCCATCGACGACCTTCGGTCGCGACCTGTTGCCGCGGGTGGCTGGCTTGTTGGGCCGCAATCAAGTGTCTGATGTGATGGCGGTCATTGATGCGCGCACGTTCAAACGGCCCATCTATGCCGGCAACGCGATTGTCACGGTCAAAGTGCCCGAGGGCATCTCGCCGGTGTTGGCCACGGTCAGAACGGCGTCGTTTGCAGCCGTTGAGGCCTCGGGATCGGCCCCCATTGAGTCGCTGGCGCCACAGGCCCAAGACCCTGGCCACACCCAATACGTGGGTGCTGAAGGGTCCTCGGGAGAGGGGCCTGATCTGTCGTCGGCCACGGTGGTTGTCTCCGGTGGGCGGGCGATGGGGTCAACCGAGAACTTCGCTTTGATTGAGTCGCTGGCCAAAAAGCTGGGTGCGGCGGTGGGGGCCTCGCGCGCGGCGGTGGATGCGGGGTATGTGCCCAACGAGCTGCAAGTCGGACAAACCGGCAAGATCATCGCGCCTGATCTGTATATCGCGGTGGGGATTTCAGGGGCCATTCAGCACCTGACTGGGATCAAAGACGCCGGCACCATCGTGGCCATCAACAAAGACCCCGATGCACCGATTTTTGAGGTCGCTGATCTGGGGCTGGTGGGTGATTTATTCCAGCTGCTGCCGGAGCTTGAAAGCGCGCTTTAGGGGTGGGTTGGGGTGCCTTCGGCGGTGTGGCCCGCTTCGGCTCGATTCTTGTTGCGGGTGAACCGCTCCCAGACTTTCTCGTGGAAGAAGTAGGCAACGGTATTGAGTGTCGGCTCGATCAAGGCCACAACACCGCCCAAAGCAATCGAGCCGGTCAGGGCCCAAACCACGCTAAAAGCGATGATCATGTGGACCAGGGCGAACGTGACTGTCTTTTTATGCGCCATAATGACCTCAACAACGTAAACGATGCAGCTCAAACCCAATTGTTTGGAGCCTGATCTAAATGATAACCATTATCATTAACAATAGCAACCCCCATGGCTGATTCAGCCAAAGACATCCTGTGGTCGCCAAGCCCGTCGCGGCAGGCCTCGACCCACATGCGCGCTTTCATCGACCGGGTGAGCGCCCACAGCGCCCCGAGCGTGGTCGATTGGCCGTCTTTGTATGATTACTCCATCACCCAGCCTGAGGCCTTTTGGTCGGATCTGTGGGCCTATTGCGGGGTGATCGACGAGACGGGCGTCGGCGTGCCACCCAGCCCGGTCACCGCCCATTGGGGCCAAATGCCGGGCACAACGTGGTTTCCAACGGCCCAGCTCAGTTATGCCGAAAACCTGCTCAAGCGCCGCGATGATGGTGTGGCGGTGGTGTTTGCCGATGAAAGCGGCGCGCGGCGAACGCTCAGCCACGCCGAGTTATACCAAGCGGTGGCCCAACTGGCCAATGCGCTCAAAGCCCAAGGCGTGAAACCCGGTGATCGGGTGGCCGGGTGGCTGCCCAACATCCCAGAAACCGTGGTGGGGTGTTTGGCGGCCAATGCCATCGGTGCGGTGTGGTCGTCGTGTTCACCGGACTTTGGTGTTCGCGGGGTGTTGGACCGCTTGGGCCAAATCGAGCCGGTGGTGCTGATCTGCGCCAATGCTTATCGGTACAACGGCAAGGTCCACGACTGTTTGGACAAAGTCAGCGAGGCGGTCAACGCGCTGGCGAGCGTGCACACGGTGGTGGTGGTTGAGCACATCCCAGACCACCCCAACACTTTGGCAACAGACAACGCCGTGGACTACAGCGCTTGGGTGGCCGACCAACCCAAGGCCATTGAGTTTTTGCGCCTGCCGTTTGACCACCCGCTGTATATCTTGTACTCATCGGGCACCACCGGCGTGCCCAAATGCATCGTGCATGGCCAAGGGGGCAGTCTGTTGCAACATCTCAAAGAGTTGGTGCTGCACACGGACTTAAAAGCCAACGAGCGGATGCTGTATTTCACCACTTGTGGGTGGATGATGTGGAACTGGCTGCTCAGCGCTTTGGCCGCTGAGGCGACCATTGTCTTGTATGAGGGCTCGCCGTTTTATCCCGATGGGAATGTGTTGTGGGATCTCATCGATGAGTGGGACATCGACGTGTTTGGCACCAGCGCCAAGTGGATTGCCGCGTGCGACAAAGCCGGCATTCGACCGGCCACAACGCACCGCCTGTCGGCGTTGAAAGCCATCTTATCGACTGGCTCGCCGTTGCTGCCCGAGTCGTTCGACTATGTCTATGAAGACATCAAAGCCGATGTCCAGTTGGCCTCGATTTCGGGGGGGACCGACATTGTCTCGTGCTTTGCGCTGGGCAACCCGCTCAAGCCGGTGATCAAGGGCGAGCTGCAAAGTCCAGGCTTGGGCATGAAAGTCGAAATCCGCAACGATCAAGGCGAGGTTGTGGTCAATGAAACCGGCGAGCTGACCTGCTCGATGCCGTTTCCGAGCATGCCGGTGGGGTTTTGGCGCGATGACGACGGCCGGCGCTACCAATCGGCTTACTTTGAGACCCACCCAGGCGTTTGGAGCCACGGCGACTATGCCTGTCTGACCGATCGGGGTGGGCTGATTATTCAAGGCCGCTCAGACGCTACCCTGAACCCAGGGGGGGTGCGCATTGGCACCGCAGAAATCTACCGCCAAGTCGATCAGGTTGACGAGGTGTTGGAATCGGTGTGTGTCGGCCAAGAATTTGACGGTGATGTCCGCGTGGTCTTGTTTGTGGTGTTGCGTCCCGGTCTCGAACTTGACCAAGCCTTGATTGATGCCATTAAACGACAGATTCGCCAAAACACCACGCCGCGCCACGTGCCCGCTGTGGTGTGTCAAGTGCCTGATATCCCAAAAACAGTGTCTGGAAAAATCACAGAATTGGCGGTTCGTGATGTGATCCATGGCAGGCCTGTTAAAAATACCTCTGCACTGGCCAACCCCAATGCATTGGACTTCTTTAAAAACCGCCCTGAATTAAAAGGCTGATCGTCCCATGACCGATACCACCACCCGCAACCTCGCGCTCTTTTGCGATTTTGAGAACATCGCACTGGGTGTTCGCGACATGCGCTATGCCGCATTCGATATCGAAAAAGTTGTCGAGCGGTTGCTCCTCAAAGGCAACATTGTCGTTAAAAAGGCCTACTGTGACTGGGGCCGCTACGCTGAATTCAAACCGGCCATGCACGAGGCGGCCTTTGAATTGATCGACATTCCCCACGTCAGACAGTCTGGGAAAAACTCAGCCGACATTCGGATGGTGGTGGATGCGCTTGATCTGTGCTACACCAAAGCGCATGTCGATACCTTTGTCATCATCAGTGGGGATTCTGACTTTTCACCTTTGGTATCCAAGCTTCGGGAGAACAACAAAACCGTGGTGGGTGTGGGCGTGAAAAGCTCAACATCGGATCTGTTGATGGCCAACTGCGATGAGTTTATTTTCTATGACGACTTGATTCGCCAAACCAAGAAGAAAACGCCCAGTAAAAAGAAAAAGGCCAAAAAAAAGTCGGCCTCGAAAAAAACCACCAAAGCCCCAGGGGTGGATGAGAAAAAACAAGAAGCCTTTGATTTGGTTCTGGCCACGGCCGAGGCTTTGTTTGCCGATCGCGATGCCGGCGGCAAAATTTGGGGCTCAATGATCAAGCAAGCCTTAAAGCGCAGAAAACCCGGCTTTTCAGAGAGCTACCATGGGTTTAAAAGTTTCAATCAATTGCTCGAAGAGGCCCAAACTCAGGGGTTGCTCGTCCTCCAGCACGATGAAAAATCCGGTGGCTACATCATCAAAAGCATCGCCTCAGACGACGACTGACCACACTGGCCCAAGCCGCGTTCGGGCGGGGCATTCGGCTTTAATTGGGCTTGAGGTCGCTGAGTGATTGGATGTGCAAGTCGGTTTGGGGGTAAGGAATGGAGCACCCCGCGGCCTCGAGCGCGACTTTGATTTGTTCAAGAAGCTCTGAGCGCACCACCCAATAGTCATCAGCATTCACCCACGGGCGAGCGGCAATGTTCACGGCTGAATCGGCCAAGTCCATGATCAGAATCTGTGGGGCTGGGTCGTCGAGCACTTTGTCGTGCTTGGCGAACACGGCCGCGATGGTGTCCCTGGCAAGTTTGAGGTCATCGTCGTAATGCACGCCGATTAAAAGGTCAATGCGCCGGGTGCCATAGGCCGAATAGTTGGTGATGCTCGAGCCTGTGATTTGGCTGTTGGGCACGACAATGTGGCGGTTGTCGGGGGTGACCAAATCGGTATTGAAAATCCCCACGTGCGCAACGGTGCCACTGACACCGCCGGCCTCGACAAAGTGACCTTGGGTGAAGGGTCGAAAAGCCACCAGCATCAACCCAGAGGCAAAGTTTGACAGTGAGCTTTGCAACGCCAGACCAATGGCCAGGGCTGAGCCGCCGAGCAACACCATCAGTGGCGTGATATCGACGCCCACATAAGCCACCCCAACCAACACCACCGCCCCCAGCAAGATGACGTATAAAATGTTGGTGGTGAAATCAATCAACAAAGGATCGAGTTGCTTTTTGGTGAAGGCGCGTCTGAGCGCGGCCACCAAGGCTTTGGCGACCCATCGGCCGATGACAACAATGACCACAGCCACGGCAAAGTCGATGCCCAGTCGGCTGATCAATTGGAGATCAAAGTTTGCAGCCCATTGTGTGATTGAGTCGATCATGACGGCCTCTGTGATTATTTGGGAGCCAAACGGGCAGCACCATCGAGTCGGATAACGCTGCCGTTGAGGTATGGATTATCGACGATGTGGGTGGCCAATTGGGCGAATTCTTCGGCCTGGCCCAGCCGGCTGGGGTAGGGGATGCCGGCACTCAAGCTGTCTTGAATCTCTGGGGTCATGCCATCGACCATGGGGGTATGAAACACCCCGGGCGCAATGGTCATGACACGAATATGGAATCGGGCCAGCTCTCGGGCCATCGGCAATGTCATGCCGACCACACCGCCCTTGGATGCAGAATACGCCGCTTGCCCAATCTGGCCCTCAAAGGCGGCGATTGATGCGGTGTTGATGATCACCCCGTTGTCGTTGGCTTGGTTGTTGTGTTGCATCCAAGCCGCGGCGGCTTTGGCGGCATTAAAACTGCCAATGAGATTCACGGCCACGGTCTTTGCAAAGTTCTCCAGCGGCATGGGCCCTTGCTTGCCCAACACCCGGCCCGGCCCCAAAATCCCGGCACAATTGACCAAGACATTCAATCCACCCATGGCGTTGTGGGCCTTGTCCATCGCGTGTTCCATCGCTTGCTCATCGGTGACGTCGGCCTGGATGGCATGCAATCGATCGCTGTGCTGGGCGGCCACAAAGCCTGTCGCCCCGGCGTCATTGAGATCAACCAACACCACTTGGGCGCCCGCCTCAATCCATTGTTTGGCCACGGCTTGGCCCAAGCCAGAGGCGCCGCCGGTAATCACTGCTTTGATTGCTGTCTTGTCCATCGTGCTGTCCTGTTGGTGGTCACGCGTTGCTGTGTTTTTTGTCTATAGACCAACCCTGGGTTGGGTTTATTGGCGGGTTTTTAACACCGCTTGACCGGCTCTGGAGTGGGGTCTGCCCAGCTCAGCGGCAATCCAGCGCCCGGTTTGTGCCAGTGTCCATAAATCCACCCCTGTGGAAAGCCCCATGCCATCGAGCATGTAGATCACATCTTCGGTGGCGACATTGCCAGTGGCCCCGCGCGCGTACGGGCAACCACCCAAGCCCGCCACCGAGCTGTCGATGGTCTTCACGCCCAGCTCCAGGCAAGCAAAGATATTGGCCAAGGCCTGACCATAGGTGTCATGAAAATGGATCGCCAATTGCTCAATCGGTATCGATTGGGCCACCGAACGAATCAGTGCTTGGGCCTGTCGTGTGGTGCCCACGCCGATGGTGTCGCCCAGCGAGACTTCGTAACAGCCCGCCGAATGCAAGGCCTCGCAGACACGGACCACATCATTCACGGGCACATCGCCTTGGTAAGGACAACCCATCACCGTGGAGACGTAACCGCGAACACTCACCCCATCGGCTTGGGCGCGGGCAATAACGGGCGCAAACCGGGCCATGGCCTGCTCGATGGAGCAATTGATGTTGTGTTGGTTGAACGCCTCCGATGCTGCGGTAAACACCGCAATGTCGTTGATCCCCGCGGCCCGAGCGCGCTCATAGCCGCGCTCGTTGGGCACCAGTGCGGGGTATCGAACCCCCTCGCGGCGATTGAGGCGGGCATAGACCGACTCGGCATCGGACAGTTGCGGGATGGCTTGATCGGAGACAAAGCTGGTGGTTTCAATGACACCCAACCCCGCATCGGCGAGTCGATCAATCAATTCCACCTTGATTGATGTGGGGACAGTATACGGCTCGCTTTGCAGCCCATCCCTGGGGCCCACTTCGACAATTTTGATCGCCGGGGCGTTTGCCATTGGATTGGGCTACAACCGCTCGACGGCCAGCGCGGTGGCCTCGCCCCCGCCGATGCACAACGAGGCCACGCCGCGGGTCTTGTTGTGATGTGTCAGCGCATTGAGCAACGTGACCACCACTCGGGCCCCGCTGGCGCCAATGGGGTGACCCAACGCCAATGCACCACCAAAAACGTTGACCCGGTCGGGGTCAAGGTTGTGGGCTTGGATGGCGGCCATGGTGACCACGGCAAACGCTTCATTGATCTCGTAGAGGTCCACCGACGCCCCATCCCATGCCGCTTTGGTCAAGACATTGTCGATCGCACCGATCGGTGCTGTGGTGAACCACTCCGGTTCCTGGGCGTGGCCGGCGTGGGCGCCAATCCGAGCCAGTGGGGTGAGGCCCAAGGCGTGGGCGCGTTCGGCTGACATCACCACCAGCGCCGCGGCCCCGTCGGATATTTTTGAAGAGCTCGCGGCGGTGACCGTGCCGTCTTTGGCAAACGCTGGTCTCAGCTGGGGCATTTTGTCAATGTTGCATCGGCCGGGCTCTTCGTCTTGATCGATGCGCGTTTCGCCTTTCCGGCCCTTCGCTGTCACCGGCGTGATTTCAGCGGCGAAGGCTTTTGACTCAATCGCGGCCATCGCCCGCTCAACGGATTGTTGGGCAAAGGCGTCTTGCTCGGCGCGGTTGAAGCTTTTTTGACTGGCGCAGTGTTCTGCAAACTGGCCCATCATTTGGCCGTCGTAGGGGTTTTGCAGCCCATCAAAAAACATGTGATCCAAGGCTTTTGAGTGACCCATGCGAAGGCCTCGGTCGACCAGATACGGTGCGCGTGTCATCGACTCCATGCCCCCGGCCACGACACAATTTGCGCTGCCGGCTTTGATCATGTCGTGAGCCAGAATGATCGATTGCATGCCCGAGCCGCAGACTTTGTTGATCGTCGTTGCGGCGGTGCTCATCGGTAAGCCGGCCGCCACCATGGCTTGCCGCGCTGGTGCTTGCCCCAGCCCCGCGGGCAGCACACACCCCATGATGACTTGGTCGACCTTGTCGGCCGCCAGGCCGCACTGGTCCAGTGCACCCCGGATGGCCGCGGCCCCCAGTTCGGTGGCTGAGGTGTTGGCAAACTGGCCTTGGAAGGCACCAATGGCGGTTCGTTGGGCTGCCACGATCACAACATCTTGTGGGGTCAGGTCTGTCATTTTTGTCTCAGTGTCTATTTGGCTTTGGGTTATTCAATGCTGTCGATCAACTCCCGACCGATCAGCAACCGGCGGATTTCGTTGGTGCCGGCACCAATATCATAAAGCTTGGCGTCTCTTAACAGGCGTCCAGCCGGGTATTCATTGATGTAGCCATTGCCGCCGAGGGTTTGGATGGCCTCCAATGCGACTTGCACCGCCGAGGTGGACGCGTGCAGCAGGCACGCGGCCGCATCCGCGCGCGACTGGTGGCCTTGATCGTAATCTTGGGCCGTTTGGTAGGCCAAGCCCGTGCTCGAGACCAGCGCGGTGTAGGCATCGGCGATCTTGGCTTGGATCACGCCCATTTGGCCCAAGGTGCGGCCAAACTGCTGGCGCTGTTTGACATAGGGCAGCATCAGATCCAGTGCCGCGCGCATGATGCCAATGGGGCCGCCACTGAGCACCAGCCTTTCTGAGTTGAGGCCTGTCATCATCACCGCCACGCCTTGGTTGACCTCGCCCAAGACATTTTGTTGGGGAATCTCACAGCCATCAAACACCAGCTCGCAGGTATTCGAGCCTCGCATCCCCAACTTGTCGAGCTTTTGGGCTTTCGAAAACCCAGGCATGTCGTTTTCCACGATGAAAGCGGTGATCGACCGCGAGCCAGTCTCGGCGGGTGCGGTGCGCATATAGACAATGGCCACGTCGCACTCTGGGCCGTTGGTGATCCACATTTTTGAACCGTTGGCCACCCAAACATCGCCTTCGAGTGTCGCTTTGCACGCCAGGGACCCGACCACATCCGAGCCTGCGCCAGGCTCTGACATCGCCAAGGCGCCTTGCCACTCGCCGCTGATCAGCTTGGGCAGGTACTTCTCGCGTTGCGCGGGTGTGGCGTTGCGGTAGAGGTTGTCGACGCACAGGTTTGAGTGTGCGCCATACGACAAGCCCACCGAGGCCGATGCTCGTGAGATTTCTTCCATCGCCACCAAGTGGGCCCAGTAGCCCAACCCAGCACCCCCGTGTTCCTCAGGCACTGTGATGCCCAACAAACCCAACTCACCCAGCTGCGCCCACAGCTCGTGTGGGAAGGTGTTCGAGCGGTCGATGTCTTCGGCGCGTGGGGCGATGGCCTCTTCGGCAAACCGTCGAACGCTCTCGCGGAGCATATCGATGTCGTCGGTTGCCCTCATGCCGATTGTGCAGCGCTTCGGTCTCTGCCTGGGAAGCGATGAGAACGGCCCATAAAGGGCAGTTTGAGTTTGCCGATCATCGCGATGCGCTCTTCAGCCATTCGGTCGGCCGCTTTCCACGAAGGAATGCCATCGCGTTTGGCGATTTGGAAAATCTTGGAAACACTGTAGTAAATGGTGCGCATCATCCGCTCGGCGCGCTCTCGGTTGTAGCCTTCGAACTCAATCGAGACATTCATTAAGCCGCCGGAATTGACCGCGTAGTCGGGCGCATACAAAATGCCGCGCCGCTCGAGTTCATTGCCGCATTCTTCATTGGCCAACTGGTTATTCGCTGCACCACAGATAATCTTGAACTTGAACCGGGGGATGGTTTCTTCGTTGATCACCGCACCGAGTGCGGTGGGACAAAACACATCGGCATCCACATCAAAAATCTCATCCAAGCCGACGGCCTCGGCACCCAAGTCGACCGCGCGTTGGATCAATTCTTGGTTGATGTCGGTGACAAATACTTTCGCGTCTTTGGCGCGCAGCAGTTTGATCAACTCCAAGCCCACGTGGCCCGCGCCTTGGACGGCATACGAATAATCACCGATGGTCTCATCATTAAAGCGGTGCTGGAGACTGGCGCGAATGCCTTGCAGGGTGCCGTAGGCCGTGAATGGTGATGGGTCACCCGAGCCGCCGTGGACTTGGTGCACGCCCACACAGTTGTCTGTCTCTTGGAAAACAAACTCCATGTCATTGACATCGATACCGACATCCTCTGCGGTGATGTAGCGGCCTTTCATAGAGTCAATGAATCGACCAAAGGCTCGAAACAACGCCTCGGACTTATCGGTTCTTGGATCACCGATAATGACGGACTTGCCGCCGCCCAAATTCAAGCCAGCCACAGCGGCTTTGTATGTCATCCCCCGAGACAAGCGCAACACATCATCCACCGCCTCTTGCTCACTGGCGTACGGCCACATCCGAAGCCCGCCGAGTGCAGGACCCAGCGTGCTGTTGTGAATCGCAATGATGGCTTTCAGTCCCGCATCCTTGTTGTGACAAAACACCACTTGTTCGTGTTCTGTCGATGAGAGGGTTTCGAAAAGATGCATAGAAAACTCCTTTGGTCAGGCGCAAAGGATGCGCACGACACCGTTGCAGGCGTGGACCCAAGCACCGAGGCTTTGGGTCGGAATTGGAAGCTATTCTATATGATCTGGCGCAGTGTGCACTGCTCCAGATGAACGGGTGAGATAAGTCGTTGTTTATCCGGTTAAGACAACGTTAGCCCGCGGTTGGCTGAGGGTCTAGTGGGTGAACAGCCGGGTATTGGGCTCGAGCATGAACGCGGCAACGTCTTGCGGCTTGGCCACCCCGATGCCCGGCATCAAATCGGCTTGGGTGTGGCCTGTGTTCGGCAAGAAAATCGCACACACCTCAACTTGGGCCCCTTGTTGGATCAGGCTTTTGAGCAAGTCTTGTGGCGTCATGCCGCGGGGCGCCAGTGGGCTGGCTTCATACTCAGCCAGGGCCAATTCACCGCCAGCGTCACACAGCAACACACGCACCGTGGCGCCTTGCTGGAGCGCTTGGTTGGACAGCACCAAAGGCATGGCGCGCTGTTGCGGGTTGGCACCGGTGACGGTGACGAAAAGTTGCGGCACGGCATCCTCGTCGGTTGCGGTTGAACCCGCGGTGGCATTGGCGTCGGTCTGCGCGTGCGCCGATAAGACAACGCCCAGCCCCAACACGCCGATGGCGAGCGTTTTCAGCTGCGTTGCCAGGCTCATTTAAACGCCACGCCTGGGTGTTGCCCAAAGCGCTTGAGCACCATGGCCAGTGGGCAAAAGCCCGTGAATGCCGCCTGCAACAGGTTCAGGCCGACAAACGCCGTTAAAAACAGCCAGTAAGGGCTGTGCCAGTGCGATAAGCCCACGCTCACCAACACCACAAACCCTGCAAACGCCATGACCGTGCGATCAATGTTCATATCGGTTCGCTCCTTAAAATGTGATCGATAAAATGTGATCGATGCGCGGTGTGTCACCGCACGGTTCTAATATAAGGGCACACTAATATATATGCAAGCCAATGGCCCAGCGCCACGCCATGGATCCACAACCCACGGGTCCACAACCCAGCACCGAGCGCGGCGCGCGGTGGCGGTGTGTTACGGGGTGGGTTGGCAGAACTGGCGGTACAGCACACTCATGACCTCGGTGACCTCGACTGACGCCAAGCTGTAGAAAATCACTTGGTGCTCGCGGCGGGTGCTGACCACCCCGGCGTGGCGAAGCACCGCCAGGTGCTGGGACAACGCCGACTGGGATAAGGGCAGGTGAGCATTCAACGCCGACACCGACAGCTCGCCTTCCAATAAGTGGCACAGAATCATCAACCGGTTGGGGTTGGCCAACAGCTTTAAAAAGGCGGCGGCTTGGCCGGCGTGTTCATCCATGTCCGCCGTTGAGATGGGCTCAAATGCAGTGACTGGGTTGTGTTTGATTGCGCTGTTCATGGGCGCCATTATCGCTGATTCCTGTGGTGAGCGCATCTCGGCTAAAATACGCCCATGAACAGTGTGCTCAAAGACTCAAGCGACAACGCGCCCAACCCCGCGCGCGCGCCGTTGCGGGTGGTGACCGCGGCCAGTTTGTTCGATGGCCACGACGCGGCCATCAATGTGATGCGTCGCCTGATTCAGGCCCAAGGCTGCGAGGTGATCCATCTGGGGCACAACCGCTCGGTGGCCGATATTGTCCGCGCGGCGGTGTGTGAAGACGCCGACGCCATCGCGGTGAGTTCATACCAAGGCGGCCACAATGAGTTTTTCAGCTACATGGTTGACTCTCTCAAAGCCGCGGGTGCTGATCACATCCAAGTGTTTGGCGGCGGTGGCGGCACCATCACCCCAGCCGAAATTGACACCCTGCAAGCCCACGGCGTCAACCGCATTTACCATCCCAACGACGGCATGGCCTTGGGCCTGGTGGCGATGATCGAAGATTTGGTTCAGCGCACCCAACGGGCAGCGGATGCCCGCCCAAGGCCGCCTGCGTCGGTTCAAGCGGGCATTGATGAGGCGAGCTTGCCTGCTGTGTTGAGTGCCATTGAGGCCCACGCCCTCGATCAAGCGACCCTCGATCAGATTGATGCGCTGTCCAAACAACACCCGCACACGCCCATTGTGGGCCTCACCGGGACAGGCGGGGCGGGCAAGTCGTCGGTGACCGATGAGCTGATCAACCGCTTCTTGCTGTCTTTTCCCCACATGCGCATTGCGGTGCTGGCCGTTGACCCCACGCGCCGGCGGACCGGGGGGGCGTTGCTGGGCGATCGAATTCGGATGAACAGCCTTCGCAGCGAGCGGGTGTTCATGCGCTCGATGGCAACAAGACGACAACACGCGGCCACCTCAGAGGTGATTGCAGAGGCTTTGGCGGGCCTCAAGGCCGCCGACTTTGACTTGATTATTTTAGAGACCGCCGGTATCGGGCAATCGGATTCTGAAGTGGCCGATTTGGTTGACTTTCCGATGTATGTCATGACCTCGGAGTTTGGCGCCGCCAGCCAGCTTGAAAAGATTGACATGCTCGACTACGCCGAGTTGGTGGTGCTTAACAAATACGACCGCCAGGGCGCGCACGACGCCCTTCGAGACATCAAAAAGCAATGGCGCCGCAACCGCGTGGCTTTTGACCGCGCCGATGAAGACATCCCGGTCTACCCCACAATCGCCAGCCAATTCCAAGACCCCGGTCTCAATTGGATGTTTGTGAATCTGTGCCGGTTGCTTAAACACCATCACCCCCACATCGGTTCAACGCGCTGTGATTTTGAACCCAAGCTGGCGGCTGAGGCGGTGGCGCCGAAAAGCCAAGCGCTGATTCCCACCCAGCGCATCCGTTACCTGTCAGAGATTGTCGACAGTGCGCGATCCATCGATGAGCAGATCGGCGTTTGGGCTCAGCGCGCCGACGAGCTGCAGCACGTTTTTGAGACACTTCGGCTGTTGCAGCCCGATTGGGCGGGCCAGCCATTCGAACCCATCAAAGGCGTGGCTGAGACAGGCCCTCCAGCGAATGAAGCGGCGGTCAGCGCCTTGATCGCGCAGCACGACGCGCTGCTGACTGAGCTTCCTCATGAGGTGATCGAGGCACTCCGCGCTTGGCCTGAGCGCAAGGCGAGCGTTGAGTCACCCGAGTATCGCTACACCGTCCGCGGGCGGGTGATCGAAGGGCGCAACCACACGACCTCGCTGTCGAACCTCAGCATTCCAAAAATTGCCGCCCCGCAAACCCCGCACTGGGGCGAGCAGGTCCGGTTTTTGTTCAAAGAAAACTTGCCTGGGGCGTACCCCTATACCGCCGGGGTCTATCCGTATAGACGAAGCGGTGAGGACCCCATCCGGATGTTTGCCGGTGAAGGCACGCCCGAGCGGACCAACCAACGCTTTCATTATGTCTCTCATGGGCAGCCCGCCAAGCGGTTGTCCACGGCGTTTGATTCGGTGACCTTGTATGGCGAAGACCCCGACTTGCGGCCTGATATCTACGGCAAGGTGGGCAACTCTGGGGTGTCGATCGCAACGCTCGATGACATGAAAAAACTCTATTCAGGGTTTGACTTGTGTGATCCATCCACGTCGGTGTCGATGACCATCAACGGCCCAGCGCCTGTGTTGATGGCGATGTTTATGAACACTGCCATCGACCAGCAAGTCGAAAAGCACCTCAAAGCCACAGGTCAATGGGATCAGGCCATGGCCACGCGCGATCAATTGTTGGGCGAGCACAAGCCCCACTACGAGGGCACGCTGCCGACCGGGCACGATGGGTTGGGTTTGGGGCTGTTGGGCGTGACGGGCGATCGGCTCGTTGATGAGGCGACATATCAAGCGATCAAAGAAGACACTTTGAAGGTCGTCCGCGGCACGGTTCAAGCCGACATCTTAAAAGAAGACCAGGCCCAAAACACCTGCATCTTCTCAACCGAGTTTGCCCTTCGCATGATGGGCGATATTCAGGCGTATTTTATCGACCACCAGGTGAGAAACTTCTACTCGGTGTCGATCTCGGGATATCACATCGCAGAAGCCGGTGCGAACCCCATCTCGCAATTGGCGTTCACTTTATCCAATGGCTTTACGATTGTTGAGTACTACTTGAGCCGGGGCATGGCGATTGATGACTTCGCGCCCAATTTGTCGTTCTTCTTTTCCAACGGCATGGACCCTGAGTACAGTGTCATTGGCCGCGTGGCTCGGCGCATCTGGGCGCGCGCGATGAAAGAGCGCTATGGCGCCAACGAACGATCACAAATGATGAAATACCACATCCAAACCTCAGGTCGGTCGTTGCACGCCCAAGAAATCCAATTCAATGACATTCGCACCACGTTGCAAGCGCTGTATGCCTTGTTTGATAACTGCAACAGCTTACACACCAACGCCTTTGATGAGGCGATCACCACGCCCACAGAAGGGTCTGTTCGCCGCGCCGTGGCCATCCAGATGATCATCAACAAAGAGTTGGGCTTGAACTTTTGTGAAAACCCCTGGCAAGGCAGCTACATCATTGAACAGTTGACCGACCTTGTTGAAGACGCGGTCTATCAAGAGTTCGAGCGCATTTGTGAGCGCGGCGGTGTGCTCGGTGCCATGGACACCATGTACCAGCGGGGCAAGATCCAAGATGAGTCGATGCACTATGAGCATAAAAAGCACGACGGCTCACTGCCGATTGTGGGTGTGAACACATTTATGCCTGACAATGACCAGGCGCAGCAAGGCGGTGAGATGGAGCTGATGCGCTCAAGTGATGAAGAAAAGCAGCAGCAAGTGCGTCACACCAAAGACTGGCAGGGCCGCCATGGTGCATCCGCACAGGCCGCTGTTGAGCACTTGCAAAGTGCGGCACAGCGCAAAGAAAACACCTTTAATGCGTTAATGGAGGCGGTCAAAACCTGCTCTTTGGGGCAAATTTCAAATGCCTTGTACGCCGT
>JAVLCB010000012.1:0-38718 GCA_031580925.1 Wenzhouxiangella sp.
TGCAGTGGCTCGAGACCAGATACCTTGAAATCAGTCACGCGTTGAATGAGGTGGTGGCCGAGGATCCTCTTGCTTTGGCCTATGCGGGCTTGGCGGTGGTCGCCGTGGTCATTGGCTTTTGGTGGCTGAAACCCAAATCGAAGCGGCAGCGCAACATTTTCCGACAGTGACTTTGCAGCGCATCCCGCGCTTAAACCAGTCAACCAAGAGGGGTTAAACCCGCCGCAGCCTGTTGAGCTGAAAACCTTGAATCGACAATAAAAGTGGTGGGCGATGCTGGGTTCGAACCAGCGACCCCTGCCGTGTGAAGGCAGTGCTCTCCCGCTGAGCTAATCGCCCGATTAATCAGCTGACTGACCATGATAAGAGAATGCAGCCAGACTGGCAAGCGTTCAAAAGGCGTGTGTGAACCCAAGCTTCGGTTGAAAATTGGCTGGCGGACTGAATGCTGTCACCTTGCCCCAAAGCCAGCGCCCGCTGGACCACTCCAGCGGGCTTGGGCTTTAGTTAGGGGTCAACAATGTCGAAATCGCCGAGCATGGATCCATGGAACTGACAGATGTAGACCAACTGATCCGGCGCATCCATCGGCACGGTGAATTCGATTGTTCCGTTGTCTGTGCCGTTGTTGGACACCCCGCTGTTGTAGGCACCCCCCGTGCCGGTCACGGCTTGGTCTTTGATCCAAAATGGATGCCCAGACGCATCAATGTCAAAGACATAGGTTTGCCCGCGCACCAATTGCAGTAACGGGTTATTTTGCCCGTCAATCACATAAGCGCTGCTGCCCGAGTTGGTGACGGTGTATGTTGTGGACGTGCTTTCTTGGGCTTTTTCCTCGATCACAAAGGTCAGCGTGTAGGTCGATTCTTGTGGGCCAGTTTGCTGAACATTAAACGTGTAGTCACCTGCACCCAGTGGGGCGTTGAACCCGGTGCCCCCTTGGACTGCATTGGACAGGGATGTCAACAGATTGTCGGTCGGGCCAAACAACTCAGTGCTGATGTGCGCCCCGCCAAGAAAGTCCAACGTGGTGTCTTCTGAGGGGATAACGGTTTGGGTGCCTTCATCAATATGCACAAAGCCGATGTTGTCGCCCTCAGCATCCCAGTTATCAACCAAGATTTCGGTCAGTTCATGGCCTTCGGGCACGCTGAATGTCACAAAGTCACGGGTGTTCCTGGGTGCAGCGACTTGGCCTGAGATGGTGTTATCGCCAGCAGAAAAACTCAACGATGTGGGTGCTTGTGGCTCATTGGAGTAGGTGTCTGGAAACGAATCTTCAAATCTGGAAGTAAAAGTTACCTCGCGCGAGTCGCCCGATTGCGTGATGGTGGCCACATAGACTTGGCCTGGGTTGCTCGTGAGGGTTCGCTCTTCACTGACCACAGCGCTGCTTGAGCCGTCGAGTTTGGACACGCTGGTCACGGCTGGGTTGAGTTGGCCTGTGCAGGCACTGTCCTGACTGTGCACAATCACGCGGCCACGGACTTCACACCCGGCTTGGGAAAACCCAAAAACGGGGGCTTGGCTCTCTGCAAAATCGAACACGTTGGTGATGTTTTCTGTGAGCACAAGTTCAGCAACGCGTCGAGGAATGTCCAGCCCCTCGGCCACATCAGCCAGTTGGGTGCTGATGATGGCCAAAGCGCTGTCGGCGCCACCATCGTTGAATTCAACGCCAATGGCCTCGTTGCTGGTGGATGTGACGTTGGCGTAGTTGACTTCGTTTCGCGCACTCAAGGCGTCAGCCGGCGCACCAGTGACTTGGCCTGCGTCATTAAAATACACCGCTGAAACCAAAAAGCCTTGATCTGTGCACGCCCGAAAGCCCACGCTACCTGTCTCGAAGTCCGAGGCAATCAACTCGGCATCAACCCCATCGGCGGTCAGGCCATCGACATCGACCGACACGGTCTGGTAGCCGTCATCGCCAACCTGTTGTGCGTTGAATAACGCCAGCGTCCCTGAGCCACCCAGGGCCACGCCATCAATGGCTTTGAGGTTGTCGGCTTGCGGATCCGCGGAGATATGAAACTCACGGGCGGTGGCATCGCCAGCGCACACCAGCGTTGACTGCGCCGACGCATTGGTCGCACCGGTCAATACAATTGATGCCAATGCAGCTTGCAAGATCCATGATTGTGTTGTCATGCCCACGGTCCTTTGCTGATGTCAATCAGCGTGATTTTGAGAAGTGGAAAGACCGTATCATCGGTGTGTGACCTGCCGTGAACGTTGCACATGCAACAAGTCAATGTCATCAAACAGTCAACTCAGTGCCACAGAACTGACAAATGGACTCGCTAGGGTGATCAAAACCAAAGCGGAGTGGGCCCATGGCGTCGAACGTCTCTTCGGACAAAGCCGATCAGCTGGCTTTTAAGCGTCACGTCCGCTCCATTTGGATTTCTGATGTTCATCTGGGCTTTTCTGGGTGCAGCGCCGACCATCTCCTGAAATTCTTGCGGCGCATGCGCTGCGAAAACCTCTACCTGGTCGGTGACATCGTCGACTTTTGGGCGCTAAAAAAACGCCGCTATTGGTCGCAAGACCACAACAACGTCATTCGCTCGATCTTGGGCAAAGCCAAACACGACACCCGGGTGGTGTTCATCCCCGGCAACCACGATGAGGTGATGCGCGGCTATCTGGGTTTGGCGTTGGGGAATGTCGAAATCGCCAACGAGATCGTCCACGAGACCCCCGATGGTCGAAAGTTTTTGGTGCTCCACGGCGACCAGTTCGACGGCGCGGTGGTCAGCTCCAAGCTGTTGGGGATGATCGGGGCGGGTTTGTACGATGTGTTGCTGAAAATGAATGGCTGGGTCAATCGCATCCGCTCGTGGTTGGGCCTGGAGTACTGGTCGCTGGCGGCGTTTTTAAAGCAACGCGTGAAAAACGCGGTCAAATACATCTCGAATTTTGAACAAGCCGTGGCCAAGGCCGCCCACCACCACCACGTCGACGGGCTGATTTGTGGTCACATCCATCGACCCGAGATCAGCGACATTGACGGTGTGGCCTATTTCAACTGCGGCGACTGGGTGGAAAGCTGCACGGCATTGATAGAGCACTTCGACGGCACCATCGAGCTTGTCCACTGCGCCGACCGATCGAGCGTTCTAAAGCGCCTGGCCCCAGAAAAAAACCATACCACCCCCAAATTGGCCTGATTGGGCGTCGCGCGCCCCCAATTGTTGGCCGTTGGCGTTGTCAGCGGCCTCACTTGGGTCATAATAAAGTCATCTCTATGTCATTCGGCCTCTTCCAGCCGGGCGATACTCATCTGAGCGCGAAAAAAAGCCCCAAACTCACGCGAAACAACAAAGGACCCCCCGCTAAAGTGCCAACACGATCAACCGAAACCCACGCCTCTTCAAGCGCCATTGGCCAGTCCATAACCTTGAGCCTGTGTTTTTTGGTGTTGGCCGCCTGCGCACCCGAGGCATCCAACAACCGCGGTGGGTCGCGCCAAGCGATGCCTGAGCCTGTTTTGGCCGCCACCGTTGAAGCCCAAGATTTGTCCAGGCAAGTGACCCTGTCGAACCCGATCGAGGCCATCCGCGTGGTGGATTTGGCCGCGCGCACCGACGGGGTGGTCACCGAGGTGTTGGTCGAAGAGGGCGATGCGATCGAAGTGGGCGATGTGTTGGCACGAATTGATGTCGCCGAGCAGCGCGCTGAGTTGGCGCGTGCCAAGGCGCAGCTGCAAGAGCGCGAAGCCAACTTCGGTCGCTTCCAGCAGCTCAAAGACCGCGATTACATTGACGAGGCGAGCTTTGAAGCCGCGCGCGCTGAACTGGCGATTGCCCAGTCGGACGTGGCGCTGTGGCAGACGCGGGTGGATTTTGGTGAGGTCACCTCAACCGTCAACGGCACCGTCATCGATCGCATGATCGAGCCGGGCGAGGCAATCTCCAGCAACGGGGTGTTGTTTTCGATTGCCGATCTATCCACCTTGGTGGTTCGCTTGGGCGTGTCTGAGCTCGATGTCGGCCAGTTGCAAGTCGGTCAAAGCGTCGGTGTGACCATCGACGCGCTCGATCGAAACAACACCATCGACGCCACCATTCGCCGCATTTTCCCAGCCGCCGATCCCAACAGTCGCCTGATCACCGTCGAGATCGCCCTGCCCAAACCCCAAGCGCTCAATATCAAGCCTGGGTTTTTGGCGCGCGTGGACTTGGTGGTGGAATCTTATGACGACGTGATTGCCATCCCCGCCATCGCCGCCGGTCAAGAAGACGGCCAAGCGTATGTGATGGTGATCGATGAGGACATGACCTTGGTGAGACGGCCGGTGGCGTTGGGCATCAGCCGAGGCGTGTGGCGCGAGGTGATCTCAGGCTTGGACGTCGGCGAACAGGTCGTGCCGTCCAACCCAAGCGAGCTCAACGCCGGCGATCGGGTGCGCATCGTTGAATGGGACCAAGACCGATCATGACACCTGACAACGACCGCTACCAAGACGACCCCGCGCGCGGCACCCGCTACTACGGGGGGCTGACCCACGCCGCCATCCGCCGACCGGTGGGGACCTTGGCGATCGCCTCGATTGTCATCGTGCTGGGGCTGTTTTTCATTGGCAAGCTGCCGGTCAATCTGTTGCCCCAAATCGAGTATCCGTTGATTCGGGTCACGGTCAACTACCCCGGTGTCGCCACGGAGGTGATGGAAGAACAAGTCACCCGCGTCCTCGAGCGTGGCCTGTCGTCGGTTGAGAACCTCTCCAAGCTCTCTGCCCGCGCCTCTGAAGGGCGCTCGAACGTCAGCCTGACCTTCGAACAAGGCGTCGATCTCGATGTCGCCTTACAAAACACCGCCCGAGCGCTGGAGAGCACCCGGCCGCGATTGCCCAGAGACATCGACCCGCCGCGCCTTCGAAAGTGGGACCCAGGCGAGTGGTCGATTTGGCGGGCGGGGTTCTCATCAGCCACGCGCTCGCCGCGCGATGTCAGAGACTGGGTGGAGCAGCGGCTGTTGCCGCAGCTGCAATCGATCCAAGGCGTGGCGTCGGTGGAAGCGGCCGGCGGGCAGATCAGAGAGATCGAGGTGGTGCTCGACCAAGACCGGCTGCGGTCGTATCAATTGACGCTTCGCGACATCGCCGATCAGCTCACCGCTGAGAATGTGAACGTCGCCGCCGGCAACATCACCTCGCCGCAGTTTGATGTCATGGCGCGAACCGACGGGCGGTTCTCAAGCCCCGATGAGATTGGCAACGTGTTGTTGAGCCTGCCCAATTCAGACCGGCGCATCCGCCTGTCCGAGGTGGCCGATGTGCGCGATGGGTTTCGAGAGCAGCGCGTGTTTGTCCGCCTCAATGGGGTGCCTGCCACGGAGCTGTCAATCTACAAACTGCCCGAGGCGAATGTCGTCGACGTGGTCGATCAGATCAACCAAACCGTCAACTCGTTGGACGCGTCGGGGTTTATCCCCGAAGACATCGATTGGCGCGCCACCCGCGATGGTGCGTATTTTGTCCGAGGGTCGGTCGAGGCGGTGAGCTCGGCGGCCATTTTGGGGGCGAGTTTGGCGATGCTGGTGGTGCTGGCCTTCTTGGGCTCGTTGCGCAAAAGTTTCGTGATTGGCTTGTCGATCCCGCTGGCGATTTTGTTCACCTTTGCCTTGATGGGCTTGGGCGGTTTGACGCTCAATGTCATGAGCTTGGGCGGCTTGGCTTTGGGCGTGGGATTGCTCCTCGACAATGCCATTGTGATGCTCGAAAACATCTCCAGGCACCAGCAAGAACAAAACCAAGACCAAGACCCCGAACAAGCCGCCCACGAGGGCGCCGATGAGGTGATCTCAGCGATCACCGCCGGCACCTTGACCAACTTGGCGGCGGTGGTGCCTTTCTTGTTGATCACCGGGATGGCGGCGCTGGTGTTTCGCGAGCTGATTCTGACCATTTCGTTTGCCGTGGTGGCCTCATTGGCGGTGGCGTTGACGGTGGTGCCGATGCTGGCAGCGCAGTTTGGCAAAGTCACGTTTCGCTCGAAGTTCAACGACACGCGCTTGTATCGATGGGTGGATGGTGGCATCAACGCGCTGGTTCACCGCTACCGACTGATCTTGGGCCAGGTTTTGGCGTGGCGCTGGCCGATCATTGGCGGGGCGGTGGCCCTATTCGCGCTCGCCGTGTTGGCGATGGGCCGGTTGGGCACCGAGTTCTTGCCCCAGCTCGATGACGGTCAAGTCGAGGTCAGGATGTGGCTGCCGGCCGGCACCTCCCCCGAGCAGACCAACCTGGCTTCGAACATGATCGAAGAGGCCTTACAAACCATGCCCCACGTTGAGACGGTGTTTGCCATGACCGGCGGCCACCTGTATGGGGGGGTGGTCTCCGAGCGGCCGGGGTTTGCGCGCATGTCGGTCAAGCTGGCCGATGCCGCCGATCGCCCAGAGCTGCCCGCGGGACTTTGGGTGCAGCAAGCCAACCAAAAGCTCCGATCGCTGGACATTCCCAACGCCGGGATTTGGATTCGCCCGCCGCGCATCCCGGGGCTGAACTTCGGCGCCTCGGGCGATGACATGGAAGTGATGATCGTTGGCGAGGATCTTGACCTCATGCAAGGCTTGGCCCGTGAGTTGCTGGGTGAACTCGAGAGCATCGAGGGCTTGGCCGATCTACAAATGTCCAGAGACGACCGGATGCCGTTGTTGAACATCAACGTCGATCGCGAACGCGCCGCGGCCTTGGGGCTCAATGTCGCTGAAGTCGGCCGCTCGCTGAGAGACGCGGTGACCGGGGCCATCCCCACGCGCTATTCCACCGGTGGGGAAGAGTACGACATTCGGGTGCGCCTGCCGCGTGAGGTGACCTCTGATCCCAATGCCTTGAGCCAGTTGATGATCGCTGCCCCCGATGGCCGACCGGTGCAGTTGTCAGAGGTCGCCACCTTCGCCCTGGGCGATGGCCCAGAGGACATTGAGCGCGAGAACCAGATGCGCGTGCAGCGAATCACCGGCAGCTTCAACACCGAGCTCAATGATGTTGGATCGATCATGCAAGCGACCCGCGACCGGGTCGACCAACTGGGGTTGCCGAACAACTATGGCGTGATCTTTGGCGGGCAATTTGAGACGATCGAAGAGACCAACCAAGAGATGTTCACCGTCATCTTGCTGGCGCTTTTTTTGGTGTTTGTGGTGTTGACCGTTCAATACGAGCGCCTGGCCAACCCCATCGTCATTATGGCCGCCGCGCCTTTGAGCGTGATTGGGGTGGTCGCCTCGCTGTGGGTGACGGGCACACCGCTGTCGGCGCCTGCGTTTTTGGGGTTGATCTTGTTGATTGGCATTGTCGTCAACAACGCGATTTTGTTGGTGGAGTACATCGAGCGGGCCAAGGCCCGGGGCTTGGACATCCAAGCGGCGGTGGTGGAAGCCGGCGGCATTCGTCTTCGCCCCATCTTGATGACCACACTGACCACGGTGGCTGGGATGCTGCCGTTGGCGCTGGGGATGGGCTCGGGCGCGAACTTGATGCAGCCGCTGGCGATCGCGGTGATTGGTGGCTTGTTGAGCGCGATGGTGCTGAGCCTGGTGTTGATCCCGTGCCTGTACGTGATTGTTCAAGCGCTGGCCCAAGCGCTGTTGGCGTTTTTCACCAAAAACCGCAGCGCGAGCAACGAGCCAGCGCCCGACACCCCCGCCCGGTAAGCGGGGTCAGTGCTCGGTGGGGGCGCTGTCGTCGCTCGGCTCGGTGGCGATGACCTGATACCCAGTGCCATAGACTGACTTGATGCGCCAGCCGCTGTGGCCATTGAGCCCGTAGAGTCGACGAATGCGGCTGATGTAGGTGTCGATCGAGCGACAATCGTCAGACTCGCCAAACCACACCGTCTCTTTGAGCTGGCTTCGGCTGATCACTTCCTCGGGTCGTCTGAGCAAATACAGCATCAGATCAAACTCACGCGGGCGGGGGCGGTGGATGGTGCCTTGGTACATGACGGTGCGGCGGTTGAGGTCGAATCGATACGGTGGGTAGTACTCGGGCAGTGAGGGGTGTCGGGGCCGATGGCGGAGCAGGTGAACCACCCGATTGGACAACTCAGACTCTTCCAGCGGCCGGGTCAGGTACTCGTTGCAACCCATCTCACAGGCGGCCAGCGCCGCGTCGGGGTCGTCTTCATCGACAACCGCAATCACGCCCAGGCCGTTGTTGTGGTCGCGGCGCAGTCGGCTCAAGAATTGCCCGGCTTGGCCATCGGTGCCGTCCCAATCCAGAATCACCAGCTGCGGGCTGTCTGGGTTGATCTCGTCTGGGTCCAGACTGGCGTGGTCGGTCAGCGTGTTGACGGATTCAAAAAAAGACAGCCGGTAGCGGCGGGTCAGTGCGCGGCGCCACATGCGGGTGGGGCCTGATTGTTGATCGATGATGGCAATGTGCCATCGATTGTCAGCATCCATCATGGTTCTCTCCTCAATGATCGCCGCTTGTGCGCGAATGACACACCCAGTATTTACAATTGGAGCCCACGGGGTTTGGCAGAGAACGACAAGGTGCCCCCACAATCCGACAACGTGGCCGGATGTGGGGGGCAAAGGAGTGACGTGTCGGTTTATGAGGGGCGGTTGTCGGGTCTGGGTGGCGTGATGCGCTTGATGGTGACATCGTAAGCCGGTTGCGGCTCAGCGGCCCGAGGCTCGGCGTGCTCGGCGATGGGCCTGTCTTGCATTAAGCAATAGCCGCGTTGATAAATCGAGCTCAACATCCAGCCTGAGGTGCCATCCAAACCAAACTGCTTGCGAAGGCGGCTGACATAGGTGTCGATCGAGCGGGTGGGCAGGTTGGGAATGGTTTGCCAAACATTCATCAACAGCACCTCGCGAGAGACCACCTGCCCCTCGTTTTGGAACAAACACAGCAACAGGTCATACTCGCGCGGGCGGATCTTGACCGCTTCGCCGTTGACCAACAAGATGCGCTGTTGCAGCAAAAACTCAAACTGCCCAAACCGCGAGCGGGTCAGTTTCGCGCTCAAGCGCCGCCTGAGGCTGGTCTCGACCCGCGCCAGCAGCTCGGGCGGTTTGATCGGTTTTTTCATGAAATCATCGGCGCCGGCTTTCAGTGCCAAGCCGGCCAGGCTGGCGTCATTGTTGCCGGCGATCACAATGATGGCGACCCCCGCCCCGGCCCCATCTCGGTGGCTGTTGAGAAACTGGATCTCGCTGTGGGTGAGGGTGTAGCCTTCCAGTATGATCAAATCCACCGCAGGTCCTGGGCTGTGCTGGACAAATTGCGCGCACGAGCGAAAGCTCAAGGTCGTCAAGTCGTGGCGTTTTAACAGCGGCTCGACGACGGAGGCCCGTTGGGCGTGGGTGCTGATGACGGCGATCACCGCGTGGTTGTTGTATCGTTCCATGATGAGATCCCCCATTCGGATAACGTTGAAAGAAAAGGCACTGCGAGACCACGCTAGCATGGGATTTTCTGGGCCAACAATGCGGAAATTAAACAAATCAATTCGGAAAAGTCTTACTCTTTCCGGCATCGCGCTGACGGTGGCCCTCACCCTTGTCGCACCCGGGGCTTGGGCCGTGGCCTTTGAAAACACCCCCCAGGCCCGCGCCGAGGGCGCGCTTGGGGGTGCGATCGAAGCTCGGCAGGACACCGACGCCGAGACCGACGCCCGCGGTCACACGAATCAGGACACAGGCGATGATCCATGCGCCGACCCCAATGGTCGAGATCACTGGCTGGATCGGTCGCACTCCTACCTCAACGAGCGGCTTTGCGCGCCGGCGGTGTGGTTCGATGGGTTTTTCGGTGACCCCAGGACGCTAGAAGAAAACCCAGTGAACACGTTTTTTCGGGTGCGAAGCACCCTGGATTGGGACGAGACCGACTCGGTGGGTGGCGGCTTGCAAGTCAAAGCCAACATCGCCTTGCCGCGGCTCAGTGAGCGGGTGCGGGTGTTGGTCAGCCGCGACGAGGATGTCTCGGGCGAGGGGTTGGATGCCGCCGGGCTCGATGAGCGCGACGACAAGACCCGCTTGGGCGTGCGGTTTATCTTGTCCGATGAGCTGGTCGGCCTGACCGACGTGGACGCCACCGTCCGGGTGGAGTCGGGCAGTTTGAACCCGCGGGTGAGCACGCGGTATTTGATGCGCTACGAGGTCTCAGACAACACCCTCATTCGGGGCACACAAACCGCGTTTTGGGAGCGCTTGGATGGTTTTGGGACCCGCTCTCGTTTGGATGTGGAGTTCGCGCCCCAATTCGGTCGCTTGCTGCGTTGGACCAGTCGAGGCACCGTGTCCGAGGGCTCTGATGGGATCGATTGGAAAAGCGTGCTGATTGGCTACCAACAGCTCGATGAGCGCACCGCGCTGCGCGCCGATGTCGGGGCGTTTGGGCGCACCCGCCCCGAGGCCTTAACAGAGGAGTACTTTGTCTCCGCCCGCATCCGGCGCCAGTGGCTTCGGCCGTGGCTGTTTGTGGAGCTTCGCCCCGAATACGCTTGGCCCAAAGACACCATCAACGATCAGCGCGGTTCGGATTGGCGGTTGAAGCTCACCTTCGAGATCCAGTTTGAGAACAACCCCTCCAGCCACCGCCGTCGCTGGGACATTCAGCGCTGAGCCACGCCGATCGGCTGCATTGAGCGCGCCGCCCACACCGCGGGTTTAAATTGTTTACACTCAAAGATCGAATTGATCAGGACATTGACCCCATGAACCGCATTGAACGCTTGCTTTGCTTTGTTGTTTTGACCCTGGCGGCCACCGCCGCACTGGCCCAAACCCCCCACGGGCGACCCGCATCGAACCCCATCGACGGGCTGGCCTACGATCTGTCGATCTACCCCGATGGCGCGGACTTGGATCCTGATATTCCAAGCCCCGATGCGCTGTTGGGCTTTCCCGTCGGTGAGCGTTCGGCCAGTTCGGCCCAGATCGTTGAGTACGCCCAGCGCTTGGCCGCAGCTTCGGACCGGGTCGAGCTGGTCGAATACGCCCGAACGTATGAAGGCCGCCCGCTGGTGTATCTGGTCATCGCCTCTGAAGACAACCTTGGCCGCGTCGATGACATCCAAGCCAACATGGCGCGCCTGGCCGATCCGCGCTCAGGGGTGAGTCAACGCGAGCGCGAAGCGATCATTGCTGAGACGCCCGCGGTGGCGTGGATGTCGTATTCCATCCACGGCAATGAGAGCTCGGGTTCGGATTCGGCGCTGGTGCTGATGCACCACTTGGCCGCCGATCGGTCTGAAGCGACCCAAGCCTTGCTCGATGCGGTGGTGGTGATTGTTGATCCCAACAAAAACCCCGACGGGCGCGAGCGGTTTGTGAATGCCTTGGACCAGCACCGCGGGCTGCATCCCGACATCGACGATCAGTCGCTGCTGCACACCTCGTATTGGCCGTATGGACGGGGCAACCACTATTATTTTGATCTCAACCGCGACTGGATCTACGCCCGCCACCCCGAGACCCGCGGGCGGATTCGGGCCATCAACGAATGGAAACCGGTGCTGCTCGTCGACGGCCACGAGATGGGTCCGCAAAGCACCTACTTGTTCTCGCCACCCAGAGAGCCGATCAACCCCCACTTGCCCACCTACCGAAACGACATGGCCAATGTGTTCGCTGATGACCAAGCCAAGGCCTATGACGCGTTTGGTTATCCCTACTACACCGGCGAGTGGGCGGAGGGTTGGTACCCCGGCTACACCGACGCCTGGGCCTCGATGCGCGGCGCGCTGGGGATCTTGTACGAGCAAGCCCGCATTGCAGAAGACGGGGTCCAACGCCCCACCCACAACATCAGCTACAAGCAATCCGTGCACCACCAGGTGATCTCGTCGTGGGCCAATCTCACCACCTTGGCGCGCGAGCGGGTGACCATGCTTGAAAGCTACGCCAACGACCGGGCCGAGGTGGTCTCAGCCGACGGCCCCTACGGCGAGCGCTCGTGGGTGATCGAACCCACCGACAACGTCGCGCGGCTTGACGAGCTCCTCGACTTGATGGCCATCCAAGAATTCGAAGTGCACGTGCTGACCGACGATGTCCGCGCCCGCGAAGCCACCAATCCCTTGGGCGAGGTCGAGCGCGACGTGGTGCTGCCCGAGGGCAGCCTGGTGATTCGAAACCGCCAGCCAGAAGCGCGGTCGTTGGCGGCGATGTTTGAGTTTGACCCGAAGATGTCTGAGTTCGCCCTTCGCCAAGAGCGCGAAGCCGTGCTGGGTGAGGGCAGTTCGACCCTTTACGACACCACCGGGTGGAACATCTCGATGATGTTTGGGTTGGATGCTTATGAGGTGCCCGAGCACCTGGATGACAACTTGGAACGCATCGATCCGGCGGCGTATCAACCCAGTGTGTCGTACGCCACCGCGCCGATCGAAGCCACGGCCATTGGGGTGGTGGCCTCAGGCGCCGATGATCGCGCCAACGCGCTGGCCGCCCGATTGATGGAGCAAGGTGTGCATGTGCGCGCCAACCGCAAGGCCTCACGACTCGATGGCATGGACTTGCCGATTGGCTCGATTGCCATCACCGCCGATGACAACCGCCACTTGGATGATTGGATCGCGCGGGTCGAGACCACCGCCGATGCACTCGGGATCCCAGTCCATGGGGTGGGCTTTGGGCGCGCGCCGGGCGATCTGGCGGACTTGGGCGGCGAGCAGTGGCGGGTGTTGAGCCAGCCCCAGATTGCCATCATCTCAAGGGGCATGACCAACATGCTCGATGCCGGCGCGGTGTGGTGGATGCTCGATCACCGGTTGGGCATTCGCTCCAGCCAGCTCGACGAAAAACGCGCCTCTTGGGCGGATTTGCGTCGCTACAACGTCATTTATCTGCCCGAGCGCTGGGGCTCGGCGTCCATCCCCAACGGGCTGAAGGCCGCGCTTGAAGACTGGGTGAGCAATGGGGGCACCTTGGTCGCCACCGGGCGCTCAGCCGAGGCCCTGATGGCCGGTGATGATCCGATGGTCAACACCCACCGACTGGGTGATGTGGTGGATCAAGACCTGGCGCCCTACCAAGACCAACTCCACCGCGAGTGGTTGGCGTGGAACGACCCATTGCCGGACAACATTTGGGGGCACGACGCCGAGGCGGCGGATTATCCCTTTGTTAAAGACGATGCCCCCGCCGGGCCCGAAGAGCGAAAACGCAGCGACGACTGGCAAGCCCAGTTCATGCCGTCTGGGGCGCTGGTCGCGACCCGTCCGGTGGGCGAGCACTGGCTGAACGCCGGCCGCAATGCGTTCTTGTCGGTGCTGTTTTCGAACTCACCGGTGTTGATGAGCGACGGGCGCGTTGAGGCCGCCGCGCGGGTGGGGCAGTGGTTGCCCGCAGACGACAACGTCGCCCACCACATTGGCTGGGGTCCTGTGCCCGAAGGGCATCGACTGTCGGTGCGCATGGGCGGCTTGCTGTGGCCCGAAGCGCGCGAGCGCATCGCCTCGGCGGCATATGTCACCCGCGAGCAGGTGGGTCGGGGACAGGTGATCTTGTTTGCCCACGCACCGGCCTTCCGCGCCGCGCAGCTCGGTGCGATGCGGATGCTGGAAAACGCCCTGATCCTCGGCCCAGGTCTTGGCGCATCCAAGCCGATTGAGTTGCCCTAAGGGGTTTGGCGAGGGGCTTGGCGAGCGGTTTGGTGTGTCGCACCCACGTCATGTGTGGGTGCGACCCTCTCGGTTGGGGATGATCCAAAATCATAGGGGGTCACAAAATCCCGCGGGAGGCGAACGATGATTTTTCGAAAACAACCCGAACGTTACGGCGGCGTGGCGCAATTTTTTCACTGGGCCGTCGTGGTGTTGATCTCTTTTCAATACACCTGGGCGTGGCGCATCGATCAAACCGAGGGCATCCGGGCGCGCTTTGAGCTGGTCACCCAGCACAAGACCATCGGCATGCTGGTGTTGGCTTTTGCCGTGCTTCGCTTGTTGTGGCGACTGTTTCATGCGCCACCCCCGCTGCCCAAGCACCTGGCCAACTGGGAGATTTGGGCGGCCAAGCTGGGGCACTTGGCCTTGTATGGCTTGATCTTTATCGTCCCCATCTCAGGGTGGCTGTACTCACAAGCGGCCGGCTATGGCGACTATTGGTGGGGGCCTGTGGTGCTGCCGGTGTTTATCGAGGCCACCGAGGCCAGTGAAGCCCTTTTTTACGAGCTTCACGAGCTGTTCGGTAAGCTTCTGATTGCCGTGGTGGCCATTCACGTGCTGGCCGCACTCAGACACCACTTCATACTCAAAGACAACGTCTTAAAAAGGATGCTCCCGCAATGGCGACAATAGCAAGGACAACCCGACTGGCAGCGATGCTCATCGCTGTGGCGCCCACCATTGGTGCCCAGACCGAGCCCGCAGGCTCCAACGATCAATGCTGGGTGGCCAACCAAGACAGCGGTGAGCTGGCCTTTTCAGGCGTGACCGAAGGCCGCGGCTTTGACGGGGTGTTTGAGGCATTCGATGTGGTGATGTGTCTAGACGGCACCGACTTGACCACCGCGACCATCGACGTCAGTGTGGACACCGCCTCGGCCGATACCGACAGCCGCGATCGCGACCAGACCTTGAGAAGCGAAGAGTTTTTCTGGGTGTCGCAGTTTCCAAAAGCCACCTGGGCGAGTGGCCCGATCGAACCCCAAAGCGGCGAGTTCAGCCACCAGGCCGCGGGCACCTTGGCGCTTCGCGACGTGGAGCTGAACCAGCCGGTGTCGATGTCATTGATTGACGGTGAGTCGGGGCCGCGTCTGGTGGGGGCGGCTGAGATGATGCGCTTGGATTACAACGTCGGTGTCGGTGAGTTCGAAGACACCGACTTTATCGCCAACGAAGTCAACGTCGAATTTGACTTGGGCCTGTCGCCCCAGCCTTAAAAATCGGCCAATCTAAGGATGAACACCATGCCGTGGGTTGCGTATATCCCCATCATCAGCACGCTGTTTTGTGTGTATTTTTTCACAGAGATCTACCGCCACTGGCGGGCCAAGCCGCACGCGCTTTATTTGATGTGGTGGACGATTGGGGTGTTTTGTTATGGGCTGGGCACGCTTCTTGAGTCCATCCACACCTTGGCCGGTTGGTCGCCTTTTGTTTTTAAGGCCTGGTACATCGCCGGGGCGTTTTTGGGCGGCGTGCCGCTGGCGCAAGGCACGGTGTATCTTTTGATGCCCCAAGCCATCGCCCACAAGATGACCGCGGTGTTGTTGGTGGTGTTGGCCATCTCATCGATGCTGGTGGTGGCGTCACCGCTGGATGCCACGTTGGTGGCCGATAAGCTCCACGGCAACGTGTTGGAGTGGACCTTCATTCGCGCCATCACCCCCTTCATCAACATCTATGCGTTCATCTTCTTGGTCGGCGGGGCGATTTATTCGGCCGGCAAGTACTTGGGGAGTGTCGAGTTCAAAGGCCGGTTTTGGGGCAACGGGTTCATTGCCCTGGGCGGGCTGCTGCCTGGCATTGGCGGCACCATGGCCAAGTTTGGGCAAACCTATGTCCTGTATGTCACCGAGCTGATCGGCATTGTGTTGATCTATGCCGGCTACAGCGTGATCCGTCGAGACCGAAGCTTGTCGATCCACCCAAGCCAGGTCACACCGCAAGCGGCTTAAAGACCCACGCTTTTTCAGGCCAATTCAAATTTCAGTCAATTCGAATCGGCGATGAGTCGGTTATTTTCCCGGCGAGTCCACGCCCAAGCGCTCGTGCATGATCGAGCTGGTGGTGGTGTATTGGACGAACTGGCGCTTGTCAGGATAGATGTATTTCTGGACACCGAACGCCGCCAGCGCGGCTTCGTGAAAGCCTGAGAGGATAAACTTCTTTTTGCCGGGGTAGGTGTTGATGTCGCCGATGGCAAACACCCCCTCGATGGAGGTTTGGAATTTCTCGGTATCGACCGCGATTTGTTTTTTCTCGATCTCCAACGACCAATCACCAATCGGCCCCAGGTCGGGTGACAGGCCCCAAAAGACCAACACCTCATCGCCCTCAACGGTGGATTTGTTTTTCTCCAAATCCATGATCTCCAGGCCCTGGAATTGACCGTTGTCGTGAAGCGTTTGAGTGATCATGCCCTGGTGGAGGCTGACTTGGCCCTGATCGGCCAGCGCTTTGACCTGCTCGACCGAGGCGGGTGCACCGCGGTAGTCGGCGCGTCGATGGATGAGGTGGATGTGCTTGGCATCGGCGGCCAAATCCATGGTCCAATCCAGCGCAGAATCCCCCCCACCCAAGATCAACAGGGTCTTGTCTTTGAATACCGACCGATCGGTGACTTTGTAATGAAGCGGCGGGTGGTTGACCTCATCCAAGCCCTTGGCTTTGAGTTTGCGCGGCAAAAAAGAGCCCAAGCCCGCGGCAATGATCACCGCGCCAGCATCAAACTCGGTGCCTTTGGAGGTGACCACCCGAAACCGGCCGTCGTCTTTTTTCTCGAAGCGCTCGACCTGCTGGCCCAAGTGCATGCCCGCATTAAAAGGCGCGATTTGTTTCATCAGGTTATCGACCAGCTCTTGGGCGCCAATCGAGGGGTAGGCGGGGATGTCGTAGATCGGCTTTTCGGGGTAGAGCTCCGAGCACTGGCCACCGGGTTGGGGGAGGCTGTCGACGAGCTCGGCCTTGAGGCCCAACAGCCCCAACTCAAAGACCTGAAAAAGCCCCACGGGGCCTGCGCCTATGATCACCGCGTCGGTTTGAATGCTCATGCTTTGCCACTGCCTTTGTTGTCAATCTCTAAACAGCAAAGTATACGCCCACGCCCCGAAACGCACTGTCAAAGCCTGCTATTCTCGCCTCCATGGATGCCAGACCCACACCGCCTGCCAGTGACATTGACCTCCACCCCGAGTGGCTGGCGGCTTTGGCGGATGTGTTTGTGACTGATGCCATGCAACGCCTCAAAGCGTTCTTGCACGAGCGGCAGCGCCAAGGGGCGGTGATCTATCCCCCGGGGCGGTTGATGTTCAGCGCCTTCAACACCACCCCACTGTCCCAAGTCAAGGTGGTGATTCTGGGCCAAGACCCCTATCACGGGCCGGGGCAGGCCCACGGCCTGTCGTTTTCGGTGCAGCCTGGGGTGGCCGTGCCGCCGTCTTTAAAAAACATCTTCAAAGCCATCGAGAACGATTTGGGTCACCCGCCGCCGGGGCATGGGCACTTGATGGCGTGGGCCCGGCAGGGGGTGTTGTTGTTGAACACCGTGTTGAGCGTTGAACAAGGCCAAGCCGGCGCCCACCAAAACAAAGGCTGGGAGGTGTTCACCGATCGGGTCATTGAGGTGGTCAACCGCGACCGGCCGGCGGTGGTGTTCATGCTTTGGGGCCGCCACGCCCAACAAAAGGGTCAAGGCATCGACACCGACAAGCACCTGGTCTTGGAGGCCGCCCACCCCTCACCGCTGTCGGCGCATCGGGGGTTTTTGACCTGCCGGCATTTCTCAAAAGCCAACGCCTGGCTTGCCGCGCGCGGTCAATCGGGCATTGACTGGTCGCTGCCTTCGACCGCATAAAGCCTCACGCTCAAACGGATCTCATCACCCACCCGCAAGCCGCCACCGAATACTGAAAACGGCTCGATCCCAAGCTCGGTCAAACGCCAGGTGGTTTGGCCTGAGATGATCAGCTCACCGTCGCCCCAATGCACCTTCACCGGCAGCGCCTGCTGGCTGACTCGGCCGGCGATGGCGACATCAACGCTGATCGTGGGCTCGTGGCGGGTGCCGGTGATGGCGCGGCTTTGCAATTGAACGCCAGGGTGCGCGTTTGCATCGAGTTGGGCCGGTGAGCGCATGTTGGTCTCGGTCGCGTCGATGTCGTCTTGGGGGATGTCGGCCTCAAGACCCGCCTCGGCGCGCCAACGGGGCCGATCAACCACCAAGTCATCCACCTCGAAAGCGATCTTAAAGGCGGTCTGTTGCCAACGCGGGGGCACCACCACCTGGCCTGTGATCGTTTGTGTGCCGATCACGTGGGGGTGGCCAAACCGCGCCAGCGGCCCCTCGGCGGTGAGTTCAACACGAAACTCGGAGCGCGTGCGATCAATGGTGTAGCGATCGCCCGTGGGCCAGGTCATGGGCGGCAGCGGCTGAGTGGGTTGGTCGGGTGTCTGGGGCAGGGGGGCACAGCTGACCAAGGCCAACAACAATGTTGGCCAAGGTGCGACGAACCACAACAGACGAATCAAAGACCTCATCAGCACAGTGTATCGCTGGCTCGTCATGGGCCGGTTCACGCAGACGGCAACATCTGAATTGATGTGGCAGTGGGTGCCCTATAATAAAGACATGTCTGGCCCAATCGCTGCCAATATCCGCATCGTTCTGATCGGCACCACACACCCTGGCAACATCGGCTCAGCCGCGCGGGCGATGAAGGTGATGGGGTTTGACCGGCTGGTGTTGGTCTCGCCCAAGCACTTCCCCAGCGGTGAGGCGACCGCGCTGGCCTCGAGTGCCGATGACGTGTTGGCCAAAGCCCAAGTGGTTGAGACCTTTGCTGAGGCCATCGCCGGCTGCCCGCTGGTGCTGGGCACCACAGCGCACGCCCGATCCCTGCCGTGGCCCACGTATGATCTCAAAGGGGCCGCCGAGCATGCGATTGAAGAGTCACAGCAACACGAGGTGGCGATTGTCTTTGGCCGAGAAAAAACCGGTCTCCACAACGACGAGGTGGAGCGCTGCCACCACATCGTCACCATCCCCACCCACGATGCCTACACCTCGCTCAATTTGGCCCAAGCGGTGCAGTTGATGATGTACGAGTTGAGGCTCCACGCGTTGGCCGCCAGCGATCGGTCTGGGCCCAAGTTCACACCCCCCGCCGATTGGTCACCCGAGCCCCCCGAGCGGTTGGAGGTGTTTTTCGATCGTCTCGAGCGGGGCTTGTTGCACGTTGGGTTTTTGAACCCCGCCCAACCCAAGCGGTTGATGCAACGACTGCGGCGCTTGTTTTTGCGTGCCCGGCCGGATGAGAATGAACTCAATATCTTAAATGGCATCGCCAGTGCTTTGCTGGATGCCCAATCGAAACACGCCGGCAAGGCGAACGCCGCGGCCGATGAGGAGGACGTTTGATGGATGTGATTGATCTGACCAAAGCGTTGGTGGCCAAGCGCTCCATCACCCCCGACGACGCCGGCTGCCAGGCCTTGTTGACCGAGCTGTTGGGTGAGGCGGGGTTTGAGATCAGCCACCACCGCTTTGGCGAGGTCGACAACCTGTTGGCCACCCACGTTGGGGCCTCAGCGCAGACCGGCCCGCACATCCTGTGGATCGGCCACACCGACGTGGTGCCACCGGGCCCAGAAGACCAGTGGTCGAGCCCACCGTTTGAGCCCACCGAACGCGACGGTGAGTTGGTCGGACGCGGGGTGGCGGACATGAAAGGCTCGGACGCGGCGATGGTGGTGGCGTTGATCGATTTTGTTGAGCGCCACCCCGATCATGCCGGCCGGGTGAGTGTGTTGATCACCTCCGATGAAGAAGGCCCCGCGATCGATGGGATCCGCGCGGTGGTGCCGCACTTGAAAGAGACTGGCCTGTGGCCGGATGTGTGCTTGGTCGGCGAGCCGTCGAGCCATGCCGCCTTGGGCGATCGGATTCGGATTGGTCGGCGCGGCAGCATCCAGGCGGTGCTGACCATCGAAGGCAAGCAAGGCCACACGGCATATTCATTGGCCCAAGACAATCCCGCGCACCGGGGTGGGCCTTTGATCGCTGCGCTGGGCGCGCTTGAGTTCGACGATGGCGATGAGGCGTTTGACCCCACCCGCCTACAAATTTCTAACCTCCAAGCCGGCACCGGGGCAGACAACGTCTCGCCGGGGGCGCTGGTGATGTATTTCAACATCAGAAACAACCCCAACACCCCCGCCGATGCCCTCAAAACCCAAATCGAGGCGCTGATCGCCGACCACGACCCGGGGCGATGGACGCTCAACTGGCGGGTCAGCGCCGAGCCGTTTGGCCCCTGCTCGGGTGAGTTCTTGGACGCGGTGGTCTCGGCGTTTGAGTCGACTTTGGGTGCGACCCCTCAACTTGATACCGGCGGCGGCACCTCGGATGGGCGGTTTTTTGGACCCGAAGGGGTGCCGGTGATTGAAGCCGGGCCCGTGAACGCCACCATCCACCAAATCGATGAGCGCGTGGCGATTGATGACTTAAAAAAACTACCCAACGTCTTCTACGCCATGATGGCCTCGATTCTGGGGGTCAGGTGACATGCGCACGATTGTGGCGGTGTTGGTGGTGCTGTTGGTGGCTTTGCAGTTTCAGCTGTGGCAAGAGTGGCAACACGTTCGCGAGTTGGACGCGCGCGTGGCCGAGCAGCAACAAACCAACGCCGCGCTCGAAGCGCGCAACGATGCCCTGTTTGCCGAAGTCCAAGATCTTCGGGAGGGCGTTGATGCCATTGAGGAGCGCGCCCGCTCAGAGCTTGGGTTGGTGGGCGAGGATGAGTCGTTTTATTTGATTGTGGATCCTGCGCTGGCCTCACCCGCGCTGGACGCCAGTGATCAAGGCATCAGTGATCAGGGCATCAATGACCAAGACATGGGTGAACAAGACATGGGTGACCCAACCAGGCCTGATCAATCCACAAGTGAGCCATCGACCACAGCGTCGCCGGCAGCACAGACGCTTGATGGTGACAGCGAGGCTAAAGACACACCGGCAGACCCCGAACCTTGATGTTTGTGAGCTGGGGCGGGGCCCCATCGCGTGTTGGCTGAGGACAACCGCCACAGCCTGGGCCGTTGTGCACAGCCGTCAAAATCGGGTCACCGTGTCTGTCGGGGCGGCGGCTGACCACCCCAAGCGCCCGCCTTTAGCGCACTTGGGCGGCTGTCATCCAATTGAAATCTCCCATTCCTACACTTGGGCTTTGTAGTCATCAAAGCCAGTGGACGGACACATGCCAGCGCAATCACTCTGCCAAGCCCGTATGCCAACAACGGTCGTTGTTTTGTTCAGCCTTGCCGTGGGTTTGAGTCCCGCGGCGTACGCCCAAAACAGCGACGCCGACGAACAAGCGCTCAACAACCTCGCCCAAGAGCTGGTGGTGTTGCGCTCTGAGATCGAGACCTTGAATGCCGAGCTCACCGATCTGACCGAACAACACCGCGCCACCATGAGCTCGTTGGCCGCCCAAAAAGGCGAGCTGGAAGCCTCGAAGCGGCGCGAAGACTTAAGGGTTGAAGAGCTGGAGAAAGACCTGGCGAACAACCGCGAGCGCGCCGAGCAAGCCGGCTTGGCCACCGAGGCCATGATCCCGGTGGCCCGTGACGCGATCGCTGCGCTGAAAAGCCATGTGGCGTCGGGCTTTCCGTTCAAACAAGCCGAGCGCCTGGCCGCGGTTGAAGAGATCGAAGACCAGCTCAACAGCGAGGCGCTGAGCCCCGCGCGGGTGGTCAATCGCCTGTGGCGGTTTTATGAAGACGAGCTTCGATTGGCTCGGGAAAACGGTTTGTACTCACAAACCATCGAATTGGATGGGGAACCTGTCTTGGCCGACGTGGCCAAGCTTGGCGTGATGGCGATGTATTTCACCACCCTGGATGGGCGGATGGGATACGCCGCCCGCGCCGAACAAGGCTGGCGTTTCGTTGAAGCCGACGGCGGCGGCGAGCGCCAGCAAATTCGCGCGCTGTTCGACGCGCTCGAAAAACAAATCCGCACGGGGTTGTTTGAACTGCCCAACGGCACGATCGAACTGGGAGAAGGCGCATGATGCCACGTCACTTTTTGATGCTGTTGCTGCTGGCGATCTCATCGGCGCTGTGGGCCCAACAACCGCAACCCGAGGACACCCCGGCCGAACCCGACCCAGCACCCGAGGCCGAGGTGACCACCCAGGCGCCGTCGCTTGAGCAGGCCTACCAGCGTGAGTTTGCCTTCTTGCAAACCCAAAAACGCGAGTTGCAATCGAGACTCGAGGCTTTTCGGGCGCGCTCGGGTGACGAACAAGCCCAGATGAACACCGAGATCAACGCGCTCGAGCGGGCGTTGGTTGCGGTCCGCGCCCAGGCCGAGCGCTTGGATGGCTTGGTGTTTGATTCTGAGCAAGCGGTGCAAACGGCCAGAAGCAATGTCGACACCCTCTCATCGACGCTGCTGCAAGCCGACATCACCCTAGACGACGCCTACAGCCCACCGTCGGCCGAGGCCACCCCCGCGCCTGAGGACTTCCAAGCCCTGTTCGCCGCTGCCGCGGATCGTGTGGACCAAGCCGGCCGCGTGCGCCTGAGCGAGGGGTCATTCTTCGCCACCGATGGCACCCAGCTTAACGGTGAGATCATCCACATCGGCCAGATCGCCGCCTTTGGTGTGGCCGATGACACCGCCGGCGCGCTGGCGCCTGCTGGCGACGGGCGGTTTAAGCTGTGGGACAGCGCAGCTGGTGCGGCCAGCGCCCAAGCGCTGAGCGCGGGAGAGCGCCCCCAGACCATCGGGCTGTTTGCCTACGAGTCGCTCGATCAAGCCGTTGAGACCAACCCCGGCAAGTCGATTGTCGAGATCATCCAAAGCGGCGGCCTGATCGGCTGGATCATCACGCTGTTGGGTCTGTTGGGCGTGGCCTTGATTGTCGCTCGGATCTTGTTCTTGCGAGACGCCAGCGCCTCGACCGACACCCTGGTTGATGCCATCGCCCAGCAGGTGGCCAAAGGCGACCGCGACGGCGCGATTGAGACCCTGAAAAACTTCAAAGGCGCCACGGCGCGGGTGCTGACCACGGCCATCAGAAACCTCGACCGCGAGCGCGAGCACTTAGAAGATGTCATTTCGGAGTCCTTGCTTCACGAGTCGGCCACCCTCAATCGCTTCGGCGCGGTGATTTTGGTGATCGCGGCGGTCTCGCCCCTGCTGGGGCTGTTGGGTACTGTCACCGGGATGATCTCGACGTTTGATGTCATCACCGAGTTTGGCACGGGTGATCCCAAGCTGTTGTCGGGCGGCATCTCGATCGCCTTGGTCACCACGCAGCTGGGTCTGATTGTGGCGATCCCGCTTTTATTGGTGGGCAACGTGTTGTCCGGCTGGGCTGAGCGGATCAAAGACGAGATGGAAAAAAGCGCGCTGCACATCGTCAACCGCTACGTGGAAGGCCGGCAAGGGCAGGCCTGATGTTGAGCGGGTTCAGTCAACAACTGATCACCTATTTTGAAGTCGGTGGGTTTGTGATGCCGCCGCTTTTTTTGGCAACCTTCGTGATGTGGTGGGCCATTGGTGTGCGCTGGGCAGAACTGCGCCGCGGCTCCAAGCACTCGGTCCGAGAGCTGGTGCGGCGCTACGGCCGACCGCAAGGCCGCCACGCCCCGGCGGGGCTGATTGACTCGGCGGTGTATGAGGCGCTGACGGTCGCCAAGCGCCAGCCCCCCGACCTTCGCTTGTGGTTGGACGACTGTCTGGCCAAGTTTGAGCGCCAAACCAAGCACCACCGAGCGCTGATCACCTCGATTGTGGCCACCGCGCCGGTGCTTGGGTTGCTCGGCACCGTCACTGGGATGATCGAGACTTTTGATGCCCTGGGGGACATGACGCTGTTTTCGCAATCGGGTGGCATTGCCGGGGGGATTTCGCAGGCGCTGTTTACCACCCAAATGGGGCTGGGCATCGCCATTCCTGGATTGATTGTGTCGCGGCTGCTGGACCGGCGCGCGCTTCGCCTTCGCACCGAGCTTGCCCAGATCAAAGACGTGCTGTGCACCGAGCCCAACGGCGGCAATCAACACGATGCCCACGCCTCGGCGACACCGACCCACCCGGACTTTTGAGGACCGTATCGATGAGACGCATGCGCGAACGCACCGATGATCAGCAAACCGTCGACATCTCGCCGTTGATCGACATGGTGTTTATCTTGCTGATCTTTTTTATGGTCTCGACGACCTTTGTCAAAGACATGAAGCTCGACTTGGAGCGGCCCACCGCGGGATCAGCGGCCACCGCCTCCACCCAAGCGATTCGCCTCTACATCGACAACGCTGGCGACACATTTTTGGATGGCCAGCCGATTCAGGTGTGGGTGATTCAATCGCGCTTACGAGAGCTTTTGAGCGGGATGAGTGATCCTTCTGTGTTGGTGGTCACCGACGAAAACGTCCCCGCTGGGCGCTTGGTCGAGGTGGTCGATCAGGCGCGGATGGCGGGTGCGGGTGACGTTGGCGTGGCCACGGTCGAAGAGGCCGGTGCGGGGTAGCGGCTGAGTGGGTTTACTGGTTCGTTTTTTAATTGGTTTTTTCGAGTGATTGGGCAAGACGTTTTAGTGATTGGGCAAGAAGTTTTTAAGGAGCACTCATCATGGCATTGATCGATCCGCAACAGTGGTCACCGAAAACATCCGGCGCGGTGTTTATGGTGCTGGGGTCATTTTTGGTGATCGCCACCATGCTTCTGATCAACCGCTTTGCTGAAGGCCCCGACCAGCGCAACGAGGGCCGCTCGGCCGAGTTCGCCGTCGAGCGCCAGCAGCAAACCCCACCGCCCAAGCTCACCCCACCGCCACCACCGCCGCCGCGGCGCGCACCCCCCACGCCCCCCGCGGTGGCGTTGAACACCAACCTCTCGGGGATTGATTTTGGGCTGCCGGCGTTTTCGGGCGACGAGTTGGGGTCGTTGCAAGACCAGCTGTTGGGCGACACCAGCGACGTGGTCATGACCAATGACTTGGTCGACTCGCCACCGCGCCCGGTCGAGCAATCGCCGATGGAGTACCCGTCCAGCGCCCGCTCGCAGGGGCTGGAGGGGTATGTGGTGCTGTCGCTGTTGATCTCGGCCAGCGGTGAGATCGAAAAGGTTGAGGTGTTGGAGGCCACCCCATCGGGGGTGTTTGAAGACGCCGCGCTGGCCGGCATCCGCGATTGGCGGTTTGAGCCCGCCCAATACCAAGGCCGCAGTGTCAAAGTGTGGGCGCGCCAGCGCATCCGCTTTGATCTGGGCTGATTGAGGCGCGGTCCGGACCACCCATGGCGCGCTTGTCGTCACATTGCATCCCCGCCGTCACTTGGCTTGTGGCCTTGTGGCTTGTCGCTGCGGCCGCGTGTGCCCCGGCGTGGGCGCAATTGGGCGGAGATGGCGGAGATGACGAGCCGGTGGATCGCCTGCCGCTGGCCGCGTTGCTGATTGGCGATGGCAATTACGACCGCGCCCGGCAGGTGTTGGCCGCGGTCGACACCGACGCCGAGGACTTTGATGCGCCGAGATACCACACCCTGTCGGGGTTGGTGGCGTTGAACTTGGAAGAATACCCCCGGGCGGTGGTTGAGTTTGAACAAGCGATTGAGGCCGGCCAAGACGCGCCCGTGGTCTATCTGTACCTGGCCCAAGCGCACTTTGGTGATGAGGATTACGCGGCCACCTTGAGCGCCTTGGACCAAGCCGGTGAGGACGCCACCCGCATCCCGTCGGTGTTTTTGATCCGCTCGCAAGCGCTGTGGTCACTCGAGCGGTTCGATGAGGCCTGGGCGGTGCTCAACCAAGGCCGAACCCAGTTTCCTGATCGGGTCAGTGATTTTGCGCGCCGGCAGGTGTTTTTGTTGGTCGAGCAAGGCCTCTACCAAGCCGCGCTCAGTCTGGCCCAAGACCTGTTGGGCCAGTCCAGTGGCGATGTCAGCGATGCCCTGGCGATTGGCAATGCCTTGATCCAGGCCGACCAAGCCGGCGAGGCGGCCGCGCTGTTGGAAGAGGCGATGCTCACCGCGCCAGAAGATGCCACCGTGGCCAAGTTGCTCGCGCAAAGCTATTTGGTGCAAGACATGCCGCTGGCCGCCGCCCAGGTGCTCAGACAGGGCGCGTATTACAACCCCGACCTGTTGATCGAATCGGCCGAGCTGTTTCGTCAAACCGGGCGCCTGAACGAAGCGCTCGCCTTGAACGGCCAGGCGATCGACCAACCCAAAAAGCTCAAGCAGCGCTTGGCGATCTTGATTGGCTTGAGCCGCTTTGAACAAGCCGCGGCGATGGAAGACGACCTCAAGCGCGTCCAGCTCCTAGACGATGAAGACATCCGCTACGCGCTGGCCTACGCCCACTTCAAGACCGGTGACTACGCCGCGTCTGAAGCGCAATTGTTTTTCTTGGAAAGCCCTGAGAACTTCCGGAAAGCCACCGAGCTTCGCCGCGTGATGGGCGAGTGCGAGCAAACCCCATGGCTGTGTCGTTGAGCCGCGCTGTCATGCCAATGCCGCGGCGACGGCTGTGGTGGGCCGTGGGTCTGTGGCTGCTCGCGGCCTCGGCGGCATGGGGGCAGCCTGTGACCGAAGACGGGGCGGCGGCTGACGCGCCCGCGGCGCTGACGGTGTTGGTGTTCGAAAACGGCCAGCCTATTGAGGGCCTTGATGTTGAGATTGATGACCGCGCCGGCACCAGCGACACGGCCGGGGTGTGGCAAACCGAGGTGGCGCCTGGGCCCCACACGCTGGCGGTCTCGGATGGCGACCAAGCGCTGGCCAGGTTGCGCTTGAACCTCAAAGACAGTGAGATCATCCAAGTCATTGTGACCTTGAGGGGTGACGAGCGCAAAGCGTTCGTGGCGATTGAAAGCTCGGCGGGGTTGATCGGTGAGCGCTTGATCGATGCCGACGCCGAGGAAGTCATCGACGGCGAGGGTCAGCTGGTGGGCGTGGTGCGCTCCAGCGAGGACGCCGAACCGATCGCGGGGGCGCGGCTGTTTGTCTCCGGCACATCGATTGAAGTTGAGACCAATGACGAGGGTCGGTTTGAGATTGACCTGCCGGTGGGCGAGTACTCGATTTCGGTGCTCCACGGCGAGTTTGCCACCCGCACGATTGATGGGGTCGGCATTGCTGCCGACGAAACCACAGACGTGTCGTTTGACTTGCCGCCAGCGGGTCTGGAGCTCGCCGAATACGTGGTCTTGGTGCCGTTTATCGAGGGCTCGATCTCGGCGGTGCTCGACGAACGGCTGCGGTCGGCGAGTGTCTCAGAAGTCTTGGGTGCTGAGCAGATGTCGCGGGCGGGCGATTCTGATGCCGGGTCTGCGCTGGCTCGGGTCACGGGCCTGACGCTGGTCGGTGGCGAGTTTATTTTTGTGCGTGGCTTGGGTGAGCGCTACTCGGCCACCTTGGTCAACGGGGCCTCGGTCCCCAGCCCAGACCCGTCAAGAAAAGTGGTGCCGATGAGTCTGTTTCCCACCGGCGTGATTGAATCGATTCGGGTGCAAAAAAGCTACAGCGCCGACATGCCCGGCGAGTTTGGTGGTGGGTCGGTGGACATCCGCACCAATGCGATTCCCGATGAGAACTTTTTTAACCTGTCGCTATCGGGCGGGTTTTTAGAAGGCACCACCGGCAAAAAAGGCTTGACCTACCAAGGCGGCAGCAACGATTGGCTGGGCCGCGATGACGGCACCCGCGCGCTGCCACAGATCGTCGCTGACGCGGTGGCCGGTGACGAGCCGCTGATTGAGGCGACCGTGTTCAACCCCGAGGGGTTCAGCGGTGAAGAGCTCGAGGCGTTTGGTGAGTCGTTTCCCAACATCTATGACATCGATCAAAAAGACAACCCAGTTGATCACGGCCTGTCCATCGACGGGGGCATGCAAGGGCAGTGGGGCGATATCTCAGCGGGCTTTTTGGGCGCGCTGTCGTGGTCTCAGAGTTGGTCCAACCGCGAAGAGATTCGGCGGGAGTTTCGCCTCGGTCGCGGGGGCGAGGGGCTTCGGTTGATCGATGAGCTGACGCTGACGCGCACCGAACACAGCGTCGATGGCAACGCCTTTTTGACCGGTGGCGTGTCATTTAAAGACGAGCACGAGGTCAACTGGACATCAATGCTGCTGCGCCAGACCTTGGACGACACCCGCAACGCGGTGGGCTTTGACGAAGACACCGGCGGCATCGTCGACAAACGCACGCTGGAGTACGAAGAGCGCGACTTGTTGACCCACCAGTTTGAAGGCCGCCACACCTTCCCGATCTTGTCTGATTTCACGCTGCGATGGGATTATTCGAAATCCCGCGCGCGCCGACTGGCGCCCGACACCCGCATTTACATCTACCAAGAAGACCGCCGCTCGCCGACGGGGCTGGTGTTCTCGCGGCGCACCGACAACAACTTCAGAAACTACGCCGACTTGGGTGATGATGTGCTGGAGTTCGGCAGCGACGTGGAGCTGCCACTGACCTTTGGCCCGGTGGATTTGACTTTGATGGCGGGTTGGCGCGAGCTCGATCGGGACCGCAACTCCAAGTTAAGACGCTACAAGTTCGATGGCATTCAGCGCTTTCCGCTCGAGGTTCGCTTCGAAGAGTCCTTGGAAGACATCATCACCCTCGATGCGATTGGGCCCGATGGTTTTGTGATCCGTGACACGACCCGGCCGACCGACAACGCGTCTGCGTTTTTGGACATTGAAGCGGCCTACGGGATGATTGATTTGATGCTGTGGGATCGGGTGCGCCTCAATGGCGGGGTGCGGATGGAAGACTGGCGGCAATCGGCGGTCACGTTTGATCTGTTTAACCCAGAACGCGGGCCCATTGAAACAGAACTCAGCAACGAGGAGTGGCTGCCCAGCGGCTCGGTGACGGTGTTTTTGAGTGAGCGTCAGCAGCTGATCGCAAGCTATGGCGAGACCATCATCCGTCCTGACCTTCGTGAGCTCTCGCCGGCGTCATTCACCGATCCGGTGCTCGATGCGCCGGTGATTGGCAACCCTGATTTGGTGCCCAGTGACTTGATTCACTACGATTTGCGCTATGACTTCTCACCCACCCCCACCGAGTTGGTCTCATTGGGCGTGTTCTACAAAGAGATCAGCACCCCCATTGAGTTGGTGATCTTGCCCTCCGAGGCCAAGATTGTGACCTTCGACAACGCCGATGGCGCGGAGAACTACGGGGTGGAGTTCGAGTTTCGAAAGAACTTGGGGTTTCTCAACCGGTGGCTGTTTGAGCTCCCGCTGTGGGATCGCCTCACCGTGGCCGGGAACGCCTCGTGGATTGAGTCGAACATTGACATCAAAGAGCAAGGCATCCTGACGTCATCGTCGCGGCCGTTGCAGGGCCAGTCGCCGTATGTGTTGAACGGCCAGATCAGCTATCTGCACGCCGAGGGTGGCCCGGAAGCGACCTTGCTCTATAACGTGGCCGGTGAGCGGATCTCCGAGGTGGGTGTTGAGGGCATCCCCGACACCTACGCCCAGCCGTTTGACCAGTTGGACTTTTCCATGGCCTGGCCGGTGGGTGAGCACATAAAGCTGAAGTTCAAAGCCCAAAACCTGTTGGCATCGACCTTCGAGATCACCCAAGGGGCCGAAACAAGCCAGATCTATGACACTGGCCGAAAATTCTCGATTGGCGTAGATATTGGATTTTAAAGCGGTTTTTGTCTGGCCCGGCGGGACTGTCATCTAATCATAACCCTACAGTCATCCAACAGAAAAACTCCCCGCGTAGTGTTGGAGCGGTCGGATTCAGACTGGTCACGACATTTGAAAACACAACGTATTGAAAGGGAGTAATCATGATTAAGACCTTAACGAAAGCGGCATTGCCGTTGGCAATTGGCATGGCCTTTGCCAGCAGCGCGAATGCCTTTGTGGTGAACGAGACGTTCACCGGTAACTATTTCGAGGGGGAAGACAAATCAGGCCGCGGCGTGATTGTTGATATCTTTCCCGATGCTAACTCAGACTTCAGCAACAACGCTTTGGTCCAGTGGTTCACCTACCGTGACGGCGAACCAATTTGGCTGTATGCCACAGGCGCCATTGATCAAAATACCAATAAAGCTGAGTTGGATGTGCTCGAATTTGTGGGTGGTGACTTTGGGCCTGAGTTCACCGCTGATGATGCAACGTCCAGCCCTTGGGGCACTGCCACTTTAACCTTCAAGAGCTGCAACGATGTGGTGTTGGAATATGACGGCACCGACGGCACCGGCACCCAAAACTTGGAGGCCACGACCAACGGCAACTGCGTGGTTGATGAGTCGTTTGATGCCTGCCCAAGCTTTGCCACTGAAGGCACGCTGCCTGGCTCTTGCATCGTCTCCGGTGCGATTGAGTCTGATGTGACCTTGACCAACGAAACGCTGTGGCTGCCCCAGGGCAAAGTCACTGTGGCCGATGGCGCGACACTCACCATTGAGCCCAACACCGAAATCGTTGGTGGCACAGGCACGGCGACTGACTATGTGGTGGTCGAGCAAGGTGGCAAGATGATCGCTGATGGCACGGTGGATAACCCCATCATCATGCGCGGCGATGTTGCCAAAGCACGCGGCGAGTGGGGTGGCTTGGCCATCAACGGCTACGCGCCACTGAATGATGGTGACGATGCCGGCACCGCGCAGGGTGAAGGCGACTCAGGCACCTACGGTGGTGACGATCCGTTCGACAACAGCGGCATTTACCGCTATCTGATCGTCTCAAACGCAGGCTTTGAGTTCTCTCCAGACAACGAACTCAACGGCATTGCCTTCCAAGGCGTGGGCTCAGGCACCACGGTTGAGTATGTGCAGGTTCACTTGAACGCCGATGACGGCATGGAGCCGTTCGGTGGCACCGTGAACATGAAAAACATCGTCTTGACCGGTCACGGTGATGACAGCTTCGACTGGACCAGCGGTTACCAAGGCAACGTCCAGTACGCGCTGATCAAGCAATACACCGACGACGCCGACCGCGGCATCGAGGCCGACAGCAACAAAGCCTCACCCGATGCCAGCCCACGGTCTGCGCCAACTTTGGCCAACTTCACCATCATTGGTGCAGGGGCTGATGGCCCTGGCGGTCACGGCATGCTGCTGCGTCGCGGTACCGCGGCCAAAGTGGCGAACTTCGTGATCACCAACGCCACCGAGAGCTGTTTGGATCTGGATGTCGAAGAGACCTTCGAGCAAGCTCAAGGCGATGGCACATCCATGGTGAACACCTACCTCGGGGATTGTGGTGAAGGTCGGACAGCCAATGAAGACGGTGATTTGTTCTTGCTGTCAACTTGGTTCGAAGGCCAAGCTGGCAACGTGGGTGCAGATCCCAAGCTGGCCAACTACCTGCCAGCGGACGACTCACCTGTGAAAAGTGCAGGCACCGTTCCGTTCCAAGACGCGTTCTTCGATAACGTGGACTTCGCCGGTGCGTTCCGTGATGCTGACAGCGACTGGACCAAAGGCTGGACCGTTGGTTTGGATCGTGACAAGCCGCTCGACTAAGACCGGGTGAGCGTCGAGTGGGTCTTGGGACCCCCTCGATCAATCACAGCACGACAAAGACCGCCCAGTTCGCTGGGCGGTTTTTTTTATTTCTTTATTTGTGTCGATGGGTGGGCTGGGGCAGCGATCAATGATCGCTTGGCGCGTGCGATAATGGTTCCATGGTCTGGATTGATGCCTCTTTTTCTCTGGCCCGGCGGTGCTGAGTCGCGGGCCTTTTGCGTGGTCTCAGCCGGTGGTGCGTGGCGCGATTCGCCAGCGCTTGGATGACTTTGTGGTCGAAGAGGACCTGGGGTTTTGCCCAGAGCCCGATGAGGCCGGCGAGCATTGGTGGCTGTGGATCGAAAAGCGCGGCCAAAACACCCCGTGGGTGGCCCAAGCGCTGGCCGAAGCCGCCGGCCTCCACCCGAGCAAAGCCAGCTTTGCCGGCCTCAAAGACCGCCACGCGGTGACCCGGCAGTGGGTCTCTTTGCACTTGGGGCCACGGCCCACCCCGGACCCTCAAACTCTGGCCGTTGACGGCGTCGAGATTCTTCACGCCACCCGCTCGGCCAAGAAGCTCCAGCGTGGGCGCTTAAAAGGCAACCGCTTTGCGCTGGTGGTTCGCGATCTCACACCCATTGAGCCCAGCGCGGTCGATGTCCAAGACGAGCTCAATCAACGCTTGACCACCATCGCGGCCTCGGGCGTGCCCAACTTCTTTGGTGAGCAACGCTTTGGGGTGAACAACGTGGCCAAGGCCCGCAAACTCTTCGCCGGTGAGCTTCGGGGGCAGCGCTCTCGACCGAAAAGGGGGTTTTATTTGTCGGCGGCGAGAAGTTATTTGTTCAATGAAGTGCTGGCCCAGCGGGTGATCGACGGCAGCTGGCAGCGGTTTTTGCCTGGTGACGTGGCGATGCTGGACGGCAGCCAATCGTTTTTTGCCTTGAAGCCCGGCGAGGCGCGCGACCCCATGACCCAAAAGCGTTTGGATGCGTTCGACATCCACCCCACCGGCCCCTTGCCCGGCGTGGGTGAGGCGGTGGTCTGTGATGAAGTGGCTGCATTGGAGGCCCAGTGTTTGGCCCAACACCCCGATCTGGTTGACGGCTTGGTTCAGTTCAAGGTCAAAGCGATGCGCCGCAGCTTGCGATCCAAGGTCGGCGATCTTCACTGGGGCTGGGTGGATGCCAACACGCTTAAGCTCAACTTCTCGCTGGCCCAGGGGGCCTTCGCCACCACCGTCCTTCGCGAGCTGATAGCATACCAGCCATGAAATTTCGCCTCAAAGCCGCCTCGGGACCGCTGACCGGACAGACCTTTGATCTCCAAGTCGAGACCACTCGGATTGGCGCCGATGCGGGCATGGACATTGTCCTGGCAGGCCTCCATGACAATCACGCCACCATCCATGCCAAAGATGAGGGCTTGACGATTGAGCCATCATCCACTGGCGAGGTCGATGTCAATGGCGAAGCCATCAAGCGCGCCCAGGCGTTGAACTCGGGCGATGAGATCCGGTTGGGCGAGCTTCGCTTTGTCCTCCAAGCCCCCGGCTTGAAGCCCCAGCGGGTGCTTGACCAAACCACGCCGACAAGGCGGCCCCGCTGGGGGTGGCTGGTTGCTGGTGTGCTGTTGGGCGCGGCCGCGGCGCTGGCCTACCTTTACTTCGAACGGCCTGAGGTGTTGGACCGGGCGTTGGAGTCGTTGTCGGGGGGCGAGCCGACCCGCGAGGCCCCCGCACCCGATGCTGAACCCCACGCTGCACCCGAGCCTGCACCCACCGAGGAGACACCGCCATGAGCACCGACAAAAAAGACCTGGCCACGCGGGTGATCCACGCCGGCCAATCGCCCGATCCCTCCACCGGCGCGGTGATGACGCCGATTTATCAAACCTCCACCTACGTGCAGGCCTCGCCTGGCGAGCATTTGGGGTTTGAGTACTCGAGAACCGACAACCCCACCCGCCAAGCGTGGGAGGCGTGCATCAATGACCTCGAAAACGGCCAAGGCGGGTTTGCTTTTGCCTCCGGGATGGCCGCGATTGATGCCGTGCTCGCGCTGTTGCAACCCGGCGATCGGGTCGTGGCGGTGGACGATCTCTACGGCGGCACCTGGCGGGTGTTTGAGCGCGTCCGAAAACGCGCCTCGGGGCTTGAGTTTGAGTTTGTCGACCTGGCCAATCCTGAGGCGGCCCAGGCCGCGATTGATGCGGGGGTGGCGATGGTGTGGGTCGAGACCCCCACCAACCCGATGCTCTCTTTGGTGGATATCGAAGAGATTGCGGCTTTGGCCAAAAACGCCGGCGCGAGGCTGGTGGTCGACAACACCTTCGCCACGCCCATGCTCCAGCAGCCATTGGATATGGGCGCTGATATTGTGATCCACTCGGTGACCAAGTACCTAAACGGCCACTCGGACATGATCGGCGGCGCGGTGGTGGTGGGGGATGGCGACCTGGCCGCCGAGATCGCCTTCATCCAAAACTCAACAGGCGCCATCCAAGGCCCCTTCGATGCCTTCTTGGCGATGCGCGGGGTCAAGACCTTGGCCCTTCGCATGCAAGCCCACGCCGACGGCGCCCAAGCCATCGCCGAGTGGTTGGCCGAGCACCCGAAAGTCGAGCGGGTGATCTATCCGGGGCTTGCCAGCCACCCCCACCACGCGCTGGCGAAGCGCCAAATGCGCCGCTTTGGGGGCATGGTGAGCTTCGATATCGGCGGCGACCTGGCCCGCGCCAAGCGGTTTTTGGAACACACCCAGCTCTTCCAGCTCGCCGAGTCCTTGGGCGGTGTCGAGTCGCTGGTCAACCACCCGGCGATCATGACCCACGCCACCGTGCCCCACGAGCGCCGCCAGGCCCTGGGCGTGACCGACACCTTGATCCGGCTGTCGGTGGGGATTGAGGCGGTGGATGATCTGATTGAGGATTTGGCCGCCGCGCTCGATCAGGCATGAACGACACCCCCGCACCCGATGGGTATAATGAACCCTCACTTTGACAGGACACCGGTTCGAAGGTGTCCAAGGCCGAAGGCTTGAATGCTGTATAACAACGTCGTCATCAAATCCGTGGCCGCGATCGATGCGCCTGAAGTGGTGGACTCATCGGCCGTGGCTGAGCGCTTGGCCGAGACGATCAAACGCCTGGACATGCCCCACAACCCCTTGCTGGATCTCGCCGGCATCGCCGAGCGGCGGCTGTGGGAAGACGGGGTCGCGCCATCCGATGGGGCGACCTTGGCCGCCCGTGAGGCGCTGGCGCGGGCCGACATCGACCCCAAGCAGGTCGGCATATTGATCAACACCTCGGTGTGCCGTGACTTTTTAGAGCCCTCGACTGCGTGTTTGGTCCACGGCAACCTGAAGCTGGCCAACACCTGCGAGAGTTTCGATGTGGGCAACGCCTGCTTGGCCTTCATCAACGGCATGAACATCGCCTCGAACATGCTCGAACGCGGCGAGATCGACTATGCCTTGATCGTCAACGGCGAGTCGTCGCGGACCATCAACGAGACCACCATCGAGCGCTTGGCCCAATCGAACGTGACCTTGAAGCAGTTCAAAGCCGAGTTTGCCAGCCTGACCTTGGGCTCAGGCTCGGCGGCGATGGTGATGTCGCGCGGCGACCTTGAGCCCGACGGCCACCCCTACCGAGGTGGTGTGTCGCGCGCGGCCACCCAGTTCAACATGCTGTGTCGCGGCTGGAACCACCAGATGTGGACCGACACCCGCACCTTGCTCACCGAGGGCATGAAGCTTGCCGAAGGCACCTACAACGCCGCCAGAACGATGCTGGGGTGGGTGATCAGCGAGCTCGACCACGTGGTCATCCACCAAGTCTCCAAAGTCCACACCGAAAGCGTGATCAAGGCCTTTGGCGTCGACAACCAAAAAGTCCACCGGATCTTCCCGCACCTGGGCAACATTGGCCCGGCCTCCATCCCCACCGTGCTTGCCAAGATCGTCGACCAAGGCCGCGTCCAGCGCGGCGAGCGGCTGGCCTTGATGGGCATTGGCTCAGGGCTTAACTGCGCCATGGCCGAGGTCGTTTGGTGAGGTCGCTCGGTGAGGCGGGGCGACCGTCAATGCTCGGGCGTTGCAGCGGTGCCCAATGACCCCGCCTCGGCGCGTTGAGTGTCAAACAATCCAGGCATGACCCCAGACCACCAAACCGGTTACCAGCACCACGCGTTGCCGTCGGGTTGGCGCATGGCGTATCGAGACCTCGGCCAAGGCCAGGCGGTGGTGATGGTCCACGGCAACCCCACTTGGTCGTACTACTACCGCCACCTGCTTGCCCAGCTGGTCGGCCAGGCGGGTCAATCAGAAGGCTTTCGGGCGCTGGTGCCCGACCACATCGGCATGGGCCACTCAGACCGCTGGACCGACCGCCACCAGCGCTACACCTTGGCCCAAAGGCTGGCCGACTTCGACCACTGGATACAGGCGCGCCTAGAAGAACAAGACGACCCCAGCGCGGCGATTGATTTGGTTGTGCACGACTGGGGCGGGGCGATTGGCCTGTCGTGGGCGGCCCGACACCCCGACAAGATTCGCCGGCTGGTGATTCTCAACACCTGGGCGTTCAACATCCCCCAATATGGCTCGCTGCCCTGGATGCTCAAATTCGCCCGTTCGAGGCTGGGCCAAGAGCTGATCGTTCGCTTCAACGCCTTTGCCAAGATCGCGGCCAAGACCGCGGTCAGTCACCGCCTCGACCCCGAGACCGAAGCGGGTTTTTTGGCGCCCTACACCGGCCGGCCCGAGCGGCGCTTGGCCACGGCGGAGTTTGTCAAAGACATCCCGTTGAGCCCAGACGACCCCGCCTGGGACGTCTTGGCCGAGACCGAACAGCGCCTGAGCGCCCTGGCCGATAAGCCCATCTTGATCGGCTGGGGGATGCAAGACTTTGTGTTTGGCCCAAAAGTATTGGACATTTGGGGTACTATTTTTCCTTTGGCCCAGGTCTGTCGGTATGACACGGCGGGGCACTATGTGTTGGAAGACGCCCAAGACGAGCTGATTCCAACCATTGTCGAGTTTTTAGGTCGTTGAGTATTTAAAGGCGGGGTCATGACGCACACCAGTCAATCCATGAACAGCCACTTGGCGATGCTCGAGGCCGAGGCGATCCACATCATCAGAGAGGTGGCCTCAGAGTTTGAGCGCCCGGTGATGCTGTATTCGATTGGCAAAGACTCCGGCGTGATGCTCCACCTGGCCAAGAAAGCCTTCTACCCCGCACCACCGCCGTTTCCATTGATGCACATCGACACCACCTGGAAGTTCCAGGCGATGTACGCCTTTCGCGATCGCATGGCCAAAGAGGCGGGGATGGAGTTGATCGTCCACCAAAACAAAGAGGGCATCGAGCAGGGGGTCAACATGTTCACCCACGGCTCGAAGGTCCACACCGATGTCATGAAAACCCAAGCGCTCAAACAAGCGCTGAGCCTGTATGGCTTTGATGCCGCCTTTGGGGGCGCGCGCCGCGACGAGGAGCGCTCCCGAGCCAAAGAGCGGGTGTTTTCGTTTCGCGACAAGCAGCACCAGTGGGACCCGAAAAACCAGCGGCCCGAGCTTTGGGATCTTTACAACGGGCGCGTCCACAAAGGCGAGTCGATTCGGGTGTTCCCGATCTCGAACTGGACCGAGCTCGACATTTGGCAATACACCCACGCCGAAGACATCCCCATGGTGCCGCTGTATTTTGCTGATCAGCGCCCGGTGGTTGAATACGACGGCCAGCTCATTGTGGTCGACGATGAGCGCTTCCCGCTGGAGCCTGGCCAAACCCCGGAAATGAAGTCCGTGCGGTTTCGAACGCTGGGGTGTTATCCCTTGACGGGCGCGATGGAGTCCACCGCCACCACGCTTTTGGAGGTGATCGAAGAGACCATCCAGGCCACCCAATCCGAGCGCCAAGGCCGGGCGATTGATAAAGACGCCGGCGCGTCGATGGAAGACAAAAAGCGCCAGGGTTATTTTTAGGGTTAGTTTTAAGGAGCCGTTGATGAGCGAGTCACCCGACACCCCAAACACAGACACCCCAATCACAGACACTCCAGCGGCCAAGCGCGGCTTGAAGGTCACCGGCATCGGCAAGCTCTTGTTGATCTTGATCGGTGTGGCGATTTTCATGCCCTTCATCGGCGTGGCTTTGGCGGTGGTGTTCGCGTTCGTGATCGCCGGGGTGGCGCTGGGGTTTGGCTTGCTCGCAGCAATCTTGGCCATTGTATTGGCCGTCCTCGCGCTGGTGTTACAAGAGCTGGGGGTGGTGCTGCCTTGGCCAATGATGGTGGAATTGATGACGGTGGAATTGATGACAGTGAAATTTGAAGTCATTGGCGTGAACCTCACCAATGCCGTCTTGGCCCGCGGATTGATGGGATGAGCAAGGCACCCGCCAATACCCCCTCAATTGAGTCGGTGCTGGCCAACCACGCCAGCAAGGATCTGTTGCGCCTCATTACCTGCGGGTCGGTGGATGACGGCAAGTCGACCCTGATCGGGCGGCTGCTGTTTGACTCCAAGCAGATCTTTGAAGACCAGCTTGCCAGCGTTGAGCGCGACTCCAAAAAGTGGGGCACGACTGGCGATCAAGCCGATCTCGCGCTGCTGGTCGATGGGCTGCAATCCGAGCGCGAGCAGGGCATCACCATTGATGTGGCCTACCGGTTTTTCTCCACCCCGAATCGAAAGTACATCATCGCCGACACCCCAGGCCACGAGCAATACACCCGCAACATGGCCACCGGGGCGTCGACCGCGGATCTGGCGATCATCTTGATCGATGCCCGCAAGGGCGTGCAGACCCAAACCCAGCGCCACAGCTTCATTGCCTCGCTGTTGGGGATTCGCCAAGTCGTTGTCGCGGTCAACAAGATGGACCTCGTTGGTTACGACCAAGCCACGTTTGAGACGATCGAGGCCGACTACCGGCAATTCGCCGATGGCTTGGGGTTTGAATCAATCGACGTGCTGCCGGTCTCGGCGCTGGAAGGCGCCGGTGTCCTCCAAGCCTCCGATCGCATGCCGTGGTTCACTGGACCGACCCTGATGGCGTGTTTGGAAGCGGCCACCCCAGGATCAATGGGCCACCCGGTGCAAGCCGGCCAGGGCGTGGGTGGGTTTCGGCTGCCGGTGCAATACGTCAACCGCTTAAGCTCAGACTTTCGCGGGTTCGCCGGGACGGTGGCCGCCGGTGAGCTCTCGCTCGGCGAGGCCATCGAAGTGCTGCCCTCGAACAGACAAAGCACGGTCACGGGGCTGATGTCCCAGGCCGGCGAGGTGGAGCGCGTGGTCCAGGGGGAGGCGGTGACCCTGACCCTGGCCGATGAAATTGACATCAGCCGCGGCGATGTGATCATCAAAGCCCATGGTGATGCCAATCGCGATGACCGAGCCCAACCGTTTGTGCTGGATGCGTTCGAGGCCGACGTGGTGTGGATGAGCGATCAGCAGCTTTTGACCGGTCGCCAATACGACATCAAACTGGCGACCCAAACCGTGGGCGCGAGCGTTGAGTCGCTCGCCTATCAATACGACATCAACACCCTCGACCAACACCCCACCGAGA
>JAVLCB010000013.1:0-37077 GCA_031580925.1 Wenzhouxiangella sp.
CTCAAACTCGCCCAGACCGAACTGCCCCGAGTGCACCGCGCCTGACTTTGACACCGACAGCCCATGGTCGGGGTGCAACTCCAAAAACCCGCTGTCCCCGGGCAGTGTGGTCAGGGTCCCCAACGACAACGGCAAGCGGGCGTTGATGTCGACATCAACACACGCCGCCAGCACCTGCGCCGTGACCATCCACGCCAGCGCCGCAGCAATGAGTTTGACCCTGACCCTGGCCATCACCATCACCCATCCTCCGTTCGGGTCGGATCACGCACTTGCTCGTCGTCTTGGCCGCCGTCTTGGCCGCCGTCTTGGCCGCCGTGTTGATCGACGTTAAGATCGCCTGCCTGAGTCGGTGGCGCAATCTCGATCGCCAAGCCATCGCGGCCTTGGCCAGGCCCAATGTCGACTTCGGGCCGCTCGCTGGTCCACTCGGCGGGCGTGGCCTCATCGGGGACATACACCACCCACGCCCCAGGGGCGATGGTCTCAAAGGAGAAGTGTCCATCACTCATGGTCCGTGTGGTTTCGCGGGCCAAGCCATCGACGCGCTCGGCGACAACATCGAGACCGGCCATCGGTCGGTTCGAGCGGTGGACAGCGCCGCTGATCCAGCCGCTGTCTTCAAGTGGCATCGCCAATTGGTGGGTCAACCCCGGCCGGGCGCGCAACCGCACCCGGGGCCGAGCGCTGGTCAAAAATGGATCCATCAAGGTGTCCATATCCAAATCAATATCCACCAACGAGTCGGTGCGCAAGCCGCTGACGATCAACCACCCCGCCTCATCGCTTCGGTCTGGGCGGGCGCGCTGGTCGACGCGCACGCCGGCTTCTGGCATGGGTCGGTCCCCTTCGGAGTACACACCGTCGCCGTCGAGGTCTTCAAACACCCGAAGCGCCACCGAGCCGCCGCCGACCTGTTGCGGGGTCAACCACCCCAACGGCCGTCGGCCGTCGTGACCCAAGCCCACCGAGTAGCTCAGCCCCGCGCTCCACGCGCCGGTCTGATTGAGCGACGCCGACACCCCCAGCTGGCCCGGACCCAGCCGCTGGGCCACCCGCACAGACCCCCCCAGTTGCCGGCTTTGGATGGCATAGCTGGCGCCAACGCCCAAGCTTTGCCCTTTCAGGGTTTGATAATCGCCAGTGAAGCTCACCGTGCCGGCTTTGAGCGTCGACACCGCCGCGCCTTGGGCTTGGAACTGCAAGCGCATGGTCAACGCATCGCCACGCTTGGAAGCCAAGAACCGGTACTGGCTTTGTTGGGCGCCGGCCTGTTGGCTGATCCGAAGTTCGTGGGAGAGGTTGGCACCCAGCCAACGGTGGCGCCACTTGGGCGAGAACGCTTGACGAACGCTGCCGTTGGACAGTTCAATGCGCTCATAATCGAGCGCCACCGAGCCGGCCCGACCCAGCCCCGTGCCCAAGCGAAGCCGAGCGCGGGTATCGACCAGCGCACCACCGATGCCCTGGCGCTGGGCCGAGACAAACCCCTTGGCGTAGTGGTCAAGCGTCGTGCTCATCCCCACGCCCAACCACGACCACCGACTGCTGGCCTGCACCGCCATGGCGCCGTTGTCTTGGGTGACCGCGACCAGCTCGGTGGACGTGGTGCCAAGCGCGGGGCGAAGGCTGATGCCGGCGTGGGCCAGCGACGATGCTCCATCGGCAAGGTCGTTTGAGCGGTCGAGACCCACAAACACCCCGGTGGTCAGTGCCGCCGACACCCCATAATCAACCCGTGCGCTGAACTGACCCCCGCCCGCACCGGACGAGGTGTCATCAAACAGACCGGTGTCCGAAAAGGTGGTCTTGTTGTTTTGGATGAGGCTGCCCTGGGCTTGCCATTCGCCCACGCGCATCTGTCCACCGTTGATGTTTTGTTGGGTGGTGCGCGTCTCGACTTGGCCTTGTGGGCCATACAACACCACCTTGAGTTGATTCGACCCAAACCCCAACGGCACATCATCAAACCGGTAGCGACCATCATCCCCCACCGACTGAAAATCAATCAGCGCTTGCCCGCGGTAGAGTTCGGCATCCCAGCCTGGGAGCGCATCGCCCTCGATTTCGGTGACATCAAAAAGCGCGGGTCTCTCCAACGGGGCGGTGCTGACAAACACCCCCCGGCCACTGCCCGACCCGCCGACCAAGGGCAGGCGAAGACCGCTGAGATCACCCACCTCCAAGCGATAGACGTTGGGCAGACCAAAGGCCTCGCCCGACGGCGAGACCCGACCGCCTGTCCAGCGCAGCGAACTAAGCTCGGTCTCGTTGCCCGAAAAAAACAAGCGGTTGGTCAGGTAGGCGGCTTCCACATCGACCCGGCCACTGAACTGCCCTCGGACATCGCCCTGGGGGCCGTTGGCGGTCATCGACACGCGCACATCACCGCGTGGGGTTCCCCACAGTTGATACGGGGTATCCATGGTGAGGTACGTGGGGGCATCCGGGTTGAAATCGGGCTGGCCGAAGCGTTGCCAGCGCCGCTCGCGCAACCGCCTCAAGTCGGCCGGCAGTGGCCGCTGGCTGGTCACAGAAACACTCAGCCCATCGGCCGAGACCGCCACCTCCAGCGCAAACCAATCGGCCAATACAGGCGCCGAGACCAACAAGCGGTCATACACCGAGACCAGCTGGCCATCGGGCCAAGGCTTGGGGGTGTCATTGAGTTTGAGTTGTTGACGATCCAAATCAAGGACCAGTTGGGGCTGATGCGCGCCCAAACGAACGCGGACAACACCCGCATCAATGGTGTCGTACACCCCTTCCCCACCACGGATTAGCGTCTCGAGGGGGAGATACACCACCCCATCGGAATCGAGCATCACATCTTCAAAGTCGTCGAGGGTTTGGCCGTTGAGCTCCAGCTTAGCCAGCAACAAGGTGGCGCCATCGGGGACTTGCCCCAGCGCCGGCCAGGCCAGTGCCAACGCGCACACCAAGCCGATTAAGGCCTGGATCCCCCGCGCCATGCACCGGTTTGAGCTCACTCACTGCAAAGCCGCCGCTCAGGCTCACCTCGGGGCGGGAAGCTGGGCCAGACGTGCAAGCACACCGGCTCGGCCAACGCCGCTTCGGTCTCATCGCGCGGCACTCGAATGCGGCGCTCATTGGCGGTTTGGGCCATCCGCAACCGGCCGGATGTCAGGGTGTTGCCGGTGTTTGCCCCGATCAATGCCACGGTGCCCACAAAACTGATGGCGTCGGGGTGTTTTTCGACGGTGAAGTGCCCGTGGCTGGTGTCGTCATCCTCGGCCGGCACAAAATCACCAATGACCAACTCGGGCGATTCAACCTGGTGGCGGATGTAGACTGTCACTGGCAACACCGGCTGGATCGCCACCCCAATGGCCAAGGCATTGTCGGCGTCGATTTCTTCGTCATCCTCATCGGTGCCAAAGTCGGGCTCAAAATCCACCTGGCGAGACTGCACGGCCAAACGCACGATGTACTCACCCGGCGCCAGATCAGCGGGCGGTCGAAAGACCATCCGCAAGGGGCTGGCGCGGTTGGCCGGCACCAACACCCGCTCGGGCGACCAACGCAAGTATTGACGTCCATCGGCCAAGCCTTCGGGCAGATCCATCGCGCTGATCTCAAACTCCACCGGTGAGGGGGTCATGCTCAGCAGCTCGATCTCACCCGAGCGCTCGCGGGTATCCAACACCACCACGTTGTCACTGATCGAGACCGAAATCGCCCAAGCGTGGGTTGAAGTCATCCCAACCAACACGGCCGCACTGATCAAGCCGCTGATCCATTGGGCTGTGGTTTTTAGAGATCTTGGATAGGTCATTGTTGTGAACTCATCTCATGGTCAATGGCGCGGGTTATCACGCGGCCTAATATCCGAAATTTGCAGTTGACTGACTGGTTGATGTCTCATCAAACCCATCATCAACGCTGACTTGCATGGTGGCGCCGTAGCCCCCCAAGTTCTCCCGATAAAGCTGCCCTGGAATGGTTAAACGCCCGGCAATATAAAATACGGCCTGACCGTTGATATTGACCAACGGCTTGTTGGGGTCAAATGGAATATTGCTCACGACCATGTTGGCGGCGGTCTCGGCGGCCTGCAGATCACCAAATGCATTGCTTTGCAGGGTCAGCGAGGTGTTGTTGAGGGTCACGTCCACTTCGGTGTCTTCGGCCGCTGCTGAGCCTGCCATGGTGCAGCGGCCCAGGCTGGCACTGGCCCCGCTGCTGACAGAAATGCCCACGCGTGGCTGGTTACGCAACTCCAACTTCCCCCCGCCAGACAACGACGTCCCGGCGACACCCACCGTTCCGAAATTAAGTTGCACTTCAATGTCCCCGCCGGTTTCTTGGCGAAGCGCGTTCACTGTCGTGATGCCAAATCGCATGGGGACATCGCAGTCCAAGCGAAGCGCTTCGATCAGGCCGGCTTTAACGTTTAGATCATCTGAAGCCGTGTCGGCCCATGCAACAGAACAGACACACCAAGCCAAGGCCAAGCTGATCAATCCTGAGCGGGAGAACGAACGCTGTGTGCCGGTGCCTTTCATGGCGATTGGCTTGGTTATTGTCTGGGTCATTGCTGCTGTCCTTGCATCAATTTTTAAAATGCATCAAGTGAAGTTAAGGGTGTATGGGTCCACCAATTTTCCGGCCATCTCCGGCCATCTCCGGCCACCCACTGACACCTCCCAACCTTCGCGTCAAACCGCGGTGGGCAGGTGGTCGGCATGAATCTTGCTTCGATCATTGACCGAGGCCCCATCGGCAACTGAGAATGTCTACGTCTGACCATCATCCACGGTGACCTTAATCGTGCCACTGTAGCCGCCCAAATGTTGTGCTCCCACGGCTTGAGGAATGGTCAAACTGCCTCCGATGCCGATATCCAGACCACCGTCAGCACCCAACAACAGTTCTGCCGGGCTTGTTGAAAAAGCCCCCACGGTCATGGTGAGAATGGCTGACTCCGGGTCGTCCAAGTCAGCAAATGCGCTGGCATCAGCCGTCAGCGTGATGTTGGCGCCCGAGTTGGCAAAGGTCACGGTGATCACGTCATTTTCAGCACCGGATGATCCAGAGAGAACACACTTCCCCGCGCTTGCCGAAGCATCTGCCGTCAAACCCTGAGAAAACGCCACTACCTCAGGCAGGCCTCCCGCCGAATCAGCCTCCACAACCAACATCGAGGCACCCGTGCGATTAACCCCCAAATCCAATGTGGTCACACCAAATGTCAACGGTGTTCCACTGCAATCCAAAGACAATGCTTGCTCCAACCCCGCCTTAACTTCAAGATCATCGCTGGCGGTATCTGCCAAAGCAGTATATGAAAGGCCAAGACCCACCCACAGCGCGATGCCAGCCGTTAATGGCGAGCGGTCGAAGAGCATTGTGTTAGTCAAGTTTGTTTTTCCTAAACAGAGTGAAATAGAGACCAAACCTCAAAGCGACTTGACTTGGTCATCCAGTGCCAACACGTAAAGAGGTCAACTGCAGTGAGAATGGAAAAACTGCTGACCTACTGGCAAACGCAATAACCAAGGACCACCCACCCCAGCCGATGACGCTAGACCGAGGTGAGTGGGATATCTATACAAATGTTGCCTTGTCTATTTGGAACAGCCTAAGTTTATGACTAAGAATCATCTGCGGTAACTGTGATCGTGCCACTGTATCCGCCCAAATGTTTCTTTGCTACTGTCGCCGGAATGGTCAATGTGCCTCCGATCCTAAACTCAACGCCGCCATCGGCATCCAGTTTAGGATTACCCGCGTCAAAGTCGCCGACCGTGAGTCCGCCCAGGTCATCATCCGGTTTGCCGATGTCAGAAAGACCATCCTCACCCGTAAGAGTGACGTCGTCTCCGTACGTTACGGTGATCTCGTCATTTTTTTTGGCTGATGAACCTGACAGGATGCACTTTCCCGCGCTGGCGGAACCAGCTGTCACACCTGTGGTGACGCCGTCAACGTCGGGCGCTCCACCAGTCAAAGTCGGCTCCACTAAGATAGTCGTAGAGCCTGCACGGTCCCCTAGGACGAGCGTGGTCACTCCAAAGTCGAGAGCTGATTCGCCACAGTCCATTGAGTAAGCTTGGGCTAGGCCAGCCTTAATCTCAAGATCACTAGTTGTGCTTTCAGCCAACGCACTTTGTGACAGGCCAAAGCTCAGTCCCAATGCCAGCGTGATGCCCGTCGTTAACAGCGAGCGTTGTAACATCGTTTTGTTGTTCATGTCGTTTTCCTCATTTAAATAAGACTTTTGTGAACAGAAACCAAAATATTTTTTTTGGCGCGGTTGAGGTGAGCCGCAATCGATTCAGACCCCACATCCCACACAAATCTTAGCCAGCGGGCTCGATGCCCGTGTGCCGCAGCCCGAAAAACGCTGTGCACCTGGCCGAGACATGTTCTTGGACACTTGTTGACGCTCTGAGCTTGCCACATGCCTAAGATCCGGACACCCCCGTTGCCTGCTGGATCGCTCAGGTGAGCCCGCCTTTAAAAGCAAACGATGGACGCGCCAGACCCCAAGGCACAACAATGACGCCGATGCACCAGCCTCCGAGGCACTGACATCACAAGGCCAAGCCACAGCACCGATGGGGGTGGGCCAGCAGGGTGTGTGTGTTTAAGCGGAAACGCTCAGCCAGACATCAGCCGCACACCAAAGCCCCCCACCAAGCCCCAAATGGGCTTGGGCAGGACTTATGGGCGGAGACCACCGGGTGGCAGGGGCGCTTTTTGGGTCGGGTTGAGCGCACTGTCACTTGATGCGCGTTGTGCCGAGCGGGTCTTGTCGAGCTGTTTGCGATAGTCGGTGGGCGTCATCCCCACCATCTGACGAAACGCCGAATAAAACGTCGAGCGCGACGAAAACCCACACTCTTCGGCAATCGTTGACACTGTGAGCGTGGCATCATCGCCTTGCAACAGCCGCACCGCCAACTGGATGCGGTGGTGGTTAATCAACTCGTAGTAGCTGCCCTCAGCGCTGTATTTGGCGATCGCTTGGGAGACATACTTTTGGTTGCTGCACACGTGCTGGGCCAACTTCGCCACATCAAGCTCGGGGTCTTGAAACACCTTCTCCACCGCCAAGGCCTTGATGATTCTGCTGTAGACCACTTGCAAAGGATCAACAACAGCGCTGGCCTGGCCATCGTCACTGTTGGATGCACGATGGGGTGGCTCGCTTTGACCCGCGTGGCCATTGGTGTGACCATTAATGCGCTGTGCCGCCAACTCGGGCTGGGTCGATTGAGCGGCCGAACTGGCCTCCGCGTCGGCTTTGGCGTGCGCCGTCACCCGATCCCACAGCCACAGGATTTGGCGGTTAAGCTCAAAAAACTGCACCAAACAAGCGCGGTGATAGCGATAAAACTGCCAAGACACCACAATCAATCCAGCCGCGAGCGCGATCACCAACCACCACGCCAGCGTGATGTCAGCGATGAATTCTGCCAACAAGCTCACTGCACCGCCTCAATAAAAACTTGGCGTTGCTTGTCACGGCTTGGGTTTATCGCCCTTGAACTTATCGAGCTTAAACCGCTAGAGCTTAAACCGATAGACCTTAAATCAATACACCTTAAAGCTATAGACCTTGAATCATTCATTACCATCGCTGACTTACCCCAGATACCGAAACTGGCGTCAAAATCGACGCCAATGCGCATCCATCACCCTAAATTTAGGGTAACGCACTCGGTGTGTGGGGCATGTTTAATTGACGAGAATCCGTGTCCGTTCAGCTGAAAAGCGCCCAGATGAACACGAAACCCACGCGCACAGCGACCATCAAGCCGCCGGCCAAGAACGTCATCCTGGCCGCGCGCCCCGAAGCGATCGGGGCGCTGCCGTGCCAGCGCCTACAAAGAACCCATCCACTGCAGCATGACGTGGCGGGGAGCACCCACCGACGCCTGATGAGTGGCGTGGGCGTTGGGGAAATACAGCTTGTCGGTGAGGTTTTCAAATTTCAGCTGCAACCGATGTTGGTCGGTCACGCGGTAAGCGAGCACCGCATCAAACCGAGTGTAGCTTGGCAAAAACGCGGTATTGGCGCTGTTGATGAAACTTTGGCCTTGGTGCATCACCCCAAACCCCAGACCGAGTCGGTCGGTGGGGCGCCACTGCGCCCACATCGATGCGGTGGTCTCGGGCAGCTCAGCGGGTGTGCGCCCGGTCGGGCCGCTGCGCTCGACAATCTCACCATCGAGCTGGCTGTAGTTGGCCGTCAATGCCAACCGATCGGTCAACTGCCCGGTCAGTTGCAGCTCAAACCCATCGATCGTGGCGTCAATGATATCTAGGGTCTGGGGGTCTTGATCGGCGACCTGCGGCGAGGTTTGTTCGTTTTCAAAATACGCCGCGGTCAAGGCCAACGCGTTGCTGATGTCCCACTTGATGCCCACCTCGCGGTTGGTGAAGGTGTCAGGATCCAACGCCTCTTTGGCGCCATTGATGTCGGTGTACTGCTCACCACTGCGGGGCAAAAACGACTCGCTGTAGCTCAGATACACCGACAGGTTTTCTTGCGGCTTAAAAATAAACCCACCGCGCGGGGTGATCTCTTGGTCGGTGCGCCGCTGCGTGGCCATCACGCCAGGGTCAGCGTTGAACACCTCAATATCAAACTCATCAAAACGCGCGCCCAAGATCAAGTCAAAACGGTCACTGAGCGCCATCTCGTTTTGCAGATAAAACGACATCACCTCCAAATCCACCCGGGTGTCGTCGTTGAAGTCAGTGAACGCAACGCTAAACGGTTGGCCTTGGGCATTGGTCCCCGAGCCATTGTTAAAGTCCAATGGTCGGGTGGCGATGAAGTCCTCACGATCGGCATTCGAGGTTGAAAAGACAGGGTTGAACCTGAACTGATCGGATTGGGTGTTGATAAACTCAGCACCCAAAATCACGGTGTGCTCGATTGTTTGGGTTTGAAACTCGCTGATCAAATTGCCCGAGACGATCAAATTCTCGCGCACCGTCCCGTCGATGTAGCCATCAAGCTCCACCACTTGGCTGGCCGGGTCATAGTCGGTGGCGTAGTAGTTGGCATACACCTTATCGTAGTCGCCATAAAAGACATTGACATTGCCCTTGAGCGCATCATTAAACAAGTGCTCTGCGTTGGCCCTGACGACATGCGCTTGGAGCGTGTGGTAGTTGTTGTCAGGATCGGCCAAGACCAGGTCTTTCAAGGCCTCAACGGGTCGACCCTCGCTTGTGGGGATGCCCCGATCAATAAACCGATCGTGGTCGATGTACTCATACGACAAATCAACCGTGGTGTCGGTGTTGGGGGCATAGCGAATGCTTGGGTTGAAGCCAAACCGCTCGCCGTAGTAAAAATCCCGGTGGTGGTCGAGATATTCGGCCATGGCGTTGATGCGAAGCGCCGATGACTCACCGGTGGCGAGGTTGGCATCGATGGTGGCGCCATAACTTCCAAACTCACCCAGCTGGGCGGTGTAGTCGACAAAGGCTTGGTCGAGCCGGGCTTTTTTTGATACCCGGTTGAGGATGCCGCCAGTGCCCCCGCGACCGAACAGCAACGCATTGGGGCCCCTTAAGATCTCGACTTTTTCAACGTTGTACAGCGACCGATAGTACTGCACATCATCGCGGTTGCCGTCGATAAAGAAATCCGCCGTCGAGCGCACCCCCCGAAACACCACCGCATCGCGGTGGCCCTCGCCTTGTGATGTGTTCACCCCAGGGGTGTAGTCGATGATCTGGCCGATGCTGTCAAAGCCTCGCGCCAAGATTTCTTCGGCGGTCATGATGGTCAACGACTGGGGCACATCGATGATCGGGGTGGGGGTTTTCACCGACTGGGCCTCATTGACCGACAAGTACTGGTCTTGCTGCACCGTCACCCGATCGTTGATTTGGTCGTTGATTCGATCGTCGATCCGCTCGTCGATCACATCACCGCCCGCCTCGCTCGAGGCCGAGTCGGTGTCGGCCCAAGCCAAGCCGGCGCCAACCATCAGGCCCAAGCCCATCAAAACACCGGCACCACAACGCAAAACGCTGGCCCGAGCCAGCATCTTTGGGGACAAACAGGGGGTCATGTCTCGTGCTCCTTAATCAATCCATGGGGCCACGACGGCCCACCGGAATCAATATAGCACGAATATAGTCCTGATTAGCGCAATAGCGTCATCTGAGGCGAAAACAGCACGTCCCCCAGCGTGGGCCCGCTCAGTCTTCCTCGCTTACTCTTCCCACGGCCCGGTTCGCCAAAACCGCGGCGGCTTTTGATCCACCACCTCAACAATCAATTGATCCTCGCTCACCCGGCGGTGGCGATCAACGCTGGTCACGCGAAGCCGGTGAATGCCGGTGCTGAGGTCGCTGGGCAAGCGCGCGGTCCACAAGTGCATGTTGTGCTCGGGCATGCGCCGGCCTTGCGGGCGGGGTGGGCCTTGTCGGCGGGTGCCTTTAAAGACCTCAAACCCATCGGCGCGGTCGTCGCCCTCGGCGGAGCGAACCGCCGAGCGGGCGGTGCTCATCAGCCGTCGGGTGGAAAACGGGTCCGCAAATTCAGGGCCTTGATTCATCGCCTCACCCGCGCCCTGTTGGGTGCGCTCCATGACCACCTTCGGGCCATCGTTCAGTCGGTAGCTGACCTCGGTGCTCGCCGAGCCCAACCACACGTTCACCGCCAACAGCACCCCATCGGCCAGCTCGCTGGGGGTGAGCACGTTCGCATCACCCAAATCGTGCAGCGAATACGGCGGCAACGCGCCAGGCTCGCGCGCCTTGTCGGAAGCCATCCACGCATCAATGGCTTGGTGGATCATCCGAAACCGCGGCGTGTTCAAGCTCACCCACTGGCGTCTGTTGGGATCAATCCGAGACCCCTTGTATGACTCCACATAGTCGGTGCCCTCAAACGCCAGCGACAGCACGCCTTTGGGCGCCCCCATCCGTTGCAGCGCCATCGGAATCGAATTGATGTCGAGATCGCCTTGATACCACCCGCCCGAGCCTGCGCCAGCGACGATGTGCCGAAACGGCAGCGCCTCGATGCCGGTTTGCGCTTCCCAGCCTTCAAATGACTGACCCGGGTCGTGGTTTTCCAGCGAGTGGGTGTGCCCAGACAAACTCAACGCCGGGCGGCCGGCCAGCAGCGCGTGGATCTCGGCGGCGTTGTCGGTTTGGTGGATGGCGCTTTCGGTGTCGACAAACGACACAAATGGCGCGTGGTGCATCACCACCACCCGCTTATCTTTCGGGGTCAGCGCCAACAGGTTCTCAAGCCAGGCCACCTGCTGATCCTCCACCCGCGCGTTGTAGGCTTTGCGATCGCCATCCGCGCAGCGCTCGCGACCGGGGCGTTGGGCATCAACCTCGCCACAGGGATAGACAATGTTGTTTAAGGCGACAAACAGCACGTCACCGATCTCGAAAGCGTAGTAGTCGGGCATAACTTTCGAGCGCCACGTGTCAGCACGATCGGCCGGCGTGGTCGCATCAAAGTCCATGTCGTGGTTGCCAAACACAAACCACTGCGGCACGCCCACCTGACCGCCCAAGGCCATGATTCGATCGAGCAGGTCCAGATCATCGCCGACCACATCGCCCAGATAGATCATGCAATCGCCAGCACCTAAGCCCATGGTCAGCACATCGGCCAACGCGCTGTCTCTGAAATACCCCACCTCATCGTTTGAATAGGCTTGCGCATCCCCAATCACCGCGCAGCGAAACGCACCATCGGGCCCGTCTCGGCGCGTCAGCGCAAAATCAATCCCCTCGGGCAACGGCCCGGTGGGGGGCAAGCCACCAAAGCGAAGCGCGCTGGCCGAGCCTTGGGGTTTGTGGGTGTAGAAAAACCGCGCCACGCCGTGGTCGTTGGTCGGCACCGACCAGCCTTGCGGCTGGATGACCATCACCGACATGTCATCGTGCACCGGCAAGGCATACGACCCATCCCGAGCGGTTTGCACCACCTCAAGGCCATTGCTGACCTTGACCCCAGCCACGCCCGGCTCATCGGCTTGGCGCTGGCCATCGCCGTTGCGATCATCAAACACCACGCCGTGAACCAGCGCGTTGTCCTCGCCCAAGGCCGGCTGGCTCAGGCCACCAACCAGCAAAGAAAGCAGCAAAAACGACAGTACGCGCGCGGCGGGGTGGGTTTGGGCAAAGTGGTTCATGGCCTGTCCTTTATTCATGTTGAGCCTTCAATGTCATGTCGAATTTGTCGTGTCCGTCGGTGGCGTCATTGGTCTTCATCGAGCGGCTGGAACAAAAAGTCCAAGTCTTGGGCTTTGAGGTCCACCGCCCCACCCCCGCTCATCAAGCCATCGATCAGCGCTCGCTTGCTCGCTTGCATCGCCGCGACTTTTTGTTCGACGGTGTCTTCGGTCAGCAACCGATACACAAACACCTTGTGGTCTTGGCCGATGCGGTGCGCGCGATCGGTGGCTTGGTCTTCCACCGCCGGGTTCCACCACGGGTCGTAGTGGATCACCGCGTCGGCGGCGGTGAGGTTCAAGCCCACCCCGCCGGCTTTCAAGCTGATCAAAAACAGCGGCGCTTCGGAGCGCTGGAAACGCTCGACCACCTGCTCGCGGTCTTTGGTTTGCCCGGTCAGGCGCACATAATCGATGCCTTGAGCGGCCACTTCTTGTTCAATCAGATCCAGCATGCCAACAAATTGTGAAAATAATAAGACACGCCGGCCTTCGTTGATCAATTCAGGCAACAGCTCCATCAATAGGGTCAGTTTCGCTGACGGCACCGGCTTGCTGTCGGTGGTTTTTAACAGCCTCGGATCACAGCAGATTTGGCGAAGCTTCAACAGCGCATCGAGCATCACCATGCGGCCGCGCTCGGGGCCGTGTTGTTGCAGCGCGTAGCGGACCTTGTCGTGCAATTGGATCCGCTGGGCCTCGTACAAGCGCCGTTGCGCTGGGTTGAGCGGCACCGATCGAATGATCTGGGTCTTGTGGGGGAGCTCCGGGGTGACCGCTTGCTTGGTCCGGCGCAAGAAAAACGGCCGAATCCGTTGCGCCAACAACGCCTGCCGATCGCGGTCTTGGTTTTTCTCGATGGGTTGGCGAAACCAGCGCCTGAACTGGTCGCGGTTGCCCAACAGCCCCGGCATCAAGAAATCAAACAAGCTCCACAGCTCGCCCAGGTGATTTTCCAGCGGCGTGCCGGTCAAGCACAAGCGGTGGTTGGCCTTGAGCTGGCGAACGGCGGTGCTGACCCCGGCGCGCGGGTTTTTGATCGCTTGGGCCTCATCCAAAATCAACACATGCCAATGGAGGCTTTTGAGGATGTTGACATCGCGCGCCACCAGCGGGTAGCTGGTGAGCACCACATCGGCCCGAGCCAATTCCTTGCGTCGTTTCTTGCGCTGCGTGCCGTGCCACAGGCACACCTTCAGCGATGGGGCAAACCGCTCGGCCTCGCGTCGCCAGTTGAACATCAACGAGGTTGGGGCCACCACCAGCGTCGGTTTTTTAGCACGCTTTTGGTCTTTTTCAACCAACAAGTGCGCCAGCGTTTGGATGGTCTTGCCCAGCCCCATGTCGTCGGCCAAGATCCCGCCAAAGCCAAACGCACGAAGAAACTGAAGCCAGGCCAACCCCGCTTGCTGGTAGCCGCGCAAGGTGGCGTTCAGTGACTCAGGCGTGGGCATCGGCGCGATCGATTCAAACTGCTGGAGCTCGTGGGCCAAGTCGGTCAGATCGCGATCGCCCCGCAACTGCCAGCCATCGGCGGCTTGGCCGATGTCACTGAGCCGCGAGCGGGGCAAGCGAAGCCGCCATTGCTTAAGATCCAACGCGCCGGTGGGTTCGGCGCGTTTGTCCAAGATGTCCAAAAGCCCCGTCAATGCCGCGCGCACCCGCCACACCGGCACCTCCACCCGGCGCTGGGCGTCGAGGGCCAGCAGCAGGTGGGGCTGTTTTTTGCCCCGCTTGGCGCTTGGGGTGCTCAACAGTTTTTTGAGCTCGGCGGTCGTGGCTTGCTCGACATAGCGCATCAACGCCGGCAGCAGTGAGTGCGACTGCCCATCGACCTCGACGCCCAAGTCCAGATCGAACTGATCACCCTGGGCGGTCTTTAACTCGCCATACCAACGCTTGGGCTTGACCAAGGTCAGCGCCAAGGCGTTGGACTGGTTGACCCGCCAACCTTTTTTCTTCCACGCCGACAAGGTTGTTTGGATGGCCAACCAAGCCGACTCGTCGGCCCCCAGATCGGGCACCACCCACACCCCATGGTGGGGGGCTTTGTAGTCCACCCCATCGATGCGCTCTAAGGGCAACAAGCCCAATTGCTCGAGGGCTGCGACCGCGGCGTGCTCGACATCGGCGTCGCGCTCAATCGCCCACACCACCACCGCCCCACCCTCGCCGCCTACTGCGCTGGGTTGGTCGGGCGCGACCAGCGTCGTCCGATCGCTGTTCCACGACAGGGTTTTCAGTCCATAGTCAAACGCCAGACTCACCGCCGGCAAGGTGATGAACCGACCCGCGCGGGCGATGGTGATGTTGTGCAGTGTGGCCACGGGGGTGGGCGGCTCGGCGCGGTGCTCGACCCGCTCGATGGGTTGCGGATCGGGCAAGGACTGCTGGAGGGCGAGCCCCGACCACGCCTCGACTTGGCTGGCCCGCAGCGGCTCGCCGGCCAGATAATCCAGCGCCTTTTCCACCCCAGGCTCGATCTCGATTGGGTGGGCCGAGCCCAACTCGGGGTCGATCCACCACGGTGGGTTCAGCGGCAGCACCCAGCCCTCACGGGTGTTGGCTGACCCCGGCGACGAGACACGGGGTGACCAATTGAGCGTTTGCGCACCGTCGTCGCCCAGCCGCCAATGCGCCTGCGCCCGAATCGGCTCGCCCAGTGTCAGTTTCAGGCCACCGCTTGGTTCGCTGTCGCGGCTTAGCTCGCCGTCGTTGCCCGGGTCATTGCCAGCATTGCCATCAAAACACAACACCGCGCGCTTGGACTCGACCATGGCGCGCACCAGCTCGCCAGACGACAAGCCCAATGGGAACCACACCAAACCGGGCAGTTGGGCGCTGCGATCGGCCAGGTCGTGCAACACATCGCGATCGAGGTCACTGATCCAGGTGCTCGCGCGCGCCTTGGCCTCGTCTTCGATCAGCCGCTGCGGCGAGAAGGGGGCCGGCGCGCCGATGATCCCCGCCAAGGGCGCGCGCACCGGGCACACGCTCAAGTGCGCCTGATCAACCGACAGGCACAGTCGATACACCAACCGATGGTAAGGACGCGCCTGCGCCGATCGCTCGCCGCGCTTGCCCGAGCTGGCCGGGCCTGTTGATGGTGGTGGCTTGGCGCCGGTGTGTGTGCTCATACACCCCTAGCTTGGCATCACAAACCCCCATCATAACCCCAACACCCGCCCGAGGCGAGCGGCTCGGGCGAGCGCCCATAATGGCCTGTCCGAATGACCGAATGATCGAATGACCCAGTAATGAGATGACCCAGTAATAAGATGACCGAGTAATCAGACGACCGAGTAACTAGATGACCTTGCCGGGGTTAAACAGCCCATGCGGATCCAACGCCTGTTTGATCTGGCCAAGCGCCCACAGCTTGGTCGGATCAGCGCGCTCGGCCAAGGCGTCGCGGCGCAACAACCCCACCCCGTGCTCGGCGGCCATCGAGCCTTGAAAGGCGTCGACCTGGTCGAGGACGTACTCGACGATGGCCGCCTCGTGCTCGACCAACGCCCGAGGCTGGCCAACCGGCGGGACCAAGTTAAAGTGCAGGTTGCCATCGGCCAAGTGCCCAAACGCGCACAGTCGAACCCCCGGCACCCGGGCTTGCAACCCCGCGTGGGTTTGGTCGATGAACTCACCAAACGCCGGCGTGGGCACGGAGATGTCGTGCTTGAGCGCCACGCCTTCAACTTGCTGGGCATCCGAGATGCCCTCGCGGATCATCCACATGGCCTGCTCATCGGTTTGGCTTTGGGCGATGACCACATCCACCACCCCACCGGCCTCGTAGACGGCCATCAACGTCTCCATCAAGCGCGCTTCCAGCGGCGCGTTGGCATCGGCGCTGTCGATGCTGATCAACACCTGCCACGGGCTGGCCTCATCCAAGATCGCCCGGGTGGCCAGGCCTTGCTCGGCGCGCGCTTTGATCACCAACTCCACGGCCAGTGCGGGCATCAGCTCAAACGCGCGCAAGTGATCCGACAACGCCGAGCGCACCACCTGCAACAACGCCAAGGCCTCATCCACCGAGGCCACACCAACCCAAGCGGTGGCGCTGACTTTGGGGGCCGGCACCAGCGCCAGGGCGGCCGCGGTGATCAACCCCAAGGTGCCCTCCGAGCCGACCAACAGGTCTTTCAGCGCATAGCCGGTGTTGTCTTTTCGGACCTCGCTCAAGCCGTGCCAGACCCGACCATCGGCCAACACCGCCTCCAAGCCCAGCACTTGCGCGCGGGCGTTGCCAAACGACACCGTCAACACGCCGCCGGCGTTGGTCGCCAAGATCCCACCAATGGTGGCCGATTGGCTGGAGGCCAAGTCCACCGCCAACCGCAAGCCGTGCGCACTCGCGGCGTCTTGCGCCACCGACACCGGCACACCGGCCTCAGCGACCATCATTGACGAGGCCGAATCCACCCGGCGGATGGCTTTCATCCGCCCCAACTGGATGATCACCTGCGAACGCTCGCCTTGGGTGACCGCGCCACCGACCAAGCCGGTGTTGCCGCCTTGGGGCACCATCGCCACCCCGTGCGCCGTGCAGGCTTGAACCATCGCCGATAAGCTGTCTGTGGAGTCTGGGCGCAGCACCGCCAACGCCTGGGAGTGATAGCGCCCGCGCCACTCGCGCTCGTAGGCCGCCAGATCATCGCGCTCGGGGCGCAGCACGCTGCCCGAACTCAGCTGGGACTCAAGCCCGTCGAGCCAATCAGTCGATGGCATCGAACGCCTCGCGGGTGAAGTTCACCGGCCCAGACTCGGTAATGTGGATGTTGTCTTCAACCCGAATCCCACCAAACGGGGTCAACGCCTCAACGAGCGCCCAATCCATTAACGCGCCTTGCGGGGTCTGTTTGAGATCGGCCAACAGCATGGGAATAAAGTACAGCCCCGGCTCAATGGTCACCACGTGGCCCGGCTCCAGCACCCGCGTTAAGCGAAGCATGGGATCGGCGGCCGGCGCCGGCGCGGGGGTGCCATCGGGCGCCACCAGACCGGCGACGTCGTGGACTTGGGCGCCAAGAAAATGGCCCAAGCCGTGCGGAAAAAACGTCCGGGTGATGCCCTGGTCGACGAGCGCCTCGGCCGAGCCGGTGGCCAAGCCCGACTGCATCAAGATCTCGGCAATGCCGCGGTGGGCTTGGTGGTGGAGATCAACAAACGAATGCCCCACCTTGGCGCCTTGACACAACCGCCTTTGCAGGTGATCCATCGCATCGATCAGCCCTTGGAACACCCCACCGGCGTGGCTGGGCGTGGTGGCGGCGTGGGTGCGGGTGATGTCGCTGGCATAGCCCAGCTGATCGGCCCCCGCGTCCAACAAAAAAGACCGCGCTTGGTCGGGCCGGTCGGTCTGGCGGTGTTGGTAGTGCAAGGTCGCGGCGTGCTCGTTGAGCGCCACAATCCCATCGTAGGGGAACGTGGCCGGGTCGTCATTGACCCCTTGGATGTAGGCTTGGAAAATCTCAAGCTCGCTGTGACCGCCAACAAATGCCTCGCGGGCGCGCTGATGCCCGCGGGCGGCTTTGCGGTTGGCCTCAAAGATCAACGCGCACTCGTAATCTGTTTTTTGGGTGCGGTCTTCATCCAAAGCTTGCATCAGTCGGGGTGGGTTGATGGCCATGTGCTCGCCCAGGCCGGCCAAATGCGCCTCGTCGCCGATCGCGGCGGTGGCCTCAACACGGTTGATGCGTGCCACCCAATCGCTGGGGTCTTTGATGATGCGAACATCAAACTCGTCGGCCCACCAGCGCTCAGGCTCAGCCGGTGGCTGGTGCCAAAAGTCATCGGCTTGCAGGTACCACAAGATGGGCCGCTGGCCGGCGTGGCACTCGAGCAGGCAATCGGGCGCAAACGGCAAGGGCAACCACGCGCTGAAGTGGCCGTGCGCCCGAAACGGCAGCGCCCGGTCATCGAACTTGGGGTAGCCCACCCGCCCGGAGTGAATGAACAACACATCAAAGCCTGTTTCGTTCAACAGATGATCCAACCGATCGCGCCGGTGGCGGATGTGGGCGGCGTAAAGCGCGTGATGGCTCATTCGAATCTCCCGAATTCAGTTACACTGGTGGCATTCATTGTAGCTTGGCTCAAAGCGTCGCAGCGGCGTCAATCCGCCCGCGCCCGCTGAGCCCCAAAAACCCATGACCATTGCACTGTACAACACACTGACCCGGCAAAAAGAGCCCTTTGTCCCGCAAGACCCCAAGCGGGTGACGATGTATGCCTGTGGCCCGACGGTATATCACTACGCCCACATCGGCAACGCGCGCCCAGCGGTGGTGTTTGATCTGTTGTATCGGTTGCTGTCGGCTCGATTTGACGCGGTGGTCTATGCCAGAAACATCACCGATGTCGATGACAAGATCAACCAAGCCGCCGATGAGCAAGGGGTGGACATTGGCGTGATCGCCAAGCGTTTCTCTCAGGCCTACCACGACGACATGGCCGCGTTGGGGGTTGCCCCGCCGACCATCGAGCCGCGCGCCACCGACCACATGCCCCAGATCATCGCCATGATTGAGACATTGATCGACAAAGGCTCGGCCTACCTCGCCGAAGGCCACGTGCTGTTTTCGGTCGGTGCGTTCGACGACTATGGCCGATTGTCGGGGCGCGATCGCCGCGAGATGATCGCCGGGGCGCGCGTTGACATCGCCCCGTATAAAAAAGACCCCGCGGATTTTGTGTTGTGGAAGCCCGCCGAAGACAACGAGCCAGGTTGGCCCAGCCCCTGGGGGCGGGGTCGGCCGGGTTGGCACATCGAGTGCTCGGCGATGAGCGCGCACCACTTGGGCGAGGTGATTGATATCCACGCCGGGGGCCAAGACCTGATCTTCCCCCACCACGAAAACGAAATCGCCCAATCGCGCTGCGCCCACGGCACCGACCACTTCGCCCGCTATTGGTTGCACAACGGCTTTGTCACCGTTGATGGCAAGAAGATGTCGAAATCACTCGGCAACGTGTTGACGGTGCACGATTTGTTGCAAGACTGGCCAGGCGAGGTGCTTCGCTACGTGCTGCTGACCGCCCATTACCGCCAGCCGCTGGATTGGTCGAACAAGGTGCTCACCCAAGCCCAAACCAACCTCGACCGGCTCTACCAACGCTTGGCCGACCATGAGGCTGACCATGGGCCCATCACCCCCGGCGGCGAGACCATCGATCCCGACCGGGTCGATGCCGGTGTGCTCGCGGCCTTGGAAGATGACTTGAACACGCCCACCGCACTGGCCGCGCTCAACCACCTGGCCAAGTCGATCGATCAGGCCAAGCCCGCCGACAAGCCCGGCCTGGCCCAGCGGCTGGCCGACAGCGGTCAAGCGCTGGGGCTGTTGCAAACACCCCCCGCCGAGTGGCTGGCCCAACGCCAAGGCGAGGTGGCGTTGAGCGATTCGGTGATCGAAGCCAAGATCGAGGCCAGAAACCAAGCCCGCGCCGACAAAGACTTTACCCAAGCCGACGCGATTCGGGATGAACTGGCTGAAGCGGGCATTGTCATCAAAGATGGACCCGATGGCACCACCTGGGAGGCCGCCAAACGATGAGTCACGACCCCAAAGCCACACAAGACGAGATTATTGCTGAGTTTGAGTTTTTTGATGACTGGATGGACAAGTACCAGCACTTGATCGATCTGGGCCGACAGTTGCCGCCGTTTCCTGACGAACTCAAGACCGAACAGAACATCCTGAAAGGCTGTCAATCGAACGTGTGGTTCATCGCCAAAGGCGATGGCGATGCGCTGACTTTCCAGGCCACCTCGGATGCTGCGATTGTCTCTGGCCTGATTGCGTTGCTGCTCAACATCTACTCAGGCGCCAGCGCCCAAGCCATTGTCGATACCCCACCCCGGTTTGTTGATGCCATTGGTTTGAGCCAGCACCTGTCGGCCACCCGAGCCAATGGCTTATCGTCCATGGTCAATCGGATCCAAGACACCGCGCGGTCGGCTTTGACCCCGACCGGCGGCTGATCCCACCGGCCCAAATTTGGCGTTATTGCTCGGCGCGCGAGAGCACGCTCAACGCCACGCGTCGATTTTGTTGGCGGTTGGCGATTGATGTGTTGGGCACCCGCGGGCTTGATTCACCATAGGCCCGCACTTCAAGCCGCTCGGCGGCCACGCCTTGGTCGATCAAATACTCAGACACCGCTTGGGCGCGCTGCAAAGACAGCTTGTCGTTGTAGGCCTCAGAACCGATATCGCAGGTGTGGCCACCCACTTCAATCAACACCAATTCATTGTGGCTTTGGAGGACTTCAGCCGCTTCGGCCAGCTCGGCGGTGGCCTCTGGTTTGAGCGCGTGCGAGTCAAACTCAAACAACACCATCGCGTTGAACTCAAACAGCGGCTCAGGCGCGGGCTCAGGCTCAGGCGCAGGTTGCACCACCGGCCGGCGCTGTGGGGCAGGCTGTGGCTTGGGCTTGGCACCGAAGTTGTACACAAGGGCGGCTTGCACCATCAGATCGTCAAACCCCGAGCCTTGATCGAACGTCGCCCGGTCGTTGTCGTGGCGCCACGCGGCCTCAAGGCGCGTCGAGAATCGATCTGAGTAGCGATGCGACACCCCCACACCGGCCGAGGCGTAGATGTCGCGGCCTTGGTCAAAGCCGTTGTCGTGTTCTTGAATCCCCGTGCCCAAGAGCACATACGGGCGGGTCGCTTGGCCCGGTCGGAAGTAGTAGCGCCCAACCACGCCGTAGCCCAACTGACGGGTTTGTGCGATGCCGGTGGGTGTGGGGATATCAAAATCCATGGTGTAGCGATCGATTTGGACATCGATGCCGATGTTGTCGGTGACCATCCGGCCAAAGCTCAAACCATAGATCAGGTGCTCGCCGCCATCGACTTGACGCTTGGAATCCTCCCAAACCAGCCCAGACGAGATGCCCACATACCAGCGGGTGTCGGGCTCGTCGTCGGTTTGCGCGAATGACGCGTGCCCGATCACTGTCGAGGCGATGATGAGGCCTTGGAGGGTTCTTTTGAACATGCAATACATCCTTAAAAATTCGTTGACTTCAATTGATGGCTGGGTGGGGCGCCTGCTGCGGCCAGGCGCTGGACCAAGGGGCTAGCGGCTGTCTTTCATTTGCTTTTGTTTCAACTCCCAGCGCTCTTGGGCATCCAAGCACAAGGTGGCAATGGGCCGGGCTTCCAGGCGCGACAAACCGATCTCTTCGCCGGTTTCTTCGCAATAGCCGTAGGTGTTTTCATCAACACGCGCCAAAGCCTGATCGATCTTGTTCAATAGCTTTCGATACCGATCGCGGGTCCGAAGTTCCAATGAATTTTCAGTTTCTCGACTCGCACGCTCGGCCTCATCGCCCACGTCGCGCACTTCGCGACGCAAGTTGTCGATGGTTTCTTGCGACTCGGTGATCAAATCATCGCGCCATTGCAAAAGTTTTTGGCGAAAGTATTCCAAGTGCTTTGGGCACATGTACTTTTCGCTTTCTTTTGGCTTATACCCCTTGGGGAGCTTGACTGGTTTTTTAGCTGTGGCCATTCAATCTCTCGACCTCTTCATCAAAGTGGTTGACTCGAAACAACATCCGAATCCTTGTTTAGAGCCGACCGATTATATATCCTTTGGGCATGTCGCTGACAACTCTTCTGCAAGGATTCATCAAAGCGTATCGTTACCTGCTCTCCCCGTGGATCGGCGGTCAGTGCCGTTTCAGCCCCACCTGCTCGGTGTATGCCGAGCAAGCCATTGAGCTGTATGGCCCGTGGCGGGGGAGCTGGCTGGCGATCAAGCGACTCGCGCGCTGCCATCCCCTGTGCCCAGGCGGCAAAGACCCCGTGCCGGGCAATGAAGACGCCCCCTAAATTGGGGTATCCTGAGGCCATGACGATCTGGGGGATGCTGGTGGTTGTGCTCGCCGCGCTGTTGGCGGTGCTGTGGTTTATTTGTCCTGGGCCTTTGGGTCGCTGGGCGCAGTGGTTTGAGCGCCACCAAGGCGGCCTGGTCTCTCGCCGAAGCCACCACCACGGGGTGGATTGGCATTATCTTGAAGGGGGTCGGGGCGAGCCTTTGGTGCTGTTGCATGGTTTCAATGGCGACGCGCACCACTTTGCCCGCACCAGCCGCCACTTGAACCAGCACTTTCGCATCATCGCCCCCGACATCCCCGGGTTCGGTCAGACCCGACTCGATGGGCCCATCTCGCACCGCATTGAAGACATCGCCCAGCGCCTGCTCGACTGGCTGGCGGCCCAGCACATCGATGCCTTTTATTTGGGGGGCAATTCCATGGGCGGCTACATCGCCGCTGCGATGGCCCAGCGCGCCCCCGATCGGGTGCGCGCGCTGTGGCTGCTCGCGCCTGGCGGGGTGCGCCAAGCGCCCTTATCGCCCGTGCTCCAAGAGGTGGCCGAGGACCGGCACAACCCGCTGGTGGTGCGCGACTTCAAAGACTTCAAACTGCTGTTGGACTATTGTTTCGTCCACCGCCCGTGGATGCCCGGCCCGCTGCTTCGTCACCTGGCCCACCGCGCCAGCGCCACCTGCGAACACAGCCTGGTGATTTTTGATGCCATGCTCTACGAGTCAGCGCCGCTGGAAGACCTCGTCGATGAGCTGGCCACGCCGGCGTTGGTTCACTGGGGCGCTGAAGATCGGGTGTTGCACCCTGACGGTGCCGCCATCATTGCCAAGGCCATGGCCAACGCGCAAACGCTTGTGGTGCCCGACATCGGTCACCTGCCGATGCTCGAATCCCCCCGCGCCAGCGCCGAGGCCTGGCTGTCATTCACCGACCAACTTGCCCGCGGCGGCGAGTGAGCCCCACCCCAGCGCTTGTCACTGCCGATGCTGCTCGATCTGGCGAAGCCACTGGTCGCGGCTCAGCGGTGCGCTCAAGTTCAATTTCGCCAGCGAGGCGCACAGCCGGGCCACCATTCGCTGGCCCGCCCGGGGGTGGGCACCCGCCGTGGCCCGGTCAAAGTCGATCACCCACCAGCGGTTGTGGTTATCCAACAACACGTTGTGGGCGTTGAGATCGGGGTGATAGACCTGGGCATCCAACACCTGAGCAAGCACACGGGCCAAGCCAGACCAATCGAGGGTTTGGGACCGCCCCAGCCGGTGCGCGAGGGTCTCAGCGCCATCGATCCACTGGGTCATCAACGCTTGTCGATACCCCCACGCACTGAACCGCTCGACGCTGGCCAGCAGCGGCCGGGGCACCGCCAGCCCCTGTTGATGCAAGCGATCGAGCAGCCGAAACTCGCGCAGCGCGCGGGTGCGCTCGAACCCGTTGTAGACATAGCGGTCTTGACTGAGACGCGCCACCCAACCGCCGCGCTGGTAGCGGCGAAGCACGGCACAATCGATTCGTGCGTGGTCTGCAAACTCGATCAACACCGACCCCCCGCGCCCACCCAACCGCTGCCTGACCCGGCCCAGCGATTGCCAGTGCGATCGCCTCGCCCATGCCGGTTCAACCCGGCCGAGGTGGCTTTGATCGTATACCATGGTGACATCACCGGCCTCAGGGCACGACCCGCGCCACGTGGCCATCGACGAGGGCAAGCGCGCGTGGTTAAGATCAGACATCAACCCGCCACCCAGACGCATCCATGACACAAGACAACACCATGACCCCTGCCCCACCTCGATCCATCTGTGTGATTCGTTTATCGGCCTTGGGTGATGTCTGCCACACCGTGGCGATGGTGCGCGCATTGCAACAGGCGTGGCCCGAGACCGCCATCACCTGGATCATTGGCAAGAAAGAAGCGCCATTGGTTCGCCACTTGAGAGACATTCGCTTCATTGTATTCGACAAGCGTCACAGCCTCTCGAGTTTTGTGCGCATCCGCCGCGCGCTCCATGGCGAGCGCTTTGCTGTGCTGGTGCTGGCACAAACCTCGCTGCGCGCCAACCTGTTGAGCGTGGCGGTTCGAGCCGATCGCCGCGTCGGCTTTGGCGCCACCCACGCCAAAGAGGGGCACCGTTGGTTTATCAACGAGTCTGTCGACCTGCCCGAGCGCGTCCACCAAGCCGAAGCGCTTTTTTCGTTCGCGCCCCACCTGCTCAATGATGAGTCTTTGCGTCTGTCTGATGCCCAGCGCGCGCTGCCGGTGCCGGCTGAGGCCGACGCCTTTGCCATCGCGCACCAGCCCAAAGCCCAACACGCGGTGTTGATCTCGCCGTGCTCGTCGCACCGACAGCGCAACTGGCCGGCCGAGCACTACGCCAAGGTGGCCGATTGGGTGACCGAGCACGCCCACCGGCCGGTGATTTTGATTGGGGGCCCCAGTGCGACAGAGGCCGCGATGGGCCAAGCCATTGAGGCGGCGTGCAAGCACCCAGTGACCAACCTGATTGGCCAAGACACGCTCGATCAGGCGCTGGCGATGATGGCGCGGGCGGCGTGCGTCATCACCCCCGACTCGGGGCCGGCGCACATGGCCGATGGCTTGGGCACGCCGGTGGTGGGGGTGTATGCCGCCACCCGGGTGGCGCGTTCGGGGCCGTGGGCCTCAAAAGCCTGGTGCGTGGATGGCTTTGCCGACGCCGCCGAGCGGTTTCGGGGCGCACCCGAACACACGCTGCCGTGGGCGTGTCGGATCCAAACAGACGGGGTGATGGCGGTGGTGCCGCCAGCCGCGGTGATCGACTCACTGAAACGGCTGTGGGGGCAATCGGCGCGCTGACACCAAGCCGGCGCGCGCGAGTCAGCTGTAGTCGGTGTAGGACTTCTCTTCAACCAACCGAGACCCCAAGGCCAGGTTGATCTTCTTTTTGACATCAGCGCGGCGGTCGTTGGTTTGATACACCGCGCGCGCCAGTTCGACAAAGCGGTCGTTGAAGTCCTTGTTCGCCTCGCACACGCGAATGTCGTCTTCGATCGCCCACAGCGATTCGTTGATGGTTTTCAGCTCATCGCGCAAGCCATCCAAACCCGGCGCTTCGAGCCTGGCGTCTGACCAAATCTCGGTCAGCACCCGCCACTCGTGCTCGATGTTGTCGAGCTTGTCTGGGTCGGTGATGCGCGCGCGCTTGATCTCCAAAATGGTGAGCTTATCTAGAAGCTCACCTGGCGAGACCGGGGCCAACAATTGCATGATCAGCGCCCCGTTCAGTCAGACGCGCTGCTGTCGCCGTCGCCTTTGTTGAGCGACTTCATCGACAGGCGAATCCGGCCTTGTTTGTCCACTTCCAAGACCTCGACTTTGACTTTGTCGCCCTCGGTCAGCGCATCGGAGACGTTCTCCACGCGCTCATCGGAGATCTGCGAGATGTGCACCAAGCCGTCTTTGCCCGGCAAGATGGTGACAAACGCGCCAAAGTTCATGATCTTGGTGACGGTGCCCTCGTAGATCGCGCCCACCTCCACATCGGTGGTGATCTGCTCAATCCGGTGGCGGGCGTCATCGGCCGCTTCTTTATTGACCGAGGCAATGGTGACGGTGCCATCGTCTTGAATATCGATGGTGGTGCCGGTCTCTTCGGTGATCGCCCGAATGGTCGCCCCACCCTTGCCGATCACATCACGGATCTTGTCGGGGTGGACTTTGATGGTGAACAAGCGAGGCGCGTACTGGCTCATCTCTTGGCGGGGGCCGTTGATGCAGCTGTTCATGTGCTCCAAGATGTGCTTGCGGCCCTCTTTGGCTTGCGCCAGCGCCACTTGCATGATCTCTTGGGTGATGCCGTCAATCTTGATGTCCATTTGCAAAGCGGTCACGCCTTGCTCGGAGCCGGCCACTTTAAAGTCCATGTCGCCCAGGTGATCTTCATCGCCCAAGATGTCACTCAACACCGCAAACCGATCGGCGTCTTTGATCAGGCCCATGGCAATGCCCGCCACAGGGGCTTTGATCGGCACACCGGCATCCATCATCGCCAGTGAGCTGCCGCACACGCTCGCCATCGAGCTCGAACCGTTGGACTCGGTCACTTCCGAGACCAAGCGAAGCACGTACGGGAAGTCTTCAGGCTTGGGCAGCACCGCAATCAAGGCGCGCTTGGCGAGTCGACCGTGGCCGATCTCGCGGCGCTTGGGACCCAACATGAAGCTGGTCTCACCGACACAAAATGGGGGGAAGTTGTAGTGGAGCATGAACTGGTCTTTGTACTCGCCCTCAATCGCGTCGATGATCTGCGCATCGCGGCCGGTGCCCAAGGTGGCAACGACCATCGCTTGGGTCTCACCGCGGGTAAACAGCGCCGAGCCGTGGGTTCTTGGGAAGATGGAGGTGTGCATGTCCAAAGGACGCACGGTGGTCAAATCCCGGCCATCGATTCTGGGGTGGCCCGACAAAATCCGGTCGCGAACGTAGTGCTTTTCCATGGCAGAAAACGCATCCGCCACCTCGCCTGCATCCAATGCATCGGGGTTGTCTTCGGCGCACAGCTTGTCGATGATGTGTTTTTTCAGCGCACCAATCGCCTCGTGGCGCTGGACTTTGTCGCTGTGTTGGTAGGCCTCGTGCAAGCCCTCACCAACCAGCGCTTGGACTTTGTCCGCCACGCCTTCGGGCTTGGGCTCGGGCTGCCAATCCCACGCCGGCTTGCCGGCTTCGCCCGCCAGCTCGGCGATGGCTTGGATCGCCACTTGCATTTGCTCGTGACCAAACGTCACCGCCCCGAGCATTTCTTCTTCGGTCAACAAATCGGCTTCAGACTCGACCATCAACACCGCTTTCGAAGTCCCGGCCACCACCAAATCAAGCCGCGATTCTTTGAGCTGGCTTTGGGTGGGGTTCAACACATAATCGCCGTCGATAAAGCCCACGCGCGCGCCACCGATCGGGCCTTGGAAAGGCACACCGGCCAGCGCCAGCGCCGCTGAGGCACCGAGCATGGCCGGGATGTCGCCGTCGACTTCGGGGTTGGAGGACATCACCGTGGCGATGACTTGGATCTCGTTGTAGAACTCATCGGGAAACAACGGGCGGATGGGCCGGTCGATCAACCGCGAGGTCAGCGTTTCTTTCTCGGTGGGTCGGCCTTCGCGTTTGAAAAAGCCGCCTGGGATTTTGCCGGCGGCGTAGAATTTTTCTTGGTAGTTCACCGTCAATGGGAAAAACGCCTGACCGGGCTTGGCCTCTTTTCTGGCCACCGCGGTCACCAACAGCACCGTGTCGTTCATGTTGATCAAGACCGCGCCATCGGCTTGACGGGCCACGTGGCCGGTTTCGATGGTCACATCGTGCTGGCCGAACTTAAAGGTTTTTGTGTGCTTATTCACTTAAATGGACTCCAATTTTCTTTTGTTCAATGCAAAACACCCCGGGACAGCGACGCTGCCGGGGTGTTTCAAAAACTTTCTCAAAGTGATGAGGCCGGATCTTAACGGCGCAGACCCAAACGCTCGATCAAGTCACGATAGCGTTGGATGTCTTTTTTCTTCACATAATCGAGCAATGAACGGCGCTGGTTCACAAGTTTCAAAAGACCCCGACGCGAGTGGTGGTCTTTTTTGTGCTCAGCAAAGTGCTCGGTGAGGTGCTCGATGCGCGCGGTCAAAAGCGCCACCTGGACCTCGGGTGAGCCCGTGTCGCTCTGGGACAGCTGGTGGGTTTTCACCACCTCGGCTTTTTTCTCTGCGGTCAATGACATGGCCTGTTATCTCTCCAGCCTTACAAGTGATTCGATCTTTAAAGGACTTCCCTCTTAAGCAAGAGGCCTCCCAAAGGATCGGCAAATAACACGACCGGGCTTTTCCTTAAAGCCTGCTCAGGATCCCCAGATACACCGCTTTTGAACTGAAATGGTGGCCCATGAGGCGAACAGTCTTGGAGCAAAAGCCCCGATCGCACGACTTAAGCCGGGTATTGTAGCCTTTTATTCGGGTTGGTGACAAGTCGATTTGCCCCCTTGTGTGAGCCCAAAGCGGTCATGTCCCCCATATACACAAAGTTAAAGTGTCCCCTTGGGGCTTGAGCCCAGTCACGCCCAGCGCCTCGGGCATCAATTCACGCTAAAATGCCTTCCACCTTCGCCGTTTTGCGCCCAACAATCAACGGCGCGAGACCGACCACATTCGGGAGCCTGCACGATGGCGACACTGACAAGCCACATCAACCTGCATGATGCCGAGTTTCAAGCGCGCGATGCCCACCACCGGGGCTTGGCTCAAGACCTGGCCGAGCTTCGCCAACGACTCGCCGAGGGCGGCTCGCCGGCGGCGCGCGCCAAGCACACCGACCGCGGCAAGCGCCTGCCCCGCGAGCGCATCGATCTGTTGTTGGATCCAGGCAGCCCCTTTTTGGAAGTGGCGCCACTGGCCGCATACGGGCTCTACGACGACGACGCCCCCGGCGCGGGCGTGATCGCGGGCATCGGTCGCATCCACAATCGACTGTGCATGGTGGTGGCCAACGACGCCACCGTCAAAGGCGGGACGTATTACCCAATGACGGTCAAAAAACACCTGCGCGCCCAAGAGATTGCCTTAGAAAACCACCTGCCCTGTGTGTACCTGGTCGACTCGGGCGGGGCGTTTTTGCCCCTGCAAGACGAGGTCTTCCCCGATCGCGACCACTTTGGGCGGATTTTTTATAACCAAACCCGCCTATCGGCGCTCAACATCCCACAGATCGCGGTGGTGATGGGCTCGTGCACCGCCGGCGGCGCCTACGTGCCGGCGATGTGCGACGAGGCGATTATTGTCAAAGACCAAGGCACCATCTTTTTGGGCGGCCCGCCGTTGGTCAAAGCCGCCACCGGCGAACAGGTGGACTCAGAGACCTTGGGTGGGGGTGATGTCCACACCCGCTTGTCTGGGGTCGCCGACCACTTGGCCGACAGCGACGATCACGCCTTGTCACTGGCCCGCGATTTGGTCGCCCACCTCAACCGCCCCAGCGCCCCGCCGCCGCCGCACCCCCCCCAGCCGCCTCTTTTTCGGGCCGAAGAGATCTATGGGATTGTGCCCACCGACACCCGCTACCCGTATGAAGTCACCGAGATCATCGCCAGGCTGGTGGACGGGTCAGAATTTGTCGAGTTCAAAGCGCGCTTTGGCACCACCTTGGTGTGTGGCTTTGCCCACATCGAAGGCTACCCGGTGGGGATTGTGGCCAACAACGGCATTTTGTTTGGCGAGTCTGCCCAAAAAGGCGCGCACTTTATTGAGCTTTGCAACCAACGCGGCATCCCACTGGTCTTTTTACAAAACATCACAGGCTTCATGGTCGGCCAGGCGTATGAGCACGGCGGCATTGCCAAAGACGGCGCGAAGATGGTCACCGCCGTGGCCAATGCCCGGGTCCCCAAATTCACCGTCATCATCGGCGGCTCGTTCGGGGCGGGCAACTACGCCATGTGCGGTCGCGCCTACCAGCCGCGGTTCTTGTGGACCTGGCCCAACGCCCGGATCTCGGTGATGGGCGGCGAACAAGCCGCCAGCGTGTTGGCCACGGTCAAGCGCGACGCGTTGGAGGCCAAAGGCGAGTCGTGGTCGGGCGAAGATGAGGCGGCCTTTAAAGACCCGATCCGCGAGACCTACGAGCGCCAAGGCCACCCCTACTATGCCTCGGCCAGGCTGTGGGACGATGGCGTGATTGACCCCAAAGACACCCGCACCGTGTTGGGCCTGGCGTTGGCCACCGCCCACCACGCCAAAGCCCACGAACACACCCCCGCCATGGACTATGGCGTCTTTCGGATGTAGCCCACAGACCATGACCCATCGACACCACACCCCAGACAACGACGCAAGCCACACCGAGGCCGACCCCGCCTCGCCGCTGCTCATCAGCCACGACAACCGCGGCGTCACCACCCTCACCCTCAACCGCGTGGCGGTGCACAACGCCTTCAACGCCGAGCTGGTCACCGCCTTGATCGAGGCGTTCGAGGCGATGCACGCCTCACCGCCGCGGGTGTTGGTGTTGACCGGCCAAGGCACCAGCTTCTCAGCCGGGGCGGACTTGAACTGGATGCAGGCCATGGTGCACGCCAGCCAAGCCGACAACGAAGCCGACGCCAAACGCCTGGCGGGGATGTTTCGCCTCCTCGACACCTTGCCGTGCCCAACCATCGCCAAAATCAACGGCCCGGCCGTGGGTGGTGGTGTGGGCTTGATCGCTTGTTGCGATATCGCCGTGGCGGTGGAGGGGACGATGCTGGGGTTGAGCGAGGTTCGCTTGGGCCTCAGCCCGGCGACCATCGCGCCATTTGTGGTGGCCAAGATCGGCCACGCCCACGCGCGGCGGTTGATGCTCACCGCCGAGCGCTTCGATGCCCAACAAGCGCGCGCCATTGGGTTGATCACCGACACCGCGCCGGCCGATCAACTCGACGGCCACGTCGATGACCTCGCGGCGCTGTTGTTGGCCGGTGGCCCCAGCGCGCAGGCACACACCAAAGCGATTCTTCGCTCAGTCCAGACGATCAGCGACCCGCAAACGCTCGATCAGGCCACCGCCGAGTGCATCGGCGCGCTGCGTGTCTCTGAAGAAGGCCAAGAGGGGTTGCGGGCGTTTTTGGCCAAGCGCCCACCGCGCTGGGCACCCCCACCACCCGACAAGCAAAGCTCATGAGCGCCATCGCCACGGTCTTGATCGCCAACCGCGGCGAGATCGCGTGTCGGGTGATCGACACCTGCCAGCGCATGGGCTTGACCTCGGTGGCGGTCTATTCTGACACCGACCGCCACGCGCGCCACGTTCGCCTGGCCGATCAGGCGGTGTGCATCGGGCCCGCGCCCGCGCAAGCCTCGTATCTCAACATCGAGCGCATCATTGAAGCCGCCCAGCACAGCCGCGCCGATGCCATCCACCCAGGCTATGGGTTTTTGGCGGAGAATGCGGCTTTTGCCCAAGCGGTGATCGATGCCGGCCTGATCTTTGTGGGCCCCAGCCCCAACACCATCGAGGTGATGGGCTCGAAAGCGCAAGCCAAGGCGCTGCTTGGCCCACAGGGCGTGCCCTTGATCCCGGGGTTCCATGGCCAAGCACCATCGGATGAGGCCCTGATCGCCGAGGCCCACGCGGTGGGGTGGCCGTTGATGGTCAAAGCCGCCGCCGGCGGCGGTGGCAAAGGCATGCGCGTGGTCCACGACCCGGCGGCCTTGGCCGACAGTCTGCACGCCGCCCGACGCGAGGCCCAAGCGGCCTTTGGTGATGATCGGTTGATCTTGGAGCGCTACCTGCCCCGCCCCAGGCACATCGAAGCGCAGATTTTGGGCGATGTCCACGGGGGCGTGGTTCACTTATACGAGCGCGATTGTTCCAGCCAGCGCCGCCACCAAAAAGTGATCGAGGAGGCCCCAGCAGCGGGCCTGTCCGATGGCCTCCGCCGCGGCCTGTATGACGCGGCCATCAAAGCCGCCAAAGCGGTGGGTTATGTGGGCGCGGGCACCGTGGAGTTTTTGGTCGACGAGGATGACGCGTCGTTTTATTTTTTGGAGATGAACACCCGCTTGCAGGTCGAACACCCCGTCACCGAGATGATCACAGGCCTCGATCTGGTCGAGTGGCAGCTCAAGCTCGCCATGGGCGCGTCGGTGCCCGCACAACACGACATCCCCCCACCGACTGGACACGCTTTTGAAGCGCGGGTCTACGCCGAAGACCCCGAGGCTGGGTTTTTGCCGGCCACCGGCACCGTCGGCACACTGCACTGGCCGGCCGATGCCCGCATCGACTCAGGGGTTGATGCCGGTGATGCCATTGGCATCGACTACGACCCGATGATCGCCAAGGTGATTGTCCACGGCCCCGACCGCGCCCAAGCCTTGGGCCAACTGCAACACGCCTTGGCGGGGTGTTTCATTGATGGGGTGACCACCAACCTGGGGTTTTTAACCGCGCTCAGCCACGACCCCGCGATGGTGGCCGGCACCGTCGATACCGGCCACCTCGATCGGGCGTTGCCCGACCTGCTCGGCCCAGCCGATCTGACGCGCGAACACACCGAGGTGTTGGCTGGCGCGTTGTGGGCCCGTTACTGCGACCGGCGCACCGAGCAACGCTTGGGCACCAACCCGTGGGCACAATCGGCCGGCTGGCGCCTGGGGTTGGCAGCCACCGGCCAAGTCTGGCTGACACAGTCGCTGGGCGAATTGAGCCCACCATCGAACACGCCATCGAGTCCAGCGTCTTCGGCCGAACCCACCGCGGTGCGTGTGTTCGACCACGGCCGCGAAGTCCAGTGGGGCGAGGCCAGTGAGCGCCACGTCCTCACCTGGCACGCCTTACACTGGCGCACGTTGGGCGAGCACACCCAAGTCGATGTCCGCGTGAGCATCGATGAGACCACGGTTGATGCCCGCGCCCACCTCCACCCGCGCGGCCACCTCGAGTGGGTGAGCCACGGCCGGCGTCATCGGGTCAACATCCAACAGCAGTGGTTGGGCGGCAAAGATGACGCCACCGCCACCGGTCTGGTCACCGCCCCCATGCCCGGCCAAGTGACCGCCGTCCACGCCAGCCCCGACCAACCCGTCCAAGCGGGCGAGTTGTTGGCGTTGATGGAGGCCATGAAAATGGAGTTGTCCATCCGCGCGCCGTTCGACGGCACGGTGGGGTCGGTGTGGGTGGCTGTGGGTGATCGCATCGAAGCGAACGCCAAACTCATTGAGGTGGTGCCCGCGCCGCCTGACAACGGTCAAGCCGACTAGCGCACCACGCTCAGCCCCGTGACGTTTTGGAACCCGCGGGGGAGTTTGCGGCCGCGTTGGGCGCGCTCACCCCAGTAGTGGTCGGTGTCATTCCAAGTGATTTTCATGTGCCGCTGACCCGCCCAAACTTGGGCGTGCTCGCCCTCGGCCAACACCACCGCGCCGACCATGTGCTCGCCCTCCCCGCGGGCTTTGGGTGGGATGTGGATGATCTTATTGCCCTTGCCTTTGGCCAATTCAGGAAGCGCTTCGACATAAAACGCCAACAAATGCCCCGCCGAGGTCACCGCCAGCAAAATGCCCTCTTCGGGGTCGGTGATCGTCTCGATGCCCAAGGCCTTGCCGCCTTTGGGCACGCTCAGCAGCGCCTTGCCTGCTTTTTGGCGGGTGTGCAGCTGCCCGAGCGTGGTGACAAAGCCATGGCCTTGATCTGAGGCCAACAAGATGGCCTGGTCATCAGCACCGACCGCGACACCGACAACGCCGGTGTCAGAGGCGATGGCGAACCGCCCGGTCAAGGGCTCACCCAAGCTGCGTGCCGAGGGCAAACTGTGGGTGGGCAGGCTGTAGCTTCTGCCGGTGGCATCCAAAAAACACGCCAGTTGGTTGGATCGGCCGCGGGCATAGGCGAGCAGTGCATCGCCCTCGCGGTAGTTGAGCTCGGCGGGGTTCACCTCATGGCCTTTGGCCGCGCGCACCCAACCGTTGTCGCTCAAGATCACCGTCATCGGCTCGGATGGCACCAGCTCGGTCTCGCTCAAGGCTTGGGCCGCGTCGCGCTCAACCAATGGGCAGCGGCGCTGATCGCCAAACCGCTTGGCGTCGTCTTTCAACTCATCGCGAATCAAGCGGGTGAGTTTCTTCGGCGAGTCCAACAGCCCCTCCAAAGCGGTCCGTTCGGCTTCAAGCTCGTCGCGCTCGCCTTGGATCTTGACCTCTTCGAGCTTGGCCAGGTGCCTGAGCTTCAGCTCCAAAATCGCCTCGGCTTGCGTGGCGGTCAACCCAAACCGCGCCATCAGCTCGGGCTTGGGCTCGTCGGCTTGACGAATGATGGCGATCACCTCATCGATGTTGAGATAGGCCACCATCAAACCCTCGAGGATGTGCAACCGATCGACCACTTGGTCGAGTCGATACTCCAAGCGACGCGTCACCGTTTGGCGGCGATAGTCAATCCACTCTTGGAGGAGCGACTTCAAATCGCGCACCCCCGGTTTGCCATCGTTGCCAATGACGTTGAGGTTCATGCGGATGGATTTTTCTAAATCGGTGGTGGCAAACAAGTGCGCCATCAGCGCATCCACATCCACCCGATTGGACTTGGGCACAATCACCAAGCGCGTGGGGTGCTCGTGGTCGGACTCATCGCGAAGGTCGGCGACCATCGGGAGTTTTTTTGCCTGCATTTGCTGGGCGATTTGTTCTAAGATCTTCGCCGGCGAGACCTGGTGGGGCAGCGCGGTGATGATCAGCTGCTCGCCTTCTTTCTCCCACACCGCGCGCTGGCGAATGGGCCCATGGCCGGTCTGGTAAACCTGGCCGATCTCTTCGCTGCTGGAGATGATCTCGCCCCCGCCTGGGAAGTCGGGGCCTTTGATGTGCTCAAGCAACGCCGACAGCGGCGTTCTGGGTTTGTCCAGCAACAAGGTCGTGGCCTTGACCACCTCATCTAGGTTGTGCGGTGGGATGTCGGTGGACATCCCCACCGCGATCCCCTGGCCGCCGTTGAGCAAAATGTTGGGCAGCCGAGCAGGCAGCAACTTGGGCTCTTTTAAAGACCCATCGAAGTTTGGAACCCAATCGGCGGTGCCCATCCCAAGCTCTTGCAAAAGCACCTTGGCATACGCCGACAGGCGCGATTCGGTGTAGCGCATCGCCGCGAAGGACTTCGGGTCATCGGGTGAGCCGAAATTGCCTTGGCCATCAACCAATGGGTAGCGATAAGAAAACGGCTGGGCCATCAACACCATCGCCTCGTAACAGGCCAGATCGCCGTGGGGGTGAAACTTACCGATGACATCACCCACCGTTCGAGCGGACTTTTTGTGTTTCGAGGCGGCCGACAATCCCAGCTCGCTCATCGAGTAAATGATGCGACGCTGCACCGGCTTGAGGCCATCGCCGACATGCGGCAAAGCGCGATCCAAGACCACGTACATGGCATAGTCAAGATAGGCCCGCTCGGCGTAATCGCGAAGCTCGACGGGCTCAAAGGAATCATTGAGGGTTGTGTGTGTGTTCATGGCGATTATTGTCGCCTAAAACGCGCACTTTGGGGACATCGGTTTGTTGACCTCGGTCAACCAAGGCCCAATTTGGCAATCGGCTATAAAAACCCACCCAGCGCCAAGGCGATCAACAACGCCAGCATCCCCGCCAGGCCCGTCAAAACCAAGCTGGGCTGCCAGCGGCTGTGGGCTTCTTTTTTCGACAACCAGCGCACCGGGGCCTCCAATGGGGTCTCGGGCCGGGCTTCGCTGGCCTTGATCGCGCCCAACAGCTCTTCGATCAGCGGGTCTGAGAAATGGTGGGGGTCAAATTGGCTGAGGCGTTCGCGGGTGAGGAGTTGGTGGATGTAGGCGTCGACGTTGACGTATTTCATTGACCATTTATCGAACAGCCGTTTCACCACAGGCCGCTTCCACAACAACCACACGTCTTTGTGGCGCTCGTCTTCTAAGATCCGGTCGTACAAATCCTCGACCACGTCGCGCTCGCCCTCGAGCGCTTGGAAAAAACAACCATTGTCAAAACACAACACCCCGGTCACACCGTCTTGAATGTTTCGGGCCTGGGCTTGGCGAATAATCTCATCGACCTTGCGGTGGCGAGCACCCACGTGCTGGTCGCAAAACGTCGCCTTGCTGGCGTAAACCAATCGAATTAAATCTGACATACCGGTGAGTGTTGAAAGCCACGCTCACCCCGACGGGGTCATGCATGGCGTTGCGGTGCCTCTTGGAAATATGACCCTCACGATAGTCGAGCCGCCTCAACAAAGCGTGAACGAGCCACGGTGGGCCCGTTTGTTCGACACCGAGGTTGTGCACCGCGATCGACAACCAACCACCCCCGTCAACTGGGGGTGGTCGGCGGTGTCTCTAGGGTTTTTGAAATTTAAGCGTGAAACGATCGGACTCGCCGATGGCCGCGTAGTCTTTGTCATCGCCTTGTTCAACTCGAAGCGAGGGCGGCAAATTCCACACGCCGTTGGGGTGGTCGGCGGTGTCCAATGGGTTGGCGTTGATCTCGGAGCGCTCGGCCAACTCAAAGCCACTGGCCTCGGCCAACTCGACCACATAATCTTCGTGGATGTAGCCGCTTCGAGCCTCAGGGTCGCGCGGTCGATCGGCGGGCAAGCGGTGGGCAACAATCCCCATCACGCCACCGGGTTTGAGCACCTCAAAGGCCGCATCAAACACGGCAGGCAATGCATTGGCGCGCGCCCATGAGTGCATGTTCCGAAAACTCAGCACCCGATCGGCGGACGCCGGTGGGCCCAAGTCGACACGCTGGGGGGGATTGAACGGCACCACGGTGATTTCGCCAAAGGCCTCGGCATCACCAAACCGCTCATCGTAGTTGCCGCGGATGCGCCGATACATGTCGTTGACATCAGCGCTCATGTCCCAGTGGGCGGCGATCAGTTGGCCATCGTCTTTGAGGTAGCGGCCCAAAATCTCAGAGTACCAACCGCCCCCAGGCGAGAGCTCAATGACGTGCATGTCGGGCTGAACATCAAAAAACGTCAGCGTCGGCCCGGGGTTTCTGAACCGATCCCGCGCGCGTTGCTCTTCGGGTCGGTCGGGGTGGTTGATCGCATCAATCAACGCCTGATTGGGTGCGGGGGTTTGTGAGACTGGGCTTGTGGCATCGCCCGGCGCTGACATGGACGGCGCATCGGCACCTGGGTCTTCAGCCGGTTCGGGCTCGTTGGCCGGCTCACTGGCCGGTTGACAGGCGATCAACAGCGAGGCGGTCAGCAGTGAAGCCAAGCCCCATTTAATGTGTGCAAGCATGCCTTACTCCTTACATTGTGGCGGGTGAGCGGTTGCCAGGCCCCATTGAGCCCCACGCCGCGGTGAATGTCGCTTTGATTGTGACCGAAGCTTTGCGCCAGCGCAAACTGGTCAGCACAGATTGGCCAGCGCGCATCAGTCGGCGACGCCAAGCGCAGGCACAGACCCGACCGGCTGGCGCTGGCTGGTGACTTCATACAGGGCGTGTCCGCGCTGGGCGTATTTGTCTTCAAACGCGCTTGCGGGCTGATTGCCCACATCGTCATGGC
>JAVLCB010000014.1:0-23559 GCA_031580925.1 Wenzhouxiangella sp.
CAATAGGTTAAAAGCCTACTGCTCTACCATTGAGCTAACGGCCCACAAGCCGTCAATGATAACTTGAAAATGTGAAAGACTCAATGCACACGCGCCTTTTGCTGACCGGTTGGGATTTTGGACATCACCGTGGCGGGCTCACTTGGGGTTTGCTAAGCTAGCGGGTCATTCCAAACAACCATCGTCATGCGGCAGTGCCTTGACGCACGAGGCGCGATCAATCCATGATCCATCCATGACCCAACCCGGCCACCGAACCCCATGACCTCAGCCAACGACCCCACCCAATGACCACGGCTCTGCACCCACCCATCGGCATCGATGCGCTGGCCTTCGCCTGCCCCAAGGCGTTCATTGCCATGGACACCTTGGCCAAAGCCCGTGGGGTGGCGCCGGCGAAGTACACCCAAGGCTTGGGTCAAGAAAAAATGGCGATCGCCTCGCCGGTTGAAGACACCGTCACCTTGGCCACCGAGGCCGCCCAGCGCGCCCTTCAAGCCTTCGACATCGACCCCCAATCCATCGGCACGTTGATCGTCGGCACCGAAACCGGGGTCGACCACTCCAAACCGGTGGCGGTGTATGTCCACGAGCTGTTGGGGCTGCCCGAGCGCTGTCGAACCTTTGAGACCAAGCACGCCTGCTACGGGGCGAGTGCCGGGTTGACCACCTCGCTCGACTGGATCGCTTCAGGCCGCGCGCGCGGCCAAAAAGCGCTGGTGATTGCCGCCGACATCGCAAGCTATGGCCTCAACACCCCCGGCGAGCCCACCCAAGGCGCCGGCGCGGTGGCCATGGTGATCGCTGACCACCCCCGATTGCTTCGCATCAGCCCCAACACCATCGGCGACTACACCCGCCAAGTGATGGACTTTTGGCGGCCACTGTATTCCAAGTATGCCTTCGCCGATGGCCACTACTCCATCGAGTGCTACCTCGAAGCGCTCGCCGGTGCGCGCGCTGTTGCCCTCGAAGACCGCGGTGAGGTCTACGATGAACTGCTGGCGTGTCTGTACCACGTGCCGTTTGTGAAGATGGCACACAAGGCCCACCGCAAAGAACTCGAGTGCATCCACCACCGGGCCTTTGATCTCGACAACGCCGACGATCTGGCCTTGTTTGATGCCAGCCACCAACGCTTGGTCGCGCCATGGCTGTCGTTAAACGCCCAGGTGGGCAACATCTACACAGGCTCGCTGTATTTGTCGCTGATGGATCTGTTGCGACAAGGCCAGCCCCAACACGCCGATCGCTGGGTGAGCTTGTTCTCGTATGGTTCAGGCTGCGGGGCCACCTACATGCTCGGCCAGATCGAGCCGGCGGCGCACACCTGGGCTGAGCGCTTGGACCCGCAAGCGACCTTGGATCAGCGTCGTGCGCTGACGGTGGCTGAGTACGAGGCGATGATTGAGGCGTTTGAACAAGCCGAGCGCGCCGATCACCTCGACCCGGACGCTTGGGGCGTTGGCGAGGGGTTGGCGTATGTCGGCACCCAAGACCACCAGCGCCGATACCGCTGGCTTGGGCAAGGCTGACTCAGCGCACCGCGCTCAGTCTTTGAGGTTTTTTTTCACTGTTTGCCACAGCGCTTCTTTGGCGTCCAAGTCCAGCTCATCCAATGATTGACCGCGCGCTTTGGCCACCTCTTCCATCGCCCGAAAGCGGGTCTCGAACTTGCGGTTGGCCCGGCGCAGCGCCAAGTCGGGATCCAAGTCCATCCGCCGGGCCACATTGGTCAGCACCAGCAGGGCATCGCCCAGCTCGTCTTCGATGGCATCGACAGCCCCGCTGTCGATCGCTTCTTTGAGCTCGGCGACCTCCTCGTCGAGTTTGACCAACACCGATGGCATGTCGGGCCACTCAAACCCCACGCGCGCGGCGCGCTTTTGGAGCTTCAAGCACCGAGTGAATGCGGGCAAGCCCGTCGACACACCCGCCAGCAAGCTGTTATCGGTGTCGCCTTTGTCGGCCCGCTCTTTGGCCTTGATGCGCTCCCAGTTCGCGGCCACCGCCTCGGGGTCTGTTGCGGTGGTGTCTGAAAAAATATGGGGGTGGCGCCTTTCGAGCTTGTCGATGATTCGCTCGACCACCTCGGCAAAATCAAACGCGCCGCGCTCTTGACCCAAGCGGGCATAGAACACCACCTGAAACAACAAATCCCCCACCTCATCGGGCAGCTCATCAAAATCAGCGCGCTCGATGGCATCAGCCACCTCGTGGGCCTCTTCAATGGTGCACGGGGCAATCGATCTGAAATCTTGCGCCAAATCCCACGGGCAACCGGCCAAGGGGTCTCGAAGCGCGGCCATGATCGCCAACAAACGGTCGATGCGACCGACATCCACAGACGGTGTGCTCATGATCTCAACGCCTCCTGATCATCCTGATCGTCGCGCCGCGGATGATGACACCGCAAAGCGCGCATTAAAAAATTTCGCCAATGCAGCAGCGCACGCTGCCGCCTGCTTTTTCGATCTCATCCATCGCCACGGGATGCAGCTGGAACGACCCGCGCTCGATTTGGTCGATGGTGGTCGGCCGCAGTTGATCCATTGCCGTTTGCGAGATCAACACGTCTTCAAAGTTCACCGCCAAACAATTGCCGGCAAAGGCTTTCTTTTCGTCTTCAGAAATCACCACCGCCTGGCCATCAAACGCCTCGATGATCGCCTCGGCGGCTTTGGGGTCAACAAAGGCATCGGGGCAAATGATCACCATTCTCGAGGCCAACACGCTCATCACCACGTTGGTGTGGTACTCCGAGGGCTTTAAGTCAAAACAAAACGTCACCGCCAAATCAAACGCCTCGTGCATGGCGCGCGCCCCGGCCGCGTCCACCCGTGGGGTCATGCCACAAAAACCCAGCCGCCGCGCCCGGTCGATCACCAGCGCGCCGGTGAGTTCGGCCACGCAGTCTGTTCTCGACAAATCAACACACTCATAGCCCATTAAGTTTTCAAAGAAGGCCCGAATGTCTTGGCGTTGGGCTTCTTGCTGGCGCTCGGGGTGTTTCATCGCCCCGACGATCAACCGCTGGTGGATGGTGGCAAACACGTTGTTGGGAAACAAATCATCGGGGGTTTTTGACTGGCCGACAAACCGCACCACCGGCACACCCAGTTGGGTGATCCGCTCGGCCAACGCGCGGTGCTGGTCAAGGGCCAACACCGGATCAACCGCCGTGTGGGTGTCCATGTAGGCGTTGTCTTTGGCGGTTTGGTCGCTGATCCGAAAGCCACTGGGCTCAACCAAAAACACCGCCTTGGGCACGCTCGCCCCGTCGCGGGTCACCACCCCGCCGGCCAAGGTGTCTTGGAAAGCGCTGACGTCTTGAACGATCACGTGATCACCCCGCTCACATGCCACCGCCGTCGATCAGCCCCTCGCCGGGCCAATCCAAACCCTCCAAAGCGGGGTTGACACACCCAGGCTCGGGGCAGGCATCGAGCAGCAGCTGCGGGGTGGCCTCGGGCCGGTGCATGGTTTGGCTTAAGCGCTGGCGCCAGGCGCGCGCACCGGGCTGGCCATGGAATAACCCCAGCATGTGCCGGGCGATGTGGTGCACGCGCCCGCCTTGCGCCACGTGGGCGTGGGCGTAGTCGACCATCCGCTCGACCACCCAGCGCCTCGATGGGGGCACCGGTTGCCCGAGCTCAGCCGAGACTTCAGCCAACAGCCAAGGCGTTTGATACGCGGCTCGGCCCAGCATCACCCCATCGAAGGTTTGAAGCTGGTTGGTGACTTCAGACACCGACTCGATGCCGCCGTTGATGATCACTTCAAGCTTGGGGAACGCGGTTTTTACAGCCGCCACCCGTGGGTAATCCAAGGGTGGTTTCTCGCGGTTTTCTTTGGGGCTTAAGCCTTTCAGCCACGCTTTTCTGGCGTGGACAATCACCGTGTCGATGCCTGAGGCCAGCACTTGGTCGATAAACGCCAAAAACTGAGCCTCAGAATCCATCTCGTCGACACCGATGCGACACTTCATCGTCACCGGCACCGACACCGCCTCACCCAGCGCGGCCAACCCCTCGGCGACCAGCTTGGGCTCTTTCATCAAACACGCCCCGAAGCGCCCCTTTTGAACCCGATCCGATGGGCAGCCGACGTTGAGGTTGACCTCGTCGTAACCATACTCGCTCGCCACCCGACCGGCGCGCGCCAGATCATTGGGATCCGAGCCGCCCAGCTGCACCGCCACCGGATGCTCGCTTGCATCGAAACCCAACAAACGGTCGCGATCGCCGTGGATCACCGCGCCGGTGGTGACCATCTCGGTATACAGCCACGCACTGGGCGCGAGCAGGCGATGAAAATACCGACAATGGCGATCGGTCCAATCCATCATCGGCGCCACCGATAAGGTGCGCGGGGGAAGCTGGGTTGCTGTGAAGGCCGCCGACATCGCTCCATTGTAAATTTTATTTATAATGGGCGCATGGACAAACAACCCACAGACCGCATTCCCGTTCTCTCGCTCAACGACTTTTCTGGCCAGCGAGACGCCTTCACCGACACCTTGGGCCACGCCTACCGCCAGTTTGGCTTCATTGGCATTCGCGACCATGGCATCGATCAGGCCATCATCGATGAGGCCTACGCCCAATTTAAGGCGTTTTTTGCCTTGGATGGTGAGACCAAAGCGCGCTACCACCAACCCGGCATCGGTGGGGCGCGGGGCTACACAGGCTTTGGGGTGGAGCAAGCCAAAGACCACAGCGTGCCCGATCTAAAAGAGTTCTACCACGTCGGCCGCGAGATCAAACCAGGCCAAGACAACCCCTGCCCCGATCAACTGTTGGCCAACATCTGGCCCCAAGAGACCCCAGGGTTCAAACAAGCCGCCATTGATCTGTACGACGCACTCGATGCGGTGGGCACCACCTTGCTGTCAGCCATGGCGATTGACCTGGGCCTGGCGGCCGATTGGTTCAACGATAAGGTCAACTACGGCAACTCGATTCTTCGACCGATTCACTACCCACCGATTGATCAACCCCAACCCGGCGCGGTGCGGGCGGCACAACACGAAGACATCAACTTGATCACGCTGTTGATCGGGTCAAAAGAACAAGGCCTGGAGATCTTGACCCGCGACGGCGAGTGGGTTCCGGTCGATACCTTGCCAGGCACCATCGTGGTCAACGTCGGTGACATGCTCCAACGCCTGACCAACCACGTGTATTTGTCGACCACCCACAAAGTGGCCAACCCCGATGACGATCACTCCACCGCGGCGCGGTATTCGATTCCGTTTTTCTTACACCCCAACCCGGATTTCTTGATCAAGACCCTGCCTGGGTGCATCAGCGACGACAACCCCGACCGCTACCCCGAGCCGATTACCGCGCACGGGTATTTGATGGAGCGCTTAAACCAGATTGGTCTGCTCAAAAAATAGGCTTTTCTTGAGGCGACACCGCTTGAGCGGGCCGGTGATGCCGAGCATTTGGGTTAGCGATTTGGGTCAGCGACGCTCGATGCCCGACTCGGTGGCGACCAGCACCCGATCGGCCGGCCGGCGCGCGAAGATCCCCGAACTGACCACGCCCGCGATTTGGTTGATCGCGGTCTCGGTGGCGACCGGGTCGACCAAATCAAACCCCCGCACATCCAAAATCAAATGGCCATTGTCTGTGGTCACCCCCTCGCGAAGCTCGGGCTGTCCGCCCAGGCCCACCAGCTGACGGGCGACATACGCTCTGGCCATCGGGATCACCTCCACCGGCACCGGGAACTCGCCCAACACGTTCACGCACTTGGCCTGATCGACGATACAGATGAACTCGCGCGCGGCCGCGGCAATGATCTTTTCTCGGGTCAACGCCCCGCCACCGCCTTTGATCATGCGCCGGTGCGGGTCCACCTCATCGGCCCCGTCGATGTAGAGCGACAAATCCCCGGTGTGGTTGAGATCAACCACCTCCACGCCGATGGCTTTCAATCGGGCGGTGGTCTCCTCTGACGACGACACCGCGCCTTGCAATGGGATCTGGGCCGCGCCCAAGGCGTCAATGAAGGCATTCACCGTCGAGCCGGTGCCCACGCCCAACACCATGCCTGATTCGACGTGCGTCAAAGCCGCTTGCGCCACCTCAATTTTCAGTCGCTGTTGGCTCATCGGCTCAACCGGCCTTCTCGAGCCCGATCAAATAATCCCACTGGGCATCGGTCACGGGCATGATCGACAGTCGGTTGCCTTTTCGAACCAACGGAAAATCACCCAATTGCTCGGCGTGTTCTTTGATCTCGGTCAACGAGATGACCCGGTCGGTGTGGCGGACGTATTGAACATCGCGAAGCAGCCAGCGCGGCTCATCGGGCGCGCTTTTCGGATCAAAGTACTGCGAGTTTTTATCAAACTGCGTGGGGTCGGGGTAAGGCTCAGAGGCGATGGTCATCACGCCGACAATGCCGGGGACCTTGCAGTTGGAGTGATAAAAAAACGCCCGATCGCCAACGGTCATCCGATCGCGCATGAAGTTGCGGGCTTGGTAGTTGCGGATCCCATCCCAAGGCTCAATGCCCTTGGGGCAGGCTTTCAAGTCATCGATGCTGAACGCATCGGGCTCGGATTTCATTAACCAATTCATGCCTCTATTCTACCCACAACCGCCCCCGGTCTGTGACCACCACATCCATCGACACATCCCAAGGCTCGACCGGCAAGGCGTCGACCTGTTGGGAAGAATACGCCACCCCGGCTTTCACCGGCCCCGGCGCAGACAGCTCGGCCAATGTGCGGTCATAAAACCCCCCGCCCAGCCCCAAACGCGCGCCCGAGACCCCAAACCCAAGCAGCGGCATCACCACCCAATCGAGGGCCGCCACCGCCACCGAAGCTTGGTCGACAGGCTCTGGAATCCCGAAGCGGTTGGGCGTCATGGGCGCGTCGGGGTCAAAGCGGTGAAAGCGCAAGGCCTGGCCTGACAGCACCGGCAAATACACCACCCGGTTCGACTCAAGCAAACGCTGGGCCACCGGCCACACATCGGGCTCGCCGTTGTGGGCCACATACATCGCAATCGCGCGGTTGGGTCGGTCGGTCTCCAACAGCGTGTCTAAAAGCTGAGCGCAGATCAGGGCATCCAAACTCGCGCGCCGCGTGGGCGGCATCGCCGACCGCTCGGCTTTCAAGCGCGCGCGCAAGGCGCGTTTGATTTCGGCTTGGCTGCTGGTCTCGGTGCCGGTGGCGGCCTTTGGGGGTGGGTTGGGCATGATGGCGCGGGGTTCACTTTAAAAAGTAAGACGTCCTCCGCAGGTGCCGCTGTGGTTCAGTGACCTTGAACCAATGGGTTCAAGTGGGTCGGCTCTTGGCTGCTTTAGGCGATTCGCTCTAACACGAACATGCACACCACATCCAAATCCGCCGTCCCTGGGTCAATCAATAGGGACAAGGCATATTACATTCCCACTGGCAAACACCGCAGAGAACGTCACCTGACCAGTCTAGTCTTTTCACCCAGCTTGATCAAGTGACGCGGCCAATTGGGCAATGCGTTGATCGATGTTTTCGGCGTAGCTGGCGCGCTCGTCTTTGAGCTGTCTGTTCTCAGCGGCGAGGTTGAGTGCACACATCACCGCAATCTTTTCGATGGAGGTGACTTTGCCGCTGTCTCGGATGGCGCGCATTTGTTCATCGAGCGCCAACGCCGACTCGACCAAGGTGCGTCGTTCGTCCTCAGAGCACATCACCCGAAACTCGCGATCGAGGATGCGCACGGTGACCGGTTCTTTTTGCAGACTCATGAGCCCAGCCCCGCCAGCTCCAAGGCCTTCAACCGCTCGATCATGGCCTCGACCCGCGAGCGCGCTTCTTCGTTGCGCTCCACCAACGCCGCGCGTTCAGCGACCAATGACTCTTGGCGCTGATGCAACAGCCGGTTTTCTTGCTCCAGCGCTTCAACACGCTCGTTGAGCGTGGCCAAGTGCTTGGCAATCCGCTCGAGCTCTTGGGCGGTTTTTTGGGCATCCCCACCCGGCGCGGTCGATTTGTCTGTGCTCATGCAATTACCCCATCGTGTCTGATCCGACCGGTGGGTGGCCAAACCAACCACCCGCCTGTGTTGTGCTCTCAAGGCCACTATCATAGAGCCTTTAAGGGCACGGCGACAAGCGCTTGGCCCCGTCAGCGGTGATAAACTGGCGCACATGCAACCTTCTTCTTCTGACACCCTGCAATGGGCGCTGGCACTGGCCCCCAGCCGCGATGCCAACGGCATCAGCGAAGCCCACGGCTTAATCACCGGCCTGATCACCGGCCAACCGGATATCGAGCTTGATGCGCTGTGGCACCACTGGGCGCTTTTAAACCTCGACAACGACCTGGCCGTGGATGACCCGGCCAACCCAAAAGCCGACTTTTGGCCGCACCTGGAGGCGGCTTTGGGTGGCATTCAACAGGCGCTGCGCTCAACCGAGATGGCGTTCGATGCACTGGTGCCGGCCCAAGACCAGCCGCTGTCCCAGCGCACCGACGGCTTGGCGCATTGGTGCGGCGGGTTCTTGGCCGGTTTCGGGGCCAGCGGCGCGACCATCCAAGACGACGAGGCCCAGCAGGCGCTGACCTTGCTCGGCGAGATCGCGCGGGCCTCGAGCGAGTCGGACGACGACCAAGCCGACCAAGAAGACGACGAGCGCGCGTTGAGCGAGCTTTTGGAGTTTGTCAAAGTGGCGGTGTTGTTGTTGCACGACGATCGTCGCTTGCAATCTGCCGGCGCTGACAGCGACAGACCTGTCGCGCAAAACATCGAACAACAAACCGCCGATGCGCCCCCCACCGACCCCACAAGCGATGATGCCGCCAGCTGAGATCAACACCGAAGCCCACCTCAAGCGCCGCCAACGGTTGATGGCCGAGGTCGGTGATGACGCCGTGGTGGCGATCGCCGCCGCCCCGGTCAAGCTTCGAAACGGCGACACCCCCTACCCCTATCGCCAAGACAGCGATTTTTTCTACCTGACCGGTGTCGATGAGCCCGAAGCGGTGCTGGTGCTCACCCCCGGCTTGGCGGTGGAACAAACCCTGTTCTTGCGCCCCAGCGACCCAGAAAAAGAACGCTGGGACGGGGCGCGGTTGGGCTTGGATGGGGCGCGCGCTCAGGCCGGTGTGGATGCGGTGTTCGCCATTGATGAGATGGATGAGCGCCTCGTTGAGCTGATGTCTGGCCGACAAAGCCTCTACTACCTGATGGGCCAGCACCAAAGCTTTGAGCAGCACCTCAATGACCTTCGCATGGAGATGCAACACACCGTCGGGTTGGATGGGCCCACCACGGTGGTGTCGTTGCAACCGCTGCTCCACGAGCAGCGCCTGATCAAGTCCAACGACGAGATCAAGTGGATGAAGCGCGCCGCCGCCATCTCGGCTGACGCAATGCAACAAGCCATGGCGCGCGCACCCACAGCGACCAGCGAGGCACAACTGCACGCGGCCTTGCTCCACACCTACACCGAACACGGCGGCGTGCCAGCGTATCAACCGATCGTCGCCGGTGGCGAGCGGGCGTTGGTGCTGCACTACATCGCCAACAACCACACGCTGGACCCCAACAAGTTGGTGTTGATCGATGCCGGCTGTGAGATCAATGGCTACGCGGCCGACATCTCGCGGACCTTCCCGGCCCAGGGTCGATTCAGCGGCGCACAAAAAGCCCTCTACGAGGTGGTGCTCAACGCCCAGCAGCGCGCCATCGATGCGGTCGAAGTCGGGGCCTCGTATCACGCCTTCCACGACGCGGCGGTGCGCGCATTGACCGACGGCTTGATCGAGTTGGGTTTGCTGTCGGGCCATTTAGACGACAACATTGAACAGGCGACCTACCGGCGGTTTTACATGCACAAGACCGGTCACTGGCTGGGGCTTGATGTGCACGACGTGGGCGACTACCGCATTGATGATCAGTGGCGGGTGCTCGAGCCCAACATGGTGTTGACCGTCGAGCCTGGGTTGTACATTGACCACGGCGATGACATCCCCGCTGAGTTTCAAGGCATCGGAGTTCGCATCGAAGACGACATTCGCATCACCCGCCAAGGCCCTGAGGTCTTGACCCAAGACGTCCCCAAGACCGTCGATGACATTGAGGCGTGGATGGCATGAACCCAGCATCCGAAAGCAAGCCAACCGAAATCACCCACCGCGCACGAGTCGATGCGGTGGTCTCGGGCGCGGGCCTGGTGGGCTCGGCGGTGGCCTTGGGCCTGGCCGATGCCGGCGCGCAAGTGGCGCTGATCGAGCCCCAAGCCCACCAAAGCATCGACCAACCCGACCACGACCGGCGCACCTTGGTGCTCAACGCCGCCTCGTTGAACGTCTTGACCCACTTGGGCGTGATGAATGAGGCCTTGGCGCGCGTGCCCATCGAGCGCATTGTCATCAACCGCCAAGGCGGGTTTGGCCACCTCGTGTTGGATGCAGCCAAGCACCGGGCGTTGATCGGCGAGGACACCGACCCCGATGCGCCTTATTTTGGGCAGGTGGTGGTGGCCGCGGCCTTGGGGGATGCGTTGCTCGAGCGCGTTGGTGCCCACCCCAACATCCACCGATACTGCCCCAACGCGTTGGTCGGGTTTGTCGACCACGCCGATCGGGTTGAAGCGACACTCGACGATGGCACCGCGTTGAGCGCGCGGGTGTTGGTCGGCGCCGACGGCAACGCCTCGCCGATTCGCCAACAGCTCAACGCCCCCGTTGAGCGACACGACTATGGGCAAAGCGCGATGGTGTTCAACTGCCAGGCCGCCAAGCCCCAGCCCCACACCGCGTTTGAGCGGTTCACCCCCGAAGGCCCACTGGCGCTGCTGCCGCAGGCCCACGGCCGCTATGGGGTGGTGTGGATCGATGACCACGGCGCCATTGATGAGGCGCTGAGCTGGTCAGACGAAGACGTGTTGGCGCGCTTGCACGCCCGCTTTGGGCCCAAGCTGGGCGCGTTTTCCAACCCCAGCCCGCGGCAAAGCTACCCGCTGATCAAACAACACACCCCCAAGCCTGTGTCGGGGCGGGTGGTGTTGGTGGGCAACGCCGCCAACGCCGTCCACCCGGTCTCCGCCCAAGGCCTGAACTTGGGCCTTCGCGACGTCGCCGGCCTGGTCGCAGCGCTGAGCGTCGCAACCGATTGGCCCGAGGCGCTGCAGACCCACCAACACCAACGCGCCGCCGACCAGCGCGCCACGCTTCGCTACACCGACACGCTGGCGCGCACCTTCGCCCACCGAAGCGGTCTGGTCCGGGGCTTGGGCGGGCTGGGCTTGGCGCTGCACGCGGCGTCGCCATCGCTGGAGCGGCGCTTGGTGCGAAGCGCGATGGGCTTTCGCCAACCCCGCGCCGAACTCACGCGCGCGGTGACCAGCAAGCCCGAAGACACCACCAAGGAGGCGACATGAGCGCCCAACAGACGGTGTTGGTGGTCGGTGGGGGCGTGACCGGAGCCACCACCGCCGCGCTGTTGGCTCAGGCCGGTTGGTCGGTGGCGGTGGTCGACCAAAAACCCCCCAAAGCCTACACCCCAGACCCCAGCCACCGCGTGGTGGCGTTGGGCTTGGGCGCACAGCGCATCTTCAAACACCTGGGCGTGTGGCCTCGACTCGGCGAAGGCGCCATCGCGCCCTACCCGACCATGCACGTGGAAGCCAAAGGCCAAGCGCTGACCTTCCAAGCCGACGCCCACGGCCTGCCTGAGTTGGGGTTTATGGTTGAGATCCCATGGCTTGAGGCGGTGTTGACAGCGCACATTGAAGACCACCCCAACATCGAGGTCCACGCCCCAGCGGTGTGGTCTGAGTTCAGCGTCACCGATTCGGGCGTGCGGCTGTATCTGGGCGAGTCGTCCCAAGCCGTCACAGACACCTTAACCGGCGCGCTGCTGGTGGGGGCCGACGGTGCTCGGTCCGCGGTTCGACAACGCGCCGGGATCGACACCACCCACATCGACTACAACCAAAGCGCCTTGATCGGCCCGGTGGCGACCACCCACCCCAACCCAGGCATCGCTTGGCAGCGCTTCACCCCGCTGGGGCCTTTGGCCTTGTTGCCGCTGCCCACCCACGATGGGCGGTCATCGATTGTGTGGTCCATCCCGCGCACCGATGCCCACCACCACCAAGCGCTGGACCCCTTGGCATTGGTCGAGGCGATCAACACAGGCCTTGGCGAGCCGCTCCCTGAGCCGATGGGCGCCATCGAGGCCATCGACCACCCGCAGTGGTGGCCATTGAAACGCCAACGCGCCCAGCGCATGCACCAAGGCCGCGTGGTGCTGGTCGGCGACGCCGCCCACTCGGTCCACCCGCTGGCCGGGCAAGGGCTGAACCTGGGGTTGTTGGACGCGGCCGCGTTGGCCGAGTGCCTCAACCCCCTCATTGACCCAAGCTTAAGCGGTGATTGGGACCGGGCCTTGAACCGCTTTGGGCGGTGGCGGTTGTCGAACACCACCGTGGCCGGCGAGGGCATCCACCTCATCAACGCCCTGCAACACGCGCCGATGGGGCTGGGACAGACCGCGCTGGCGGGCGCGTTTTTTGCAGCCAACGCGCTGTGGCCGGTGCGCCAGGCCTTGATCGAGCGGGCCACCGGGATCGATGCCGACGCGCCAACGATCTGTCGCACACCATGAGCACCACCGCCCCCACCCGGCCGGCTCTGTCGGCGATCCTTGGGCTATTGGCCGGCGCGATCATGATCTCGTTTGCGGCGGTGTTTGTGCGCTTGAGCGACATGCCGCCGACCACCTCGGGGTTTTATCGAATGGTGTTTGGGCTGGCGGCGTGGTGGGTGCTGTTGATCGCGGTGCCGGCGATGCGCCAAGGCTGGCAACAGGCCTGGCCAAGCTCAATACTGATCGCGGCGTTTTTTTGTGCCGACATTTGGTTTTGGCACCAATCGATCGCGTTTATCGGCCCGGGGTTGTCGACGCTGCTGGCCAACTTCCAAGTCTTTATCTTGACCGCGGTCGGGGTGGTGTTGTTTAAAGAGCACATCCACTGGCGCTTTGGGCTTGGCTTGGGTTTGGCGATGGCCGGCCTGTGGCTGCTGTTTGGCCGCGAGTGGGCCGAGCTTGGCTTGCAGGCCCAATCGGGGGTGTGGCTGGGGCTGTTGACCGCGTGCGCGTATGCGCTTTACTTGTTGAGCCTGAGGGGCTTTCAGATCAAACACCCCTCGATCCGACCCGAGGCGCGCTTGATGCAGGTGACCTTGTGTTGCGGTGTGATGCTTGGCGCCATCAATGCTTGGGAAGGCCACAGCTTTGCGATTCCCTCCAGCCAATCGTGGCTGGCGCTGGTGGGCCTTGGGTTGTTTTGTCAGGTGCTCGGTTGGCTGTTGATCACCAAAAGCTTGCCGCAGCTCCCTGCGGCGTTGGTGGGTTTGTTGTTGCTGATCCAGCCGGCCGCGTCGGTGGGCTGGGATGTGTGGTTTTTCTCGTTGGAGTTGTCGACCGGCAAAGCCATCGGCGCGCTGTTGGCGTTGGTGGGGATTTATTTTGGTCTCCGCGCGAGCAAAGGTTCTGATAGCATAGCCAAACCATGACCAATCCCTATATCAATGTCGCCACCGACGCGGCGCGCCAAGCCGCGTCGTTGATGCAAAAATACGCCACCCGCCTAGAGTCCATCCCCATCGAGCGCAAAGCCCGCGCCGACTACGTGACCGAAGTCGATCGGGCCTGCGAGCACGTGATCAAAGACCACATTCTCAAGCGCTACAAAGACCACGCGTTTTTGGGTGAAGAGACCGGCAAGGTGGGCGACAGCGACCACGTGTGGATTGTCGATCCCATCGATGGAACCACCAACTACCTGCGCGGCTTGGGCCACTACGCGGTCTCGATCGCGCTCCAGGTCAAAGGCCGCATCGAGCACGGGGTGATTTATGACCCCAACAAAGATGAGCTGTTCACCGCCTCGCGCGGCGAGGGGGCGTTTCTGGATTCGCACCGGATCCGGGTCAGCGGGCGCGCCTCGCTCGATGGCGCGGTGCTGGCCACCGCCTTCCCGTTTCGCTACCGTCGCCTGCTCGGTGCCTACCGGGCGATGTTCGATCAGCTGTTTGAACAGATCGAAGACATCCGCCGCCAAGGCACCTCGTGTCTGGACTTGGCGTATGTCGCTTGCGGTCGATTGGATGGCTACTGGGAGCTCGGGCTCAAGCCCTGGGATCTGGCAGCGGGGGCGTTGATGGTGCAAGAAGCCGGTGGGGTGGTCATGGACATGGCCGGCGGCGAGCGCTGGTTGCAGTCGGGTCACATTGTTGCCGCACCGTTTAAGCTGATCACACCGATGCGCCACGCCATCGAGCCCCACCTCACCGAAGCGATCTTGGCCAAACTCAAAGACTGAGCCGATCGGCGCTAGAGGTTGAACACCGCACGCGGCAAAACATGGCCCTGTTCGACTTGGGCCAACCCCACCACCACGCCCTCACAGGCCACGCACACCCACGCCCCATCGGCTGGTGTGTCTTGATCGACCCAGGCCACCGCGCGGCCGTGTCGAAACGCCACCAACTGCTCATCGGACAGCGCCACCACCGGCCAATCGGGCACCGCCTCGTTGACCGGGCGAAGGCAGGCTTGGCGGGCGCGCTCATCCATCTGCTCCAGCGCGTCCAAGGCCACCGCTTGGCTGAGTGCAAACGGCGACGCCCATGTGCGCTCGAGCTGGCAAAGATGCGCGCCACACCCCAACCGCTCACCGATGTCTCGGACCAGCGAGCGGATGTAGGTGCCTTTGGAGCAGTGCACCTCGATATCAAACCCAGGCGTGGTCGGATCATCGAGCCGCCAGGCGATGACCGCCAACCGATCGATGCGCACCGAGCGAGGCGGCCGGTCCACGACCTCGCCGGCACGCGCCAGCGCATACAACCGCTGGCCTTGGTGTTTGAGCGCAGAATACATCGGCGGGATCTGTTCAATCGCGCCCACAAACCCAGCCAGCGCGTCGTTGATCTGGGTGGCTGTTAACGCCGGGACCGGGCGTTGGTCAACCACCGTGCCCTCGGCGTCTTCGGTGTCGGTCACCACCCCCAAATGAAGCCTGGCTCGGTAGGCTTTGTCGGCGTCGGTGAGGTGCGCGGCCACGCGGGTGGCGTGCCCAAGACAAACGACCAACAGCCCCGTGGCCATCGGGTCCAAGGTGCCGGTGTGGCCGGCTTTTTTGATGCCAAACAACCGCTTGATTCGCCCCAGCACTTGGTTGGAGGTCAAGCCTTGGGGCTTGTCGATCAACAACACACCGCCGCTTGGCTGTTGGGCAGACATTGGGGCCGGTTACGAGCGCCGTGACTTGGCCAGCAGCGCGTCGATGCGCGCACCGGCCTCAGATGAGGTGTCTTGGAAGAACTTGAGGCTGGGGGTGATGCGCAGCCGCGTGCGCTTGCCGAGCTCATGGCGGATCTGGCCGACGTGTTCGTTGAGAAACGCCATCAACGCGCTGGCCTCATCGGCATCGAGAATGGCGACAAACACTTTGGCGTGGGACAAGTCTCTGGCCACCTCGACATCGGTGACACTGAAAAGCCCAGGCGGGATCTCGTGTTGGAACGACTGCTGGATGATCGAGGCCAGCTCACGGCGCAACAGGCCCGAGACTTTTTCAGCGCGCTGGACCACCTCAGCGCACCTTTCGCCCATCGATGCGTTTATCCACCCGCGGATTCATCGAACGTCCGCTGGACCTCAATGCGCTCGAAGCACTCGATCTGATCGCCCGGTTGGACATCGTTGTATTGCTTCACACCAATGCCGCACTCGGTGCCCGATTGGACTTCTTTGGCGTCGTCTTTAAAGCGCCGGAGCGACTCCAGCTCGCCTTCAAACACCACCACGTTGTCGCGCAACACGCGGATCGGGTTGGCGCGCTTGACCACCCCATCGATCACCAAACACCCAGCGATTGCGCCAAGCTTGGACGAGCGGAACACGTCTTTGACCTCGGCCAAACCAATGATCTCTTCGCGGGTCTCGGTGCCCAGCAACCCGGTGATGGCTTTTTTGACATCGTCGATGACTTCATAGATCACGCTGTAGTACTTGAGCTCCAGATCCGCCTCTTGGATGATCCTGCGAGCGGCCGCATCCGCGCGCACATTAAAGCCAATGATGATGGCCCCAGACGCTTGCGCCAAGCTGGCATCGGACTCGGTGATGCCACCGACACCCGAGGCGATCACCTCGACTTTGATCTCGTCGTTTGACAATCGGGTCAAGGCATCGCGAAGCGCCTCAACCGAGCCTTGCACGTCGGCTTTGATCATCAGATTGACCGTTTGTCGGTCACCGACTTGGCCCTCTTCCATTTGATCGAACAGGCTTTGCAGCTTGGCGGCTTGTTTCTCAGCCAACCGGCCTTCTCGGGAGGACTCTTTGCGGGTCTCGGCCGCGTCGCGCGCTTTGCGCTCATCGGCCACCGCCAATACATCGTCACCGGCGTTCGGCACACCGGACAAGCCGAGCACCTCCGCAGGCATCGACGGCCCGGCTTCTTTGATCGCCTGGCCGGTCTCATCGAACATCGCCCGCACCCGACCAAACTCTTGGCCGGCGAGCAACATGTCACCCTGGTGCAACGTCCCATCTTGGACCAACACCGTGGCCACCGGGCCGCGGCCCTTGTCCAAGGCCGACTCCACCACCACGCCGCGGCAGCGGCGCTCGGGTGAGGCTTTCAGTTCCAGAACTTCTGCTTGCAAGACGATCGAGTCGAGCAGTTGGTCAACCCCCTCGCCGCTGATGGCTGAGACCGGCACGAAGATCTCTTCTCCACCCCACTCTTCGGCCACCACCTCTTCGTTGGCCAGCTCGGCGCGCACGCGCTCGGGGTCGGCCTCGGGCTTGTCCATCTTGTTGACCGCCACGATCAACGGCACGTTTGCCGCCCGAGCGTGTTGGATGGCTTCTTTGGTCTGCGGCATCACGCCATCATCGGCGGCGACCACCAGCACCACAATGTCGGTGGCTTGGGCGCCGCGCGCGCGCATCGCGGTGAAGGCCGCATGCCCCGGGGTATCCAAAAACGTCACCGTGCCGTTGCTGGTTTTAACGTTGTAAGCACCGATGTGCTGGGTAATGCCACCGCTTTCGCCCGCCGCCACTTTGGCGCGGCGAATGTGGTCCAAAAGCGAGGTCTTGCCGTGGTCGACGTGGCCCATCACGGTGACCACCGGTGGGCGGGTAACCTCGTCCAAGCCATCGTCTGCGGCTTCTTCGACCAGCTGTTGTTCGATGTCTTTGTCTTCGGCGGGCTTGGCGTCGTGGCCCATTTCTTCGACCACCAAAATCGCGGTGTCTTGGTCCAGGGGTTGGTTGATGGTGACCATCGTCCCCATGCCCATTAGGGTCTTGATCACCTCGCCGGCTTTGACCGCCAACAGCTTGGCCAAATCGCCCACCGTGATGGTCTCTGGGATCTCCACTTCGCGCTTGACCGGCTCGGTGGGCATTTGGAAGCCGTGCTCACCACTGGCCGCAGCGCTCGACGCGCGCCGCTGGGGCTTGGCCTTGCGGCGCTTGCTCTTCGGTGCCACGTGTAACTCTTCGCGGTAGCGCTTGCGGCTGTCCTCATCACCGCCACGCGCGCCTTTGCGCTGGCGCTCGGCTTCTTTCTCCGCCGCCTGCTTGGCGACCTTGGCCTCGACTTTGGCTTGCGCTTCGGCCATGGCTTTTTGGCGTTCGACTTCTTCGCGCTCAGCCTGCTCGCGCGCTTCGCGCTCGGCGCGCTCTTCGGCCTTTTCCGCGGCCTGCGCCTCGCGACGCGCGGCTTCCTCAGCCTCGCGCTGGGCGCGCTCTTGTTCGCGACGCTCGGCGTCTTCGGCCGCCTGGCGCTCGGCTTGTTCGCGCTCGGCTTGCGCCTTGGCCAAGGCTTCGGCGGCCGCTTCGCGCTCGGGATCATCCGAGACGTTGTCTTCAACCGCGCCGCGCTTGACGTAGGTGCGCTTCTTGCGCACTTCGACGTTCACCGTTCGCGACGGCTGCACGCCTCGGGTTCTCGCCCGACCGGCCCCGCCGCTGGGCACTTTAAGCTCAGAGACGGTCTTGCGCTTTAACGTGACTTTGCTGGGGGCGGCCGGCTCCGACGAGCCGTCGAGTTTGCCGTGACTGGTGCGAAGGTAGGTGAGCAACGCTTTCTTGTCCTCATTGCTCACCGCCGCCTCGGGTCCGGAGACTTCAATCCCCGCTTCTTTGAACTGCTCAATCAGGCGAGGGACTTCAACGCCCAATACATCAGCGAGTTGTGAGACGGTCACATCAGACATGCAATCTTCCTTTAGGTGTTCTTTTTAAAATTCTACTCTTCGGCAAACCAGTGTGCACGCGCAGCCATAATCAGCTCGGCCGCTTGCGCCGCTTCCAGCCCTTCAATGTCTTCAAGCTCATCGGTGGCGCAATCGGCCAAATCATCGCGCGTGCAAATGCCTTGCTCGGCCAAGGCATACGCCAAGGTCTCGGTCACGCCCTCAAGATCCAACAGGTCTTGTTGGGGCTTGTTGCTTTCGAGCTTTTCTTCCGAGGCAATCATTTGGGTCAACAGCGCATCGCGCGAGCGTTGCCGAAGTTCAGCCACAATGGCCTCATCAAACTCTTCAATCGCCAACAGCTCAGACTCGGGCACATAGGCGACTTCTTCGATGTTGGTGAACCCTTCTGCCACCAAAATCGTGGCCAGCTCTTCGTCGACATCGAGTTTTTCTTTGAACATCTCCAACACCGAGCGCGATTCTGTCTCGGCTTTCTCATCGGCCTGCTCGACGGTCATGACGTTCAAAGTCCAGCCGGTCAGCTCCGCGGCCAGGCGGACGTTTTGGCCACCGCGGCCAATCGCTTGTGAGAGGTTGTCTTCCTCGACGGCGATGTCCATGCTCTTGGAGTCTTCATCAACAACGATCGAGGCGACCTCGGCTGGCGCCATCGCGTTGATCACAAATTGTGCGGGGTTGTCGTCCCACATGATGATGTCAACCCGCTCGCCGGCGAGCTCATTGGAGACCGCTTGCACGCGCGAGCCGCGCATGCCCACGCACGCCCCAATCGGGTCGGTTCTGGGATCGAGCGCATGCACCGCGATCTTCGCCCGACGGCCCGGGTCTCTTGCCGCGCCTTTGAGCTCAATCAGCTCTTGGCCGATCTCGGGGACTTCGAGCTTGAACAACTCAATCAAAAACTCAGGCAAGGTGCGGCTGACAAACAGCTGCGGACCGCGCTGGTCGGGGCGAACCTCGTACAGGTAGCCGCGGATGCGGTCTTTCAAGCGCGCCGTCTCGCCTGGAATGGCGTGGCGCGAGGGGATAAACGCTTTGGCGTTTTCGCCCAGATCGACAATCATCCCGCCGCGCTCCATGCGCTCGACCTGGCCATAGACCAACTCGCCGACGCGCTCTGAGTACGCCTCCACCACCAGCTCGCGCTCGGCTTGGCGAACTTTTTGGACGATGACTTGCTTGGCCGCTTGGGCGGCAATCCGACCAAACTCAGGCGGCTCCATCGGTTCTTCAATAAAGTCGCCCACTTCAAGCGAGGGGTCTTGGGCTTTGGCGTCACTCAAGCGGATTTGGTGGTCTTCAGACTCAAACACCACCGCCTCTTCATCCATCTCTGGGGTCTTGGGACCATCGGGCGCGTCATCGGGCAGCACCGCCCACCGGCGAAACGCCTCGTAATCACCGCTGTGTCGGTCGATGCTGACCCGCACGTCGATGTCTTCGATGCTGCGCCGCTTGGCCGCTGAGGCCAATGCCGCTTCGATCGCCTCAAAAATGATGCCTTTGTCCAGTCCCTTCTCATTCGAGACGGCTTCGGCCACCTGTAGTATTTCTTTGCCTTGGTCACTCATAGGGGCTTATTGTCCTTAAACACTTCAAATTCCCAAAGGGTTGATTGCCAGTTCAAACGCTGTTCAAACTTCATAAATAAAACTCAATGGCTTTTGCTTTTCGCTTCTTTCAGCAATTGGTCCATGTCCGGTTTTAACTTCGCTTTGGCCACTTGCGCCAAAGGCAATGTCTGCTCGCCTTTGTCGGTGACCATCACCACGCCCACACCCGACTCATCATCGATGACCGATGCCAGCACGCCTTTAAACACGCGTTGGCGCTGACCGCTGGCCTCATCGACCAATGGTGCGACCAACTGGACTTCCGCCCGCTCACCCAAAAACCGCTCGTAGTGGGCGCGCCGAAACAGCGGCCGCTCCACCCCAGGCGAGGACACCTCGAGGCTGTACTCGCCTGAGATCGGGTCTTCGACATCGAGCCAGGCCGAGACCTCGCGGCTGACCCGCTCGCAATCGTCGACATCGATGCCGCTGTCGCTCAGCGTTGCGGCCGCGTCGTCATTGCCATTGTCGCCTTCCGTTCGAACCATGCCCTCGGGTTGGTCGATGTAGATGCGAACCAAGCGGTTTTTGGGGTTGGAGACATACTCCACGCCCACCAACTCATAGCCTAAGTCTTCAACCAACGGGGTCAGCTGCTCGGTCATGTCATCGGCAACGGCCATTCACGCACCTTTTCATCGCTCATTGAGCCTTGTTCACTGCGATCACCCGCCGGTGATCGGTCTTTGGCCCATCAAAACACCTGATTTTGGCCACAAAAAAAGCCCCTATCACCAGGGGCTTTCTAATGCAAAGTCCACTTACAACCTGGTCGCAGATCCATCGGACCGCCTCGAAAGGCCAAAGGCATTGACGATAGGGCCATCAATGCCGATCTGCTCAAACAATCCCATATTGTACTGACTTATGGGGAAAGTCTCAAGCAATGCGGGTCTGACCACCATGAGTCATAAAACCTGCGTTTATGGCTCAAGTTTTGGCCCAAAAATGAGCCATAAATCGATACCCGGGGGCAGGTGCGCGTGGCGAAGCGCCACCGGTCACCGCCACCACACCGGCGCCGTTGGAAGGCGTGACCGGTGGGCATCGGCTTGGTGCTGGGGATATAAAGTGGTAGCGGGGGCAGGATTCGAACCTGCGACCTTCGGGTTATGAGCCCGACGAGCTGCCAGACTGCTCCACCCCGCAACTGAACCCCCCATTATAGAGACCGATCAAATTTCCGTCAAGGAAACCAAGCGATGCGTTATCCTAATTCCCAACAACACACCCCCAAACTGACCGAGTGATGCCCACAATGAATGCCCCCTCACCCCAAACACGCGCGCCACGCAAACCCGCTGCTATGCTGGCATTGGCCACCGCAGCGTTGCTGTTGAGCGGTCTGGTCCACGCCCAAACCACCCTCACCCTCAAACAGATCATGGCCGACCCCGACTGGATCGGCCAACCCGTCCAACAGGTCTGGTGGCAGCTCGACGGCTCGGCGGTGCACTACACCATCGAACGACCCGACAGCGACTTGCTGGACACCCACACCATTGACTGGGCCAGCCAGGTTGATGAGCGGCTCGACCACGCCGAGCGCGCCCGCATCGACGGCCCCAACCCAATTCGTTCGCCCGATCGGAGCGAAGCGGCGTTCACCCGCGACGGCAATGTGTTTGTCAGGGATCTCAACGACGGTCAACTCACCCAACTGACCCAAGACAGCCAGGCCGACCGCCAGCTGACCTTCAGCGCTGACGGTGAGGTGGTGTATTTCTCACGCGGCGGGCAGTGGCATGGGGTCGGTGTGGATTCTGGCCTGCAGTTTCCCGTGGCCGACCTTCGCTTTGAACCCGACCCCAATGAGGCAAGCGACGATGCCTTGACGGCGATGCAGCTTCGCCTGTTCACCAGCTTGGCCCAAGACCAGCAGCGGGCGAAAGCGCGCGCCCAAGAGCGCCGCCTGGCCGGTGAGCGCGACCCCAGCCAAAGCCCCGCGCCTTGGTTTTTGGGCGACGATCACGAGCCGGTCGCCTCGGCGCTGTCGCCCGATGGCCGGCATCTGTTGGTGGTCGTTGCTCCAGCAGGCCACAACGCCGGCCGCGAGGGCCAGATGCCGCATTATGTCACCACCGATGGCTACATCAAAACAGAGACCGTCAGGACCCGGGTCGGGCGCAACGACCCCGCGGCGCATCAGCTGTGGCTGTTGGACCTGGCCGAGCGCACGCGCCACGACATTGAACTCGATGGCTTGAGCGCCATTGATGTGGACCCCTTGGCCGAGCTCAAAGCCGCCAACGGCGTCGACCCCTTGGCCGAGGACGGGTTGCGCGATGTTGGCATCCAAGCCTTGCAGTGGCACCCCAGCGGCGCCATCGCCGCCGTGCAGGTCCGCGCGCGCGACAACAAAGACCGCTGGATCGCCACCCTCACCCCAGCCCAGCCTGAGCTGGTCGAGCACCACCGCCTCAACGACCCGGCTTGGATCAATTGGCGCTACAACGAGATGGGCTGGTTGCATGATGCGAGCGAACCCAAGCTGTGGTTCTTATCAGAGCACACTGGGTTTTCTCACCTGTATGTGGCCAACATCAATCAAGGCCAAACCCAAGCCTTGACCGAGGGCGAGTTTGAGGTGTCCTCTCCCAAGCTGAGCCACGACGAGCAAGCGGTGTTTGTGCTCGCCAACCCCGACGACCCCGGCCGCTATGATCTCTACCGAGTCGATGTGGGCACGGGGGATTGGGCTGCGCTGACCCGCCATGGGGGCGTGGAGTCGTTTGCGCTGCACCCCACGAGTGACCGGGTCGTGCTTCGCTACTCAGAAAGCTACCTGCCGCCGCAAGTCGGTCGCCTGGCCGACACCGACACCGAGACCGACAGCGGCGTTGAGGCGTTGACCGACACCCGCACTCGCGCATTTGCCGCCATCGATTGGCAAGCGCCGCGCTTTGTCCAAGTCCCCGGCAGCCACGACCAAGGCACGGTGCCGGCGAAGTTCTACCCAGCCCGAACGCCCCGGCCAGAAGGTGGACACCCGGTGGTGGTGTTCGTCCACGGCGCGGGGTACCTACAAAACGTCTGGCACCGCTACCCAAACTACTTTCGCGAGCAGATGTTCCACAATTTCCTCACCGAGCGCGGCTACCACGTCTTGGACATGGACTTTCGAGCCAGCGCCGGCTACGGGCGCGATTGGCGCACCGCGATCTATCGGCAAATGGGCACGCCCGAGCTTGAAGACCTCATCGATGGGGTGACCTGGCTGGTCGATGAGCACGGCGCCGACCCCGACCGGGTGGGCCTGTATGGGGGCTCGTATGGCGGGTTCATGGCATTCATGGCGCTGTTCAACGCCCCCGAGGTGTTCCAAGCCGGTGCCGCACTGCGGCCGGTGAGCGATTGGGCGCACTACAACCACCCCTACACCTCAAACATTCTCAATACCCCTGAGGTTGACCCCGAGGCCTACCAACGCTCCTCGCCGATTGAGTTTGCCGAAGGCCTTGAGGGGCATCTTCTCATGACCCACGGGATGCTCGATGACAACGTGTTCTATCAAGACGTGGTTCGGTTGTCCCAGCGCTTGATTGATCTGGAAAAAGAGAACTGGGAGCTGGCCTCGTATCCACTCGAGCGGCATGGCTTTGAGCGCCCATCGTCGTGGCTCGATCAATACCGCCGGATCTATGGCCTGTTTGAGGAAACCATAGGTTATGAGCCAGGCCATGGGCCAGC
>JAVLCB010000015.1:0-22039 GCA_031580925.1 Wenzhouxiangella sp.
GAGTATGCACAGACAGCGCCCGAGCGCTGATGGCCTTGCTCCGTGACTGCCCTGATCTGATCGACGGGGTGCGCTGGCAGGGAAACGACTGAGAAGCGCTTGATCCGAATGTTCAAATGTTACGTTTAGATTACGGTAAAATTACGGGGGCAATTGGAACAAAATGAAAGGGGGCAGTACCGCACCATGCGGCGTTCTGATCAACCACGGCAACAATCCAACAAACGCATGGGCATCATCGTTTATGCGCTGGTGGTGATTGCCGGCCTGTCTTTGCCCGCAATGCTGGTGCTCAACATGACCGCAGCGCCGGGGCACCGGTTTATCGCTGCTGGGGTGGCCACCAGCGGTCTGGTGGCCTTGATGCTGGGGCTGCAAGGTTTTGGCCAGCGCTGGCTCCAGTTGCTGTGGGTGTACCCCTTACTGGCTGGTTTGATGCTGATTCGGCTCACGCAGTACGGTGCCGTGGACTTCAGCGGGGCTGGATTCACAGATGAGTTCTTCTTGCATTTGAGCTTGGAAGCCACGCGTTTGGCCGTCCAAGAATATGACCGTGCCCTTGCCATCGCCGCACTCGTTTTGGTGATCATTGTTTTTGCAATGCACAAACTGTCTCGCGAGGTCTCGAGCCTCTCGCCTCAAGCGTTGGCGATGATGTGTTTTTTGGGTGTTGTTTTCTCTGCAGGCGGGCGAGCCGCTCTGCCTGAGTGGCAATTTTTTCAAGCCTACCAAGACTGGCGGGATCCTTTGACAGCGCTTGAGCGCACCGATCAACGGATCAGGAGTCAGCTCATTGAGATGGGCTTACTGGACACGGGCTTGTCCTACAAGCAGCAAGTCACCGCGTCGCACCCTGATCAGCCCAAAAACGTCATCGTGTTGTATCTAGAATCCGTGGGCGTCAATTTGGCTGATCAGCCCGATTGGCCCAACCTCATGCCCAATTTGAAGCGCCTGATGGATGCGCACGCCTGGGTCGATCATGTGTGGGCGAGTGGCTACATCACCATTGAAGGGCTCACCAACACCCAATGCGGCACCCTTGTGCCGTTTCGACAGGGCAGCGAGTCCATCGCCGATGGTGAGGGCTTGGCCGATGCGCTGCCATGTTTGGGTGATGTATTGAACGCGGCAGGCTACCACCAAGCGTTTTTGGGCGGTGCTGAGACCACGTTTGCTGGCAAAGGGCGCTTCTTAGCCGAGCACGGCTTTGATGAGGTCTATGGCCTGGAGCACTGGCGCGAGCAGGGCTTGAACGCAAGACCGAACACCTGGGGCTTGTCTGATCCAGATCTATTCGAGCAGTCACTGAAAAAAATAGAACAGCTTCAGGCGCAACCCAAGCCGTGGCATTTGAGTCTGCTCACCATCGGCACGCATTTGCCGGGTTATTTGTATGAGGAGTGTCAGTCCTATCCCCACGGCGATGCCGAGTTTCTGGACGCTTTGCACTGCACCGATCAACTCCTGGGGGCGTGGGTGGCCCAGCTGGAACACACGGGTGTGCTCAATGACACCGTATTGGTGATCACCGCAGACCACCAAGTCTTTCCCAACCCAGAAATGAAGCGTCTGTTTGGTGAGGGCGTGTATGACCGCCGGCTTCCGATGATTGTGCTTGGCCCGGCCAGCGCGACGGCCGCTGTATCCGCGGGGGCGGGCTACGATTTGGCGCCCACCATTTTGGATCTTTTGGACATCGACCACGACGCGCGCTTTGCTCTGGGCCGATCGCTGGCACAAGATATCGCCCGGCCGGATTATTTCTTGACCCGCTACAGTGATTTTTTCAATGGGGCCCGGGTCAGCAATGGCAGCGACTGTGAGGCCGATCAGACCGAGGGTCTGCCGTTGAATGCGTGTCAAAAAGAGGAATTGCTGTCCATCTTGGGGATGATCTCTGAGCGGTTTTCTCGCCCACCGTCAACATTGGCCTGTGGGTTTGATTACGTGCAAACCCATTCATTAGATTCAAAGTCGCTTGAAATCATGATTGGTGGTGACGACCAGTCAGTCAGGTTTATCCAAGGGGCGCGTCCTGTCGACATCCGCCAAGCAGGCTGGGCCATTATTTTTCTTGATGACACCGGCACAGTCATTTCCAGATCATTCATCCCAGAGGGCGAGGTCTCCGATGACCAGCTTCAAACGCTTGAGGACAATCGCACGGCGTCAGCCAGTCAGGTCCTTGTTTGGACCGGATCCGGCAAGCCATCACCACTGCCTGGGTTTGAAACCATCAGTGATGCAGGGCCGCACGCTTGGTGGACCGATGCCCGTGGCAACGTGATTGCTGAATCGGCGGGGGTGGCAGGCCAGGAGGACAAAGGCAGCAAGTCATTGCGCTTTGATCGCGCCGCTTGTGGGGCAGCGCGAGACCGGGGGGCACTCACCACATCCACCTCGACGAGATAATCCCTTAACATGGCGTGTGTTGATGGCAAAGCGGGCACGGCATGGACTCAGGGCAGTGGCAATTTTGGATTGATCGAGGCGGCACGTTTACAGACGTGGTCGCCCGCGGTCCCGATGGCCAGCTTCACCGCCAAAAACTGTTGTCTGAGGATCCTGCGCGCTACGATGATGCCGCGCTGACAGGCATGCGTCGCTGTTTGGGCTTGGCCGATGATGCTGATCTGCCAAGCGAGCGTATCGCAGGGGTTCGGATGGGCACCACCGTGGCCACCAATGCCTTGCTCGAGCGCGCTGGAGAGCCTGTGGCGCTGCTTATTACGCGAGGTCACGCCGATACATTGCGCATTGGCTATCAAACTAGACCGAAGTTATTTGATCTCAACATCGAGCGTCCCCCATTGTTGATGCAGACCGTCATCGAGGTGGATGAGCGCGTCGCGGCCGATGGGGCGGTGATTGAGCCACTGGATCGAGATACTTTGCGCGCGTCATTATTGGCCGCGCGCGATCAAGGGATTCAGGCGGTGGCTGTTTGTTTGATCCATGCCGATCGCCACCCTCAACACGAATGCTTGGTCGGTGAGTTGGCGGCCAACCTGGGGTTCACGCAGATCAGCCTGTCGCACCAAGTCAGCCCGGTGGCGGGCTTGATCGGGCGGGCCGACACCACGGTGGTGGATGCCTACCTGTCACCTCTGATTCGCCGTCATGTCAGCAAGCTGAGTCATGCGTTGGGGTCAGTGCCGCTGTGGTTCATGAAATCGGATGGCGGTCTCAGCCCAGCCGAGACATTTGCGGGCAAAGACGCGATTGTGTCGGGGCCAGCCGGCGGGGTGATCGGCGCGGTGGCCACGGCAAAGGCGGCCGGCATTGACCGGCTGATTGGGTTTGACATGGGTGGCACCTCGACCGATGTCTTCCACTTCGGAGGGGAGCTTGAGCGGCGGTTCGAGACCGAAGTCGATGGCGTGCGCCTGCGCGCCCCGATGTTGGATATCCACACCGTCGCCGCGGGCGGTGGCTCTGCGTTGCGCATCAAAGGCGGTCGTCATCAAGTCGGCCCCGACTCGGCGGGCGCCGATCCGGGCCCGGCGTGTTACGGCCGAGGCGGCCCTGTGACGGTGACCGATTGTCAGGTGATGCTGGGGCGCATCCAGTCTCGGTGGTTCCCCGCTGTGCTGGGCCACGACGGGTGCCAGCGCCTCGATGTCGAGGCTGTTGTGGCCGGGTTCGAGACTTTGCATGCGTCTTCAACAACATCGGCCGCAGCACCCACACGTGATGAGTTGGCCGCCTTGGCTGAGGGCTTCATGGCGGTGGCCGTGCACAACATGGCCAATGCGATTAAACAGATTTCAGTGCGGCGCGGCCATGATATCAGCGAGTATGCCCTGCAGTGCTTTGGGGGCGCGGGCGCTCAACACGCCTGCGAGGTGGCCGACACCTTGGGACTGTCGACCATCATGCTGCACCCACTGGGCGGCTTGTTGTCGGCGTATGGCATGGGGCTGGCCGAAGTGACACAGCGCCACGAAATCAGCCTCGAGTGTGGTTTGGATGACGCCTCACTGGCGCGCGTGGCCCATCACCCGGCAACACAGGACAGTGCGGTCACACGTATCACGCTTCGCATTCGGTATGCCGACACCGCGACAGCGTTGCCCATTCGGTGGGCACCCTCAACGTCTCTCAGCACGGTTCAAGCGGACTTTGCCGCCTCGCATCAACAGCAGTTTGGTTTTCAGTTCAGCGATCGGCCACTGGAATTGGCCACCGCGATGATTGAAGTGGTGACCGATTCGGCCCACCCGGTTGAGCCCATGGCGCCCACTGCGACCGAGCCTGGGGCCGCGTGCGATCAGGTGGCGGTGTGGTTCAACGGGCAATGGGTAAGTGTCCCCGTGTGGTCGCGCGAGGACCTGATGGCCCAGCAGTGCATCGATGGGCCTGCTTTGATCATTGATCCGCACGCCACCATTGTGGTGAGCCCTGGGTGGCGGGCCGAGCAAATGCCCGCCGGGTGGCTTCGCTTGGAGCGCCAAGCGCCGAGCCGCGCGCCTTTGATGCCCCCTCAGCGGGCCGATCAGGCGGTTGCCTGTCCCGATCCGGCGCATTTGGAGATTTTCAACAACCTGTTCATGGCCATTGCCTCGCAGATGGGCGAGGTGCTGAGACAAACCGCGTGGTCGGCCAACATCAAGGAGCGTCTGGACTACTCGTGCGCACTATTTGACGGCAACGGCTCCTTGGTGGCCAACGCCCCCCATGTCCCAGTGCATTTGGGCTCAATGGGCGAGAGCGTGCGCGCTGTGATGGCTCGGTTTGCAGATGACGTCCAGCCCGGGCAAGCGTTCTTGCTGAATAACCCTTTCCAAGGCGGCACACACCTGCCTGATTTGACTGTGGTCAGTCCGTGGTTTGATGCCACCAACACCCTTCAATTCTGGGTGGCCAGTCGCGCGCACCACGCCGACATTGGTGGGCTCACCCCAGGCTCAATGCCTCCGAACAGTCGCCACATTGATCACGAGGGTGTACTCATTGATGCACTGAGGATCGTCAATGCCGGGCAATTGGATCAAGCCGCGGTGGTTGAGGCATTGAGCGCGGGCCCCCATCCTGCCCGCCAGATCACCCAGAATCTGGCGGATCTCTCGGCTCAGTTGGCCGCGAACCAACGCGGGCTGAATGAGATCGATCGGATGATCGAGCAGTTTGGCCGTGAACGGGTTTTGAGCGCGATGGATGATGTGCAAGCCAATGCCACCGAGCATGTCCGCGAGGTGATTGATCAGCTCTCTAACGGCCAATGGTCGAAAATCTTAGACAATGGCGCGCGCATTCAGGTGGCCGTCGAGGTCGATCATGATCAAAGGAGCGCTCGCATCGACTTCAGTGGATCCAGCGCACAATTGGCTGATAACTTCAATGCCCCCGCGGCCATCACGCGCGCTTGCGTGCTGTATGCACTGCGCTGTTTGGTCAAAGCAGACATTCCTCTCAACGACGGCTGTTTGGTGCCGATTGAACTCATCATCCCAGAAGGCAGCCTGCTCAACCCCAAGCCACCTGCTGCCGTGGTGGCGGGCAACGTGGAAACCAGTCAAGCCTTGACCGATGCCTTGCTCGCTGCCATGGGTGCACAAGCCAACAGCCAAGGCACCATGAATAACCTCACCTTCGGCGATGCCGAGCACCAGCACTACGAGACCATCTGCGGTGGCAGCGGTGCGGGACCCGGATTTGATGGATGTGATGCGGTGCAGGTGCACATGACCAACAGCCGGCTGACCGATCCCGAGGTCTTGGAGATGCGGTTCCCCGTTCGATTGGACGCTTTTGGGGTGCGTCATGGCTCGGGTGGGGAGGGTCGCTGGTCTGGTGGCTGTGGGGCCGTTCGCCGCATTCGATTCTTGGCGCCCATGACGGTGGCTGTGCTGGCGACATCGCGGCGGGTCGCACCCTCGGGCTTGCACGGGGGTGGCGATGGGGCGACGGGCCGGGCGTGGATCGAGCGAAGCGATGGGCGCTTGGCGCCTTTATTGGGCTGCGATCACGCCACGGTCGAGCCCGGTGATGTGGTGGTGATTGAAACGCCAGGCGGCGGCGGTTGGGGGCCTGTCACGCGGTCATGAGGTTGTCAGTGGGCATCACCCCATGGCTGACAGCCACAGCGGCCCGCGGCTTTGGTGATTAACGGTGTTGTGTCCGATTGGCGCCAGACCAAGCGATTGCCAGAGCCACCACGAATGGCAACAAGCGTTCCACGGCATTCCCCGGGGCTTGCGGGAAAAAGCTGATGGCGATGGTCAGTGCGGCACCGCTTAGCATGGCGGCCAATCGATGGTGAGGGCGCACCGGTCCCACAAACAGCAAAACGATCAACAAGGGCCCAAACGCATTGCCCAACACCTGCCAGGCAAACAACACGCGATTAAATATCGAGGCGGGGAAATACAGAGCCAGAACCACCGCGGCGATGCCAAGGATGATGATGACTGCCCGGTCAGTGTGCAAAGAATGTCGGCGCGTTTGCATGTCATGACTCACTGCACTGCCAGCGACCAAAAGTTGGCTGTCGGCGGTGGACATAATGGCCGCCAATACCCCACCAGTCACCACGCCCCCGACCACGGCTGGCAAAAAGTCTGTCGATAACCGCAACAACACTGACTCGGCATCACCGAGCCCAGGCAACAGCACACGCCCTGACAAACCCAGCACGATCATGCCCACATAAATCACCATCGCCCAACTCAAGCTAATCATCCGCGCTTTGGCCACCTGATCACTTGAGGCCATGGCCATAAATCGATTAACCACGTGGGGTTGACCGGGGTAGCCTATGCCAATGCCAAACAAGCCCGCCACGAAGACCATGGCCAGAAACAAGCTCGGCTGATCGACAAGCCTGAGCAAAGCGGGCTCATCGAGGGCCGCCAAACCCGACCACAAGCCTGTGAGACCCCCCACCTCGACCAATGCCACCGCAGGCAAAACGGTGGCCACCGCCAACATCATCAAACCTTGAACAGAATCGGTGACGCTGGCGGCCCAGAAGCCGCCCATAAACACATACACAATCACAATGGCAGCGCCGATCACCATGGCCATTGAGGCCTCAACGGGCATGGCGGTGGAGATGGCGGTCCCGGCCGCCTGAAACTGGGCGGCGACATAAAACGTAAAACAAAACAAAATAATGGCAGCACCCAAGCCACGCAGTCGGCGCTCGGTGGATACCGGTGTGCCTTGGGCCAAGAACTCAACCAGAGTCAGCGCTTGGGATGCGCGACTGGCCGCCTGTAGGCGCGGGGCAATAAAGACCCAATTGATGACAAAGCCTAAAAGGATCGCAGGAATCAGCCACACCGCCTGCAGTCCCCACGCGTACGCCGCGCCACTTGTGCCCAATAGGGTCCACGCGGATGATGAGCTGGCAGAGGCGCTCAGCGCTGCAACGACGGGCCCCATGCGGCGGCCGGCCAGATGAAAGTCACTGGTGTCTTGCACCCGGCCTTGCGCCCAGACGCCGATGCCGAGTAAGAGCAGTAAGTAGACGATCAGAGTGATGGCCACCATTTCTATTGCCCCAAATAAAGACTGTGATGCAAGGTTACCCCATCACCCAATGATGATGTTTGTCAGAATGAGGGCGCGTTGTTGAGAGCCAGAGGCTCATTTCGTCCGGGAGGAGTGCGTCTGGCAAAATCAGCTTGGATCACTGGCGCATGTTTGTCGTGTGATCAGCGAGTGGATGCGCCTCTACAATCCTGAAGGGCTGCATCAGTCATTGGGCTATGTGGCTCCCATTGCATGACCTGTGCTAGTGGCGTAAAGTGTGTAGAAACTAGGAGATCATTACACTAAGTCCCCCGTCAAGACGGGCACCGATCAATCCCTGGGACCTGGAGTCCATCCATGAAAATCCTCACCTTCACTGTTCTATGTCTATTACTGACCGCTTGCGCCCCTGAAGGACCCTCGCACGAATACGACCTCTTGATCGTCGACGGCCTGTTCTACGATGGCAGCGGCGATCGGCCCAAAGAGATGGATATCGCCGTCAACGGTGACCGCGTTGAGGCGTTATATCCGCGCGGTAAAAGCGTGTCGGCAAAACGTGTCGTCGATGCAAGCGGACAGGCCGTCGCGCCTGGTTTCATCAACGTGCTGAGCTGGGCCAACGAGTCCCTGATTGAGGACCCCCGGGGATTGAGCGACACGCATCAGGGCGTGACCCTGGAAATGTTCGGCGAAGGCTGGTCCATGGGCCCGCTCAACGACGCCATGAAAGCCCAAGCGCTCGACCGGCAAACCCATATCCGCTTTCCCATCGAGTGGACCACACTGGGCGAGTACCTGGAATTCTTGGAGCAGCGCGGCGTCACACCAAACGTCGCCTCGTTCGTCGGTGCCACCACCGTGCGCATCCACGAGTTGGGAGAGGAAGATGTCCAGCCTGACGACGAACAACTCGAACGCATGCAGGAACTGGTGCGCGAGGCCATGCGCGAAGGTGCGCTGGGCGTCGGCTCCTCGCTGATTTATCCGCCCGCCTTCTACGCCGAAACTGGCGAACTGATTGCTCTTGCACAGGCGGCAGCCGAGTTCGGCGGCGGTTACATCACGCACATGCGCAGCGAGGCCGACGGGATCCACGAGGCGCTGGAAGAAACCATCGCCATCGGCCGCGCCACTGGGCAACGCGCCGAGGTCTATCACCTGAAGGCGGCCGGAGAGCGTAACTGGCCGAAGATGGCTCAGGTCATCGATCGCATTGAGCAAGCACGCGCCGAAGGCGTCAATATCGGCGCCAATATGTATGCCTATCCCGCTGCCGCCACCGGCCTGACCGCGGCGCTGCCACCTTGGGCCTCTGCCGGCGGATTTGACGCGTTGATCGAAAGACTGCAGGATGCCGAAACCCGTCAGAAAATTGTCGACGAGATGCAGGGCCCGGCCGAAGGCTGGGAAAACCTGATGGAGCTGGCCGGCAGCCCCGAGCGCGTGCTGTTGATCGGCTTCTCGCAAGAATCCCTCAAACCGCTGACCGGCAAGTCATTGGCCGAGGTTGCTGAGATGCGCGGACAATCGCCCGAAGAAACGGCCATCGATCTGATTCTCGAAGACAACCGCCGCGTGGGTACCGCCTACTTCCTGATGAGCGAGGAAAACGTCGAACTCGGACTGAGTCAGCCCTGGATCACGTTTGGCTCCGATGCCCAATCGGCTGCGCCCGAAGGCGTGTTCCTGGAGTCCAGCACCCACCCCCGAGCGTACGGCAATTTCGCACGTTTCCTCGGTCACTACGTTCGCGAACGCGAACTGGTGCCGCTGCCCGAAGCGATCCACCGCCTCACTCGTCTGCCAGCCGAAACCTGGCAGCTCACCGATCGCGGCTGCCTGGATCCGGGCTGTTACGCCGACATCGTGGTGTTCAACCCGGATACGATCACCGACCATGCGACCTTTGCCGACCCCCAGCAACTGGCGACCGGGGTCGACCACGTATTCGTCAACGGCGTGCAGGTACTCGATCAAGGTGAACATACCGGAGAGACGCCCGGACGCGTGGTGCGCGGGCCCGGCTATACGGGCGACGAGGAGTGAGCCGTAAGCTCTCTCATATGACACAGAGGCAGCAAGCAGACATTTCTGCCACCTTGACGCCCTCCCCGAATCAATGATTTGGAACTATTCGGAACGTCCTTAAAGTCCAGGGTTTTCAGATAAGTCCTTGAATTTGGTGGGCCCTGCAGGACTTGAACCTGCGACCTACCGATTATGAGTCGGCTGCTCTAACCAGCTGAGCTAAGGGCCCACTGAGTGGTGATAAGCTAGGACTGCTCAGCCACCGGTTTAACTTCAACTCCCTTGGCCTCGAGCTCTTCTTTTTTGCGCTTTTGTATATAGGCCAAGTTGTTTTTATAGGTCTCGGCAATGGTATTGACCCCATTGGGTGCCAAGAACCCCTCGTTGCCGGCCGAGACAAAAGTGGCATACACGCCAGATGCCGCCATCAATGCCGCAGAAACCAGCTCTGGAGAGTAGCCTTTTTCGTTGACCATCTCGTTGGCCAACACAATGAACTGCTCGGTGGCTTGGTTGTGCGCATCAATTTGCGTCTGGCGATCCGCGCCTGGCTCATTGCTGCCGCCACTGCCTTGGGGGCGATTGGATTGATCTTCGTTGGACATGATTCTATGCTTTTGACGTGGCTTTAAATGAGTCGCCAGTATAGCACCGCCGATCAGCAAACAAGCGCCTGCCAGAGGGATCATCGATGAGGCCGCTGATCCTTAGATGTTAAACTCCAACCAATTAAATCAATCAAAGGATGTTGATAATGACCAAGCTCAACTTTTGGCTCACCGCCGCCACGATGTGCTCAGCACTGGCTTATTCAAGTGCCAGCGTCGCTGCCGATGCCCAGGCAGCCATGACCGACACCAATGGTCAGCCGCTGGGCACAATTGACTTGATCGATGCCCCCACCGGCACCTTGCTTCGGATTGAACTCGATGGCCTGGCGCCTGGGCCGAAGGCGATCCACATCCACTCGGTTGGCGATTGCACCGACCCCAGTGATGGCTTCGTGGCCTCAGGGGGCCACGTCAATCCCAACGGCCAAGCGCATGGCTTGCTCAATTCCGATGGTCCCGATGCGGGGGATTTGACCAACTTCTACGTGCACGACAACGGCTATGCTTGGGCCGAGATCTTCACGCCACTGGCCAGCCTCGACGGCCACGTCGGGGCGACGATATTGGACGACGACGGCGCGGCGTTGGTGGTGCACACCCGCTCAGATGACCACAGCAGCCAGCCGATTGGCGGCGCCGGTGCGCGCGTGGCCTGCGGGCTGATCGAGCCGTCTCAATAACGCTGTCTTGTCAACAGCCACTCGGTCAACGGCGCTTGCGGACCCCAATTTGATCCAGCGGCACACTGGCGATGGCGCTGCCATCGTCGCTGAGGGTTTGGCCGGCATCGGGTGCGAACGCCGAGGCATACACGCACTCGAATGTGACCTCCAAGGCAGGGTGTGCATCGGCATGGAGCACACTGAAATCAGCCTGCGGGCCCAAGCCGGCCACAGTGTGGCTCAGCCACCCCATCTCATCTAAGTCTTGGCGAAATTGAGCGGTGGTGGCATAGCTGACCGTCAGCCAGTCGGTATCCAACACCGGCTCATTGAAACCGGCTTGGGTCAGCGTTGAGCCGAGGCGCTGCACGTCCATGAACGCGGCGGTGGTCGCGCCCAGCACACTTCGTTGCTCGGCCAAGGTGTCTGGCCCAAACGTCGACAGCAGCATAAACCCCCCTGGTTTGAGCAGCGCGCGCATGACCCGCATCCAGTCATTGGCATCGTCGGCGTAGACCAAACAGGCATTGGCAAACAACAGATCCACGCTGCTTGCTTGGATCGGTGGTGCTGTCATGTCGCCAAGCACCACCTCAAACCGACGCCGCCACCAGCCGCGATGTTTTTTGGCTTGCATCAGCATGTTGCGAGACCAATCGAGCGCTACAACGCGTGCCGTGGGAAACGCTTGGTGCAAGGCCAACGCATGGCCCCCAAACCCGGTGCCGACATCCAAGATGCGCTCGGGCGCCAACTTCAGCCCATCGGTGCGGTCGAGCAGACGCTCGCCCATCAAAGCCTGGATTGGCGAAGCCTGATTTGTTTGGGTCGCCACACGATTGAAGTGCTCGCGCAGTGTCTGTGCGGTAAGCGGGTGTGGACTGTCAACAAGTTTGGACATGAGAAGACTGGCTCGAATGAGTGGCTATTGTAAACGCAGGCTTATTCCAAGGAGCGTGAGCGATGCCCAGAATCGGCTGGCTGTCCTGGCCCAGAGTGTGTGTGGTGTGTGGGCGATACACCCGCGCCGTGTTGGATTGTTGCCCTGACTGCGAGGCCAGTTTGCCCACCATTGATGTGGCCTGCCCGCGCTGCGCTCGCCCCGTCTGTGAGCCTGTCAGGTTGTGCGAGCGCTGTGTGATGGCACTGCCGGCCTACGACAGCGCTTGGGCGGCGTTTCGTTACGAGGGGGTGATCGCGCGGTTGCTGGATCGGTTCAAAAACCACGCCGACCTGTCGGCCGGTCACGTCTTGGCCGCGCTGATGGCGAGGCAATGGCGCGCTCAACAACGCCCGCGGCCGGATGTCTTGATCCCCGTGCCAATGCACTGGAGTCGGTTTTGGGTGCGCGGTTTTCAACACACCCACCAACTGGCCCGCGACCTCAGCCGCGAGCTGGGGGATGTGCGCTGGCAAGCGGCACTGAAAGTGCGCCACCGCGTGGCCCGCCAAGCCCACACCGACCCACAAGGGCGCTGGCTGAATCCGCACAACAGTGTGGCGTTGCGATCCACTCGCCCATTTAAGCGCCAACACTTGCGGGGCTTGTCGGTGGCGTTGATCGACGATGTGGTGGTCAGCGGCGCCACCGCCCACGAGGCGGCCCGGGTGCTCAAACACCACGGGGTTGAACACGTCGCCATCTGGGCGCTGGCCCGGGGCGCGTGGCCGGAGACTGCCGAGGATTAGATCAGCTGCGAGGCGATGCCAAGAAAAATCACCAGGCCCACCCAATGGTTGAACAAGAACGCCTGAAAGCACGCCTGGGGGTCGCGCCCGCGGATCATCCACAGCTGCCGGCCAAACAACGCAGCCACCACAGCCACACTCAACCACCACAACCCATCGGTGCGGCCCAGTGACCCCGCCACGGCCAGCAGCAACAGCATCAAGACCATCCACCCGGCAATGGCCCCGATGTCCCAGCGACCCAGCCACAATGCGGTGGACTTCACCCCCACCTTGAGATCGTCTTGACGATCGGCCATCGCGTATTCGGTGTCATAGATCAACACCCAAACCACGTTGATGGTCATCCACAGCACCACGCTGGCATCCAAGGGCTGGCCAAGGGCGGTGAACGCCATCGGAATCGCCCAGCTGAAGGCCAACCCCAACACCGCTTGCGGACCGTGGGTGATGCGCTTGAATAAGGGATAGGTGGTGGCCAGTACCGCACCGACCAACGCCAATGCAACGGTGGTGGGGTTGGTCATGGCCACCAGCCCCAGCGCGATGGCCATCAGTGCCACAAACAAACCCAAGGCTTGGTTGGGCGCGAGCTCACCGGTGGCCAAGGGCCTTGGTTGTGTGCGGGCAACTTGGGGATCAATGTCGCGGTCGAAGTAGTCGTTGATCACACAGCCCGCCGAGCGCATCACCCCCACGCCCGCCACAAAAATCACCAAGGTCTTGAGATCGGGCCAACCCCCCGCGGCAATAAATAAGGCCCAAAGCGTGGGCCAGAGCAACAATACCAGCCCAATCGGCCGATCGAGTCGCATGAGGCGAAGCCACGGGCCGAGTGACGACGAAAACAGGCGGTGTTTGATCGAGAACTCTTGCATGCGGCCATTGTACCGACACGCTTTACAAGCGCTGGCTGGGTCGAATCGAGACGTCGCCGTGGTTGAGCCATTCGGTGGCGCCATTGGCCTCGACGCCGAGCTGACCCAAGGCGTTGATCCCCACAGCCACCCCTTCCATGATGGGGTGGTCATTTTCAAGCACGGCAATGGTTTGGCCTTTCAAGATGTCCAGCGCATCCCAACGCGCGAAAAAAGGCGCCAGCCCCTCGGCTTCAAAAACACGCAGATCATCGTCGAGTTGGTGGATGAGGTTCAATGCCAGCGCGTTGCGGTCGGTGACGTGGGCCAGATCAGCCCACGCTTGATCGGGTGGGGCGTGCGGCGCGGATCCCAAATGGGCCTGCAAGGCCAGGTTCAGGCCCACGCCCAAGATCAGCCCCACGGGTGCCCCGGGGCTGATGCTGACATCAATCAAACACCCGCCGACTTTGGCCCACCCCCGGTCTTGTGTGGTGACAATGTCGTTCGGCCACTTCACCCAGACCGGGTCGGGGACGGCCTTGGCCACCGCCAGCGCCAGCACCAAGCCAAACGCCGGCAGCGTGTCTTGGCGGTGCTCGCTTTGGTGGGGCATCGACAGATACAAGCCACCACCGGGCGGGGACAGCCACGTCCGCCCGCGTCGACCCCGGCCTTGGGTTTGTTCATCGGCCAGCCAGATGGTGCCCGGTTCATTGTTCGCCCACTGGGCTTTGATGGCATCGTTGGTCGAGGGCAGCGAAGGCGAGACCACCACGTCAGGCAGGTGCGGGCGGCGGTGTTGGTTCAGCCAGTCGGCATCCAACGGAGTTGGGTTCATGATGACCGGTCGCGGCGGCGCCACAGCTTGTGTGTGTCGAAGCGGTTTTCGTTGCCTTCGATCAGGCGTTGGATGTTGCCTCGGTGGGTCAGGACAATCACCACCGCCACCGCAATGGCAAAGCCTGCCAAAGCGGGGGGCAGGGGGTGTGGGCCCAGCCACCACACCGCCGGGATGAGCACCACGCCGGCGAAGATGGTCGCCAAGCCGACATAGCCGGTGACCAGCACCGTCACCAACCACACCAAAAACATCGGTCCAATGCATGAAGGTGCAATCACCGCGACAGCCCCCACGGCGGTGCCCGCGCCTTTGCCGCCCCGAAACCCGAAATACAGCGGCCAGATGTGGCCCAAGATGGCGGCCAACCCCGCGATGGTCGCCAAGGTCAGCCAAGCGGTGGTGGCACCAAAGACCGATGTGGCCATGACCGGCGCCACCCCAGCGGCCAACGCGCCTTTGCCAATGTCAATCGCCACCACCCCCAGGGCAAACTTCCATCCTTGCGTTCGAAGTGCGTTGGTGCCACCGGCATTGCCCGAGCCCATGGCGCGAATATCGATGGCTCGCAAGCCCCCGAGCACCAACGACCCCGACACCGAGCCGAGCAGGTAGCCCATCACCGCCACCGCCAGCCCCGCCGGCCACAGATCAGCCCACGCCCCGGTCAATGGCGATCCTCCGGCGGTTGCCAGCGTTGCAACCCCACCACCAAACACCCCGGCCCGGCGTGGGCGCCCACCGCTGGGCTGGCCTCTTCGATCCAGCAGGCATCGACGTTGGGGTGACCGCGCAACAAAATGTCGCGCAGGGCCTTGGCGTCGGCTTTGGCGTTGTTGTGGCTGATGATGACCCGGTAGGTGTGGTGTTGGGCCATCTTCTTGAGCAAGAATCGGGCATAGCGCGTCACCGCACGCTCGCCTGAGCGGACCACATAACAAGGTTTGAGCACCCCTTCTTTGGTGGTCAAGATCAAATGCAGGTTCAGACGCTTCGATAGGGTGTCCATCCACGGCTTGACCCGGCCCCCGCGCACCCCCCAACTGAGATCGCGCACCAAGGCAAAGGTCTGGATGCTTTGACGGAGTTCTTTGAGCTTTGAAACAATCGCCATCGCCTCCCAGCCCTTGGCCGCCGCTTCGGCGGCATACAGCACCATCAACGCCTGCCCACACGCCGCCGAGGCGGTATCGAAGATCTGGATGTGGTCTGGATCGTGCCGTGCGGCGGTTTGGGCCGCCTGCAAGGTGCCGCTGAGCCGACCCGAGACCGGCATTGCCAGCACGCGAAGGCCGTGCGAGGTCAGCAGCTCGAATTGACGGGTGAACGCACTGGGCGGCGGTTGTGAGGTTTGTGGTTTGAGCGTGGAGCTGGCCACCTTGTCATAGAACTCGGCTGGCGTGATGGTGAGCTTGTCCAAAAACTCCTCATCGCCAAAGTTCAAGCGCAGCGCCACGACGTGGATGCCCAGCCGGTCGATTTCGTCGGTGGGGAGGTCAGCGGCCGAGTCGGTGACAATCGCGACCTGGCCTTGTTGGTTCATCAGCGCGTGCTGTTTGGTCATGTCGTCGGCTTTTTGTTGCCGAAGCTCGCCAAAGTCGGCACAAATCCGAAACACCTCGCCAGGCGAGTCGGTGTGAATGTGGACCCGGGCGCGCTCGACGCTGCCAGCGACCACCAAAGAGCTGGCATCCAAGGCCTCAAGCTGGCCGCGCAGGGCGGGGATGTCCATCCCCTCGCCATCGATCAAACACTCGGTGCAAAAACGATGAGTCTCTGGGGCCTCGCCGTAGGCCTCGGCGGTGTGTTGAACCTGCTCGGACGGGGTGGGGTCGGGCAGCTTGGGGACTTTGCCCGAGCGGGTGAACAGCCACACGCCTTCTAAAAAGTCGACAAACCCCTGACCGCCAGCATCCACCACCCCGGCGTCTTTCAGCACCGCCAGTTTCTTGGGCGTGTCGGCCAGCGATTTTTTGGCTTGTTTCAGGCCGTGTTGGACCAGCGTTCGAATGTCTTCAATGCCCTCATCGGCCGCTTGACTCAGCGCTTTGGCGAAGTCCTCCAACACCGTGGGCAGGGTGCCGGGCACCGGCTCGGTCATCGCCCCCCAAGCCGATTGGGCCGCGGCGGTGGAGACATGGGCCAAGCGCTTGGCGTCGAGGACTTGATACTCGCGGCTGGACTCGCTCAGGCCTTGAAAATACTGGGCCATGATCGCGCCGGAATTGCCCCGTGCGCCATCCAAAGCGGCGTTGGCCATCTGATCGAGCAAGGCTGGCAGGCTCTTGGGGACATCGGTCAAAGACGCGCGGATCTCAGACAGGGTGAACGCCAAGTTCGTGCCGGTATCACCATCGGGCACCGGGAACACGTTGATCTTGTTGATGTGATCGCGGTGCTTGAGGACATTGGCAATGCCTGCCAAAACCGCGTTTCTCAGCCGCGGTGCGTCGATGTGGGTGATGGTGTCGGGTTGGGGCATTGTGATCACCAGGCGTCAGGGTCTGTTGTCATGAGCTGGCCGCGGCGTTGGGTCGATCACAGGCCGGCGGCTCGAAGGGTGTCTTCAGTGAATGGCCAATCCCACGTGTGTCCGGTGTCGGTGTCGGTCAGCACCGGTATTCGCGTGCCAAAGCGTTGGATCAGCGCCAGATCCTTGTCAATGTTGACCGTATCATAGCGCCAGCCACCCGACTTGAGAAGCCCTTGGGCCACATCACATAAAGGGCAATCGTTGCGGGTGTATAAAAGTAAGGCCATGGGGCGGGGTCTCAGCGGATCGAATCGACCCCGCATTGTGCCAAGGTGGGCCGTTTCGTGCAAACCATGAGCGTTGAGGCGAAGAAATCCGCCCAAGTCATTGGCGTGATTGGCAAAACAGCCAAAGTGGTCGAAAATCGCGCTCAAAGGGTTAAATTTCTGTAATAAAAGGCTGATAATATGCTCTAGCTTTCGGTGTGAATGGGCTGCGATAAGTGGCTCATTCACGTTATGTTGTGTTCCATTCTCTGGAGTCTGAAATGTACAAACTACGCAGTTTCTTGGTGATGCTCGCGCTTTCTGCGGTGCTCGCCAGCCAGGTCATGGCGCAAACCACCTCCTCAAACCTTCGCGGTGAGGTGGTGGGTGCAGACGGGTCACCCGTTGCAGATGCGTCTGTTGAGATTCTTCACGTCCCCTCCAGCACCGTGGCTCGGACTTCATCGGGTGCCTCGGGTCGCTTTTTCCAAAGTGGCTTGCGTGTGGGTGGGCCTTACCAGCTGACTGTGTCAGGTGATGGCTTCGAAACCACCGTGTTTGAAGGCCTGTTCCTTGAGCCTGGCAGCCAAGACCCCGTTCGGATTGAACTGGCTGACATGGGTGCGGTGACAGATCGTGTGATGGTCACCGGCACGCGCATGATCGAAGCGTCGGAACTGAACAGCGGCGTGGGCTCGGTGTACAGCGAGCAAGACATCAGAAACTCCACCGGTGGTGATCGCGACTTGATCAACACCATTTTGCAAGATCCTCTGGCCACTTCTGATGGCGTGGGCAACTTGTCAGTCGCTGGCGTAAACCCCCGGTTCAACGGCCTGTCCATCGACGGCTCACTCCAGCAAGACGACTTTGGCTTGGGCTCAAACACCTACGCCACCGAGCGCTCGCCCATCAACATCGACGCGGTCGAATCTGTGTCGCTGGTCGCCTCTGACTACTCTGTGCAGGCTTCAGGCTTCACGGGCGGTTTGGTCAACGTGGTGACCCGTTCAGGCGGCAACGACTTTGAAGGCAACTTCTACTACGCGTTCAAAAACGACTCCATGTTCGGTGATGAGTACGCCGATCGTACTTTCGATCCAGGCGAAGTGGACGAAAAAGAATACGGCTTCGTCGCTTCAGGCCCCGTCATCAAAGACAAGCTCTTTTTCTTGCTGTCATACGATGAATTCGAAAGCGGCCGTCCCTATGACTACTCAAACGCCGACAGTTTTGACGGCCGTCAAGCCGGCATCTTCGATGCACTGAGAACAGTGGTCCAAGACACCTACGGCTACGATCCGTTGAGCCGTCCGCTGTCTGGCAACATTCCAATCACCTCTGAGCGAGTGTTGGCCAAAGTCGACTGGAATATCAGTGACAGCCACCGTCTGTCTGCGACATACCAGACCACTGAAGAAACCGACACCAGCGACGACTCGGATGAGTTTGAGTCCGCGTGGTACGACACACCGGTTGATCTGGAGTCATACACGTTGCAGCTGTTTTCAGACTGGACGCCCAACCTGTCGACGACTTTCCGCTACAACTACAAAGAGTTTGTCCGTGGCCAAATCTGCCGCGGCGGCCCAGAAGTTGGCCAACTCGCGTTTGAGTTGAGCGCCGACAGCGTGGCCGGCAGCCCGTTGGACGGCCTGATTGGCGATGAGCCGCTGGACGTCATCGCCGGTTGTGACGTCTTCCGTCACGCCAACGAGTTCAACGATGACCGTTCACAGTTCTTCGCATCGGCCGACTACTTTGCCGGTGACCACGTGATCACCGTCGGTGCCGAGTATGAAGAGTACAACTTGTTCAACCTGTTTGTGCCTTTCTCACGCGGTGCATTCACGTTCGAAAGCTACGACCAAATCGTCAACCGCGCACCGGCTGACGTGTTCTATGTCAACGTGCCTTCAAACAACGCTCGCGACGGCGCGGCGGCTTGGGGCTACGACAAGACCACCTTCTTCCTTTCAGACGAGTGGTCAGTCAACTCTGATCTGCAGTTGAACCTCGGTGTTCGTTATGAGCGCTTTGGCCAAGAAGATCGCCCAGTGTTTAGCCAAGAGATCTTCGACACTTACGGCTCAAACACCGCAAGCAACCTCGACGGTAAAGATTTGATCATGCCGCGGCTGGGCTTCTTGTTCACCGGCTGGGATCGCAGCACTTTGAGCGGTGGCATCGGTTTGTTTGCCGGCGGCAACCCACAGGTGTGGATCTCGAATGCGTTTCAATCACCGACCAATGCCGCGTTTGTGCCGGGCGTGACCGATGCGGATATCTTCAGCGTTCCCCAGGCCAACCTCGATGGTGTGGCTTCGGGCGGCGCCGGTCTTCCGATCGATTACATCGACGAAGACTTCAACATCCCATCGGATTGGAAAGCGTCGCTGCGTTATGAGCGCGCATTCGATCTGCCGGGCATTGGCGATAACTTCCGCTTCACGGCGCAGTATCTCTACACCCGCACCAACGATGGCTTCTTGTGGCGGAACCTCGCACAGCTTCAGCGTGCTGAGAGCTTGCCCGTGGGTGAAGCCCCTGATGGTCGTCCCATCTATGCTGACTTGGAAGCACTGGGGATTCGTAACCTGACTCAGCTCACCAACTTCGGCAACGGCGACAGCCACGTGTTTACTTTGGGCCTGGGCAAAGTCTTCGAAAATGGCTTTGACTTCAACATTGCCTACGCCTATCAAGACACCACCATCGTCTCTGAAGGTGGCTCGTCTCGTGGGATCTCAAGCTGGCGTGGTCAGTACGACCAAGACCGCAACTTCCCAAGCCCGCGGATTTCGCCCTTCCAGGTGGATCACGCCATCAAGATCAACTTGGGCTACGAGAACCGCTTCTTTGGTGACTTGTTGACGCGTGTCGATGCCTTCGGCCAAATCACCACCGGTGATACCTATGGCTTGACGTTCAACATCGACGACGACAACCACCTGTTCGGTCGCGCCGGCGATGGTGAAGATCCATACGACAACAACCCGCTCTACATCCCGGATCCTGCCGGTGATGCGGCGGTGGTCTATGCCTCAGGCTTCGACCAAGCGGGCTTCTTTGCCTTTGTTGATGACAAGAACTTGCCCACAGGCGAGATCATGGATCCGTACTCACGGACCTCATCGAAGTGGAACAACATCTGGGATCTTCGGATTCAGCAAGAACTGCCCGGCATTCCTGGGTTGGATCGCTTCGCCAAAGACAACAAGTTCAGTGTCGTGTTGGACATCGACAACTTCTTGAACATGTTGAACAAAGACTGGGGCAACTATCACAACGGGCCTTTCTTTGGTCAAGCCGCGTTTGTCCGTGCTGACATGGTCTCTGCAGCCGATGTGGATGCCAATGGCGTCGACGGTGCTGCGGCCTTGACCGATGACGCTGCACGCACCACGTGTCAAGCGGCCAGTGATTGTGTCTATCGCTACAACAGCTTCAGTGATCGTGGCACGAACTTCTTGAGTGCCTCTCGTTCGATCTGGCAAGCCCGTGTGACTTTGCGCTACGACTTCTAAGTCAAGCCAAGTCCCCGACTCAGCTCGACCGAGTCGGCAGCAACACCAAGAGGCCAGCCAATGCGCTGGCCTCTTTTTTTGGCAGATATTTGTTGAACTCGTTACACTACGCCGATGGCAGTGAGTATTTTTGATCTATTCAAGATTGGCGTGGGGCCGTCGAGTTCCCACACCGTCGGGCCCATGCGCGCGGCGAGTATTTTTTCGCTTCGTTTGCAACAGGCCGGCGTGCTTGATCGGGTTATGCGCGTCCAGGTGGCGCTGTTTGGCTCGCTGGGCCACACCGGCCGCGGCCATGGCACTGACCGGGCGGTGTTGCTGGGGTTGGAAGGTGAGGTGCCTGACAAGGTTGATCCAGATCACATCGGCACCCGAATGGCGGCCTTAAAAGCCGGTGATGCTCTCAAATTGGGCGGGCAACACCCCATTTCGGTTGACTTGAAAAATGACCTGATTTTTCACAAGCGTGACACGCTGCCCTATCACCCCAACGGCATGCGTTTTCAGGCGTTTGATGCCGCCGGTGAGTTGATGCTGGAAAAAGAGTATTACTCGGTCGGTGGTGGCTTTGTCATCAACCAAGACGAGGCGGCCTCAGACCGGATTGTGGCCGACACCAGCCAAGTCAAATACCCCTTCTCGAGTTGTGATGAGCTGATTTCAATTTGTGAGCAAGAGCAGCTGACCATTGCCCAGGTGATGCTGGCCAACGAACAGACCTGGCGAGATGAAGAAGAGATCCACTCGGGAATATTGGCGCTTTGGGAAGCCATGCAGTCGTGTATCGAGCGAGGCATTGCCACCGAGGGGGTATTGCCGGGGGTGTTGAAGGTGACCCGACGCGCGCCCAAGCTGTACGCCAAACTTAAAAGTCAGGCGGGGCGCGACGATCTGGATCCTTTGGATTGGCTGAACCTCTACGCTTTGGCCGTGAACGAAGAAAACGCCGCCGGCGGGCGTGTGGTGACCGCGCCGACCAATGGAGCGGCGGGGATCATCCCGTCGGTGCTCCACTACTACCGGCGTTTCATTCCAGGCGCGGATGAGGCGGGCGTGGTGGCGTTTTTGTTGACGGCCGGTGCCATCGGCATCTTATATAAGGAAAATGCCTCGATTTCAGGGGCTGAGGTCGGTTGCCAAGGCGAGGTGGGTGTGGCCTGCTCCATGGCGGCTGGCGGGCTCACCGCGGCCTTGGGCGGCAGTTTGGGCCAGATTGAAAACGCCGCAGAGATTGGTATGGAGCACAACCTTGGGCTGACCTGCGATCCCGTGGCGGGGTTGGTGCAAATACCGTGTATTGAAAGAAACGCGATGGGCTCTGTCAAAGCCGTGAACGCCATGCGCATGGCCATGTCGGGTGATGGAAAGTACCACGTCAGCCTCGATAAGGTCATCAAAACCATGCGCGATACCGGTCGAGACATGAAAAGCCAGTACAAAGAAACCTCAAGAGGGGGATTGGCCGTCAACGTTATTGAATGCTGAGCTTGCCTTGGTGGTTAGCGTTCCTGACATTGCCTTCCTGTGTTAGCTGACCAAAATCGTCCAGCTTGCCACCCATGACCTCTACCGCTGCTCTCGTTTGGTCTTAATCGATCAGCGG
>JAVLCB010000016.1:0-20974 GCA_031580925.1 Wenzhouxiangella sp.
GCCTGCCACTGATTTGGGGCCAACCACTCCTGGGCCCGTCATTGCGTTTCACCTCGCAGATAACAGTGTTGATCGCACTGGTCTAAACACACCACCGCTGCCCAGCGCCAATCCCAACTCTAAAGAGACCCTGCCCCCACATCTTGAAACAAGCGCTTGGCCCACAAGATATCCCCAATGACGCCCCAGGCCCCGTCTCCAGTGCCAGATACCCATTGATCACCCTCACGACAACGCCGTATACTCAAAGCTGACAATTGTTTAACTGAAAAGACACTCGGGATCACCCTATGACCTCTTTAACCCGCTTGCTTTCCTATCTTTGTGTTGTTGCCACCATCGCGCTGGCGCCTGCTTTGGCTGAAGCCAAGCCTGAGCCCATTCCCGCCGAGAGCTTTGCCAAAGTTCCCAACATCCAATCGGTCTCCATGAGCGCCGACGGCAAGATGCTGGTGGCCCTGATCGCCGCCCCAGGCTCAGACAACGAAGACACCGCGCTGGCGACCTGGAACCTCAATGATCTCGACGCCGGGCCGACGATCACCCCCTCGGGCGATCGGATGAAGTTCATCGCCGCCTCGGCACTGAAAGCCGACCGATTGCTGGTGTTTGCCCGCCAAGAGTGGACCGGGCGACTGGGCGGATGCGGTGAGGGCAAAAGCACCGGGGCGACCAAGACCTTTGTCAACAAACTCTATTTGACAGACGCTGAGCACGATGGCTTTGAGGAAGCCTTTGCAGACAACACCCGCCGCCTTGGCGTCAGCGAAGCGACCCAGCGGTGCCTGGAGATCGCCGGCACGGCCTCGCTGGTCAACACCCTGCCCCTGGACCCCGAGCGGGTGATCATCAGCCAGCTCAATAACCTGACTTTCCAGTCGAACTTTTTCCTGTACAACCTCAAAACCGGTGAAACCGAACTCCTCTTGAGAGCCGGTGGGCGCACCACGCCCAGCCTGTTTGACCCACGCACGGGCGAGCTGTTGATCCGCACCGAAATCGAGGCCAGCGGCGCCAATGAGTATGAGCAGCGCATTTTGTTTAAAGACCCCGCCACCGGGGAGTTTGAGGTCCACGAGAACTTGAGCCGGCCGTTGAGCGAGCGCTACAGCTTCACCGTCTCCGGCCGCGACGAGGACTCGGGCAAGTTCTACGTGTTGACCGACTTGTTCTCAGATCAAGTCCAAGCTTGGATGTACGACCCCGCCACCCGCCAGTTTGATGACCAGCCCTTGGTGGCCCACCCCAAATATTCTATTGGCAGCATCATTCTGGGCACGCAACCGAGCAACTTCAACCAAGTCCTGGGCTTCACGGTGGCCGGTGGCCAGTTTGAGACCACCTATGTCGATCCCCAAATGAAAAGTGTCTATGAGGGCCTCAAGCAGGCCTTCCCTGATCAAGGCGTGTCCATCAACGGCTACAACGACGACATGTCGCGGGTGCTGTTCACCACCAGCAGCCACCGCCACCCCGCCAGCTACCACCTTTTGATCGACCAACAGCGGGTGATGACGCTGGGCAATCAACGACCCTGGATCGACCCAGACAACATCGGCGAGCAGCGCTGGATCACCTATGAAGCGCGCGACGGCCTTGAGATCCCCGCCATCTTGGACCTGCCCGCCGGCTGGAGCGAAGAAGACGGGCCACTGCCAACCATCATCCACCCCCACGGGGGCCCTTGGGCGCGGGACGTCCAAGGCTGGGATGCCTCAGGCTGGGTGCCGTTTCTCACCTCTCGAGGCTATGCGGTGCTGCGTCCCCAATACCGAGGTTCATCGGGCCTGGGCCGCGAGCTGTGGTTGGCCGGCGATAAAGAGTGGGGCCAGGCCATGCAAGACGACAAAGACGACGGCGCGGCGTGGTTGGTCGACCAAGGCATTGCCGATCCTGACCGGTTGGCCATCTTTGGCTATTCGTATGGCGGATTTGCCGCCGTGGCCGCCACGGTCCGCGAGGACAGCCCCTACCAGTGCGCCATCGCGGGTGCCCCGGTCGCCGACCTGGGTCGTTTGGGCAACACCTGGAGCGAGAACCGCTTGCAGCGAATCTTGCAAGGCCAAACCGTCACCGGGCTCGACCCCATGACCGCAACCGACAAAGCCAATATTCCGATCATGCTCTATGTCGGCGATCGCGACGTGAGAACCCCGTCTTGGCACGCGAGCAACTTCCACCGCGCCATCCAAGACGAGGTCAAGTCTGAACTGGTGATTGTCGAAGACATGCCCCACAGCTTGCCGTGGTACCCGCGTCACCACAGAACCACGCTGGGCCTGATCGATCGCTACTTGGGACAAACCTGTGGCTTGGCCCAGACCAGCGACAATCGCGAGCAGGGCAACGCATCAGCACAGTAGACGCCGACCCAAGTGCACATTGGGGCCATGCCCCTCCACACCAGCCGGCCAGGCACCCGCCTTGGCCGGCTTTTTTGTGCCCACGCAACAACCATCAATGCCTCTCTCAACGCTCAGCCAAACCCCGGCCGTGTCGTGCGACCCCGATCAGGCGCGCTGACAAACTGACCCCCATTGATTCAGAGGATGGTCAGGCATCCACCACAACACCGGCCTGTCATCTCAGACACAACCAACGAACTGCTGGCATGGGTCATACATAAGCCTGCCCCATGGCCTCGGGTGGGGTGCTTTGCCGCATAACCCCGACCAGTCAGGCACTGCCAATGACCCCTCACCTGAGTGGCCCACCTGAACTGACCCACCTTGAGCAACCCAAGCCCGCAACGCATCCGTGACAAAGCGCAGGCGGGGGTTGGTTGGTCGACTGATCGATTGATTTGGCTAAACCGCTTGGCCACGTGGCGCGTGGCTGGATACCCCACAAAAAGAAAGCGGCGCTCAAGGCGCCGCTTTCCATGGAATTGCTTGGTTCGGTTAACGCTTAGAAGCGATAGTTGAACCGCGCAAAGCCTGTCCGACCACGCAATGGGTACTGGGTGGCCGAGACCGAGATGTTGCCTCGACGGCTTGTGCCCGCATCGCTGGACACTCTGGGTGGTTCAGCATCGAAGACGTTATCGATGCCCACCAACACAGACCAGTCGGCTTGATCATAAAACACTGAGAACGAGTGGAAGAACCGACGATCCGCCACCACATCACGCTGAGCGTTCGGGAAACCAAAGTACGTGATCTCATCGGCGGCATTGTCCGCGTTGGATGTCCGACGCACGTAGTTGGTGCCCCAGGTGTAGGTCAGATCACCCGACGTGAACGCCAACCGACCATTGGCAACCATTTTCGGCCGGCCGATGGTGGTGTTCAGGTCATTGGATTCAAACCCAGAAGCCAGTGAGGGATCAAACAGCCGCTGGATGTCTTCAAACACCCAAGTGGCGTTGGATTCAAACACCAAGCTACCAAAGCTGAAGTCACGATCGTAACGGACGGTCGCATCAATGCCCTGCGTGGTCTGGAGATCAACGTTCAGATAGGACGCTTGAACGGTGTCGACGGCCAAGGCATTCGATGCCGCATCCGCCGGAGACCGATTGAACAACTCACAAAACGCGTTGGGGAACACAGGCGCGCCGTAACAGCCGCCCAAAATCGCACCACCGGAGAGCTGGGCAATCTGATCTTCCACTTCAATCTCGAAGTAGTCAATCGCCACACTGGCATTCACGAAAGTCGGCGTGAACACAAACCCGGCCGTGGTCGCCTCAGAAGTCTCAGGCTCCAACACACCAGCACCACCGCCCGACACGATGGTCGCAGATGATGCGCCCCCGGTGAAATCAGCAGGGATGCCATCAGCGGCGCAGTTGGCCCGGATGTTCTCGTTTGAGCTCTCGCCCCAATCGATACATGGGTCGATGGCTGATTGACCAACAAATGAGGTCTGATCACCCAGGAACAGCTCATACAAGGCGGGTGCGCGATACGAGGTGCCTTTGGCGCCACGGATGCGGAACGAGGGGTTGATCTGCCAGTTCAAGCCCGCTTTCCAGACGTGGTCTGAGCCAGCTGACTTGTAATCAAACGCTCGAGCTGACCCGTTGAAGGTGATGGACTCGGCAAACGGCACGCCGGCAATCAGTGGGACCTCGATCTCTGCAAAGATCTCGGTCACATCGTCGCTGCCTTCGGTGACCAGGGCTGAGGACTCACCCCAAAGATCGCCGCCCGTTGAAAACTCACTGGGCTGGTCATCGATGCTGAACCACCGATACTCGGCACCGACAGCCAAGCCCACTGGGCCTGCGGGCATATCAAACACATTGCCCGTGGCCACACCGGTGAGCACAAACTGATCATAGATCGTGTTGCCAGTGTGGTTAACACCCACGGTGTTGATCAGCTGATCCATGTCGTCACCACTCAAGATGCCCGGGCTGAAATAGTCAATCCGAGGCGCGGTGTCATCGAAGCGGACATCACCTGATTGTGACGCCACGATTGAGTTGCGCGTGTAGTCCCCGTCTGAATAGGAATACGAACTGTTCAGAGACCAAGTCCAGTTGTCGCCGAAGTTGAAATCACCCTCCAGCGCCGTGGCCACATAATAGTAGTCGACCGCAATGTCGCTGTTGGATGGGTACGGGATCACCGGCTGCGCGAGACCTGACGCCGTCGGCGTCACATAGTCCGGGCTGTTTGGATAGGTATACACGGGAGCGAAAACAGACGTCGCACCACCGGTCAAGGGGAAGAATTGACGCCAGCCACGCGATTCGGTCTCACGCTTGGTGTACAGCCACTCGGTGCTCCACTGCGTGCCACCCAACATGTCCAGCGAGAAATCCGATGACGCGTAGACACTGGTCCGCTCTTGACGGTTAATCGCCGTCTCGTTGTAGAAGTCGAAGTTCAGCACGTCTTCATAGAACGCTTGACCGCCGGGGTCGTCGTAACGGCCGTTGGCCCGCGGACGGTAGCCCGGGATCCCACCGATGGTCACGCCATCCGGTGCCGGAATAAACCGATCACCAAAAATTGGATCAATGATGGTGTTGGCATACAAGTTCGAACAACCACTCAACGGGGTGCCCGCCGTGATCGAGCGGTCTTCCCGATCGATGATGTTGCCATCACGATCGCGGATCAAGTCTTGCTGACAAGACAGAAAATCGCGGTCGTTGGTCATCAACGCCTCACGGAGCTGATACTCACCGGCCAACACAACGCTGCCTTGATCGAAGTTCCAGCCGTAAGCGCCTGAGATGTCATACGTCTCACCACCCGACTCGAATGGCACAGAAGCGCGCACATTGATTTCGGGGCGGTCGACTGAGCGGCGGGTGATGATATTCGCCACGCCGGCCACGGCGTCTGAACCGTAAATCGAAGACGCCCCGTCTTTGAGGATCTCCACACGTTGGATGATTGACGAGGGGATGACGTTCAAGTCAAACCCACCGACCTGACCGCGTGTTCCGGCGGCACCTGGCCGACGGCCGTTGAGAAGCACCAAGGTGCGCTGTGCACCCAAGCCACGCAAGGACACGGTGTTCACACCCGTGCCGCCCTCGACCACAAACCCACCAAACTGGTTGTTGATCTGGGTTGAACCTGCGGCAATGCTGGATTTTTGTAAGAATTCTGCGGTGTCGACCTGACCCAATTGAACCTGGGTTTCGGCGCTGATCACCTGAATGGGCGATGCTGAGTTGAATTCATCCCGGCGAAGAAGCGAGCCGGTGACCGTGACACGGTCTTCGGTTTGCTCAGATTCTTCGACTTCGGTGGTGTCTTCGTCCTCTTCGACTTGGTCTTGCGCCCACACGGGGTTGGCGACCAAACTGAAACTCAGGCATGCAGCGATGGCTGAGTACAGGAGCGTTCGGCGGTACGTGATTTCCATCGGTTTTCTCCAATTTTCCGGGCTGACAGGCTGTGATCTAGGCGAAAGTCAACAAATACAGACGCTCTAGCCGATTGACGTTAGCACAGCATTTTGCAAATGTAAATGTCTTGTTAAGGCTATTTTGCCCCGGCATGACGGCGTTTTTCGCTGTGTCCGTTCGATCCCCGCAAGCGCCCAGGTCTCCATCAATGCAGTGCAACGGCCTGGTCTGACCCCCGGGCTCTTCCATCGCATTGATTTCATGTAGGTTTTTTTATGGCGACGGGCACGGGGCCCGGCGCGCCCGGCGCAGGCGCCCCATTTCAGGGCGCCGAGGGCTCGATGACCTCAAACGTCAAACCGGCGTTGGTAACCAAACGCTCATGGAACGCCTGGCCCAAGGCGGTTGACGGCGTCCAAAAGCCCCCAGCCACGGCACTTCGTGGGGTTTGGGTGGCCAGACACACCGCCGCCTCGCCAAGCATTTTGGCGGTTGAGCCGTAGCCTGGGTCACGGTCACCGGTCACGCGCACCGACAGGGTTCGCCCATCCCGGCTCTGACCGGTCAAGCGCAGCTTATAAAACCCACGCTGTTGCTGCTCGCGACTCGGGCCCTCGCCTTGGTCGGGCAGCACGGTCTTTTTCATCAACGCGCGCAGCGGTTTGACCGCGGCACCCAAGGCAAACCCGCCCAGCATCAACGACCACACCCACGCCGCGCGCCGGCCTTTAAACCCCCGGCCAGTCATCATCGCCTCGTCATAGATGAAGTCCTCACCCCAGGCCCGATCACGGAGCGCGTGGCTTTTGTGCACCACCCGTGTATTGATCGCAGCCATCACAAAGGGGGCCAACCACGCATTGAGCGATGGGTCGAATTGGGGGCCTTTCACATAGGGTTGTTTCACCCCGGACTGCATGCCCGCAGGGCATAGGGCATAGGGGTTTTTCAACACGCGTGCCACGTTGGGGTCTTTTTGGCTTTCTTGGATGATGTTCATCATGCTCGCCGCGGTCCCGCCACTCATCTTGCCGCGCATGGCCTCGACGCCCAACCGAATTTGGGTCAAGGGCCCACCGAAGCGGTTCTTGGCCTCGGCCTGTGCGTACCGCACGCCCATGTCCGATGGCACCGAGTCGAAGCCGCAGCAGTGGACGATGCGCGCGCCGGTTTGCTTGGCTTTTTCGGCGTGTTGGTCGAGCATCCGGCGCATCCACGGCACCTCGCCGGTGAGATCACAATAGTCTGTGCCAGCGTCAACACACGCCGCCACCAGCTCATCGCCATACAGGGCATACGGCCCAACCGTCGAACAGACCACGTGTGTTTTTTCGACCAGCTGATCGAGTGAGGCTCGATCGTGGCTGTCGGCTTGGATCACGGGCAAGCCCTCGGCACCCAGCTCGTCGCGCAGCGCGTTGAGCTTGTCTTCGCTGCGCCCGGCGATCGCCCAGTTGAGCTCGCCGTCGGTGCCGTAGCATCCCAGCAGGTACTCGACCACCAACCGGCCGGTGAAGCCGGTGGCACCCATAATGACCAGATCGTGGGGTTTAGACATGAACCGATGCTCCCAATACTTAAAGTGATGGCCTGCATCTTAGCAGACCACCCCCACCGGCGATTCGTGCAATGCCACCAGAAAGCTTGGATAATGGAGGCCATGGACACCCTAACCCTGACTCGACCCGACGACTGGCATTTGCATGTCAGGCAAGGCGCGCTTTTAAGAAGTGTCGTGCCCGACACCGCCCGCCAGTTTGCCCGCGCCATCATCATGCCCAACCTCACCCCACCCGTGGCCACCGTGTCCCGCGCCTTGGCCTACCGCGATGAGATCTTGGCGGCGGTGCCACCGGGGGTGTCGTTTGAGCCATTGATGACGCTGTATCTGACCGAAGACACCACCCCCGATGAGATCCAAAAGGCAGCCGAGTGTCCCCACGTTCATGCGGTCAAGCTGTATCCAGCCGGCGCGACCACCAATGCCGCCAGCGGCGTGCGTGACATTGAAAAAGTCTATCCGGTGATCGAGGCCATGGAAAAACATGACCTCCCCTTGCTGATGCATGGCGAGGTGGTCGACAGCGAGATTGACATCTTTGACCGGGAGGCGGTGTTTATTGATCGCCACCTCACCCCACTGGTGGGCCACTTCCCCAGGCTTCGCATGGTGATGGAGCACATCACCACCGAAAGCGCGGTGTCTTTTGTCAAAGCCCAGCCCGACAACCTGGCCGCCACCATCACCGCGCACCACCTGCTGCTCAACCGCAACGCGATGTTCGAGGGGGGCTTGCGACCACACCACTATTGCTTGCCGCTGATCAAGCGCGAACGCCACCGGCATGCCTTGGTTGAGGCCGCCACCAGCGCCAACCCGAAATTCTTTTTGGGCACCGACAGCGCGCCACACCCCAAAGGGGCCAAACAAGCCGAGTGTGGTTGCGCTGGGATCTACACGGCCCGACACGCGCTGGCGTTTTATGCCGAGGTGTTTGATCGCGCTGGGGCGTTGGATAAGCTTGAAGGGTTTGCATCCCTTTTTGGCGCTGATTTTTATCGCCTGCCGCGCAACACCGACACCCTCACCCTCACGCGCCAAACGGTTGATGTCCCCGAGACGGTGGACTTTGGTGGCGAGCCTGGGGTGCCGCTTCGCGCCGGCGGGCAAGTGGCCTGGTCTGTGGGCTAATCACGCCCCACAACGCTGAGGGCGCTGGGCCAAACGCGCACATCCAGCCGACGCGCATCGCTGGCCACCCACTCGCCATCCAAGTGCACCGGTGTGCCGGCACCGCAGTCAACGCTGACCGCCTCCACTTGGGCTTGCACCACCCCCTCAAACCGGCCGTGCCCGCCCCAAAAGACTGTCGGCAGAATCATCGCCTGTCGCCACAGCGGCAAGGCCCCTGCCCAGCACACATCCAAGCGGCCATCATCGATGCGGGCATGGGGCTGCAACACGAACCCACCGCCGGCGCGTCGACCGTTGCCGATCGCGACCAAGAGCTTGGGTGTGGAGTCGGTCTCGGTGATGGTCTGGCAGGCGCTGTTGAGCGCCATTGGAATGGGCCGATAGCGCGTCATCTGCCACAGGGCCGCGACCAGGTAGCGGCTCAATCCTTTAACGGCTTTGAGCTTTTGGACGGTTTGGGCGATGGCACCCTCCAACCCCAGCCCCACGCTGTTGATGAAATACCCCGAGCGGTTGGTGCCGTCGGCCGACTGCCAGCAGACCTCCCCCAAATCCACCGCGCCGGTGGGTGCCGTTTGATAAAACTCAACCACCGACTCAAGACAAAGCGAGGCGACATCAAGCCGTCGATCCAGCATGGCGGCAAAGTCATTGCCCGAGCCCAGCGCCAACACCCCCAAGTGCGCCTGACCGCCAACGAGGCCTGAGGCGACATCGCGCACGGTCCCATCACCGCCCACCGCCACCACCACCCGGCCGGTGTCGTTGGCGCGCGCTTGGGCCCACGCGCTGGCTTGGGTGGGGTGTTGCGTCCAAAGCACTTCAGCTTGCGTGGCTGGCAGTTGATTGAGCACCCGATGCACCCGACGACGCTTCAATGACCAGGGGTGGCCGGCTGTCGGGTTGACAATGAAAGTGAGCCGGCGGCGCTGGGTGTGGGGTGATTCGTTCATCTGATCACGGTCGTCTCATGCGACAATTTGGAGATGGTCATGTCGATGCTCCACATTATGCGCCAACTGGGCGCCACCGCTTTACTGGCGCTCAACTCGGTGGTGCACATCGCCCCGCTGCTGTTGATCGCTTTGATCAAGTTCGTGGTTCGTATCCCGCCGATCACGCGCACCTGCGATCGGGCGTTGATGGGCTTGGCCGCCAGCTGGGTGGGGGTCAACAGCTGGATGATTGACCACCTCACCCAAACGCGCATCGAGGTCACCGGCTTGCCCGACCAAGCCCTCGAAGGCCATTTTTTGGTGATCAGCAACCACCAAAGTTGGGTGGACATCCCGGTCTTACAAAAGGTGTTTAACCGCCGACTTCCCATGCTGCGGTTTTTTCTAAAAAGCCAACTGATCTGGGTGCCGGTGCTCGGGTTGGCCTGGTGGGCGCTGGATTTTCCATTCATGAAGCGCTACAGCCGCGAACAAATTGCCAAAAACCCCAAACTGGCTGGCAAAGACTTGGCCACCACCCAAAAAGCGTGCGCCAAGTTCGCCCAGATCCCCGTCTCCATTGTCAATTTCGTCGAAGGGACGCGGAACAAGCCCCAGCGCCATGCCGAACAAGACTCACCCCACCGGCATTTGCTCAAACCCCGCGCGGGTGGCACGGCGTTCGTGCTCAATGCGATGGGCGACAAGCTCGACACGCTGGTGGATGTGACCATCGCCTACCCACAAGGGCGTGGCGAGTTGTTTGATCTGTTTGTCAATCGCATCAAAAAAGTGAGGGTGCATATTCGCACCCTCACCATTCCAAAGGAGTTTCGGGGAGGCAACTACCACACCGACCCCGAGTACCGCGCCGCGTTTCAAGACTGGCTCAATCAGCTCTGGGCTGAGAAAGACCAGACCCTGGATCGGCTATTGACCTGACCGGTACTGGTCAAACCAATGGACAATATACGCCGGCTTGGCCATCAGGTTGCTGGGTCGGCGGTGCAGTGCGTGTGACGCACCGGGCACCCGCACCATGGCGGTGTCGATGCCCCGAAGCTGCAAGGCCTGATAATACTGCTCAGTCTCTGAGATCGGGGTTCGATGGTCAGACTCGCCGGTAAACAGCATGGTGGGCGTGGTGACATTGCCCACATACGAGATCGGCGAATGCTCCAGGTAGTGATCCGGATCTTCCCAAGGCAGTGCAGGGAACCAGTACTGGCTGAACAAGTAATAAAAGTCAGCGTTCAAGATAAAGCTGTACCAGTTAATCACTGGGTTGACCGCCACCGCCGCGGCGAACCGATCGGTGTGGCCAATCGACCAGGTGGTGAGCACCCCACCCCCACTGCCGCCGGTGATAAAGAGCTCATCTTCGTTGATAAACCCACGCTCAATCACCGCATCGACCCCATCCATCAAATCGTTGAAGTCTTGTGATGGGTAGTTGTGGTGGATCAAGTTGGCAAAGGCTTCGCCATAGCTTGTTGAGCCTCGGGGGTTGGTGTAGACGACCACATACCCTTGAGCGGCCATCAGCTGAAGCTCCATCGCAAACATCGGCCCGTAGGCGGCAAATGGCCCACCATGGATTTCCAAGATCAAGGGATACTGCTGGCTGTCATCAAACCCTGGGGGATACATGATCCACCCGTGCAGTTCGCGGCCGTCGACAGATGAGGCGTAACGAAACTCTTCAACTCGCCCAACCTCGCGGTCCATTCTCAACACTTGGTTGAAGTCGGTGATGACGTGCCCACCCGGGGTGTCGGTCTCGGGGGTGATCACGGCAAGCTCAGATGGGCGTTGGCTGGTCTGGTGGGTGAAAGCGATCATGCCGTTGTCGGCGAGTTTGAACTGACCGCTGGTGTATGGGCGGCTCAGGTAAGGGCCCCCCAATTGTGCGTCAATCACTTCACGCTCGCCATCGAGCGACTGGTAAGCCAAAGTCGGCGAGCCTTGGTCGTCGTACTGGATCACAAACCCGCTGCCATCGGCCAGCCACTGATAGGCATCGATGCTTCGATCCAAGTCTTCGGTGAGGTTTCGGATCTCGCCGCTTTCAGGGTCCAGCACGTGCAATCGGTTGGCCTGGTGCGACAATTTCCGGTCTTCAAACCCCAGATACGCGATCAGATCGCCCTCAGGAGAGGGCTGGGGCTGGCTGTGCGGGCCCGGGCTTTCATTCATCTGGGTCAACTCGCGGGTGTTGATGTCCACTTGGTAAATGTCGGACTTCATCGGCTCACGGTAGGCCTCTTCAGAGCGATTGGCGCTGAAATAAATCGACTCGCTGTCGGGGGCCCAGTGGATCTGGCTGTGGTGGTAGGGCCCATCGGTCAGTTGGATCGGTGTGCCACCGGTGGCCGGCACGACATAAACCTGGCGGTGCCCGCGTGGCAAATACCCCGCCCCATCGGCGCGGTACTGGGGTTGATCGATATAAATGGGTGCCGCCGCCCACTCCGCGCCCTCTGGGCGACCAGGCAGTTGCACGGGCGCGGCTTGCTCGTCTTTGGTCAGCATCACAAAGGCCAGCCATTGACCATCGGGCGACCAACTCAAATTCCCTGGCGAGCCAGGCAACTGCGTCAGCGTGCTGATCCGGCCACTGTCCATCCACGCCATTTGGATCTCGCCATCGGCCACAAACGCCAGCCGCTCGTCATCGGGTGACCACCGGGGGCTGGAGGCGTTCAGTGATTGCGGGGTCAGTGACTCAAGCTCATCAACATCGCCATCGTCATCGACCTCAATCACCCAAATGCCATTTTTGGCCTGGTCGTGTTCTCGATCCATCCACGTGCGCACAAAGGCAATGTGCTCACCCTCATGCGAGGGCTGGGGGTCGGAGACGGTTTGCAGCATGAACACGTCGTCGTAGTTCAACGCACGCGGCGCATTGGCAGTGGCGGTGGTGCTGAGTGCCACAAGACAGGCAAAAAGCACGGCCAAGGCCTGTGGTTTGAAAGGGGTTTTGATCAGCGTGGAGGTCAATGGATGAGGCTGTGTCATGGTCAACGTATCCCAGGTCGGTGTTTATTGGTGTACCGATCTATCTTAGACCATTCGTGCGCTGATTTAAAACCCACCCCTTTGGGTCAATCTTTGGGCGCCACGCCCAAAGCCAGACCGCATATCGGCCTGGCTTTGTGCTTCGATGGGCGCTGTGGTGATCTCGTTGTCGGCCAACAAATGGGCGTGATCAAAACCCCCAACCGAAGCCCCCGCCAAAGCCTGGACGCAGCCACGAGGTGTCGGGCTCGGGAGGCGCGCATTCAGCGCAGACCACGCCATTGCCCTCACCGCAAACCCCGCAGTTGTAGACCTCGACACCACACGGGCAGCGCTCGGCTGCTTCATAACACTGGGAGATGCGCCAGCCGCAGTAGGCCCCGCCTGTGATCCCACAAACAATGGCCGCCACTGGCACGGCACACGGCCAGCCCTCTTTGCCTTGGAAGCCCACCATGTCTTTGGCAGGGATCAAGTGCTCCTCGCCTTTATAGTCGGCCCGCAACAGCTGGTCGTGAAAATCGATCTCATACTCCAAGACCTCGCCATCCAGAAGGGCAGACCCATAGACTTGGCCTTGCAGGGGCAAACCTGAACAGCTCTCCGCTGAGGCTTGGTCTTGTCCGCCCATCAAGGCGCTGCCTTTTTCGAGTTGGCGCACCGTTTCGCCGTTGGGTCCTTGGTAGTCGAATGTGGTGATGTAGGAATCGGGATCGGTGGTTTGGGTGTGCTCAATGGCCTCATATATCCGCTTGGCCAGGCCATGATCGACCGTGGTGGCCAGGCCGGGGCTGGCAATCAGCCCGCTGCACAGGCCCATGATCGCGGCCCAACCGCTGATCCAACATCGACGTAGTATTGACTTTTGCATATCTAAACACCCCTTTTATGTGTGTTGGTGAGTGGAGGTTCAGATTACGGTTTGGGGGTGGTTTTCTATATCGGACAATGCCAACACAACGCTGTTGTCGTTGGACGGATGCGCTGAGAGGTTTTGGCTGATCAGTCGTCAGCCACCGGCTCATCCACCGGTCGGAAGATATACTCTTGCAAGCCGTTTGATAGCAACACGGTGCTTTCGGCCTTCATGCCACCGAGCATGCCCTCCAGTCGTTTGGGTGTGTGGCGGGGGCTGTCGGCGGTTGCCTGAGTGGCATCGGCATGGAGATACAGCTGCTGATCAACCGGCTCTAGGGCCCAAGTGGGTGGGCTGGCCGGCATGGTGGGTGACGAGTATTCAATCAGCGCGTGCACCACGGCATCGGGTTTGAGATAAGGCCGCAAGGCGTTGAGGATCAGCGTCACAGTGGGCGGATCGATGTAGTTGAGCAGCGACCAGCAACAGACCCAGTCGACAGGCTCCAGCTTGAACTCATCCATGTAGGCGCCAATCAACACGGCACGTTCGGCTCCAGTTTCTGCCAAAGCCCAGTGTTCCAGCTGAGAAAACACATCCACCGTGTCCAGGCGAACCCGGTACGGGGCAAAGGCTTTAAAGACAGACGGCTCGCCCAGACCGCAATGAACAACGCTCAGGCGTTGGTCTTCATCAATGCCACCAAACAGGCGCCCCAACAAGGGCGCCTGCACCCCCCCTTGAACCATTTGGGAGGGGTCTGGCATGGCCTAGTGTGTCATTACAGAATTGACCCAGAGGATCGCTTGGTTACGAGGTCTTTTGAGACTGCACCAACGACGCCCCAGCCTCGCTGTTTTTGGCGCCCTCTTGGGCCGGCTTGGCTGGCTTGCTGGGGGCTTTTGAAGCTGCATTGCCGAATGATTTTTTCAACTCTTCTGTTTCTGAGTCCATGTCGACGGTGCCACTGAAATACCCCCCCTGCTCCAAACTCACGGCGGGCGCGACCAGACGACCGGTCACGTGGGCACTCTTTTTGACCACAATGGCTTCTGAGGCAAACACATTGCCCTCGATCTTGCCTTCCAGCACGCAGTGTCGTGCGTAGAGATCTGCCAGGATGTGGCCTTTTGATCCCACGGTCACGGTGTTTTGTTTGAACTCGATGGTGCCGGTGACCTTGCCCTCAATCAACAGGTCTTCATCACCGGATAGACGGCCATCCATGTGCACGGTGGCACCCACGGTTGCAGCAGCGCCTTGCGAGACAGGGCTTTGGCGCTGACGTTCTGGTGCGGATTCGTGCTCACTTTCATTTGGGTTTGAAACGGTTTTGTTAAACATCGCATGTCCTCGAACACTTCGGCCACAGGCCAAAATTAAAGAAAAAGGCCTTGCAAGTTACCCCGACCGCCCCGGCGCGGTCAAGTATTTTGGGCCCTGAGCTCTTTTTCCACTTTGGCCCACGCATCGCGCAGGGTCACCGACCGATTGAACACTGGCTCACTTGGTAAGCTATTGATATCTTGAACAAAATACCCCAAACGCTCAAATTGTACAGGCGTGTGCTGGGGCCAATCAGCCAAACTGGGCTCAAGCATGGCCCCATCCAGGCGCTCCACTGAGTCGGGATTGAGGTGGGCGACAAAGTCCACCGCCTTGTCGCCGGCCGGGTGCGGGACACTAAACAGGCGGTCATACAGATGCACTCGAGCGGGTACGGCGTGTTCGGCGCTGACCCAGTGGATGGTGCCTTTGACCTTGCGCTCGGCCCCAGGCAGCCCCGAGCGAGACTCAGGATCAAATGAACAGTGAAGCGCCACAACCTGGCCCTCGCTGTCATGGATGACCTCATCGCAGCGAATGATGAACGCCCCCCGCAGTCGAACTTCGCCCCCTGGCTTCAACCGGAAGAATTTCTTTGGGGCGTCCTCCATAAAATCGTCTTGCTCAATGAACAGGGTTTGGGTGATGGGCACCTGGCGCTCGCCAAAGCTGGGATCTTGGGGGTGGTTGGGCAAGGTGGCGTGCTCGGTCTGGCCTGCATCGAAGTTGGTTAGCACCACTTTCAAAGGCTTGAGCACCGCCATGCGGCGCTCAGCGCGGACGTTGAGATCGTCTCTTAAGTTTCGCTCCAACACGCCAAAGGGGATGACACTTTCGGCTTTGGTCACCCCGATCTCGTGACAGAAATGGCGGATGGCTTCGGGCGTGAACCCGCGCCGGCGGAGCCCGGCGATGGTCGGCATTCTCGGATCATCCCAACCTTCGACGTGCCCCTCGTCCACCAACCGCGTCAAGCGGCGCTTGGAGAGCACGGTAAAGTCGATGTTGAGCCGGGCAAATTCAATTTGCTTTGGCTTGGCGGGCACCGGCAGGTGCTCGATAAACCAATCGTACAAGGGGCGGTGGTCCTCAAACTCCAGCGAGCACAACGAATGGGTGATGTGCTCGATCGCATCCGATTGCCCATGGGTGAAGTCATAGGTGGGGTAGATGCACCACCGATCACCGGTACGATAGTGGTGCTGGCGGCGAATGCGGTACAAGATGGGGTCGCGCAGGTTGATGTTCGGCGCGGCCATGTCAATTTTGGCCCTCAACACATACGCCCCATCCTCAAATTCACCGGCGCGCATGCGCTCAAACAGATCGCGGTTTTCATCCACCGAGCGGTCTCGATCGGGGCTTGGGGTGCCCGGCTCGGTGAGCGTGCCGCGCTGTGCCTTGATGACTTCGGCGTCTTGGCCGTCAACATAAGCCAAACCCGCATCGATCAGATGAAGGGCGTAGCCATAGAGGGTGTCAAAATAATCCGAGGCGTAGCACTCGTGCTTCCAGGCATACCCCAACCACTGCACGTCTTGTTTGATGGCATCGATATAGCGCTGTTCTTCTTTGGCGGGGTTGGTGTCGTCGAAACGCAGGTTGGTGTGCCCCCCAAACGTCTCAGCCATGGAAAAGTTTAAAACGATGGCTTTGGCGTGGCCAAGGTGCAAAAACCCGTTGGGCTCAGGCGGAAAACGGGTGATCACTTGCTCAACTTGGCCCGCAGCGATCTCTTTTTTAATGCGCGTATGAATAAAGTGCACCCCGGCCTCATGGGCTTCGGGTGTCGCCTGCTCGTTCGAGTTTGAATGTGTCATCATGGCCTCATCGCGCAACGGATCGCTCAACCGCCATTGTATCGGGACTCGCCTTTGAAATCCCAAGCATTTGCGCTGGCGCGAACATCAAGGCACACTACGGACAATCTTTGAAACAGGTAGAGACCACACCATGACCGACAACATGCCCTTTGACCACCAAAAACTCTCCAACCGGATTCTGGCCTCGATGGCGCTGGGGTTGATTGTTGGGGTTGGACTCAATATGACGCTGGCCAGCAACGAATGGTTCAATGCCGTCATTCTCGAGGGGCTGCTGAGCGCCGTGGGCGAGATTTTTGTCCGGTTTTTAAGCATGCTGGTGGTCCCTTTGGTGTTTGTCTCTTTAATCACCGGTGTCAGCGCGCTGAGTGACCCCAAAAAGCTCGGTCGTGTCGGCGGCAAGGCGCTGAGTCTTTATCTGTTTACCACCGGCTTGGCAGTGACCCTGGCTTTGGTGTCGGCCATTGTCATTCAACCCGGTGTCGGCGCCAGCCCAGAGGTGTTGGTTGAGCGCGAAATCGCTGCTCAGCCGTCTTTTTTCCAAGTATTGGTGGACATGGTGCCGCGCAACCCCGTGCAGGCCATGGCCGAAGGCGACATGCTCCCCATCATTGTCTTTGCTGTACTGATTGGCCTGTCGATGGCGCTGGCCGGCGAATCTGGCAAACGCATCGGTCAGTTTTTCAGTGATTTCAACGCCGTTGTCATGCGCCTGGTGGGTTTTGTGATGCTGATGGCACCCTTCGGTGTGTTTGCGCTGATCACGGTGCTGGCCGCCACCACCGGCTGGTCAACTTTCTTGGGGGTGCTGAAGTACGTCATTTTGGTGCTGGTGATACTGATCATTCATGCCTTTGTCAGCTACTCATTGATTTTAAAGCTGTTTACCGGCTTAAGCCCGATCACCTTTTTTTCCAAAATGCGCGGTGTGATGGCGTTTGCATTCTCCACGGCCTCGAGTGCCGCGACCATTCCGGTCACATTGCGGACCGTGCAGCAGCAGCTGGGGGTCAACAACCGCGTATCGTCATTCACGGTGCCGCTGGGTGCGACCATCAACATGGATGGCACCGCCATCATGCAAGGGATTGCCGCAGGCTTCATTGCCCAATACTACGGGGTGGATCTGACGCTGGCCCAATACCTGATGGTGGTGGTGATGGTCATCATCGCCTCGATTGGCGCGGCAGGTGTGCCGGGGGTTGGGTTGGTGTTGCTGGCCGGTGTGTTGGCTCAGGTGGGCTTGCCGGCAGAGGGGATTGCACTGATCTTGGGGGTCGATCGGTTGCTGGACATGACGCGCACCGCGGTCAATGTGACCGGTGACGCCATGGTCACCACCGTGGTCGCCAATTCCGAAGGCGAGCTGGACCACAAGGTGTTCGCTCAACCCCTTTGAGTACCCGCACAGGCCGGTCAGTCAGTGGGTCGAGCCACTGCACGCCCCTCAGCCATCTTGTGATGGCATAAAAAAGGCATAAAAAAACCCCAAGGCTGATCAACAGTCTTGGGGTTTTTGGAATAAATGCCTGGCAGTGACCTACTCTCACACGGCTAATGCCGCACTACCATCGGCGCTGGTACGTTTCACTTCCGAGTTCGACATGGGATCGGGTGGTTCCATACCGCTATTGCCACCAGGCAAGCTTAAATCGTATCGAAGTCTGTTCAAGAGCGTCTTGTTTTTTGATCGTGTCGTGTCATTCAAAGACAGCATAAAAAGATCAATTGGCTTTGGTGTTATATGACCAAGCCACACGGGCAATTAGTACTGGTTAGCTCCACACATTGCTGTGCTTCCACACCCAGCCTATCAACCTGGTAGTCTTCCAGGGCCCTTTAGGGACCTCTAGGGTCCGTGAGACCTCATCTTGGGAGGGGCTTCCCGCTTAGATGCTTTCAGCGGTTATCCCTTCCGATCGTAGCTACCCGGCAATGCATCTGGCGATACAACCGGAACACCAGCGGATCGTCCACTCCGGTCCTCTCGTACTAGGAGCAGCTTCCCTCAAGTCTCAAACGCCCACGGCAGATAGGGACCGAACTGTCTCACGACGTTCTAAACCCAGCTCGCGTACCACTTTAAATGGCGAACAGCCATACCCTTGGGACCTGCTACAGCCCCAGGATGTGATGAGCCGACATCGAGGTGCCAAACACCGCCGTCGATATGAACTCTTGGGCGGTATCAGCCTGTTATCCCCGGAGTACCTTTTATCCGTTGAGCGATGGCCCTTCCATACAGAACCACCGGATCACTAAGACCTACTTTCGTACCTGCTCGATCCGTCGATCTCGCAGTCAAGCACCCTTGTGCCTTTGCACTCAATGCACGATGTCCGACCGTGCTGAGGGTACCTTCGTGCTCCTCCGTTACTCTTTGGGAGGAGACCGCCCCAGTCAAACTACCCACCACACATTGTTCCCGAACCGGATCACGGTCCTGGGTTAGAACTCCAATTACACCAGGGTGGTATTTCAAGGTTGGCTCCACGTAAACTGGCGTCTACGTATCAAAGCCTCCCACCTATCCTACACAAGAATAATCGAAGTTCAATGTGAAGCTGTAGTAAAGGTTCACGGGGTCTTTCCGTCTAGCCGCGGGTATACGGCATCTTAACCGCAATTTCAATTTCACTGAGTCTCGGGTGGAGACAGTGTGGCCATCGTTACGCCATTCGTGCAGGTCGGAACTTACCCGACAAGGAATTTCGCTCGATGATCTTAAGTTTGGTCTCACGTACACCAAACTGGATAAGCCGTGTTGGCCTTACCCCTGCATGTCGCCATGCAGATGGGACTATATCTTCACTCTAAAAGCATGAGTGTCTGGCGTGTAGTCTCTGAGGATTTTATTGACGAAACCAAGCGAGGATGTCGTCGTCGGAATACTTACGTCTTCCAGCGCCTCCATCGTTCATCTGATCTCGAATCTTCAATATTTGCCGAACACCTTCTTCATTCAAGTGATCTCCATCTTCAATCAGTTGCGCCAGTTGCCTAAATTTCGCAAAATCGCGCTTCTTCTTAGCCGATAAAAAACCAAATTCTCTGAAGAAAGGGATGACATTTTCTTGAATAGACCGGAAATTGTTGACCTCGTAATACCAAACCCCATCAGACCTTTCTCTCAATGTGCCGCATTGAAAGTGCTTTTTGTAAAGCGCCAATATGACTCGATCTTTCTGAGACACATTGAAACACAAAGAGACTTTCCATGGATTTTTGTAATCTTCTCGTTTCCGAAAAGACACATTGAAGCTCCCTTCTCCATCAGCAAAACCTGCTAGGTAATAACCAATGTGTGGGGGGATCTTACGGGGAATAAAGGCCATGCGATTTCCTCAATAATCTTTCCTGCTGATTGTCCGCACCTCACGGATTGTCACTGCCACCGAATGTGGCGAGTACCGGAGGATACACCGGAGTTTCCAGCAATTAGCCAGATTTTACTAAGGCAGCGAATCCTACCTTAGGACCGTTCTTGCAATGTTACGCATTCCAAAATGTTCTTGAAATGGACCAGATCGTTTCCGCCTGGTTCTTTATGTCGCCACAAAGATCGGACTATATCATCCACTTAAGGTGTTTATTTTTTAAGTGGCTTGGCGTGTAGTCTCTGAGGATTCTCTACTAACAAAGCTAGAGCCTTTCCTGCTGATTGTCCGCACCTCACGAATTGTCACTGCCAATGAATTGGCGAGTATCGGAGGATACACCGGAGTTTCCAGCATATAGCCAAGTTTTTTTACGTAACTACAACGGTGTTTATAGTTACGGCCGCCGTTTACCGGGGCTTCAATCAAAAGCTTCGCCCGAGGGCTAACCTCATCATTTAACCTTCCGGCACCGGGCAGGCGTCACACCCTATACGTCCACTTACGTGTTTGCAGAGTGCTGTGTTTTTAGTAAACAGTCGCAGCCCCCTGGTCACTGCGGCCCCCAACAGCTCAGCAAGCAAGTTGCTTCACCATCAGGGGCGTACCTTCTCCCGAAGTTACGGTACTATTTTGCCTAGTTCCTTCACCCGAGTTCTCTCAAGCGCCTTGGGATTCTCACCCTGCCTACCTGTGTCGGTTTGCGGTACGGTCGCGCATGACCTGTAGCTTAGAGGCTTTTCCAGGAAGCATGGCATCAGTGACTTCGCGCCCGTGGGCACTCGTCATCGTGTCTCAGGATTGTGCGTCCGGATTTACCTAAACACACTCCCTACTCACTTAAACCGGGACTTCCGTCACCCGGCTCACTTAGCCTACTCCGTCCCCCCATCGCAGTCATGTGCGGTACAGGAATATTAACCTGTTTCCCATCGATTACGGCTCTCGCCCTCATCTTAGGGGCCGACTAACCCTGCGCCGATTAACGTTGCGCAGGAAACCTTGGGCTTTCGGCGAGGCGGTTTTTCACCGCCTTTATCGTTACTCATGTCAGCATTCGCACTTCTGATACCTCCAGCGGCCCTCACAGGTCCGCCTTCATCGGCGTACAGAACGCTCCTCTACCACG
>JAVLCB010000017.1:0-19942 GCA_031580925.1 Wenzhouxiangella sp.
ACGACCACTGCTGGCGCTCGGCCCACGGGGCCTGGGCCGACTCCTCAGACAGCACGGGAATCTCGGGCGTCATGGCCTGTAAATGGCGAACCAACACGTTGTTCGCGGCCAGATCGGCCGCCGTCAGTGGGCTGTCATCGGCCTTGTGCTCGGTCTCAAACCGACTGGGGTCGGCGTAGATGTCCAGTATCGCCTCGCCGGCTTCAGCCACAGCGCGTTTGACGCCATCCAAGTGGGCTTGGAGTGATTCTTTGGTCATGGAGTGTGCCTTGCCTTATATCGGTGTGCGTTGTCAGCGTGCGTCGAGCCAATCAGAAAAAGCCTCACCCATCTCGGGGTGGGCTCGGCCCAACGCGACGGTGGCTTGCAAAAACCCCAGCTTGTTGCCGCAGTCGAATTGCTCACCCTCAAATCGATACGCATCGACGCGGTCGCTTTGCAGCAAGGTGGCAATCGCATCGGTGATTTGGATCTCGCCGCGGTGATCGGGTGGGGTGTGTTCCAGAATCTCAAAGATCTTGCTGCTGAGAAGGTAGCGCCCGACCACCGCCAAGTTAGAAGGCGCCTGGCTGGGCTCGGGCTTTTCAACAATCCCTTGCATGGCGCCAAAACGCCCCTCAAATTGGGGCGCATCCACAACCCCATAGCGGTTGACGTGCTCTGGAATCACCTCGTTGACACTGACCACAGACGCCTGGGTCGCGTGGTGGTGGCGCGCCAATTGGCACATCACCGGGTCTTGGGGGTGGTGAATCAAATCATCCGGCAAAATCACCCCGAAACTCTCACCCGAGACCAGCGGTTTGGCGCACAAGATCGCGTGTCCCAACCCCAACGGTTGGCTCTGGCGGACGTAGAGGCAATGAACGCCAGCGGGCACCACCGATTGCGCGATGGCCAACAGGTCGTCTTTGTTTTTGGCGGCCAGCTCGGTTTCGAGTTCGTAGGCGGTGTCAAAAAAATCCGCAATCGCATTTTTGGTGCGCCCAGTGACAAACACCAACTGCTTGGCACCCGCCGCCACCGCTTCTTCGACGGCGTACTGAATCAATGGCTTGTCAACCACCGGCAGCATCTCTTTGGGCACGGTCTTGGTGGCCGGCAAAAAGCGTGTCCCCAAACCCGCTACCGGAAAAACCACGGTGTCGATGGTGTCAGTCACTGCGAGCACTCCCCTGATTGAGTTGGATGGCGTTGCGTTGGTTTGAATGGGGCCTGGGGTGCGTCACCGCTGGCCGATCAAAACCGCCCCGACAGGCGCATGTCGCGCAACCGACCTTCAGCGAGCCGCGCCAAGGTGGTGTCGGGGTGCTCGGCTTTGACTTGTTCAAGCGCCGATCGCGCCTCCACCCATTGCTCCAACGCGAAATGACTAAAACCCAACTTCAACAAGGCGTCGCCTGATTTTGAACTGTTGGGGTAGCGTTCAAGCACATTGGCAAACATCACCGCCGCGGTCTCAAAGTCTTCGGTGACATAGTAAGTCTCGGCCAGCCAATAAAAGGCATTGGGCGCATAGCTGGAATTGGGGTAGGCATCAACAAAGGCACTGAATTGTTGCGCTGCATCGGCATAGCGCGCAGCCCGGAGCGCTTGGAAAGCCTGATCGTATTGGGCCTGCTCTTGATCGCTGGCAGGCTCCAGCGAACGCCCACCTCCCGAGCTTGGCGGCGCGAGCGTCATCACCTCAGGGGTGGTGTCGATGGCCGGGCGAACCTCAGGGCCATCATCAATGGGTGTGCCTGCTGGCGTGTCCGTTGATGACCCCGCTGATGAATCCTCGCGGGCCAGTGTTTGCGGTGGCGGAAGACCGTCTTGGTCGACATCAGCCGCAAGGGATTGCCGGCCCAACGCCTGCAACCGGCGATCCAAATCCAGGTATTGGTCGCGCTGGCGCTTTCTTAAGTTCTCGATTTCGACTTGCTGGGACTCGACTTGTCCCCTGAGTGCGCGGACTTCTTCTAACAGCGTTTGCAGCTGGTAGACCATTTCGGTGCGGGCGTTTGAATCAGCGTTGTCTTGCTGAGCCCAGGCAGGTGAGCACACACTCAAAACCATCAAAGCAGCGACATAAGCCGCTGCTTTGATCGGTATTCTTGGTGGTGTTCTCAGTGAAGACAAGCGCATCGAATCACCCACTCACATTATCGGGCGGTGTAGACGATCTCCACCCGACGGTTGCGCTGCCAGCACTCATCGTTGCTCTCACGGCACACGGGACGCTCTTCACCATAGCTGACCACTTCCATCTGGCCTGAAGAGGCACCACCGGCGCTGAGCAATTGACTCACCGCGCTGCCCCGACGCTCACCCAGTCCCAGGTTGTACTCACGAGAGCCGCGCTCATCGGCGTGACTTTCCAAGCTCACCCGCGCTGAGGGGTTGGCGTCCATGTAAGCCGCATGGGCTTCAATGATGGGCCGGAACTGTGCGCGCACATCCGAGCGATCAAACTCAAAATAAATCACCCGCTGACTCAAAATGCTGTCGGGGTTTTCCAAGTTGCGGGCGTCAGAAAAATCACGCGCGTCAATCCGGTCTGTTTGAGAGATGCCACCGTCAGCAGGTGCCGAAGGTGCCACGGGCTCGTCCCGAACATCTCGTGCACAGGCCGCCAGAACAAGTGCCAAGGCGACTGTGGCAATAAAACGCAATCCAGTGTTCATGTATCCTCCAACAATGTCTTGATGTGATCTACCCCGGGTCTGTACAAATTCACTTTACAAATGCATCGGTCTGGGCGGCATCTGTCTGGGCGTTATGCCACGCCAACAGTTTATCGCAACAACGGTGACCACGCAGGCTCCCTGACATCACCCTCGCTGTTGACCAGCCGCTGGCGAACACGCCCGTCGGCACTGACAGCAGCCAAGACCCCTCGCCCATTGTCCCGCCTGGCATACAAAATCATGCTGCCGTTTGGCGCGAAACTGGGTGATTCGTCCATTCGCCCATCCGATAATACACGCAAACGCTCGTTTTCGCGATCATAAATACCGATTCTGAAGTCATTGTTGCCCGGGCTGTGGACCAGCGCCAGGAACCGATCGTCCAAGCCCACCGACGCGCGCGAGTTATACACACCCTCAAATGTCAGGCGCTGCAGGCCCTCGCCATCGCGCTGGATGGCATAAATCTGCGGTCGTCCCGCCCGATCGGAGGTGAAATACACCACCTCACCGTCTTTTGACCACACCGGCTCGGTGTTGATCGACCAGTGGCGGGTCAATTGCCGCCGCTCGTTGGTTTCTAAATCAATCAACCAAATATCGGGGCTGCCGCCACGGGACAAGGCCACCGCCAAAAACCGCCCATCGGGCGAAAAGGCAGGTGCCCCATTGATGCCGCGACTCGAGCTCACCACCCGGTTTTGGCCGGTGTAGAGGTCTTGGATGATGATGTTCGATCGCCCGGTGGCAAACGAGACGTAGGCAATCTGGCGCCCATCGGGCGACCAAGCCGGCGACATGATCGGCTCTGAGTTTCTGACCACCGCCTGGGGGTTGAAGCCATCGGCATCGGCGATGATCAGCTCAAAGACCTCATCATCGGTGCCGGTGTTTTTCACCACCACGTAGGCAATGCGGGTGGCAAACGCCCCAGGCACGCCCATCAAGGCCTCATAAATCGCATCCGAGACCCGGTGTGCACCAAACCGAAGCCCACCCGGCTGGACTGGCAGCGCTTGCGACAAGACAACGGTTTCTGCGTTGATGTCGACCAAGTGGTACTCAATCTCCACGCCCGGGCCGTCGAGCGCATCAACCACACGCCCCATGACCAGGTAGTCCACCCCCACCAGGCGCCAAGCCCCAAACCCCACGTCTTGGGGCTCGGTGGGTCGCTCGATCATTTGTGAGCGGGGAATCGCCTCAAAAAGCCCCGTCCGCGCCAGGTTGGCCGCCACCAAATCAGCCACGCCTGTGGCGGGCTCGTCTTCGCTGGCAGCCCACACAAACGGCACCACCGCCACGGGTGTGGCACCCTCGATGCCATCGACGATCTCGATGCGAAGCTGGGCCTGAGCCGGCGAGGACCCCACCCAGCCCGAGACCACGAGCACAGCCAGCGCAAGCGCTTTAGCCGTCGTAGCGAAATCCAAACTCAATTTCTCTTTCAAAGACACTCTCATATCCTCTGTAGGGCAACGCGTTGACTCGATTGATCGCCGTCTCAATGGAGCGGCGGGTGGCTTGGTCGGCATTGCACGGCGAGACCAACTCCGAACTGATGATGTCACCGCCCGGAATCTGGAACACACGCACCGTGCACGTCATGCCCGGGTTGGTGGTCGGCGGCCGCGTCCAATTGCGCCGAATCAGCTCTTGAATGGTGAGTATATACTCTTCTCTCAAAGTCGCACGCCGAGCATCGGCTTGGGCTTGCTCATTGGCCAACCGAAGCCGTTCGGCGGCCTCGCGCTCACGTCGCTCAGCTTCTTTGGCCAAGCGCTGGTCGGCCAACTCAGCCAGCGCCGCCTCTTCAGCCTCGCGGGCTTTCTGAGCAGCCTCGCGCTGAGCGCGGATCTCGGCCAACTCACGCTCGCGGGCTTGTTCTTCTTCGCGGGCGCGCTCCTCGGCGGCCTGGCGGGCGGCTTCACGCTCGCGGCGCGCTTGTTCGCGTTGCCGCGCCTGCTCGGCCTCGCGTTCGGCCTCACGCCGAGCTTGTTCTTCGGCTTCACGCTGGGCCTGGCGTTCAGCCTCGCGTCGAGCTTGTTCCTCGGCCTCGCGTTCGGCTTCTCTCCTGGCTTGTTCTTCAGCTTGCCGCTCGGCCTCCAGCCGTGCCCGGCGTTGGGCATCACGCTCGGCCTGCTCGCGCTCGGCCACCGTGGGGCCCATGTCCACCAAGCTGACCCGCACCGGCACCTCGGGTGGCTCAAACGCCTGCCAGTTCCAGCTGCTGGCCACAAACAGCAGCAAAAACGCCAGGTGGATCCCCAGCGCCTGCGCCAAAGCCAGCAACGTGCCTTTGAAGTCGGTGTTATGGATCTTCTGGATCACCCGTCAGACCCACCGATTCCACACCCGCGCGTTGCAGCAGAACCATCGCGCCATAAATGTGCTGATAGGCCACCTCGCGATCGCCACTGACGGTCACTTGCACATTGGGGTTGGCCTCGGCGATGACGCTGACCTTATCGATGAGTGTTTGCTCATCGACCAACTCTGGGGCATCCCCCAAATCCAAATACAAGTCACCACTGGCGGTCACACTGACCATCAACGGATCACCCTGATCGCTCAACGGGCCGGCTTGGCCCTCGGGCAGGTCCACCTCAACGCCCAGGTTCATCAAAGGGGCCGTGACCATAAAGATGATCAGCAACACCAACATCACATCGATGTAGGGGACCACATTCATGTCGGACATGCGCTTGCGGCGCCGGCGAATGGATGTTTCGCTGGCCATCAACCTTGCTCCTGAAACTTTCTGGCTTGGCGGTGCAAGATGGCAGCGAACTCTTCTTTGAAGTTGTCGTAGTGCATCTCCAATTGCTCGACTTCGCTGGAGTACTTGTTGTAGGCAATCACCGCGGGGATGGCGGCAAACAGCCCCATCGCCGTGGCGATCAACGCCTCTGAAATGCCCGGTGCAACCATCGCAATGGTGGCTTGTTGCGCACCAGCCAGCCCCCGAAACGAGTTCATGATCCCCCAAACGGTGCCAAACAAACCCACATAAGGACTGACCGAACCCACCGTGGCCAAGAAACTCAAGTGCTGCTCTAAGCGCTCAATTTCTCGGGTCAGGGTGACGCGCATGGCCCGCTGGGATCCGTTAAACAGCGTCTCTGGGTTCAAGTGCTGCTCTTCTCGAAGGCGCGTGAACTCGCGATAGCCCGACTGAAAGATGGCCTCCAAGCCCTCGCGTTTGGCCTGCTCGCCGGCGACTTTGTCGTACAGCTTGGACAAATCGGCCCCCGACCAAAAAAGCTCTTCAAACTTGCGGGCGCGTTTTTTGGCATTGGACAGCATCTGGCGTTTTCTGAAAATCACCATCCACGAGCCAATTGAGGCCAACACCAGCAGCGCCATCACGCCCTGGACCAGCAAACTGGCCTCAACAATCAGGTCCCAAATTTGTAACTGTGTCGCTTCCATGTTTTTATCCTATGTGCTTTTTGATGGCGGCCACCAGGTCTTGAGGCAACCGAGCCGGTTTGAAACGCGTCGCATCTAAACACGCCACCCCCACCCGAGCACGGGCCAGCGTGGTGTTCGTGGTGCCTTGGCGCTCGATGGTTTGTAAAAACACCATAGAGGCCGGCTTGATGTCTTCGACGCAAACACTCACTGCAAGTTCATCTTCGAGCCGCGCTGGCGCCAAATAATCGGTGCTCACGTGGGTGACCACAAACAACCGCCCAGTGCGTTCTTTAAGCTCGACCTGAGGACAGCCCAATGCCAACAAATAGTCGGTTCGCGCGCGCTCGAAAAAATTGAGATAGCGGGCGTGGTACATCACCCCACCGGCGTCGGTGTCTTCCCAATAGACCCGGTAGCGAAACCAATGGCATGGCTTGGCCTCGGTCACGACTCAAACAACTCACCCACCGACGGGTCCGACGGGGGCTTGAGGCCCATGTGCGCCCAGGTCGCGCGGGTGGCCATCCGGCCCCGCGCGGTTCTGACCAAATACCCCTCTTGGATTAAAAAAGGCTCGATCACATCCTCGATCGTGCCGCGTTCTTCAGACAGCGACGCGGCCAAGCTCTCCACCCCCACCGGCCCACCATCGAACTGCTCGACCAACACCTTCAACAACCGCCGATCCATGGTGTCCAAGCCGTGTCGATCAACTTGCAGCATCTCCAACGCCTCGCCGGCCACCGCTTCGGTGATCGCGCCATCGGCACGGACTTGCGCAAAATCGCGCACCCGCCGGAGCAGTCGGTTGGCGATTCTGGGCGTGCCGCGCGCGCGTCTGGCAATCTCCCCGGCCCCTGGGGCATCGGCCTCGATCCCCAACAGCCCCGCCGAGCGGGCAACAATGCGGGCCAGGTCATCGACCCGATAAAACTCCAAACGCTCAACCACCCCAAACCGATCCCTGAGCGGCGAGGTCAACAGCCCCGCCCGGGTGGTGGCGCCGACCAGGGTAAAGCGCGGCAGGTCCAACTGGATGGAGCGCGCGGCGGGGCCCTCGCCGATGATGATGTCGATTCGATAGTCTTCCATCGCTGGATACAAAATCTCTTCGATCACCGGGCTCAAGCGATGAATCTCATCGATGAACAACACATCCCCGGGTTCTAAGTTGGTCAGCATGGCGGCCAGATCGCCGGCCTTTTCCAAGACAGGGCCTGAGGTTTGGCGCAAATTGACGCCCATTTCTTTGGCAATGACATTGGCCAAAGTGGTCTTGCCCAACCCCGGTGGGCCAAAGATCAGCACATGATCGAGGGCCTCGTGGCGTTTCTTGGCCGACTCCAAATAAATCGACAAGCGGTCTTTCATCGCCTGTTGGCCGACATACTCGTCCAAAGAGGTGGGCCGAAGGCTCACCTCCAAGGCCACATCGTCGGCCTGTTCTGCACCCCGGATCAATTGCTCGTCGTTGTGGCTCATGCGCTCATCTTCTGTTTCAGGGCGTGTTTGATCAAGTGTTGGGCGCTGGCATCTTCAGGCAGCTCGCCTTGGGCTTGCCGGACCATTTTCAGGCTCTCGGCTTGAGAATACCCCAACGAGGTCAGCGCTTGGCGCGCCTCTTGGCTGGCGTCATTGGCCGACAAGGTCGTGCCACCGCCATTGCCATCGCCATCGCCGCCGCTGACCCGACCTTGCATCTCAACGATCAAACGCTCGGCGGTTTTCTTGCCAATGCCGGGCAAGCGTGTCAGCGCTTGGCTGTCTTTGCTGTCGATCATCAACGCAAAGTCTGACCCGCTGACCCCCGACAAGATCCCCAAGGCCAACCGCGGGCCCACACCCGATACTTTGAGAAGGTCTCGAAACAGCTGCCGGTCGGCCGCGCTTTGAAACCCATACAAGGTGTGTGCATCGTCGCGAATGATCATTTCGGTGAGCAAGGTGACCGACTCACCCAGGGCGGGCAAATGGTCGAACACACTCAACGGCACATCGACCTGGTACCCCACCCCTGAGACATCGATCACCAGCGACGGGGGCGTGACTTCGAGCAGTTGACCTTGCAAGCGAGCAATCATCGTAAGCGCACCCCTTGGGGCAGTTTTTGGTTGGTTTGCTGGGTGTGATGGTGACACAAGGCCACCGCCAACGCATCCGAGGCGTCCTCACCAACATCGTCTTTCAGGCCCAGCAGCAGGCGGGTCATGTGTTGAACTTGGGATTTGGCCGCGCCACCGCGGCCGACCAACGCTTGCTTGATGGCCCTGGGCGCGTACTCATGGACTTCCAACCCAGCGTGCACGGCCGCACAAATCGCCGCGCCCCGGGCTTGGGAGAGCTTGATGGTCACTTGGGCGTTTTTGTTCAAAAACACCGTCTCCACCGCCACTGCGGTGGGCTGGTGGGTGGCAATCAACGCCGACACCTCAGAAAAGATCTTCCCCAAGCGCTCGGGCATGGGGCCCGAGCCGAGCTTCAGCATGTGGGCATGAACCAATGATTCTGCCTCAATGATCCCGATGCCTGTGATGCGCGAGCCTGGATCAATGCCAAGGATACGCATCACTGATAACTGTCGGCAGGGATGTCGGCGTTCGACCACACGTCCTGGGCATCATCAAGGTCTTCCAAGACATCCAAAAACTGCAACACCTGACGACCGGTGTCCACATCCAACTCAGCCGTTGTCGAGGGCCGTTGGGTGATTTGGGCCTCTTCAAACGCCAGCGCTGCCGCGCGAAGCGCATCGCGAACGGCTTCAAAGTCATCGGGTTCGGTGATCACTTCAATCGAGCCATCGTCGCCGGTGATGATGTCTTCAGCCCCCGCCTCCAAAGACGCTTCCATGATGGCGTCCTCATCGCTGCCGGGTGCAAAATCAATCACCCCTTTTTTATCAAACAGGTAGGCCACCGAGCCATCGGTGCCCAAGTTGCCGCCGGCTTTCGAAAACGCGTGGCGCACCTCGGCGACGGTTCTGTTTTTGTTGTCGGTCAAACAATCGACCATCACCGCCACGCCCCCAGGCCCGTAGCCCTCGTAGCGCATGAACTCATAGCTCACCCCCGCCAACTCACCGGTGGCTTTTTTGATCGCCCGCTCGATGTTGTCTTTGGGGACATTGGCGCCGTTGGCTTTGTCGATGGCCAAGCGGAGCCTGGGGTTGGCTTCCGGGTCACCGCCGCCTTCGCGCGCCGCCACTGAGATTTCTCGAACCAAGCGGGTGAAGATCTTGCCCCGCTTGGCGTCTTGGGCCTTTTTGCGGTGCTGAATATTGGCCCATTTGCTGTGACCTGCCATGACGTGTGTCCATTGTTTGAGTTGTATCGAACAGGCCTCATTTTAACCGATTGGCTCAAACACCCGCTGGGGCGGGGTTGATAACTTCAGTCAACCGGCATCAGGGCGCATCTAACGAAGGGCAGACACCACGTGTTGGGCGACGGTGGGCGACAGCAACAGCCCGGCGTGGGTGGTGGGAAGCTCCACACACTGGGCCCCGTCAAGCGTGGTCTCGGCCACCGCGACGGTGCCATCGTTGGGGGTGGGCAGCGCTTCGAACCACCGCCCCATCCCCAAAGACCGCGTCCCCCGAATGACCGTGGTCGGTCGACCCGCCGGTGCCGATTGAAACGATTGACTGAGCGATCCACGGGCTTGGCCCAGCAGCCACGACCCCAGCGGGTTCTTGGCCAAACCGCTGGCCGCCGATGCGCCCCGAACGGGTGAGCCGAGCAGCACCACACGCCCTGGCGGCAATTCAATACGTTGCTCGCGCGCGGCCTCCAGCATCGCCAGAATCACCAACCCGCCAAGACTGTGGCCCACCCAGTGAAGCTCATTGACTTGCAGCGTGCGGGCGTACGCCAGCAGCCGCTCAGCGGCTTCGCTGAGCGTCTCGGCTCGGGTGGAGTAGGCGAAGGTGTGCGGCTGAAAGCCCGACCGGCGTAAGTGTCGGGCCAGCCAAACGCAGCTTAAGGGGCCGACCAAGAAACCATGGACCAGCACCACGGGCATGCCGTCACGCCTTCGATGGGGTCTCGACAGGTGGCTTGACCGACACGGCCAGCTCATCGAGCTGGTCGGGGTCAATGAGGGAAGGCGCACCGGTCAAAGGACACCCCGCGTTGGTGGTCTTGGGAAACGCAATCACCTCCCGAATGGAGGCCTCGCCCGCCATCAACGCAGCGATCCGGTCAATGCCAAAGGCGATGCCGCCGTGCGGCGGGCAGCCATAACGAAGCGCGTCCAATAAAAACCCAAACCGGCTCTGAGCCTCTTGAGGTCCAATGCCCAAGACATCAAACACCGCCTGCTGCATGGCCTCGCTGTGGATCCGGATCGAGCCCCCGCCGATCTCAGCGCCATTGAGGACCAAGTCATACGCCCTGGACAACGCGCCGTTGGGTTGTGACTTCAAGGCATCGGCATCGGCCGATGTCGGCGCGGTGAAGGGGTGGTGGAGCGCGTAGTGGCGCTCGGTCTCGGCGTCGTATTCAAACATCGGGAAATCCACCACCCACAGCGGCGCCCAGCCGCCCTCAATCAGGCCGAGGTCTTGGCCAAGTTGGTTTCTGACCGCCCCCATAAAATGAGCGACCCGATTGGATTCCCCAGCGCCAAAGAAAATCAGATCACCGGCTTTTGCACCCGTGGCCGCTAACATGCCCGCCCAAGCGGCGTCATCCAAGAACTTGGCCACCGGCGATTGCACCCCCGCCAAACCTTGTTCAGTGTCATTGACCTTCAACCACGCCAAGCCTTTGGCACCCAAACGGGCGGCTTGTTCGGCATAGCCGTCGATCTGGCGGCGGGTCAAGTCCGCGCCACCGGGCACCGTCATGGCCGCGACCCGACAGGCCGGGTCGTTGGCCGGATCAGAAAAGACTTTGAACTCCACCGATTGGACGTGGGCATCGACATCCACCAGCTCGATGGGGTTTCGAAGATCGGGCTTGTCAGAGCCAAACCGACGCATCGCCTCGGCCCACGACATCCTGGGAAACGGCTGGGGCAGTGACACCTCAAGGACGGTCTCAAACACCGACCGGATCAACCCTTCGGCCATGGCTTGCACGTCGGCCTCTTCGACAAACGCCATCTCCAGATCAAGCTGGGTGAACTCAGGCTGGCGGTCGGCCCGCAAGTCCTCGTCTCGAAAGCAGCGGGCGATTTGGTAGTAGCGGTCCATGCCGCCCATCATCAACAGCTGCTTGAACAGCTGGGGCGATTGGGGCAGGGCAAAAAACCGCCCCTGTTGGACCCGACTGGGCACCAGGTAATCGCGCGCGCCTTCGGGGGTGGCGCGCGTTAAGATGGGGGTTTCGATGTCTTGGAAGCCAAAGCCATCCAAGTACCCACGAATGGCGCGGGTGAGTGATGCGCGCAACCTCAAGTTGTGTTGCAAGCGCTCGCGGCGAAGGTCCAAATACCGGTACTTCAACCGCACCTCTTCGCCGTCCTCATCGCTCATCAGCAACGGCAAGGGCGCCGATTGGGCCAACACCGTCACCGACTCGGCCACCACCTCCACCTTGCCGGTGGCCATGTCTTTGTTCCACTGGCTCTCAGGCCGGGCGCGCACGCGCCCGGTGACCTGCACACAAAACTCTTGGCGCAGGGTCTCGCCCACGGCGAACGCTGGCGCGTTGTCAGGCTCAATCACCACCTGCACCACACCGGCGTGGTCTCTTAAGCCAACAAAGATGAGCCCGCCCAAGTCGCGCGATTTCGATACCCACCCACACAGGGTGAGCGTTTGGTCTTCGAGCGCTTCGGTGACATCACCGCACAGATGGGTTCGCATTGGCATTAAGCCACCTTATCGCTGTTGGAGGACTTTGCAGTGCTCGCACTTTTTGTGCTGTCGCCGCTGGCCGAGGCCTTGTCGCTGCCAGCGTTGCCACTGGCGGTGTCACTCTTGCCACCGGCGGTGTCGCCGGCGAGGTTTTTTTGGCCGGACTTTTTAAAGTCGGTCTCGTACCACCCCCCGCCTTTGAGGCGAAAGCCCGCCGCAGAGATCAGCTTTTTGACGGCGCTCTCATGGCAGACAGGGCAGTCCTTGATCACCGGATCGGAGAGTTTTTGAAGCTTCTCAAATTCGTGGCCACAGGCCTCACAGCGGTATTCGTAGATGGGCATGATCAATCGCTTCTCGTGTCTAAAAGTACTCGGATGGACAATGATGGGGGCAATGAGCCCCCATTTCGAGTAGAAGAACCCTCATTTTGCCAGAAATCCACCCACGATCCTCATCTATCATAGCAACCATGACCCCATCTGGCCGAGACGTGAGCGTGAGCGCGCTTGAAGATTACCTCCAAGGGCTTGATTTCGATCAAGGCGTGGAGATCACCCAAGCCCACCACCACCAAGGTGAGGTCAGGCTGTTTAACCCCCAAAGGCCCGACCTGCCCGATCAGCTGATCATCAAGCGCCCCAAAGGCACCGGGGTGCGCCATCGCTTGGCCTTGAAAACCCTGCAACGCGAACACCGCGCCTATCAACGCCTGCAAGGCATTGATGGCTTTGCCCCCTGCCATGGGCTGATCTTCAACCGGTATCTGGTGCTGGGGTTTGTCGAGGGGCTGCCGCTGTCACAAGTCGATGCGCCGCCGCCGGGGTTTTATGCGTCGCTGCTTGGCGCCATTGAGGCGATGCACGCCCAAGGGGTGGCGCACGGCGATTTGAAGAAAAAAGACAACATCATCGTGACCCCCGAGGGCCAGCCGGTGATTCTTGATCTGGGCACCGCGGTGAGCCGAAAAAGAGGTTGGCACCCCGTGGGGCGTGGGCTGTTTGATCTGATCGCGCGCACCGACCTCAACGCCTGGGTCAAGCACAAATACGGCGCTTATGCGGCCGTTGCCGAGACCGACCGGATCTACTTAAACCGCTCTTGGCCCGAGCGGGTGTTGACCTACTTACGCTCGCGCAAACGTTCAAACCCCTGAGCCATGGACACCTGGGGGGCGTAGCCCAGATCGTCGCGCGCGCGATCCAACCGGTACCAATGCGCGGTCGATAAGTGCTCGACGACGAAGCGAGACACCGGTGGCTCGCTGGTGAGCCGCAAAGCCCGCCACACCCCCTCGACCATGCCGCCCATGGCCTTGGCCACCGGCAACGACACCGATTGTATGCGGGGCACCTGCCCGGCGGCTTCCAACAGCCGACCCATCACTACTTGGATGGCCATCGGCTCGCCGTTGGAGATGAAATACGCTCGGCCTGCAATCGATGGCTTGGCTTGCAGCGCGGTCAAGGCTTGGATGTGCGCATCGGCGGCGTTGTCGATGTAGACCGTGTCGATCAGCTTGTCCGGGGCGGGCAAACGAATCCCGCGGCGGTTTTTCTCGATCAGCCGGGGCAGCAGTTGGTTGTCACCTGGCCCCCAAATCAAGTGCGGGCGAAGCGCGATGGTGTTCAGTCCCAAAGCGCTGGCCGCCAGCACGCGCTGCTCGGCCAAGGCCTTGGTCTCGGGGTACGGGGCGACAAAGTGATCGGGATAAGGCAGCGACTCATCCCCCCCTTCGATGTCGCTGCCCGTGTGGACCACGCTGGGCGAGGAGGTGTAGATCAAATGGGCAATGCCGTGGGTCTGGCAAGCGGCCAAGACGTGGTCGGTGCCGTCCACATTGGCCGCGTAGAACGCGGCGCGATCGAGCCCCGATCCGGCTTTGGCGGCGACATGGAAGATTGCCTCCACGCCGCGGCTGGCGTCCACCACCGCCTTGCGATCGGCCACATCACCCACGCGACAATCCACCCCCAGCGCTTCGAGCTTGGGGTAGTGGCGGCGGTTGAGCACCCGAACTTGATCGCCGCGGGCCAATAAACGCTTGACGATGGCTTGCCCCAAAAACCCACCACCGCCGGTCACCAGAATCTTCATGGCACAAGCTTAGCCTTTTTTGGCTCAGGGTTGGTATCATTCCAGCCATGGCTCAATACGTCTACACCATGCACCGGGTGAGCAAAACGGTGCCCCCAAACAAGACCCTGATTAAGGATGTCTCCCTGTCGTTTTTCCCAGGCGCCAAGATCGGCGTGCTGGGCTTAAATGGGGCGGGCAAATCCACCGTGCTTCGCATCATGGCCGGTGTGGATCAAGAATACGACGGCGAGGCCCGCCCGCAACCCGATATCCGCATGGGTTATTTGCCCCAAGAGCCCGAGTTGCCCGAGAACGCCACCGTTCGCGAGGTGGTGATGGAAGGCGTGGCCGAGGTCCAGCAACTGCTCACCCGCTTTGATGAGATCTCGGCGGCGTTCGCCGAACCCATGGACGATGATGCGATGAACACCTTGCTCGCCGAGCAAGCCGAGCTGCAAGACAAAATTGATGCCGTCGACGGCTGGTCGCTGGATCGGACCTTGGAGGTCGCAGCCGATGCGTTGAGGCTCCCTGAGTGGGAGGCGAGCGTGAGCAATCTATCCGGCGGCGAGCGGCGGCGGGTGGCGCTGTGTCGCTTGCTGTTGTCCAAGCCCGACATGCTGTTGTTGGATGAGCCCACCAACCACTTGGATGCGGAGTCTGTGGCGTGGTTGGAGCGGTTTTTGGATCAGTTTCCAGGGACGGTGATTGCGGTCACCCACGACCGGTATTTCTTGGACAACGTCGCCGGGTGGATTCTGGAGATGGACCGCGGCCACGGCTTGCCGTTTGAGGGCAACTACACCGCCTGGTTGGAGCAAAAAGAGCAGCGCTTGGCGATGGAACAAAAGCAAGAAGAAGCCCGCCAGCGCACCATCAAATCTGAGCTCGAATGGGTCCGGACCAACCCCAAAGGCCGCCAGGCCAAAAGCAAAGCGCGCTTAAAGCAGTTTGAGGAACTGAACTCCAAGGAGTTTCAGACCCGCAACGAGACCGCGCAGATCTACATCCCACCAGGGCCCCGACTGGGTGATTTGGTGATTGAAGCGCAAGGGGTCTCCAAGGGGTTTGAGGATCGCTTGTTGATCGATGATCTGAACTTCAAGATTCCGCCAGGGGCCATTGTTGGGATCATCGGCGGCAACGGCGCGGGCAAGACCACGCTGTTTAATATGATCGCCGGCACCGAGACCCCCGACCAAGGCCAGATCCGCGTGGGTGACACCGTGGAGTTGGCTTACGTCGACCAGCGCCGCGACAGCTTGAACGCCGACAAGGCGGTGTGGGAAGAAATCAGCGATGGCGCCGATGAGGTGCAGGTGGGCAACTACCGGATTGCTGCCAGGGCCTACGCCTCGCGCTTTAACTTCAAAGGCGGCGAGCAACAAAAGCTCGTCGGGCAATTATCAGGCGGTGAGCGCAACCGCTTGCACTTGGCCAAAGTCTTGAAAAGCGGGGGCAACGTGCTGATGCTCGATGAGCCGACCAACGATCTGGACGTTGAAACCCTGCGAGCGTTAGAGGAAGGCCTGTTGGCGTTCCCGGGTTGTGTGTTGGTGATCTCGCACGATCGGTGGTTCCTGGATCGGATTGCGACCCACGTGTTGGCGTTTGAAGGCGATTCCCACGTCGAGTTTTTCGAGGGCAACTTTTCCGACTACGAGGCCGACTTCAAACGGCGCGTGGGCGATCAAGCCACCCCCACACGGATCCGCTACAAGGCGTTAAAAGACTAACGATCCTGCGTGGGTGAAAACGCCCGGGGTTGCCAACCCAAGTCCGCCCGTGCGCTTTGGTCATCCACCACCAGGTCTTGTCTTTGGCGCTCGAGCATGCTCTTGTCGATATCGCCCAAGCGACCCAAGGCATGCGCGGTGGCCAACACCCACCGAAGCCCGCCAAGGGGCAACCTGACGAGCGATAACTTCAAGCCCCGCGCACCGGCAATGGCTTGAAGCATGTGTGGGTAGGTGAGCACACTGCCCCCCTGCAAGCGCCACACCCCAGACGCCACACTGCCCCCCTCAAGCCAACGGTTGAGCTGCTGCACAATAAGCGCGCCGACATCATCAACGTGCACCGGCGATCTTAAGCCCGCCCCCACCACCGGCACCCAACGAAGGCGAGCGATCAACCCAGCCAATCGGTTGATGTTGTGGTCAGCCCGCCCATAGAGCAAGGTGGTTTTAAACAGTTGACAATGGATGCCGCGGGCTTGGCAAAGCGCGACCAAGGTGTCTTCGTGCTCGCGGATCGATGCCATGAGGCTGCGCTCTTGGGCGTTGGGCGAGTTGAGCTTAAAGTCGGTGCTCGCCGAGCTCAGCACCCAGAGGGCTTGGGGTGGTGTGTCATTCAGGTATGCGCGAAGATACTCAATGGCGTATTGAATCGGGCCCAGCGAGATCACCGCATCGGCGGGCTCAGCGATCGGTCCGTGGTCAAGGTCGTGGCTGTGCCAATGGATGTGCGCTTGGGCTGAGGTGATGCGTTGGCGCGACAGCGCGTGCACTTCGAGCTTTGAGGCCCTGTGGGGTGGGCTTAGATGATCCAACACGGCTTGGCCCACGCCTTGGGTGGCACCGAGGATGATGAGGCGACGAGGAGCCATGGCGTCCCTCATGCTCAGCGCGATTGCCACCAAGTGATGGGGGTCATGACCCACAGGTGAAGGTGAATGCCCAACCACCACAGTGGCCGCGACCAAAAAGGCCACTGGTCTTGGCAGTGGGTGTTGAGGTAGCGCCAAAGCCCGCGGTGTTTGTCCCGCAATACCCCCATGGCCCGGTGGTTGGAGGACACCCCACCGGCGTGGGCAATGGCCACATCGGGCACCAACCGCACGCGCCAACCCGCTTCTTGGATCCGCGCCATCAAATCCAGATCCTCAAAGTGCATCGGGTAGGCGGCATCGAATCCGCCCAACGATTGGAAAATATTGGTGCGGAGCATCATGCACGCACCAGAGACCGCCTCGACCTCAACGCTGTCTGCCGGTGGCGGCGTGCGCATCAAATCAATGCCCGCGCCGTGCCCGAAGACCTCTTCGAGGATGCGCTTGGGGTTGGGGAGCTGGCGTCTGGAGCCCCGTTGCTCGCGCCCATCGAGCCCAAACACCCGCCCAGAGACCAACCCGGCGTTGGGGTGTTCATCCAATTCCGCGAGCAACCGCGCCACGGCAGCCGGTTGGATCAAGCCATCGGGATTCAAGATGAGCATGTACTCGGTACTGACCCGCTCAGCCAGGGCATTGATGCCGGCTGCAAAGCCCACATTGTCTGGCGAGGCGTGGACCTCGATGGCCGGTGAGGCGGCCAACTCATCCAAACTCCCGTCGGTGGAGGCGTTGTCCCAGATGAGCACTGTCGGCTGTTGGGCTTGTGGATCAAAAAACGTCTCCACGCACCGTTTGAGCCACTGGCCTGAGTTGTAGTTGACGATCAAGACCGTCAAGCCGGCCATGGCCGCGCGCTCGGGGTGGGTGCTCATCGCCGGCTCAGTCGGTCGCACCTGGCCACCAGCGTCTCCACCACGGCCGTTGCCGGGTTCGTAAACGCTCGATCTCAGCGTCTTTTTGTTTAAGGACCTCACCGACTGTCATGTGGTGTCGGATCTCATCATGGTAGTGGGCATACACCGACTCGTCTTGATCGCTGAACACGTTAAGCCCCAGTGCCTGGGGCAGATGTTTGATGTCAGCCGCCGCCAGCGCCAGAAAATACTGGGGTGAATAGGGGGGTTGGGTGTGGTGCGTGCACTCGGTGCCGTCTTTGACCACCCACTGGCCAGTGGCTGCATTGGCGCTGTTGGCATCATCGATGGGGTAAATGGCCGAGACAAAGGCCAGCTTCTGGGCCAGCAGTCGGTGGGCACCAAAGTGGCGGCCCAACAACTGCTCGAGCTCATCGCGGTAGAGCTCTTTGAGATGAAACGGGTTGTTGACACCGGTTTGATCGCTGTAGCTGGCTTTATCGGGCGAGGACAGCACCAACCAGCCTTCAGGCTTCAACACCCGCTTGAACTCGGCCAGCAAGCCGTCGTGGTCTTTAAGGTGCTCGATGGTCTCAAAACACACCACCGCATCCAGGCTGCCATCGTCAATGGGCAACGCCAGGGCTTGGCCTTGTTTGAACTGGCAGTTGGGCTGTTGATACCGCGCCTTGGCGTGCGCCACCGCCTCACCATCCACGTCCACCCCCACCACCGAGCGGGCGTGTCGTGCCATCAGCGCACTCCCATAGCCCTCACCCGAGGCCACGTCCAGCACGTCCAAGCCTTGGACCCAAGGGAGCACCCATGCGTAGCGGTGCCAGTGCTCGTAGGCCATCTCGCGGACGCACTCGGGCGTGAACCGCTCACCGGTGAAGGTCAATGTGGGTGTGTCAGCGCTCATGGTGCACCATTGTGCGCTGTCTTTTGGTAAGACTCAACGATGCGTTGACGGCGCTTGGCCAGTGGGTCTTGCTCGATGAACCGGGCCACGTCAGCCTCGTAGTTGGGATAGCGCTCGAGCAACGTCGCCATGGCCTGACCGCCAGGGGCCAAGCCCAAGGGCCCAAAACTCGCCCCCCCCTCGTGGGCGACAAACGCCCGGTCACACAGCACATGGCGAAAACCATGAGCCAGGGCGCGTTGGCACCAATCGTTCTCTTCACCGTATCCTCGGCCGAAGGCGGCTTCGTCAAAAAACCCCACCGTGTCCAAGGCCGATCGGCGAATCAGCATACAAAACCCCACCGTGGTGGGCACATCCACCCAACCGGTGTCGGCCTCATCAAACTCGGCACACCGACACGCGCGTGCCCAGGCATTGGGATCTGCCGGGTAAGGGTTGGGCTGGCAGAATGCCGGGATGGAGGCGATCTCGCCGTGGTTGGTCAAGGGGCTGACCGAGGCGATCGCAGGATCTGACCCCATGCACGCGCGCATGGCGTCCAACCAGCCCTCGGTGACCTCGGCATCGGCGTTGAGCAGCACCGCATCATCGGGCGCGGTGAGGGCCAGTCCGAGGTTGGCGCTGCCGACAAAGCCGATGTTGGTGTCGTTGGTCACCACCTGCCAAGTCTGGGGGGCCTCGGCCACGCTCGCGGCAATCACAGAGGCCACCTGGGGATCGGTGGAGGCGTCGTTGATCAAGACCACGGGGGTGGATGGGTCGGTGTGGCGTGCCAACGCCGCCAAACAGCGCTGGGTGGCCGCGGGGGCGTTGTAGATGGGCACCACCACCCGCGTCATGGCTGCGACCAGCGGTGCGCCAAGCGAGTCATCCCCAACTCCCGGGTCTTGCCACTGACGGTGATCGACAGCTCAGCCGTGTCGTGCACACGAAGGCCCTCAGGATCCAGAGTGTGGGCCTTGATGCGATAGCCTCCGGGGAGCAGCTGGAGGTGGTCAAAGGTGCACTGGACCACCGCTTGGCCTGCCTCATCCAAGCGCAACTCGATGCCCTCGTGATCGGTGGCCACGCCATAGACCGGCGTGCCATCAGCGCGCACCACCCCGACCATCGCCACGGGTGGCCGACGATCAGGGCTTTGGATGGTCATCACCACCTCGAGGGTCTCGCCCACGCCCACCACCGACTCGCCCGTGGTCTGCCCGTTCACGCTCAGATTGGTCAAGGCGTACTGGGCGCTCGTGTCGGCACCCGCTTGTGCCCCAAACGCGTCGGCTTGGGTTTGGCTGTCTTTTCTTTCGTGGAACGCCAAGTAGCGCTGGGTGACGTCGAACACATCGCCTTGGGCGCGGATGGTGCCGCCATCGAGCCACAGTGCGTGCTGGCACAGCTTCTGGACCTGATACATGTTGTGAGACACCATCAACAAGGTCCCCCCTTTGGCCAGATAGCCCTCCATCCAGCGGATGCATTTTTTCTGGAAAGACTCATCACCCACGGCCAACACTTCATCGGTGATCAACAAGTCGGGTTGGGCGGCGGCAACCACGGCAAAGCCCAGGCGCACGACCATGCCCGATGAGT
>JAVLCB010000018.1:0-17361 GCA_031580925.1 Wenzhouxiangella sp.
ATTGAGTTTGCCGAAGGCCTTGAGGGGCATCTTCTCATGACCCACGGGATGCTCGATGACAACGTGTTTTATCAAGACGTGGTGCGGTTGTCCCAGCGCTTGATTGATCTGGAAAAAGAGAACTGGGAGCTGGCCTCGTATCCACTCGAGCGGCATGGCTTTGAGCGCCCATCGTCGTGGCTCGATCAATACCGCCGGATCTATGGGTTGTTTGAGGAAACCATAGGTTATGAGCCAGGCCATGGGCCGGCCACACCCCACACCCCACACAACGAGTAAGGACGATGGCATGAACGTCTTAATCACCGGCAACAGCTCAGGGCTTGGGCTGGGTCTGACCGAAGCGTTTTTAGAACAAGGCGCCATTGTGCGCGGGTTATCGCGCCGCGGCTGCCCGTTGAAGACCGAGCGAAGCGATCAATACGACGAGGCGTTGCGCGACCAACGGGTGGATCTGGCCGACCTCAACAAGATCATCCCCGCACTCGAGGCGGTGATGTCGGATGCCCACCGCCTGGATGCGGTGATCCTCAACGCTGGCGTGTTGGGCAAGATCCAACCCATGCACCAAACCGATGTGCACGATCTTGAACACCTGTATCGGGTCAACGTGTGGGCCAACAAAGTCATCTTGGATTGGCTGATTGAAAGCGCGATGCCGGTCGATCAGGTGGTGGCCATCTCATCTGGCGCGGGCATCAACATGCACTTCGGCTGGGGCGGCTATGCGATGTCGAAAGCCAGCATCAACCACTTGATGCACCTCTACGCCGAGGAGATGCCCCAAACGCATCTGTTGGCCTACGCGCCTGGCCTGGTCGACACCCCCATGCAAGACTACCTGTGCGGGGATGTCGACACCGATGAGTTCCCTTCTGTCCAAAAACTCGTCGATGCCAAAGGCACCGAGCACATGCCCGACAGCCCCCAGGCGGCGCGGCACTTGATCGAGTTGTTGCCAACGCTCAAAGCCGACCACCCCAGCGGCGGCTTTGTGGACGTGCGCAAGCTCTAACCCGATCGATCGCTTGGGGTCAATCGACGCCTCGCGCCCACCCGGCGTACAGCGCCTCGGCGGTCGACTCGAATGTGCCGGCTTCAATGGCCGCGCGCAAGGTGGCCATCAGGTCTTGGTAGTAGTGAAGGTTGTGGGTGGTGGCCAGGCGGTGGCCCAGGATCTCGTTGCACTTTTGGAGGTGTTTGATATACGCCCGCGAGTGGTGTTGGCACGCCGCACAGCCGCAGTCGGGGTCGATCGGGCGGGTGTCTTGGGCAAAGCGCTGGTTTCTGATTTTCAATACCCCCGAGCGGGTGAACAGGTGACCGTTTCTGGCGTTGCGCGTCGGCATCACGCAATCGAACATGTCCACCCCGCGCCTGACCGCCTCGACGATGTCTTCAGGCCGGCCCACGCCCATCAAATACCGGGGCTTGTCGGTGGGCAGGTGCGGTGTGGTCTGTTCTAGGGTCGCCTCGCGCTCGGCTTGGGGCTCCCCCACCGCCAAGCCGCCGATGGCATAGCCATCAAAGCCCATCTCGATCAGGGCTTCGGCCGAGGCTTGACGCAGATCGGCATACACCCCGCCTTGGACAATGCCAAACAGCGCCTGATGGCCGACCCGACCGCTGGCCTGGTGGCGGTCCAGGCACCGCCTCGCCCAGCGCATCGACAAGGCCATCGATTGGTGGGCCTCGTCGTGGCTGGCTGGATAGGGTGTGCACTCATCAAACGCCATCATGATGTCCGAGCCCAGCGCGTGTTGGATGTCCATCGACTCTTCTGGCCCCATAAAAAGCGTCGAGCCGTCGACCGGTGATTGGAAGGTCACCCCGCGCTCGTCCATGCGACGAAGCTCGGCCAAGCTCCAGACTTGAAAGCCACCCGAGTCGGTCAAGATCGGCCCCGACCACCCCATAAAATCATGCAAATCCCCGTGCGCGCGAATCACCTCAAGCCCGGGGCGAAGGTACAGATGAAAGGTGTTGCCCAACACGATCTCAGCGCCCGAAGCGATCACCTCATCAGGCGTCATCGCCTTGACCGTGCCGTAGGTGCCCACCGGCATGAACGCCGGGGTTTGCACCTGGCCGCGCTGGAAGGTCAGCGTGCCCCGGCGCGCGTGGCCATCGGTGTGGGTCAGCTGAAAGTCCATGGCGCCCATCACAGCAACAACGTCGCATCGCCGTAGCTGAAAAAACGATAGCGCTGGTCGATGGCGTGTTGATAGGCATCCAAGATCCGCTCGCGACCGGCGAAGGCGGCCACCAGCATCACCAAGGTCGACCCAGGCAAGTGAAAGTTGGTGAGCATGCCATCGACCACACGAAACTCAAAGCCTGGGTAAATAAACAACTGCGAGTCGCCCTCGTAGGGGCGAAGCTCGCCGGTTTGGGCGGCGGTCTCTAACGAGCGCACCGCGGTGGTGCCCACCGCGATCACCCGCCGGCCTTGGGCTTTGGCGTGTTTGACCTGCTCGACCAAGGCCGCGTCCACCGACAACCACTCTTTGTGCATGGTGTGGTCTTCGATGCGCTCGGTGCGCACCGGCTGGAATGTCCCCGCGCCGACGTGCAGGGTGCACCAGCCCATCGCCACGCCGTGGTCTTTGAGCTGGTCCAACAGCGTGGCATCAAAGTGCAACCCAGCGGTGGGCGCGGCCACCGCACCGGGCACTTGGCCATACACCGTTTGGTAGCGCTCGTGATCACTGGCCTCATCGGGCCTTTGGATGTAGGGCGGCAAGGGCATGTGGCCGTGCTCGATCAGCACTTGAGACCAGCCCACACCCGCCACACCCAAACGCCAAAACTCACCCTCGCGGGCCAGCACCTGGACCGTCACGGGGCTTTGGGGATCGTCAATGATCAATGTGCTGTCGATGGCGGGTTTGCGGTTGACGCGAAGTTGGGCCAGCACGTGGTGGTCGTCTTCGACCCGCTCGATCAAAATCTCCACCTCGCCCCCGGTGGCTTTCCGGGCCATCAGCCTGGCCGGGATCACTTGGGTGTTGTTGAACACCATCAGATCCCCAGGCGCGAGGTAATCGGTTAAGTCCCGAACCCCCGCATCAACCAGCGCCGCCGAGCCACGCTCAACCACCAACATCCGCGCATCGGTGCGGTTGGGCAGCGGGTGTTGGGCGATCAGCGCCTCAGGCAGGGTGTAGTTGAAGTCGTCGACTTTCATCCGCTCATTCTAGTGGAATCTTGGGTGGATTTAGCACAAACTAGGGCCATGACGATCATCCATTCAGACGCCGAGTTCGCCCCGGGCCGCTTTCGCGAGCGCTTTCGGATGCCCGATGCCGCCACCGGCCGCGATGGGATTTATTTTTGTGGCAACTCGTTGGGCCCGCAGCCGATTGTGGCCGCCGAGGCGGTGGAAGCCGAACTCGAGCGCTGGGGCCAAATGGCCGTCACCGGTCACTTCGATGGACCGATGCCGTGGGTGCCCTATCACACGCTCGCCACCGACGGGCTGGCCAAACTCACCGGCGCCCAACCCAAAGAAGTGGTGGCGATGAACGCCTTGACCATCAACCTGCATTTGATGCTCACCAGTTTCTACCGGCCCACCAAAACCCGCGGCAAGATCGTCATGGAACAAGGCGCTTTTCCATCCGACCGCCACGCCATCGAATCCCAAATCCGCCTGCATGGCTTGGACCCCACCAGTCAACTGGTGGAGATCGCCCCTCGGGAGGACCGCCTGCACCACGAAGACGATGTTGAGCATTACCTGGAACGCCACGGCGACGAGGTCGCACTGGTGTTGTGGCCGGGGGTGCAATACGCCACCGGCCAAGCGTTCGACTTGGCGCGCCTGGCCCGAGCGGCCCACCGCGCCGAGACAACCTTGGGCGTTGACCTGGCGCACGCCATCGGCAACATCGAGCTCAACCTCCACGACGATGGCATCGACTTTGCCGTGTGGTGTCACTACAAGTACTTAAACTCAGGCCCCGGTTCGGTGGGTGGGGCGTACGTGCACACCCGCCACCACCCCTTCGACGGCCCGCGGTTGGCCGGTTGGTGGGGCCACGAACAAGCCTCTCGGTTCCAGATGGCGCCCGATCACCACCCCGCCCCGGGCGTGGAGGGCTGGCAGGTCTCGGGCCCACCCATTCTCTCCACCGCGCCACTGATTGCCTCGCTGGGGTTGTTTGAAGAGGCGGGACTGGCGCGGTTGCGCCAAGCCTCGCTGGCGCTGACCGGGCGCTTGGCCCAAGGCTTGGCCGAGGGCGTGGGTGATGAGATTGACATCATCACCCCCCGAGAGCCCCATCGACATGGCGCGCAGTTGTCCTTCAAAGCCAAGCGCGGCCGCCAAGCCGGGCGGCAGCTGTTCGAGCGCCTGGTCGGCCACGGCGTGATTGGCGATTGGCGCGAGCCTGACATCATTCGCATGGCCCCCGCCCCCCTCTACAACACCTTCGATGAGGTCGATCGGTTTGTGGCGCTGGTCGATGAACTGATCCGCGCGTAACGCCTGGCATGTCGCCGACCTGGATCAAGGTGTTTTCGGTGTTGCTCGCCGCCAGCGCGATGCTCGCACTGGGGGTGGTCTATGGCGATGCCATCACCCCTTGGGTCAGCACTCTCGAAGCCGAAGTGGGCGAGCGCTTTTGGCCGACCTGGTGGGTGTTTGTTGGGGTGTTTGTCCTGCTGGCGTTGATCGCCTTGCCCGTGGGTGCGCTGTTGTCGATGGGCGGTGGCTTGTTGTTTGGCGCCTTTTGGGGCGGGGTGGCCGGTTGGCTGGCCACCAGCGTGGCCGCGGCGTTGAGTTTTTGGGTCATGCGCCTTTGGATGGGCACCGACCACAAGCGCTCGCCGGCGACCGATCAATTGGTGGGCTTGGTCGGTGAGCTCAACCACCGAAGCTTTGAGTTTTTGATGGTGCTTCGCATCGTGCCGTTGCTGCCTTTTTATTTGATCAACATCGCCGCCGCGGCCAGTCCCATGGCGGGTCGGCGCTATGTGCTCGCCAGCGCGATTGGCTTGGCGCCGAGTACGTTTTTATACGCGGTCATCGGCAACAGTTTTGGGTCTTGGGTGGAGGCCAAAGCGCGCTGGGATCAAGGCGAGCTGCTGACAGGCCAAATGATCGCGGCTTTGATTGCACTGGCTGCCATGGCGGTGTTGAGTGGCTGGGGTGTTCGGCGGCTGCAACAGCTCAAAACCAATCACCCAGACTCGGCCGGCAAGCGATAAATCACCCGATACTCGTCTTGGTACCAAGGCTCGCCCCAAACATTGGCAAAGTGATCCACACACCCTTGGATGCCACCGGGCATCTGGCCGACAAGCTCACCGGGCAGCGGTATGTCTGGATACACCGATTGGGTGTTGAGCACCACAAAGCGATTGCGATCACTCATGGCTTGCGGCAAATCCGCCAAGTGCACAAAGTTCTCAAACAACCAACGTCGATGCGGGTCGTTGTGGGGGAACTCACCATAAAACCGCTCGACGCACAGCCCGGTCATCATGCCAATGACGATGGGCATCTGGTGTTTTCGTTGAAAGTGGACCAACGGGGTGATGTGCGACTCAAAGCTCCACGGTGATTCGATCAACACCCACTCCCCTGGCGTTTCGGCCATGGTTTCGTAGATGGGCGGCAACTCAATTTGTTCGAGCTTCAACACATAGGCGTTGCGCTCAAAGTCATAGTCGTGGTGGTAGCGTGCAGCCCCGGCAAACTGGTTGAGCTGGCCATAGGTGACCAGCAATGGCCCCGAGGCCACCAACCCGGCCAACCACAGCGCCAAGGCCACGGCGGTGACACTCACCGAGACATACCTGGGGTTGAATTGATTGAGCCAGGTCAGCGTCGCCACAAAGCCCATGGCGATCAAGGCAAACACCATCGGAATGGCCACCGACAAATACCGCACCGGCACCAAGGCGTGGTGGACCCAAGCGGGGTTGAGCAGGCTCAACACCACCGCCGCCAGCGCCGTGATAAAAAACCAATAGCCGAAAAACCACGCATCGCGGCGAAGCGCCACCACCCAACCCACCAACGCCAACACCACCATCAATGAGGCCATCCCCCAGTGCGCGGTGCCCACCACCAGCTCCCAAGCCCAAACCACGGTCTCCCACTGCAGCTCATCGACGCCGGTCTTGGCCGCCATCGAGTGCGGGTCGGCCAGCAAAGGGGGCAACACCAGCACCGACGACAGCGCCACGGTGATCAAGCCCACCGGCACCACCTTGATCAAACCGGCCATGTCGCGGTGTTTGAGCAGGTCTTTGAGGGCCACCAACCCAAACCACAACAGCGCCCCGCCGGTGAACAACAAAGTCAAAGGGTGCATCCAACCGGCCAACACCGCCGAGGGCACAAACACCACCGTCCAGCGGCGATCGCCCTCGTGCCACCACCGCCACAGCGCAACCACCGCCGCGAAGGTCAGCGGCACCGTCAGCGCATACGGGCGCACGTAGCGAGAAAAGTGAATCAAGATCGGTGAGATGGCCAACAACACCGCCACCAGCCAAGGCTCGGCGCCTCGAAGCCAGGGGCGCAGCAGCACCGGCACCAGTGCAACCGTGACCAAGCCCCCCAACAGCGGCCAGACCCGCATCCACCACTCGCTCAAACCGATGGTCTCGGCGAGCCACTTAAACAACAGCGTGAACGGAATCGAGTGGTCGGCGTGACCGAAGCTCAAAAAAATCTGTTGATAGTCCAGACGAAGCAAGGCATGAATCGCGTGCCACTCGTCATCGATGAGGATTTGTTGGCCCAACTGGGTGAGACGAAAATACCCCGCCACGCCGGCGATTGCGATCGCCGCCAGCGCAGACCACCCCGTGTGTTTTTCGATCCACGCGATCATCGATGACCCTTTACCTTGCTGTCTTATGTGTGGCTACGCGTCTGGGCGATTCGGTGGGCGATTCGGTGGCCGACCAAGCACTCGCCCCACCAACAGCGACACCGACACCCGCAACACCCCCAGCCCATACACCACGGATCGCTGCAAATTAATCGATGAGGCCTCATCAAAATACCGCGTGGGGCAACTGATCTCGCCGATGCGCTGCCCCGATCGAATCAACTCACCCAACAGCTCGTTGTCGAACACAAAATCATCCGACAGCGCTGACAGATCAACCGCTTGCAAGCTGGCCGCTGAGAACGCGCGATACCCGGTATGATACTCGGAAAGCTTCGCCCCCGAGCACAGGTTTTGGAAGGCGGTGAGCCCACGATTGGCGATGTACTTATACAAGGGCATCCCCCCAGACAATGCATCACCACCCAAGATCCGAGAACCCAGCACCACCGCATACAAGTCGCTGGCGATCATCCCCGCCATCGCCGGGATCAACTTGGGGCTGTATTGGTAGTCGGGGTGGAGCATGATGATGATGTCACCACCCAAGGCCAACGCGCGCTGGTAGCAGGTTTTTTGGTTGGCACCATAGCCTTGGTTGAGATCGTGTTCGAGCACATGCTCGATGTTCAAGGTTCGCGCCAACGCCACCGTGTCATCGCTGCTGGCATCATCGACCAACACCACCTCATCCACCACATCACGGGGGATCTCAGCCACCGTTTGCGCCAACGTTTGGGCGGCGTTGTAGGCGGGCAACACCACCACCACCCGCTGGCCTGCCATCATGATCGAAACCTCACCAACGCGCCTTGAACCATCGCCGGTTTAAGGACAACTCAACCGCTCAGACAGCTTCTCGATCGGCAACTGGCTGGGGGTGAAAAACGTCTGATTCAGGGGCGCTGGGGACTCAAACACCAAAGTCTCGGTTCCTTTGGATTCGCTGGTGTAGGTTCTGCTGTAGACCCCCACATCGGTGACCGTCGGCGCTGAGTCGTGGTCGCAGTTGGGGCAGTTGCCGCGGTATTCTTTGGCCACCAAGGTGTCCGCTTCAGGGCCCGCGCCGTCGGCCGCCAACTGCACCCAACGCCCCACGCCCAAGGCATCAAAGTAATACCGCACCTGGATCTGGATCCCAGGCGCCATGATCGTTGTTGACCCACCTTGATCCCGCCCAGGCGAGAACCAATGCCCGGTGTAGCTCTTGGCCGCACCGCCCTCATCAACACACGCCTCGGGGATGATCTCCGCGCTCACCAGATCCGAGCCGTGCGCGCCGTTGAGGTGCCACGAGAACACCGCACGGTCCCGATCAATGTGGGTCAACGCCATCCGACCGGCGGGGTTGGCGATCTGCTTGTCGTTGCCGCGGGTGTAGCGATCCAACGGCGAGACCCACACCGAAGAGTCACCATCCAAGGCCTGGCTTCCCAAATAAAAGATTGGCAAACCGGCATCATCAAAGCTGTACCACACCGCAAACGGCTGGCCCGAGGTCTGGAACTCCACGCCTTGGTTGGTGTTGCGATCGACCGGTGAATACAGCGCATAGCGCACATCCGCCACGCGCCCCGACTCGGTCAAGGTCGGCGTGATCTCAACGCGCCGATTGGCGCTCGAGTCGTTGTCCAGCACCACGTAGTATCGACCGGGCTTGGGCTGATCCACGCTCAGCGTCAGGCCCGCTGAGCCGGCCTCACCGCTGGCCACTTCATCGCTTGGCGCCGGTGGGGTGTTGGGTGCGTGCGCCGGCAGATCCTCAAAATCAAGGCGTCGTAAGCTCACGCTCAGTGCCTCGTCACTGGCCACGTCAACGTCCAACTGGGTCGCGGTCGGCGGCACATCGACCACCACTTTGTCGTGGACGGTCTCGCCGGCCACACTCAACCGGTGGGTCTCGTTGGGGAACAACACCGTCAACTCAGGCTGACCGACACCGCTTCGCTCAACCACCAGCGGCACCACCCCAACAAGGTCATCGTCGCTGACTTCGCCACGATCGCCGGTGGGGTTGTCGTAGATGCGAAGGCTCGACAGACGCGGCTCATCGGGCATCAGCGTGGCATCATCAAAATAGATGGTCACATCCAACGGCCCGCCGACGTGCGTGCCTGGCCCAGCGGCAAAGACCGTCAGCGACTCTGTCGGGTCGGTGGGGCTCGACACGCCGTAGCGAAGCCTCACCTCATCGCTGGCGCCGAGGCTGGAGTCGGCCCAGTTTTGGACCAAGATCCACCACTGCCCCGCTTCGGGGGTCTCAATTTGGCAGCGCTCCAACTCATCGGGTGAGGTGGATTGACACACCTCCTCGTCCTCGTCGGCCACGCCATCGCCGTTGGCATCGAAACCCACATACAGGTCAATGTCATCGGCCTCGGAGAAGGTCGTCTCAGCGAACAACACACCGGCGTTGGCGGGCACATCGACCAAATAGGTCTCGGTGCCGACGCCATCGCTGGAATAGGGTTCGCGGTTGCTGGGGTCAACGGGCAAAGACACGCTCTTTTCGGTGATCTCAGCGAGCCCATCGACCACATACTCGGCGCGAGCCAAGCCGGTGATGGCTTGGATATTGACCTCAAACTGCCCACGCGAGGCGGCCGTGGGGTGCTCGATGAGGCCAGGCAACAACACCAAGTCATTCGACATGGCCACCGTCAATGCCTGTTTGACTGGCTGGGTGACGTTGATGGCGCCTGCCGGTGGCGGGGCTTCGGTCAGCACCACACGCACCTCTTCCAACGCGCCCAACAGATCAGGATCCGGCCGCGCGGTGACGGTCAGATCTTGGCTTTGTCCTGCCGATAAGCTGAACGATTGCGGCGCGACCGTGACATCGGCCGAGCCTTCCACCGACACCGTCCACTCACCGTCGCGGTGGGCTTTGAGTGTTCGGGTGAAGGTGCACACCTCACCACAGCCTTGGTTGATCAAGCCCGGCAGGTTCAGCTCGGTGGGGTCCCCTCCGGTGTCTGGATCGGCCGCTTGGAACTCGCTCACTTGCAGGGGCAAATACAGCCCCACGCGCGCGGCTCGGTCCACGCGGATCCGCCCCGCGCCCCGGTCATGGATCGTGGCCGGCTGATCGCCCGAGGTGATCGACTCAATCACCGCGGTGGTCTGCAGCGCTGAAAAGACCGCATCGACACCCCAGTCGGGGTGGATGGCGCGAAGCAAAGCCGCCGCGCCGGCCACGTGCGGGCTGGCCATTGATGTCCCCGTTAAAAAGTTCACCGAGTCGGCATCGGGCACAAACGCGCCCAAGATGGCCGATCCGGGGGCGACCACATTGGGCTTCATGGTGCCCGCGGCTTTGACGTTGGGCCCCCGGCTGCTGGAGCTGGCCATTTGGTCGGCAAACGCCTCATCGATCACCGCTTGGTTGCCGGCCTCAATGGTGGCCGATTGCGGCCCCGACGCCAAGGCCGAAAGCACCTGCTGGCCCACCGACCGGCCGATCATCACCGCGGGGATGGTGGTCTCGCCGCCGGTGGCCATGGGGATCGGTGGCCCCGCGACGTTGTTGACCATCAACACCGCCACCGCCCCCGCCTCCTCGGCGTTTTTGATCTTGACACTGAAAAAGCACCCACCCCGCTCAATCACGGCAATCTCGCCGGTGAGGCTGTCGGCCGGCAGCGCATCGCAGGCTTTTAAGTCATCGGAAATGTTATCGACTCGGCGCGCGGGTGAAGTGATGTCGCTGCCAACAGACGGCCCATCACCGGGCACGGCGGCGATGTTGGTGATGGTTGCGACATCAACCAACAAGCCCACTGTCCGGTCGTGGGTGCTGTTGCCCACCGCCATCGTCCACGGTGCGTTGCCCGGTGAACCCATCGTGCCTGCCCCAGGCCCTGAGTTCCCCGCCGAGGTGACAAACGCAACGTCATCGCGCCACAAAAAGGCATAGCGGACCAACTCGATCCAGGGGTCGGCGGCATCGCTGCCCAACGAGTAGTTGATGACATCGACCTGGTCGGCCAGCGCTTGCTCCAGCCCATCGACAATGGCATCGCCCGTACACTGATCGTCCAACGACTCATCGTCGGGGTGGTTCTTATAGCAGACCTTATAGGAGATGATCTGCGCTTCGGGTGCCACGCCCGACAGCGACACCGTTTGCCCGCCCAAGCTGGCCAAACTGGTCTCGAAGGGGTTGCCCGCGGCGATCGAGGCCACGTGGGTGCCGTGGCCATCGGCGTCGGGGTCTTTGCCGAAGGTGCCCTCGGCGGCGAAGTCATACACGCCAACCAATTTGTCGTTGCACGGCACCTCGGCTCGGGAACACTCTCCCAGCGGCGTGTCGTAGGGGTTGGTGAAGGTCGACTCTGTAAAGGGCGGGCTGTCTTGGAACATCTCATGGTCCCAGTTGATGCCGCTGTCGAGCACCCCAATCACGATCCCCTGACCCAAACTGGGCGGGAACGCGGTTTGAGCCGATGGTGACCACAACACATCTGCGCCAATGAACTGCGGGCCTCGATCCATTTGTCGCTGGTGCGCCCAATTGGGCACCACCGCCTGCACGCCGGGGGTGTTTTTGACTTTTTGGACTTCGTCAGCGCCCAAGCGGGTGACAAATCCGTTGAGCACGTGATGAAACACGCGCTTGTGGGTGACTGGGCGACCCAATGCTTGGCGAAGGTCATGGGTCACCGCTTGGCGGTAGCCATCCAAGTACTCGACATAGGCTTGGACATCGGCATCCCACACGTCGAGTCTTTGACCCGTCACCTCAGGCGCGGTGCCCGCCGCCGGTGGCGGGGTGGCCATCAACCGGGCGTGGCTGGATTTCATGGAGGTGGCATGGCCTTGATAGCCCAGCGTCGGGGGCGGGTCCAGAACCACAAACCACTCACCATTGACCGGCTTGCTGGCCAGCGCGCCGCTTGACAGCGCCAAAGCGTGAATGAACATCCCAAGCCCGGCGATCAACATCGCCCGAGCCCACCGATTAGATAAAAAAGCCATTGTGTTTGTCATCATGGAGATACTTTAGCCTGAATGGGTCGCCCATCGGAAGAGGAATAATAAACAAATCAACAGACAATGATGGATGATGTTGGTGTGTCCTAAATATGTTTTTGGGTGGTCTGGACGGCCTCAGGCCACAGGCGTTCTCAAGGTCACCAACTCTTCAGCGGCGGTGGGGTGGATGCCGATGGTGCGATCAAAGTCTTTTTTGGTGAGCTTGGCTTTCACCGCCACGGCGAACCCTTGGACCATCTCTGGCGCGTCGGGGCCGACCACGTGCACGCCCAACACCCGATCAGACTCGGCATCAACCACCAGCTTCATCAAGCCCTGTTCACCGCCGCCGGCCAAGGTGGCCTTCATCGGCGTAAAACTTGACTTGTACACCGTCACGTCAAACCCCTGATCGCGCGCCTCATTCTCACTCAGCCCCACCGACCCCACGGGGGGCTGTGAGAACACCGCCGCGGGGACGTCGGCATGATCCACCGCTCGGTCCATGCCGCCAAAGACGGTATCGGCCATGGCGTGGCCTTCCATCAACGCCACCGGCGTGAGGTTCACCCGGTTGGTGACATCCCCCACCGCATACACCGACGCCTGGCTGGTTTGGCTGTAGTCATCGACCACGATCGCACCGGCCTCATCGACCGCCACCCCCGCCTCAGCCAACCCCAGATCCCAGGTGTAGGGCACCCGGCCGGCGGCCATCATCACCTGATCGAAGTGCGCGACCTCATCGGTATCGAAGGTCACCGCCAGCGCTTGGTCGGTTGGGGCAATGGCTTTGGGGGTGGTGCGATAAACAATGTTGACGCCCCGATCAATCAACGCCCGCTCGACGGTGTCTTGCACATCGTGATCGAAGCCTCGAAGAATCTTCTCGCCGCGGTAGGCCAAGGTCACATCGACCCCCAGCCCATTAAAAATCCCGGCAAACTCCACGGCGATGTAACCCGCACCGACAATCAAAATCCGCTCGGGCAATGTCGGCAAATGAAACGCCTCATCGGAGGTGATGGCGTGTTCTTGACCCGGGATGTCCAGCGTTCTGGGCCGCCCGCCCACCGCGATCAAGACCCGCTCGGCGGTGATCACCCGATCACCCACTTGCACGCGGTGGCCATCCAACAACCGCCCCCGGCCGTTGATCAACTCAACGCCGGCGTTGGACAACAGGTTCAAATAAATCCCATTCAACCGATCGATTTCTTGGTCTTTGTTGGCGATTAAATTCGGCCAAGAAAACCTCGCGGCGTCCACCGACCAGCCAAACCCTTGGGCGTCTTTGAAGGCCTTGGAAAACTCAGAGGCATACACCAGAAGCTTTTTGGGCACGCAGCCTCGGATCACACACGTCCCCCCGACCCGCGACTCTTCACAGATCCCCACCGACGCGCCGTGACCGGCGGCCATCCGCGCAGCGCGCACGCCCCCTGAACCAGCCCCCAGCACAAATAAGTCGTAATCAAAAGTGTCTTTGCGGGGCATGCGGCTCTCTCGGTGGCGGTGAGGGGTTGTGGGTTGTGTTGTGGTCATTGAGCGAAGGTTACTGACCCTCGGTCGATGATTGTCTGCCTGACCTATATTATGACAAGTCAGTGAAGCCTGGGTCGGAACCCCGCGCGCGTGACCCCCCACCGAATCACCAGCCCTAAGGCAATGCCGACGGCGTTGGTCGCCACGTCCCACCCATCGGCGTAGCGGCCGGGAATCGGCCACTGCAGCCCTTCGGTGAGGACCGCCAAGGCGACAAGGGCCAGCAGCACCGTTGTCAGGCGAATGTCCCACCGAAAGACCAGCAGCGTGCTCGCCACACTGGCAAACAACACAAAGTGCATCCCAAAACTCGCCCCGGGCTGGTCGCTGACCTCGCCCAAGCTTGGCAGCAGCACAGACAGCACCGCAACAATGGCGTTGATTGCCTCAGCCGGCAGCGTCAAGCCGGCCAACAGCAAAGCCAACGCCACCCGAAACCCCCACCGCCCCCACGCCACCATCGGCTGAGACGCCCACCAGCCGCCGGCATACACAGCGATCACCACCAAGCCGACGCCCACCCAGACAACCGCCATCACGCCTCGCTCCCGGGGATCAGCACCTGGGCGCTGAGCTGGTCTTCGAGGCACTGCTTGAGGCCGGCTTTGGCCGACGGGTCGCCGTGCACCAAGCGGATCTCATCGGGGCGGGTGGGAATGCCCCGAACAAACTCAACCAACCCCGCTTGATCGGCGTGGGCGGAGTACCCCGAGATCTCGTGGATCGCCGCCTCAATGGTGTAGCGGTCGCCATCCAAACTCACCCACCCAGGGGGCTCGTCATCACCGGCGCGGGTGCCATGGGTCAAGATCGCGTGCCCCGGGGTGCCGGGGGCTTGGTAGCCGACAAAGATGACATCGGATCGGGGGTCGGCCAACAGCGCTTTGAGGTAGTTGACCACCCGCCCACCGGCGCACATGCCACTGGCAGCAATCACCACCGCGCCTTGCCCGGTCTCTTTCAAAAAAGAGACCATCTTTTGGTGGTCGGCGTGCGAGTCAATGGTCATCAATTGATCAAACGCCAGCGGGTGGCGCCCAGCGGCGAGTCGCGCCTGGGCCTCGGCATCCCAAAGATCACGAAGCTGCTGGTAGCCTTCGGTGTAGTCGGCGGCCAGCGGCGAGTCGAGGATGATCTGCAGCCGATTCCACGGCGCGGTGTCGCCCAACCGCGCGAACAAGTCCTCGATCTCATACAACAGCTCTTGGGTTCGCCCGATGCTAAAGGCTGGGATCAACACCGTGCCGTCGTTGGTCAGCGCGTGCTCAATCGCGTCTTTGAGCCGGGCTTGGCGGCTGGCACGATCGGCGTGCAACCGATCGCCGTAGGTCGACTCCAACACCAACACATCCGCGCGCTCAGGCGAGACCGGCTCGGGCAACAGCGGCGTGTCGGCCGCGCCCAGATCACCCGAGAACACCACCCGCCAACCCGGGCCTTCGGGGTCGACTGGCATCGTGTGATCGGCGGTCTCATCAACGTGGAGCTCAACATAGCTCGAGCCCAAGATGTGCCCGGCGCGCTGCAACCGCACCACCGCCTGATCACACACAGGGTGCCAGCGGCCGGTGTCGATGCCGATGAGTTGTTGATCGACAACGGCCAAGAACCGATCGATGGTGTCGCGGTCGCGGGTGAAACCCACCTTCAATGCATCGGCCAACACCATGGGCAACAGCTTGGCGCTGGCGTGACTGGTGACGATCGGGCCGGTGTAGCCGGCGGCCAACAGATACGGCAAGCGCCCCACGTGGTCGATGTGCACGTGGGTGAGCACCACCGCTTGGATGGGCTCGACAGCAAAGTCAATCTTGAGCCCGTCTTGGCCGCCATCGGGTCGGTCGTTGCCTTGGAACAGGCCACAATCGATCAACACCGCTTTGGGGTGCGCGCCGTCGATGGTGAGTTGATGGCACGACCCGGTGACGCCGTGGATGCCGCCGTGGTGGATGATGTTCATGCTGACTCACGCATACCGCGCTCCCCCGATGTGGCCGCTGGCTGTGGCGGCGTGGCTGTCATTGTTCAGCTGTGGTTCAGCGACAGCTCAGCGCGTGCCCGGATTTCAGACAGCGTCTGGTCCACCACCAATGTGCCGTGTTGGTAGACGGTTTGCAAGTGGTTCTCAGGCCGATCAGCGCCCATCGCCTGCCAGTCGCGCTCGGCGAGCGTCCGCCATTGGCCGCTGTCACGGCTCAACACCAACCGCCCCTTCTTCGAGGCTTTTGACGGGTCGCTGGCGGGTGTTTTTTGGATGTCGACCCAGCCTTGGCCGAAGTCACAGGCGTTGGCTTTCATCGCATAGCGGCAGGTGTCGCGGTTGAGCTGTTGCAGCAGTCCCCCACCCATCCCCATGGCGAAGTTGTCCACCGCAATGCCTCGGTCAATGGCGTTGTTGATCAGTTGCTCGATGGTGGTGAGGTTCATGCCATCGCCTTGAATGACACGCACTTGGGGCGGCAACACCCGATAGCCTTTGGCGTTGGTGTGGTGACCAAACGCCGCCATCAACGACTCGATCACATCGAGCGGGGTGGTCGTTGGGTCGCCGCTGTCGGGGCGCACGACCAGCGTGCCGTCGCGCGCGAGGATGCGCTCTTTCAGGGCACGGCCCCACAGTTCCCTCACCGCGTGGTGGATGTCGTAGCTGTCGCTGACACACGCGACAATGCCGGTGGGGAACCGCTCCAGCAGATGCGCGAAGGCCTCAAGCTCACCGGCTTCGGTCCAGCTGGTGATGGTGCTGTGCTCGCTGGCTGGAATCGAAAAGCCCGCCATCGGCTCGTGGTAATAGCGCCGGGCACCGACCAAGGCCTCGACCGTGTCGGTGCCCATAAAGTTCACCAGGTGCGCCATGCCACCGAGCATCGCAGCCTCTGAAGACGTGGCCCCGCGCGCACCAAAATCGTGCAGCTTGAAGGGCAACGCCTCGTTGGGCTCATCAGAGGTCTTGTCGAGCCCGGCTTTGATCAGCTGTTTGGCCCGACGCGACAGGCTGGCCACGGTGCTGGGGTACCACACCGCCCGCAGCAATGCGGTCTCAAGGTAGGTGGTCAGCCATGCAAACCCCGGTGCACTCGTGACCTGCACCTGGACGTGTCCAGGCGGCATCACCGTGCCTTCGGGGACCGCCTCAATCGTCACGGGCAAGTAACCGGCAAACTCATCGATGATCGCCTGCCAGCCGGCGCGATGACACACCAGCCCGTGGTCGTGTAACAGCGCCTCGGCCTCATCAATGTCGTCTGGGCTGATGGGGGTCAACAGATGCGACTTGATGAAGGCTTGCAACCCGAAAAACACCACCTGCTCAAAAGCCCCACCGCGGCTTTCAATGTAGGCCGACAACCGCCTGAGGGTGGGCGGGTATTGCGCAAAGTGAGAGGCTTTATAGCTGTCGGTTTGCAGCAAGGGGTTGATGCGACACGCCATGACAACAGCTTCCCGTGAAAGGGCACTAGTTTAGCATCGGGGCTTGGTATGATGGCCGTCATGAACCTGCTGTCGTTCACACCCATCTACCAAGACCGCGTCTGGGGCGGGCAGAACCTCGCCCGGCGGCTGGGCCGCGCCCTCCCCCACACCGGCGCCATTGGCGAGTCTTGGGAGATTGTGGATCGCGACGAGGCCCAGTCGATACTCGCGCAATCGAAGCTCAGCCTACAGTCTTTGCTCACCGACCACCGCGGCGCGCTGATGGGGCCTGGCTTTACAGGCGAGCGCTTTCCCATCTTGGTCAAGTGGCTCGACTGCCAAGACTGTCTGAGCGTGCAAGTCCACCCACCGGCGAGTGTGGCCGACCAGCTCGGCGGCGAGCCCAAGACCGAGTGTTGGTTCATTGCCGATGCCGAACCCGATGCGGGCTTGTATGTCGGCTTGAAACGCACAACCGATGAGGCGATGTTTCGGCAAACATTGGCCGGCGGTCAAGGCTCAAGCCTTCAGCCCTTGCTCCACCGCCTGCCCACCCAAGCCGGCGAGGCGATCTTATTGG
>JAVLCB010000019.1:0-14496 GCA_031580925.1 Wenzhouxiangella sp.
GTGGTCCTGCTGGAAGCCGGCCCCGACTATGTGGGCTTGAGTGAAGCGGCGGATGCCTTCGGTCTGTCGCGACAAGCCCTTCGAAAGCACATGATCCACGATGCGGCTTTCCCCGCCGCCATTCACCAAGGCAAGCCCTCGCTGTGGCACTGGGCGGAGTTGCTGGATTGGGCGCAAGCGCGCTGGCCGGATCGGGTCACCGCCCATGATCAGGCGCTCGCCGAGTGCACCCGACTGCTCAACCTGGAATGCCAAGCCAAGAAGGTGGGCCGCAAACTGGTCGCCTGACGCTTTAAGTCTGCCAAAGGCTTGCTAGAATACGCCCACCATGACCCCGCTCCTTGCCCTCATCGATCGTGGCCTCGATCGGTTTGCCCGCTTGACCTATCGGCCGTATCACCGCGCCCTGGCGCGCGCCTTGGCCGAGCGGGGCCGGCTGACCATCGCGGTGGTCGGGGCCAACGACGGCAAGATCAACGACCCGGTGTATGGCTTCGCCCAGCGCCACGCCGAGCACACCGAGATGGTGCTGATCGAGCCCCAAGCCGATCTTCTGGCCCCCTTAAAAGACCACTACCAACACCACCCCCGCACCGACATCATCCACGGCGCGGTGGGCTCCACGGGCCCTTTGACCTTGTACACGGTGGACCCTGACGTCTGGCCCCAGACGCAGCCTTTCTATGCCAAGGCCTGGCCCAACTACCGCGCCCCCAGCGGCATCGCCTCGACCGAGAAAGCGCGGGTGTTGGCCTGGATCGGCCGCTACCTGGACAACCCCGCCGAGCACCTGGTGGCCACCGAGATTGAGGCGCGGCCGCTGAGCGATTGGCTGGCGCACGTTCAGCGCCCAGTCAGGATTGATGTGTTGCAAGTCGACACCGAAGGGGTGGACGATCAGGTGATCTATCAGGCCGACCTGGCGACCACCCAGCCGGTGGTGATTTATTTTGAGTCGAAGAACTTGAGCCCTGCCAAGCTCGACGCGCTCCACGCCCACTTGAGGCAGCACGGCTACCGCTGGCGCGTCATCTTGGGCAACACCTTGGCCGAGCGCATCGAGGCCAACTCCACCCCCACCCCCACCCCGGGGCGGGATGGCGGGGCGGTATAATGGCCACGATTCTTTTAGTGGGTGTGACCACCCACCCAATCAAGCAGGGGTAAGACATGAACATCACCATGATCGGCACGGGCTACGTGGGCTTGGTCTCCGGGGTTTGTTTTTCTGATTTTGGTCACCACGTGACCTGCGTGGATTTGTCCAAAGACAAGATCAACCGCTTAAACAACGGCGAGGTGCCCATCTACGAGCCGGGCTTGGATGAGCTGATGCACAAGAACGTCCAGGCCAACCGCTTGACGTTCACCACCGACCTGGCCTCGGCCGTGGCCGGTGCCGATGCGGTGTTCATTGCCGTGGGCACGCCCACCCGCCGCGGTGATGGGCACGCCGATCTCAGTTACGTGATGGCGGCGGCTGAGGACGTGGCCCATGCGATGAGCGATTATTGCGTGGTGGTCACCAAGTCCACCGTGCCGGTGGGCACCAACCGCCAGGTTAAAGAGGTGATCCAACGCACCCGGCCCGAGGCCGAGTTCGATGTCGCCTCCAACCCAGAGTTTTTGCGCGAAGGTGCCGCGATTGATGACTTTATGCGACCCGATCGGGTGGTGGTGGGCGTGGAGTCTGAGCGCGCCCAGCAGGTGATGGGCGAGATCTACCGCCCGCTGTTTTTAAGAGATTTTCCGATCGTCTACACCGACCTGGAGTCGGCCGAGCTCATCAAGTACGCCGCCAATGCGTTTTTGGCCACCAAGATCAGCTTCATCAACGAGATGGCCACGCTGTGCGAGCGGGTGGGGGGCGATGTCAAAGCCGTGGCCAAGGGCATGGGCCTTGACGGTCGGATCGGCAACAAGTTCTTGCATCCTGGGCCGGGCTTTGGGGGGTCGTGTTTTCCCAAAGACACCTCGGCGCTGGCGCGCACCGGCCAAGAGGCGGGCGTGCCGATGACCATCACCGAGACCGTGATGCGCGTCAACGACCAGATCAAGCGCCGGATGATCGACAAGGTCATGGACTTGTGTGATGACACGGTCAACGGCAAGACCATCGCCGTGTTTGGCGTGACCTTCAAGCCCAACACCGACGACATGCGCGATGCGCCTGCGCTCACCATCGTCCCGGCGCTGGTTGGTGCCGGCGCCCAGGTTCGGGTGGTCGACCCGCAAGGCCAACACGAAGGCGAGGCCTTGCTTCCCAACGTCGAGTGGTTGGACGACCCCTACGCCGCGGCCAAAGGCGCCGATTGTGTGATCGTGTTGACCGAGTGGAACGAGTTTCGGGCCTTGGATCTGCACGCCTTGGCGAAGACCATGAACACCGCGAACATGGCCGACCTTCGAAACGTCTACGAGCGAGATGATGTGATGGCGGCGGGGTTTGTCGCCTACACCGCCGTGGGCCGCTAGGGTGTCAGCGGTCTTGGTGACCGGGGGCGCGGGCTACATCGGCTCGCACGTCACGCGCTTGTTGGCTGAGCGCGGGGAGACCGTGGTGGTGGTCGACAACCTATCGACCGGATTTGCCGATGCCGTGATGGGTGCGACCTTGATCGAAGGCAACGTCGGCGATCAAGCCTTGATGCGCCAAGTCATTGCTGAGCACGACATTGACGCAGTCTGTCATTTTGCCGCCCACATTGTCGTCCCTGAGTCTGTTGAAAAACCACTGAAGTATTATGGCAACAACACCGCCAACACCCGAGCGCTTTTAGAAGTGTGCGATGAGGCGGGCGTGAAGCACTTTATTTTTTCATCGACCGCGGCCGTGTATGGGGCGCCCAAAGGCGGGATCGCCAGCGAAGACTCGCCGCTTCAGCCGATCAACCCCTACGGCTGGTCGAAGCTGATGAGCGAGCAGATGCTCAAAGACCTCTCCCACGCCTCTTCACTTAAGCACGTGATCTTGCGGTATTTCAATGTCGCCGGTGCCGAGCCCGAAGGCCGGTTGGGGCAGTCCACGCCCCAAGCCACCCACCTGATCAAAGTCGCCGCCGAGCACGTGGTCGGCCAGCGGGAAGGCTTGGCGATTTTCGGGGACGACTACGACACCCCCGATGGCACCTGCGTTCGCGACTACATCCACGTCGAGGACCTGGCGTTGGCCCACCTGGCCGCCCTTGATTATCTGCGACAAGGCCAACCGTCGCGCACCTTAAACTGCGGCTACGGGCGCGGCCACAGCGTCAAAGAAGTGCTCGAGGTGGTCGAGCGCGTGGCCGAGCAAGCGCTCAACATCACCCAAGCGCCGCGGCGCGCCGGTGACCCCGCCACCTTGATCGCCCAGGCCGATCGGATTGTCGAGACCCTCGATTGGGCGCCGCGATTTGATGACATCGAAGGCATTGTCCGCTCTGCGCTCAATTGGGAGCGGCGACTGGCGGCGGAGCGAAGCGCCCGGCCTTAACTTTTGAAAAAACGCGCCCATAAAGACCAATCGCGGGGGCGGTCTGTGAACGATCAAAGCCCCAGCGCAAACAGCCCCAAACACAGCAACAATCCCACCACCGGCACGACCACGGTCAGCGCCCCCATCGGCGCGTAGGCCGCCGCGTGGGTCTCTTTACAAATCGCTCGAATGGTGGTGACCACATACCCGTTGTGGGGCAGGGAGTCCAACGCGCCTGAGGATATCGCCACCACCCGGTGGAGCTGGTCCGGGTCGACGCCTTGGTCGACGTAGTGCGGCCCCAAAATCGGCAGCGCGATCGCCTGACCACCCGAGGCCGAGCCTGTCATCGCCGCGATGGCAGAGACCGCCACCGCCGCGGACACCAGCCCAGAGCCTGGCATCGATGTCACCGCCACCACCGCCGCATCAAACGCCGGCGAGACCTTGGCCACCGTGCCAAACCCCACCACCGCGGCGGTGTTGCCGATCGCCACCAACGCCCCGGTGCCGCCCTCGGTCAGCGCCAGCCCGGGTGCGTGGAGGTGTTTGGGGTTGATCAACACCGCGCCGATGCACCCGGCCAACAGCGCCACAATCAACGCCGAGGTCCCCAGCTGATCGTGGGTGGTGAATGAGATGGCCAACACCAACGCCAAGGGCACCATCGACACCCACGGGTTGGGCAGATCCGCCCGGCCGGCGTCGGGGTCATCGTCGCGAGACTCGAACAGCTCACCGCGGGCCACCGCGCGATCGAGCATCCACTTAAGCCACGCATACCCCGCCGCGGCCATAACAATCGCCACAATCAAACTGGCCTGCCACGCCGCCAGCGGCGAGGTGCCCAAAAACTCAATCGGGATCCAGTTTTGGATTTCGGGCGAGCCTGCTGAGGTCATGGTGAAGGTCACCGAGCCAAACGCCATGGTGGCTGGGATAAACCGCCGGGGGAGGTTGGCTTCTCTAAATAAAGCCAGCGCCATCGGGTAGACCGAAAACGCCACCACAAACAACGACACCCCGCCATAGGTCAAGATCGCGCACGCCATCACCACCGCCAAGGCCGCGCGCTGGGTGCCCAAGCGGGTGATGATCCAATGCGAGACACTGTCCGCCCCGCCGGAGGACTCCATCAGCTTGCCAAACAATGAGCCAAACAAAAAGATAAAAAACCAAGAGGCGATGAAGCCGGTGAACCCATCCATGTATTGGGTCACCAGGTTGATGCCATCGGCGCCGGCCAGCGGGGGGAGCAACGGGATGCCAGCGGTCAGCGCCACGATCAGCGCGCACAAGGGGGTGGCGACAAACAGACTCATGCCGCGCATCGTCAAAACAATCAACAAGGCCAAACTGCCCAACAGCCCAATCAAACTGAGCATCGTCACTCCTTAAAAATGTGGTTGTGCGTGTGGGGTGGTGGTGCCCCATCCCGGTGGCGAGGGATCTTTGGCCATCATCCAGCCGGGGCGGGCCGCTGATAACTGTACCAAGGTCCAGTATGGCGCCCGGCACCGTTGAGCTACCCTGCCAGCCATCAGATGACAGTTTTTTAACGAACACCCCTTAAAGGAGGGCGATTCGCTTATGCAATCTCACAACCTCAAACGCACCAGTCTGTGGCTGGCCATGACCCTCGGCCTTGCTTTCACCGGTTCGGTGATCGCGCAAGAGGCTGACACCGACAGCGACGAGGACGAAAACAGCCGTCCCATGGACACCATCGAAGTCACCGCGCGCCGCCGCGAGGAAAGCCAAACCGACGTGCCCATCTCGCTGACCGCGTTGGGCGGCGAGGCGCTCGAAGACGTGGGCGCGCAAGACATCACCTACCTGCAGCAGGTCTCGCCCAACACCACCTTGGAGGTCTCGCGGGGGACGTCCAACACCGTGACCGCGTTCATCCGCGGCGTCGGCCAGCAAGACCCCGTGGCTGGGTTTGAGGCCGGCGTTGGGATCTACGTTGACGATGTCTACTTAAACCGCCCGCAGGCGGCGATCTTGGATATTTATGATGTCGAGCGGGTGGAAGTGCTGCGCGGGCCGCAGGGCACGCTGTACGGCAGAAACACCATCGGTGGGGCAGTGAAGTACGTGACCAAGCGCTTGGATGATGAGCCCACCGCCCAGATCCGCGGCTCGCTGGGGAGCTTCTCCCAGCAAGATTTGGTGTTGAGTGGCTCGACCGTGGTCACCGACAATCTGAGGGTCGGCGCGGCGATGGCGAGCTTCAACCGCGACGGCTACGGCAAGAACCTGACCACCGGGCTGGACAACTACAACAAAGACGTGATGGCGTGGCGCTTCACCGCCGAGTGGGAGCCGGGCGATGCCTGGTTTGTTCGCTTTGGTGTTGACGCCTACCACGATGACTCCAACCCCATGGGCGGGCACCGCTTGATCCCGGGCCTGTTCTCCGGCGCGCCGATCTTAAACGATGTGTATGACTCCCGCGGCGGGATGGAAGGCAAGAACCAAACCCGCGCCACGGGGACCTCGCTCACGGCCGAGTACAACTTTGCCCCGGGTTGGCAGTTTAAGTCGATCACCGCCTACCGCGAAGACAAGACCACCACCCAGATTGACTTTGACGCCTTGCCGGCGGCCGATGTGGATGTCGCGGCGATCTATGACAACGAGCAGTTCAGCCAAGAGTTCCAAGTCAACTTCGCCACCGAAAAAGCCGCGGGGGTGATGGGCTTTTATTACCTGGATGCCAACGCCTTTGGGCCGTTTGATGTGCGCTTGTTCACCACCGGTGACCTGCTGGGGCTGCCGGGCTTGAACGCCTTCACCTTGGGCGATGTCGACACCGAGACCTGGTCGCTGTTTGCCGATGTCAGTTACGATCTGGGCCGCAACTTTGAGCTCTCTGTCGGCGGGCGCTACACCAGCGATGAGCGAAGCTCGCGGGTCTTGAGACAAACCATGCTCGGTGAGTCCACCTACTTCGGTGGCACCCCGCTGGTGATTGCAACGACGTCTGATTTTGAGGGCTCGGAGAAGTTCACCCAGTTCACCCCCCGGGCGAGTTTGTCGTTCAAACCCACCGACACCCAAAACCTGTATGTCTCCTACAGCCAAGGCTTCAAAGGCGGGAGCTTTGACCCCCGGGGCTTGACCACCGCCGCGCCCGATCTCAACGGCGATGGCGTGGTTGACGAATCCGAGGTCTTTGACTTCATGCGCTTTGAGCCCGAAGAGGTCGACAGCTACGAGATCGGCCTGAAATCAAGCTGGGCCGATGGTCGGATCAACACCGCACTGGCTGGGTTCTACGCCGACTACACCAACATCCAAGTCCCCGGCTCAATTGGCGTCGACACCGACGGCGATGGCGTGTTTGACACCTTCGCCGGTGTCACCACCAATGCCGGCGCGGCCACCGTTCGTGGCATCGAGTTTGAGATGAACGGCATGATCGCCTCGGACATGAACGTCGCCGGTGAGGCGCTGTTTGCCAACGTGGCACTGGGCTACATCGACGCCGAGTACGACGAGTTTGTCACCGCGGTGAGTGACCCGGCGACCGGCGCCACGGCCCTGACCGATGTCGCTGACCAGCGCCGCATCCAAAACACCCCCAAACGCACCGCGCATGTCAGCTTGAACTACGAGCGGCCGGTGACTTGGCTGGGGACCGACGGTGTGATGTCGCTGATCGGGGCGTGGTCGTATCGCTCGAAGACCAACCAGTTCGAGATCCCGTCGGAGTTTCTGGATCAGGCGGCGTATTCTGTGGGCGATGCCCACATCGTCTGGAAGCCCGCCAGCGGCCGTTATGAGCTCGGCTTGCACGCCAGAAACCTCTTTGACGAGCAATACAAGACCTCAGGTTATGTGTTCGCCACCCCCGACGGCAGCGCCTCAACGCTGGGGCTTGAAGGCGTGATGAACGCGTTCTACGGCCCACCGAGAACGGTGACCTTGACCGCGAAGCTCAACTTCTAAGACTTGACCAACGACAGACCGGCCCCAGTTGAGAAGGGCCCGGCTTCGGGGCAATCCCCACCCAAGTTTGGGTGGGGATTTTTTTATGGGGGGTCTATAATGCGGTGGATGCCCCACACCGTCTGCCGACAATGAGTGGTTTGACCACGCCCCAGCTGGCCTTGGCGGGGGTGGCGTGGCTGGGGGTGTTGTTTTTGGTGGCGGTGTTGGGCGAGCGCCACCGGCGCGATTTGTCGCGCGTTTGGCCGATCATCTACACCCTGTCGTTGGCGGTCTATTGCACCGCTTGGACCTTTTATGGGATCACCACCCAAGCGGCGGCGAACGGCTGGCCGGTTCCGCCGACCTTTGTCGGCACGATTGTGTTTTTCGTCTTTGGGTTTGGGTTTCTTAAGCGCTTGGCCGCGGCCTCCAAGGCCAACAACTCAACCTCAATCGCTGATTTTGTCGCCTCGCGGTTTGGCCACTCGTCGGTGTTGGCGGCCATGATCACCGCGGTGGCGGTGATTGGCATCGTGCCTTATATCTCGTTGCAGCTCAAAGCGGTGGGGATGAGCGTGGAGGTGCTCACCGAACCGGCAGCGAGCGGTGATGAGCTCGCCACGCTCACCGATTCGGTGTTTTATGTGGCGATCTTTATGGCGATCTTTGCGATGCTGTTTGGCACCCGCTCATCGTCGAGCAAAGACCACAACCCAGGCTTGGTCGCGGCGATGGGGTTTGAGTCGCTGCTCAAACTCGTGGCCATGCTGGCGCTGGGTGGGTTTGTGCTGTGGGGGTTGTTCGACGGCCCCGGCGAGTGGGCGCGCCAGACCGAGCCGCTGGTGTTTTCGGGGGTGGACAGTTTTGTGGTGTTGATGCTGTTGGGCGTGGTGGCGATGTTCACCTTGCCCCACCAGTTCCACATCGCCTTGATCGAGTGTCGCTCGGCCAAGCACTTAAACGCCGCGCGGTGGTTGTTTCCGGTGTTTTTGGTTTTGATTGCGATGCCGGTGGTGCCCTTGGCGCGCGCGGGGCGCGAGATCTTTCAAGGGCGCGATATTTCGCCAGACACCTACGTGTTGATGCTGCCCCTGGCCGAGGGCCAGACCGGGTTGGCGCTGGTGGCTTTCTTGGGTGGCTTGAGTGCCGCCACCGGGATGGTGATTTTGGCGAGCCTGACGCTGTCGATCATGATGGGCAACCACTGGTGGACGCCGGCCAGTGTCGCGCTGGGGCGCGGCGCCAAGCGCGTGTGGGGCTCGGTGCGCGGCCAGCGCCGGTTGGGGATCGTCGCGGTGTTGGCGCTGGCCTACATCTACCACCGCCAGGTCGGCTCGTCTGAGGCGTTGGCCGATCTGGGCGCGCTGTCGTTTTCGGGGTTGGCGCAGCTCGGCCCGGCGGTGGTGCTGGCCGTTTACGGCCCGCGGTTGTCGGCCACGGCGGTGATGGCGGGGCTGCTGGCGGGGATGGCGACTTGGGCGTATGTGTTGGTGTGGCCCTTGGTCGGCGAGGGGGCGTGGCTCAGTGACGGGCCGTGGGGTTGGGCGTGGCTGTCGCCGATGGGGTTGTTTGGGCTGGGCGATTGGGACCCACTGGCTCGTGGGGTGTGGCTGTCATTGGCCATCAATGCCCTGGTGATGGCGGTGTTTGCGTTATTGGCGCTGCGCTCCCCCGGCCAGCCGCCAGCCGATGCTGAGCCGCCACCGGCGGCGGGCTTGGAGGTGGATGTGTTGGCGCAGTTGGCGCATCGGTTCTTGCCGCGGCGCCGGGCGGCGGAGATTGTGGATGGCCTGAGCGATCCGGTGTTGCTGGAAGCGGCTTTGGAGCGCGAGTTGGCCGCGGTGGTCGGCTCGGCGTCGGCGCGCTTGCTGCTGGATGCCGCGCGCCGACAAACGCCCGCGCCGTTTGAGGCGGTCGCTGAGATGGTGGGCGCGGCGACCCGCCAGGCGCAGTTTTCGTATGGGGTGTTGTCGGGGGCGTTGGAGAACATGAGCCAAGGCGTGTGCGTGGTCGATCAAGACATGCGCTTGGTGGCTTGGAACAGCGCCTACCTTGAGTTGTTTGACTACCCCGCAGAATTGATCGCGGTGGGCCGACCGGTGGCCGATTTGTTGCGCCACAACGCCGAGCAGGGGTTGATGGGGCCGATCGATCAGCAACAACAGGCCATTGACGACAAGATCAACCGCCGGCTGAACTTCAAACGCCAAGGCTCGAGGCACTTGATCGAGCGGCCTTGGCCCGATGGCCGGATCATTGAGATCCGCGGCAACCCCATGCCCGATGGTGGGTTTGTGGCCACGTTCACCGACGTGACCGAGTTTCGGTCCACCGCCGAAAAACTTCGACAGATCAACGAGACCCTCGAGCAGCGCGTGGTCGCGCGCACCGCCGAGCTCGAAAAAGCCAAGTCCGAAGCCGAAACCGCCTCGGAGGCCAAGACCCGATTCTTGGCCGCGGTCAGCCACGATCTGGTCCAGCCCTTGAACGCCGCCCAGTTGCTGACCCACTCGGTGACCACGCGCTTGACCAGCCCCGCCCAAGTCAAGACCTTGCAACAAATCTCGGGCGCGTTGGGGGCGACCGAGCGGCTGATCGAGAGCTTGCTCGACATCTCCCGACTCGATGCCGGCGGCTTGACGCCGACCGTGACCCGCTTTCCGTTGGCCGAGGTGTTCGATCAGTTGAGCGGTGAGTTTGAGGTGCTGGCTGCCGAGCGCGGTTTGGGGTTTCGGGCGATCCCCACCTCGGTGTGGGTGCGCACCGACCCCCAGCTCCTTCGCCGCATCCTCCAAAACTTCTTATCCAACGCCACCCGCTACACCGCCACCGGGCGGATCGTGATGGGGGTGCGCCGCCACGCCAACGAGGTGATGATCGGCGTGTGGGACACCGGCCCCGGGATCACCGCCGAGGACCGCTCGGTGATCTTTGAGGAGTTTCGTCGTCTGGAGCCCGACCAAAGCGGGCCGGGGTTGGGGCTGGGGCTGGCGATCGCTGAGCGGATGGCGCGCTTGCTCGACCACCCGCTGCGGTTGGAGTCCAAAGCCGGAGGGCCGACGCTGTTTGGCGTGGTCGTGCCGCGCGTGGCGCCCCAGCACCAGCCCAACCCCACCGGTTCAATCGACCAGCCCGCCTCGCGGGGTCGGGTGGTGGTGGTCGACAACGATGCGAGCATGCGCGACTCGCTGTCGGCGCTGTTGGGCAGTTGGGGGTATGACGTCGCGGTGGCCTGCGATCTGGACGGCGCGCTGGCCGAGGTCGGGCGCGGTGGGTGTGAGCTGTTGGTGCTCGACTACCACTTGAACCAAGGCCTCACCGGCCTCGATGTCCACCAAGCGATCATGGCCGCCGGTGACACGATTCCTGCGGTGATGGTCTCGGCGGATCACGCCGCCGAGGTTCGTCAAGCCGCGCACGCGGCCGGGTGTGAGTTTTTGCACAAACCCATCCGGCCGCTGGCGCTTCGCTCGGTGATCACCAACATCCTCGATTGAGGCGTTGTTGATCTTGTCATTGGTCCGGCATCTGCTCTGTTCGGCCATCAGCTCAGCCCAGGCCCGATCCATCGCCGCCCAACCGGCCGGCAGGATGGGTTGCCAGCGCGCATCCCCCGCCAGCGCATTCAAAAACGCATCAAAGTGTTGGGCGCCGTCGATCTCTTGGTAGTTCAGCGCCATGCCCTGGGCTTGGGCCTGGGCCACATACGGTCGCGACGACAAGGCCGCCGGGATCAAGGCATCGACTTGGCCGTGGACGATCTCCACGGGCACGGCGTGTGGCCAAGCCGCACGCGCCTCAATTGAGGCCAGGGCCGATTGCATCGCGGGGGTGTCGAGCAACCCGTGCAAGCACACCAAGCCTTTGAAGTGGGGGTCATTGGCGAGCTTGTCGTTGCGGGCCTCGACGATGTTGATCGTCTCGCTGGGGGGCGTGCCGTTTTCGGTGGCCCACCATTGGGCTTTGTCTTGTTCGCTGGCGGTGGTCGCATCGAAGCGATAACCACACGGCATGTCATCCACGCCGGTGGCCATGTACGCCGAGGCGTAGTTGACCAGCACGCTTCGCCACACATCCAACGCCACCGTGGCCGCTGAGAACACCAGCGCGTCGGCATCGAACCCCGCCTCGGCGAGCACCCCGCGCGCGGCGGCGGGGGTGGGCTCATCAAGCATCCCCGCCGCGTGGAGGTTTTGGCAGCGGACCGGACCAAACCCGATCAACACTGGGTTGGCAAACGGCAGCTCGCCGGCAAACTCGGCATCGCCCAACGCACACGGTTGATACAGCGCGGCCGTGGCGGCGTAGCGGTACAGCGGCGGGGTGTCCGGTGGGGTGATGTTGGGCATCACCGCCACCGCCGCATCAATCGTTTGGTCGGTGTCGGCCTCGAGCGCGTGGAGCACCGCCGCGCCGCCGTTGGATAAGCCCGCGGCCAGCGTGGTGATCGAGTCGGGGGTGTAGGGCTGGCCAAACCGATCGGCCAACTGCGCCACCGCCCAGTCGATGGCCGCGAGGGTGTAGGCCCCCCAGTGCGGTTCAATCGACACACCGGCGTGGGCGTGGGGGGTGGCCAGTGATGAGGCGGTGTCGGTCGCCGCGTCCCCGCCGGCCAACGATGGGGGCACAAACCCCACCGAGTCATCGGGCAGTGCCACGCGTTCACCGGTTAATGCGACCCCGCTTGGCTCGGCCAGGTCAACATAGTCGGTGCCCGCGCCTTTGTCGGTGTAGACCACCGCACACCCTTTGGGCAAGGCCCACGGCGCGACCAGAGGCGTGGCGCCGTAGACGCCGCGAGAGCCCGAGGCGGGGGCGGCGACCAGGCAAGGCGCTTGGGCATCGAAGGTCTCGGGGATCTGCAACAGCACCCGCGAGTCGTGGGGGATGTCGGGCAGCGCCAGCCAACTCAAGACCTCAACGCCACCGACTTGGGGCAGATTGGTGTCGACAAAGCCACCCAGCCCGCTGTCGGTTTGGATGGCGGTGAGGCCGTTGTATTGGGTGTGGACGGCCAGTTGCCTGAGCTCGCCGGGGGTCGGTTGGGCTGGATCGGCCGGGATCGGCGCGGCGGCTTGTAAGCCCTCAAGGCCCAACCCCGCGCTGACCAGGTCGGCGTGTTCGCTGATGACCACCGGCTGGGTGGGGGCGGTGTCTGGTTCGTCAGGCGGGGGTGTGTCGGTGCAGCCGACCACGAGGGTCAGCGTCATGACCATGAGCACGGTGGCGATCACGGTCGTTGTCATGCCCGCCGGAACAGCGCGTGTCCGGGGCGATGGGTTGGGGTTTGACATGCCAGGCTCCTTTCAAACTTGAAGTGAGGGTGCTCAATTGCGTGTGGCCACCACAGATGGCGACAGTGGCTGGGTTGGTTGAAGCTTAGCAAAGTCTCACCGGCGTCTGGATGGACTTTGGTACAGGGCGATTGTGGGGCATAACCTGCTAGACTTTTCAAACATGAATATTCTGATCACAGGCGCGGGCAGTGGCATTGGTGAGGGCATCGCCCACGGCTTGGCCGCGCTTGGGCACACCCTGATTGTCACCGATGTCGATCAGACGCCGGCCGAGGCCGTCGCCCAAGCGATTCGGGACGGCGGCGGGCAGGCGCACGCGCTGGCGCTCAACGTCACCGACCGCGACCAGGTCGATGGCTTGAATGATGCGCTCAAAGACACCGGTGTCGCGGGGGTGGATGTGTTGATCAACAACGCCGGCTTGCAGCACGTCTCGCCGTTGGAGTCATTCGAGATGGATCGCTGGTCGCACCTGGTCGATGTCATGCTCACCGGCGCGGCGGCGGTGACCCGGGCGGTGTTGCCGGGCATGCGCGAGCGGGGCTTTGGGCGGGTGATGCACATTGGCTCGATCCACTCGGTGGTGGGCTCGCCGTTTAAGAGCGCTTATGTGGCCGCCAAGCATGGTTTGGTGGGGTTTTCGAAAGTGATTGCGCTGGAGACGGCCGGTGCCGACATCACCATCAACACCATCTGCCCGACCTATGTCAAAACCCCGCTGGTCGATCAACAAATCAAAGCCCAGGCCGAAGCACACGGGATCTCCGAACAAGCGGTCATCGACACCATCATGCTCAAGCCCATGCCCAAGGGGGTGTTCATCAGCTTTGAGGAGTTGAGTGGGATCTGCGCGTTCTTGCTCTCGCCCGCGGCCAGAAACATCACCGGCCAGGCGATTGTGGTCGATGGGGGGTGGACGGCGCAATGACCACGCGGGTTCTGATCGCCGATGACCATCCGCTGTTTCGGGCCGCGTTGGTGCAAACCCTGTCCGATTGTCTGGACGATGTCGCCATCATCGAGGCCAAGGACTTGCCGGAGGTGTTCGAGCAACTCGGTGGGGGTGATGACATTGACTTGGTGTTGTTGGATCTGCACATGCCCGGCAACCAAGGCTTGAGTGGCTTGGCGCAGATCCGCTGCCAGCACCCGGCGGTGGCGGTGGTGGTGGTCTCGGCCAACGAAGAACCGGCGGTCATCCGGCGTGCCTTGGACCATGGCGCGGCGGGGTTCATCCCGAAAAGCTCGGATCTGTCTGAGCTGTCTGAAGCCCTCGCGGCGGTGCTCAACTGCCAAGAGTGGGTGCCCAAGCGCCTACAACGCGCCGTGTCGGAGGCGACAGCCAGCGGTGGCGGTGATGACATGGCCAGCCGCGTGGCGACCTTGACCCCGCAGCAGCTCAGGGTCTTGGAGATGGTCGCCGAGGGGCAGCTGAACAAACAAATCGCCGACCAGCTGGGGATACAGATCCGCACGGTCAAAGCGCACATGTCTGAGATCTTCCACAAGCTCAACGTCAGAAACCGCACCCAAGCCGGGATTGCCTACCGCGCGCTGGACTTTAAGCCGCAGGCATCGGTCGACGCCCACCCCTAACCCACTGACATCAATCACTCACCCACTTAACGCACCAACGCACTCACCGCGCGTTATGCAAACCCATCGGTGACCAACACGGTGGTCGGTTCCTGCGCCGTGATGGTGCCGCCCCAGACATACGGACACACCACATTGGTCGAGGCTGCAAGCGCCACCGGTCGCGGCTCAAGCTCAGCGGCCAGGCCAGGCGGTGGCGCGGTGGCATTGGGC
>JAVLCB010000001.1:0-238182 GCA_031580925.1 Wenzhouxiangella sp.
GACACGACGATGTGCCACTCGCGCCCATCGGATGACAGCACCACCCGACCCCCGGTCGAGGCCCCATCGGGGTAGAACCGGATGCCACCGGCGTTGTTGCCGGTCAGCTCAGACCGGGCGGTGGTCAGGGTGATATCAAGCGCTTCGGGCAGTGTCTTCGGCTCGCGCCCAGTCGCTTGCCAGGTTTTTTTATCGGCATCGACTGAAAAAACCTGCTCCGCTCGCTGGATCACCGCCTGGCCTCGGGTGTGGCGCATCGCGGCGGTGATCTCGCGGGCGGTGTTTCGAAGCTCTGCGCCGCCGATGGAGCGCGACACCGACACCCCAGCGACAGTGAACATCAGCACCACCAGCATCATCACCACCATCAACTCGAACAAGGTGAAGCCTTGCTCGCGTGGGGGGGCGAATGCGCTGGCCGTGTTCAACACTTCAACCGCTCAGTGTCATCAATCCCAGTTGGTGATCTGGCGGTTGGCGCCTTCACCCCCGGGCGCGCCGTCGGCCCCTTCTGAGAAAATGTCAAACGAGCGGTGTTGGCCCGGGTAACGATAGCTGTAGGGCCGGCCCCACGGGTCGTTCAAGTTGGAGTCGTTGACATACGGCCCATTCCAATTGCTCACCCCCGATGGGCGCTCAATCAGCTCGCGAAGCGAGTTGGGCGCCCGGCCGGTGTCCAAATAAAACTCATCGACCGCCATCGACAGCCTCTGGATCTCGGTTTGGGTGGCGCGCACCCGGGCGTCTTCTCCCCGCTGCATGATGTTGGGCACCACCAAGCCTGCGATCATGCCCAAGATCACCAACACCACCAACAGCTCAATCAAAGAAAAGCCCCCGCTTTGGGCGCGGACACCGGCCCAGGCCGGCCTTGCATTTGCCATCATCATTGTTCGTTTCTCCCGTTGTGCCACCAAGTTAAGTTCAGCATTCAATTACGCCACCAGTTCGTTCACACTCAAAATCGCCATCAGCACCGACATCACAATCACGCCAATCATCAACGCCAACCCCAAGGTCAGCACCGGCACCAACAGCGCCATCAACCGATCGATGGTGATGCGCACCTCGCGATCGTAGGTGTCGGCGACCTTGACCAGCATGTCATCGAGCTGGCCGGTCTCTTCGCCGACATTGATCATCTGCAGCGCGAGCGATGGGAAGTGCCCATCTTCATCCAGCGCCCGAGCCAGCGGCGCGCCCGATTTGACTTTCTTGGCCGCCTCGGCCACTTCAGCCGCCAACACGGTGTTGGTCATGACATTTTTGGCGATGGACAAGGCCGACAACAGCGGCACGCCGTTGACCAAGAGCGTGCCGGTGGTGCGCGCCAGGCGCGCGGTCTCGATTTTGGCGATGACATCACCCACCCAGTGGGTGTTTAAAAACCGCCGATCCCAAACAAAACGGGTCTTTTCCCCGGCCATTTGCGACTTAAACCACGCCACCAACACAACGGTTAAGCCGGCAATCGCCCACCAAAACCGCTGCAAAATATCGCCCACGCCGACCACAACCTTGGTCAAAAACGGCAAATCCCCGCCGAAGTCTTCAAACATCGGGGTAAATTGCGGGATGACATAAATCATCAAAAGCATCAACGACACAATCGCCAAAAACACCAAAAGCGCGGGATAAATCAGCGCCGAGACCACGCTGTCTTTGAGTTCTTTGGCCCGCTCTAAATACTCGGCCATCCGCGCCAGGGTTTGGTCCAACGACCCCCCCACTTCACCGGCGCGGACCATGTTGATATAAAACCTCGAAAACACCCCGTGGCGCTCTTCCAAAGCATCCGACAGCGAGCCCCCCTCGCGCACTCGGTTGCGGATTTTTTCAACCGTGCCTTTGACCCGATCGTTGTCGCTGAGCTCCACCAAAATCCCCAGGGAGCGATCCAAAGGCAGCCCGGCGCCCAACAAGGTCGACAGCTGCTGGGTCATGTCACCGATCTCGCGTTGGCTGAGCCCGGGCTTTCTGCGAAACAAGGCATCCAAGCGCAGCCCTTTGCCGGCCTCGCGCGCCGAAATCGGGATCGAGCCTTGGCTTTGGATGCGCTCGATCACCGACGCCTCGGAGGGCGCTTCCATCTCACCGGTGATGGTCTCGCCGGTGGCCGAGACCGCTTTGTACTCAAAAATCGGCATGCCGGCACTCCACTGACCCATCCAACCGCTGCAACACTCCAGTCACGTTAAGACTCCTGAGTGACCCGAAGCACCTCTTCGGCTGAGGTCTCTCCGCTGAGCGCTTTCATCAAGCCATCTTCATACATCGTTCGCATGCCCTCGGCCACCGCCTGGCGCTCGATCTCGCCTGAGGTGGCTTGGCGCATGACCATGCGCCGGATTTCGTCGCTGACAATCAACACCTCGTGGATCCCGGTTCGGCCTTTGTAGCCGGTGGGCACGGCCTCGGAGCTGCCGGGCCGGTACAGCCGGATGGGCCGCTCGTCGGTCAACCGCTCCAACCCCAGCTCTTCGATCATCTCGGGCAACACCTCGTAGGGCTCGCGGGTGGCGGGATCGAGGCGACGCACCAACCGTTGGGCCATGATCGCGTTGACCGTCGAGGTCAACAAATAATCCTCCACGCCCATGTCGAGCATCCGCGTGATGCCACCGGCGGCGTCGTTGGTGTGCAGGGTCGACAGCACCAAGTGACCGGTCAGCGCCGACTGGATCGCGATCTTGGCGGTTTCTAAATCGCGCATCTCACCGATCATGATGACGTCGGGGTCTTGGCGGACGATGGAGCGCAACGCACCGGCAAAGTCCAGGCCGATCGAGGGCTTGGCTTGGATCTGGTTGATGCCCTCGATCTGATACTCCACCGGGTCTTCAACGGTGATGATCTTGCGGGTGGGGTCGTTGAGTTGGCTCAACGCCGTATACAAGGTGGTGGTCTTGCCCGAGCCGGTGGGGCCGGTGACCAAGATGATGCCGTGGGGCATCTCGAGCGCGTGGATGAAGGTCTGCTGGGTGTCTTCGGCAAAGCCTAAGCTTGCAAAATCCAACACCACCGCCTCGCGGTCCAAAATCCGCATCACCACCGACTCGCCGTGGGCGGTGGGAATGCTCGAGACCCGAAGGTCCAATTCTTTGCCGCCCACCCGGTGCATGATCCGGCCATCTTGGGGCAAGCGACGCTCGGCGATGTTGAGCCGGGCCATGATCTTGACCCGAGAAATCACCGCCGCGGTTGATCTCGACGGTGGGGCCTCGACTTCTTGCAACACCCCATCGATCCGGTAGCGGACCTTGAGGCGGTTTTCGAAAGGTTCGATGTGAATGTCTGACGCCCGCGCTTCCACCGCCCGCTGCAAGATCAAGTTGACCACCCGAATCACCGGCGCCTCGGAAGCCAGATCGCGCAAGTGCTCGACGTCTTGCTCGTCATCGCCGGCCTCATCGCCCCCCAGGCTGTCGGCAATCTGGCCCATCGCCGATCGGCCGCCGCCAAAATACCGCTCGATGGTGTTCTCGATCTCAGACGAGATGCCCACGTGCGGCTGGATGGTTAAGCCGGTGGCCATCGATAAGGCGCGGGTGGCGAACTGGTCGCTGGGGTCGGCCATCGCCACGTGCAGGGTTTCGCCGTCTTTGTGAAACGGCACCAGGTGTTGCTGTTGCATGAACTTCACCGAGACATCGGTCACGTCTGGGCCGTCTTCGGGGTAGTCTTTCTCGCTGACCATGTCCAGCGAGAGCATCTCGGCTTGCGCGCTGGCCAAGTCGCGCTCGGAGACCAGTCCCAAGCGCACGAGCAGGGTCAACAGGTGCCCACCGTGTTGCTCTCGATAGGCGCGGGCGCGGTTGAGGTCTTCCTCACGCAGCCGGTCGCGCTCGATCATCAGCTCGCACAGCTCTTTGGCGCGGTCTTCCAGGCGCCCCCCAATGCTGGGCAGCAGGCCATCGTTGGCGGCGGTGGATTGGGCTTGTGCGTCCATAAAATGCGGTCTTTGTGGTCCATAACAACCCACCCGCCTGTCGTGATGCTGGCTCAGCACACCGGCGGTTGGGCTCGAAGTTAGAAATGTTACCTCAGAATGGACAACTTAAGGCTTGGCGAAGTTCAGCGGGGCTTGTCGATCACGTGGGTCTCAATGAACGCCCGGTTCATCACGATCCACGTCGCCACCGAGACAACCCCGGGCAGCATCAGATACCCCAACTGATACCCCAGCGCAATAAACTCCATCGACAACCCCAGTCCACGGGCGGCCATCGCCGCCTCAGGCCCGGAACGAAAGGCCAGCTGGGTCAGCGCATCGAAACACACCCCCCAGGTGGTGATAAGCGTCACCACCAAAAACCCAACGGCCAATTGCGCCACGCGGCGCAGTGTGCTCAGCGGTGTGGCCATGCTCAGCCCAAACAACAACGCCATCCCCCAGGCATAAATCATCGGGTTGACTTCGAGGTTCAACGCCACCTGCTGGCCGTCCACCGGCTCGGGCAAGACCACGCCGGTTTGAATCTCAAAGATAAAATCAAGCTGCACCAGCCGCTCAAAGAGCTGGCCGTCCAAGGCGCTGAGCACCGAACCGGCCAGCAGGCCGCTGGGCCACATCAAAAGCGAGGCGGCAAAAAACCACAAGAAAAAACCCAAAGGCAGGTAGAGCAACGCCAAGATGAACATTTGTCGAATGGCGTTGCCGCCGAGATAGTCGTTGGCCTGCTCGTTTTTTGAATCAGTCATGGGGTGTCATCCAATCCAGTCGCGGGCGTTGTCAAACATTTTCGCCCACGGCGAGTGGCCTTGCCAATCTTGGGGCGCCCACGAGTAATTCTCGAATCGAAGCAGGCGCTCGGGGTGCGGCATCGAGATGGTCACCCGCCCGCTGTCGTTGCACAACCCCGTCACCCCCCCCACCGAGCCGTTGGGGTTGTCGGGGTAGCGCTCGGTGGCTTGGCCGCGGCCGTCGACGTAGCGAAGCGCCACGCAGGCCGGATCGGGCGCGGTACTGGCAAACACCGCCTGGCCCTCGCCGTGGGCGGTGACCACCGGCATCACCGAGCCGGCCATGCCGTTAAAAAAGATCGATGGGGTGGGCTCGATGCGCACCAAGCTCAGCCGCGCCTCGTACTGTTGGGACTGGTTGTGGCGAAAGTCGGGCCAGTGATCGGTGCCGGGGATCAATGCGCGCAACGCCGAGAGCATCTGACAGCCGTTGCACACCCCAAGCGCAAATGTCGACTCATCGGCAAAAAACGCCTCAAACTGCGCGCGCAGCGATGGGTTGAACAACACCGAACGCGCCCAGCCCAGCCCCGCCCCGAGCACATCGCCATACGAAAACCCCCCGCACGCGGCCAGGCCTTGGAAGCTCGCCAGCGACTGTCGCCCGGCAATCAGATCGCTCATGGTGACATCAACGGCATTGAACCCCGCCGCCAAAAACGACTGGGCCATTTCTCTGTGGCCGTTGACCCCTTGCTCGCGCAAGATCGCCACTGTCGGCGCGCCTTGGCTTGTGTGTACCACAATCGGCCGCTTTGGCGGCTCAAAGGTCAGCTCAGCGGTCAGCCCAGTGCGCGTCCAATCGCCCCACCCGGCCCAGTCTTGATCGGCGCACACCGGGTTGTCGCGGCGCGCTTGGATCTGGTGGGAGGTGGCTGACCACACGCTCGCCAACGCCGCCATGGGGCGTTGATAGACCCGCGCGGGGCCTTGGCACAGCACAAGCTCGGCGTTGTCATCGCGCGCCAAGTCAGGCTCGCCGATCAGGTGCGCGCGCGCGCCCAAACCCGCCGCGGCCAAGGCGGCCGAAAACGCGTCTTGTTCGTGGCGGGCCACCTGCACGACCACCCCCAGTTCTTCATTAAAAAGCCACGCCAACCGTTGGTCGGCGTCCAAGTCTTGGGGCATGTCGACGCGCACCCCAAGGTGGCCGGCCAAAGCCATTTCAAACACACAGGCCAACAGCCCGCCATCGGAGCGGTCGTGGCAGGCCAGCAGCCGGCCTTGCCCCACCCAATCCCAGGCCAATGACAACCACGCGCTCAAGGCATCGGGCGAGTCGAGGTCGGGGACCGCGCCCAACGCCCGCACTTCATCGTCTGCAAACACCTGCGCCAACGCCGACCCGCCCAGCCGCTGGGCACCGAAGTCAATCAACACCAACGATGAGGGCTCGGGTTGCAGCTGCGGGGTGATGTGCTCACGCACCGAGTCGATGCCGGCAAACGCCGAGACAATCAACGACACCGGTGAGGTCATGGCCTGCGGCCGATCGTGGTCATCGCGCCACTGGGTGTGCATCGACAGCGAGTCCTTGCCGACAGGAATCGACACCCCCAGCGACACGCACAGATCGCGCGCTGCAGACACCGCCGCGTGCAAGGCCGCGTCTTGGCCGGGTTGGCCTGCCGCGGCCATCCAGTTGGCCGACAGCTTCACCCGCTTGAGGGTGTCGATCGCCACGCCCGACAGGTTGGTCAGCGCCTCGCCAATGGCCATGCGCACCGAGGCGGGGGCATCCCAAATGGCCAACGGGGTGCGCTCGCCGATGGCCATCGCCAGGCCGGCATCGTGGGCATAATCGCGAAGCGTGATCGCGCAATCGCTCACCGGCACTTGGTGGGGGCCCACCATCGGGTCTCTGACCGACAACCCGCCCACCGTTCGATCGGCAATGGTGATCAAAAAAGCCTTCGAACCGACGGTGGGTGAGCGCAACACCCGCTCGATCGCCTCGGCCAACTCAATGCCGGCCACGCCCCGATCGGGACACGGCATGGGCTCGCTGACCGCGTTGATCTTGAGCGGTGGCATCTGACCCAATAAGCCCGACAGCGGCAAGTCGATCACGCAGGCCTGGCCTTGGCCGGGTCGGTCGTCGATCAACACCAAGTCTTGGCGCTCGGTGGCCTGTCCCAAGGTCGCCACCGGGCAACGCTCGTTGTCGGCCAGCGCCTGCACTTGGGGCCAATCCTCAGCGGCAATCCCCAGCACATAACGCTCTTGGGCCTCGTTGCACCAAATGGCCATCGGCGACAGGCCCGGGTCGGCGTTGGGGATGGCGCTCAGCGACAAGCGCGCGCCAACGCCGCCTTCATCGAGAAGCTCGGGGATGGCATTCGATAAGCCACCGGCGCCAACATCGTGGATCATCTTGATGGGGTTGGCCGCACCCAGGGCCCAGCACCGATCGATGACCTCTTGGGCGCGCCGCTCCATCTCGGGGTTGCCCCGCTGGACCGAGGCGTAGTCCAAAGCCTCATCGGATTGGCCCGAGCTCATCGATGAGGCGGCCCCACCACCCAGGCCAATCAGCATCGCCGGGCCGCCGAGAACGACGATGTGGTCACCGGGGCTTAAGGAGTGCTTGTGGGTGTGCTCGCCACGAATCAGCCCGCTGCCACCGGCGAGCATGATGGGCTTGTGATACCCCCACCAGCGGCCGCCGACGCGCCCGGCGAAGCTTCTGAAATACCCCAACAGGTTGGGCCGGCCAAACTCGTTGTTGTAGCGCGCCGCGCCGATCGGTCCCTCGGTCATGATCGCCAAGGCGCTGGCCAAGCGGTTGGGGGCATTGGGGGCGTGCGCCCACGGTTCGTGCTCGGTTGACAGCTTGAGATCCGAGACACTGAACCCCACAAGCCCCGCCACGGGGCGCGCGCCCCGGCCGGTGGCGCTCTCATCGCGGATCTCGCCGCCGGCGCCGGTGGCCGCCCCAGGATCAGGCGAGATGGCGGTGGGGTGGTTGTGGGTCTCGACTTTGATCTGGGTGTGGACGGTGACACCCGGCTCGATGCGGTAGGCGGTGTTGTCAGCGTCGGTCAGCAGCAGGGTCGAGGGCCCGCCTTCGATCACCGCGGCGTTGTCGTCGTAGGCGACGATGGTGTGCTCAGGGCTGGCTTGGTGGGTGTGCTTGATCATCCCAAACAGCCGCTGGGGCGAGTCTTGGCCATCGATGGTCCAGTGGGCATTGAAGATCTTGTGGCGACAGTGCTCGGAGTTGGCTTGGGCGAACATCATCAGCTCAGCGTCGGTCGGTGGCCGGTCGAGGGATCGGTACAAGTCCACCAAGTACGCCATCTCATTGTCACTGAGCGCCAAGCCCAAACGCTCGTTTTCGGCTTTGAGTTCAACCAACGGCGCATCCCCCCAAGCCAAGGTGGCCACAGGCGCCGGATGGTGGTGGTGGTTGAACCACCGGGTGGTGTCGGGCCAGTCGGTCAACCACACTTGGGTCATCCGATCGAACACCCCACGCTGCCAGTCGATCGGCAGCTCGTCAACGCCCACGCCCTCAAACCGGAGGTGAAAAAACCGCTCCACCGATGAAAACGACGCCAGGCCACAGCGGGTCAAAATGTCGCCCGCGCGCGACGCCCAGGGGGTTTGGGTGCCCGGCCGCGGGGCGATCAAGACATCCGTTCCAGGCTGAAAGGCCGCCGGGGTCACCGGTTCGGCGTCGAGCACCTGACACAGCGCCGCCGGCGCGGCCTTAGATTGATCAATCACCAGCCAGGTGCGCGCGGCCAGCCCCACCGGACGGTCCAAGGCGGTGGCCAGCTGGTCAACCCAAGCGTCAACTTGAAAGGTGGGCCAAACCGCTTGCCCCAGAAGATGGATCATGGCCGCAGAGTCATGTGGGCGTTCGACTGTGGCTGCTCAACTAACGCGCGTTGGCTTGCTGGTCGAGGCGGGCTTTGAGCTCGTCGGCGGGGACGAAGCCTGGGATCAAGCTGCCATCAAAACCCATCAACGCCGGGGTGCCGGTCACGCCCATGTCTTGACCCAACTGGTAGTGCTCGCTGACCGGGTGGTCGCAGTCTCTGGCAGGCAGCTCCCCACCGGCTTTGGCGGTGGTCATCGCTTGGTGTTGGTCAGCCGCACACCACACCGAGACCAACTTATCAAAGGTCGCGGAGTTTTCGCCGGCGCGGGGAAAGCCCATGTAGTTGATCTCGATGCCTTCGGCGACGTAGCTGTCAATCTGTTCGTGCAAGCGTCGGCAGTAGCCGCAGTCGGGGTCGGTGAACACCATCAACCGGTGGGTGGGGTTGTCGGGCCCAAAGGTGATGAATTGATCCGGGTCGATGTCGGCGATGCGCTCTTGGCGGATGGCATTCTGGGCGCGGCTGGTCAGGTCCTCGCGGGTGTCAAGGTCAATCAAGCGGCCCTGGAACAGGTGCTTGCCATCGTCGCTCATGTAGACCACATCGCCCCCTAAGCGCACCTCCAACACCCCATCGATGGGGCTTTCGTTGATCGCAACGTCGGTGGTCTCGGGCACCAAGCCACTCAGTCGAGCCTCGACGGCCTCGTGGTCGGCGGCGGCGTCGTCAGCGGCCAGTAAGGGCGAAGCGCTCAGCCCCAGCAAAGCAAAAAGAATCGATGCGGCGGCGGCGGTGGCGGTGCGGTGCATGTGGAGCTCCTCAAACGCAAAAAAAACGCAAAATCGGGTTGGGTGTGTCAAAACTTCTCTGCGGGCCGGTCACCCTCGCGGGTGGTGTTCGGCGTACAGCGCCTTGAGTCTTGATCTGGAGACATGAGTATAAATCTGCGTGGTCGATAAATCAGCATGACCCAATAAAATTTGTACAACGCGCAGGTCCGCACCGTGGTCCAACAGGTGGGTGGCAAACGAGTGGCGCAGGCGGTGGGGGTGAACATCACCAGCGATCCCGGCGGCTTGGGCGTGCTTTTTGATCCGCTGCCACACCGCTTGGCGGGTCAACGGGCGGCCGCGCGCCGAGACAAACACCGCCTCGGATTGCGGCGCCAACGCCACCCGACCGTGTTTGAGCCAGACCGTCAACGCCTCCAGCGCGCGCTCGCCCAGCGGCACCAGCCGCTCGCGCCCGCCTTTGCCAATGACACGCACCAAGCCTTGGGCCATGGACAACCGAGACAGACTCAACGCCACCGCCTCGCTGACCCGCATCCCCGAGGCATACAACGCCTCGAGCAAAGCCCGATCGCGCTGACCCAGCGGCGTGGCCAGATCGGGGGCGTGCAACAACGCCTCCACTTGGGCTTCTGATAGGGCATCGGGCAGGTGGCGCCGGGCCTTGGGGGGCTCGAGATCGGTCAGCGGGTTGGCATCAACCTCGCCGTGGGTGATGGCCCAGGCATAAAACCGCCGCATCGCCGAGAGCTGGCGGGTGATCGAGCTGACCGCCGCGCCCGATTGCAAGCGCTGGGCCAAATGGCTGAGGACTTGGGCTTGGCTGAGCTTGGGAAACGCCCCAGCCAGCTCGGCATCCGAGCGGACCACGGCCAACAGGTCATCGCGGTAGGCTTGCAACGTGGCCCGGCTCAGGCCGCGCTCGGCCCAGCTGGCATCCAAAAACCGATCGATCAGCCTCTCAGCGCTCATGTGACTCATGCTGTTCTCATCAATTCGTTCTGGCCACCTTGGCCTGCGCGCTCACGGGTTCAGTGGGTCGCTGCTCTACAATACCCCCAATGGACACCGCCGAGCCTTCGATTCCTCATTCTACCGCCGTTGGTGCGACCACGCGGCCGTGCCCGCTGATCAAGCGGCTGTTGGCGATTGTTTACGATGGTCTGTTGCTGGTTGGGCTTTGGATGATTGCCGCGGTGGCGGTGGTGGTGCCGACCAACGCCGGCATCGCCGCCGATACGCTGTGGTTTCAGGTGTATCTGGCCGCTGTGGCGTGGCTGTATTTTGCGATCAGCTGGCGCCGGGGGTGCACCTTGGGCATGAAAGCTTGGCACATCCGCATCCTCGCCGAGCAACAGCCCATGGGTTGGTTCGCCACCCTCGTTCGGTTCGTGGTCGCCATCGCCAGTTGGGGGAGTGTCGGGTTGGGTTTTGTATGGGCAATTTTCAATGCCAACAAATCAACTTGGCACGACCTGGCCTCAAAAAGTCGCTTGGTGATTGTCACCAAGCCTGCTCAAGCCACTGTTGAAACCACTGCCCAATCTGCCGCCGAGGCCACGGCCGACTCAGCGCCGCGCCAATAACCCCAACGCGACCACCGAAATCAATACCGCCGGCAGCAGCGAGCCCAACCAAATGGGTATCGGCCACAAGGTGACCACGCCTTGCACCACCCGGCTCAACACAAAAAACACCAAGCCTAAGCCAATCCCGACAAACACGTTCAGGCCCAAGCCACCGCGGGGGCTTTGCCTGAACACCCCACCCAAGGCAAACGGCAAGCCAATCAACACCATCGCCAACACATTGACCGGGAACAGCACCCGCTCCCACATCGCCTGGGCGTAGGGGCCATCATCCAGCGCGTTGGCGGCCAAAAACGCCCGCATCGCCATCAAGTCTTGGGTCGACAGCAGCCGCGGTCGGGTCAGTGCCGCGTCGAACAACTCAGGGGCGATGGTCGATGGCAGCCGCCATCGGTCGTGCTCGGCCACCGAGACGCCTTGCCCATTGAGCTCGGTGATGGTGACCCCATCCAACCGCCACTGGTCCACCTCGTGCACCGCTTGGCTGGCTTGATAGGTCGTCACCGGTTGCAAGTCATCGTTGAGCCGATAGATCAGCACGTTGGTCAACGCCAACTGGTCGTCTCCCCCCCAAATCGAGTGGCCGATGCGCACCATCAATTGATCGTCTCGAAGCCACAACGCCCCGCTCCGATCCAGATCAATCTGACCCAAACGCGCCTGATCGCGATCGGCTTGGGCTTTTGTTTCTAGGCTTGGTACCCACCACTCTGAGACCGCCACCAAGCCCAGCAAGCACAACCCCACCACCGCCAGCACGTATGCGCTGATTTTTTTGCGGTGCAAGCCCGCGGCGCGCATCGCCACCAACTCATTCGATTGCGACAGGCTGCCAACACCAATCAACGTCCCAATCAAGGCGGCAAACGGGAAGATGTCGTACAGCCGTCGCGGGGTGGTTTGGAGCATGTAGCCGGCCATCTCGATCAAGCCATAATCGCCGGCCAGGTCGCGAAGCTCGCGGATCATCTCCACCAGGGTGAACACGCCCAACAACACCACGCTCACCCAAACGATGGCGACCAACACGCGCCGGGCCAAATAGCGCACCAACACCCCGGCTCTGGCGCCACCGATCATCATCACCATTGCCGCCAACGCCAACCACCCAACGCGCACACCGCCAAGGCCAGGCCCAAGTGAATCGGCCAAAGCCCCACGCCTTGGACTTGGTTGGATTGCTCCATCCACACCAAGCCCACGTGCACGCCATTGCTGTAGACCAAATACACCAGCAACGCCACCACCACCGAGCCAAACCGGCCCGCGCGGGGCACACGCCACGCCAATGGGATGGCCAACAGCCCCAACAACAACGTGCCCACCGGTGGGGCCAAACGCCAATGCCATTCGCGCTGCTCGACCGCGCTGGTGGGTGGGTAGAGTGAGGGCAAGGCGGCGATCATTTCTTGGTTTTGGCTGGGGCGCGCGGCCGGTGGTGGCAAGCGGATGTCGTTGTTGGCAAAAGCCAAGCGCGTCCAGCCGCCCTCGTCGTGGCGCAGTTGATGGCCGTTGTCGAGCGACAGATACCGGCCCTCATCGGCCGGGTCTTGCCACAGCCGGCCCACCGGTGCGGCGATCATCTCTTCGACACCATCGGTCGAGTGTTGCACGAACACATCGGTTAACGAGGCGGCTTCGGCATCGACGCTCGCCACATATAAAGTCAAACGGCCTTGATCCAAGCGGTCAAATTGCCCCGGTTGCAGACTTGAGACCAACACCTCACCGGCGGATTGGTCAAGCACCTGATCGGTTTGGGCAATGGTCCACGGCAGCACCCACCCCGAGACCACCAACACCAGCCCCGCCCAGATGATGGCCAACCCTGCCATCGGCTTAAAGCAATCGCCAAAGCCGATGCCAGAAGCGCGGGCGATGGTGATCTCGCCGGCCTCGTGTGCTTGACCCAGCGCGAACAACACCCCAACCAGCAACGCCAGCGGCGCCACCATCAAAATGGCCTCGGGCAATCGAAGCACCAACAAGCCAAGCACGGCCACGCCAGGCAACTGACCTTGCGCGGCTTGCGACAACAGCTCAGCCAAAAACAACGCGCTGACCACCGCCAACAAAACCGCCAGGGTCATCAACGAGGTGACCCAAGCTTGCCGGTTGAGATAGCGCGATAAAATCATGCCAACGGACTCATGGTGGGACAATCCACATTCGTTAAATCAGGGCGGTTACAATAAATTAATGACACGCATTGTGGCATGAATCACCCCCATTCGGTCGGCGGCTGAATCGATCACTGAGACGTCCGCTGACCCAAAGACAACTGACAAAGGCATGAATGCAATGAAGTTTACAACGACCCACGACGCGCTTGACCAGCTCAACGTTGATTGCTTGATCATTGGGGTGGGCACCAACGGTGACCAAAGCGCCCACCTCGCGCCGATCGCACAATCGGTCGATGAGACCACGGGCGGGTTGATCACGCGGTTGATCGACAGCGGCGATGTCCAACCGAAAGCCGGTCGTTGTTTGATGCTGCACGCCACCGACCACCCCGGTGCCCAGCGCATCTTGGTGGTGGGTTTGGGCGAGGACCAAAAACGCGATCGGATGGTGTTTAAGAAAGCGCTTTCCGCCGCAGGCAAAGCCTTGCGTCAATCCAGAGCCACCAGCGCGCATTGTGCGCTGACCGAATACGCCTTGACCGATGCCGACGCGCACTGGGCGACCCGGCAAGCGGCGCTGACCCTGGCGCATGCCGATTATGTCTACCAAGCCACCAAAAAACCCAAAGACGATGCCGCACCCGCCACCGAGACGGTGAGTTTTGCCGACGGTGAGGGGGTTGCCGAAGCGCTTAAGATCGCCCAAGGCGTGGCCGAGGGCGTGGGACTGTGCCGCGACTTGGGCGACCTGCCCCCCAACGTGTGCAACCCGCCCCACTTGGCCCAGGTGGCTGAGAAGATGGCGGGCGATCACGGCGGCTTGGCGGTGGAGGTTCTCAACGAAGACCAAATGGCTGAGCTGGGAATGAACGCCCTGCTGGCGGTGGGGCAAGGCAGCGAATGCCCCTCCAAGCTCATCCATTTGCGCTGGCGCGGTGGCCCCAAAGACCAAGCCCCTGTGGCCTTGGTCGGCAAAGGGGTGACCTTTGATACCGGCGGCATCTCGATCAAGCCAGGCAATTTGATGGAGCAGATGAAGTTCGACATGTGCGGGGCGGCCACCGCCTTGGGCGTGATGAAAGCCGTGGCCAGCTTAAAACTCAACATCAACATCGATGTTGTTGTCGCAGCGGTCGAGAACATGCCCGACGGCAAGGCTTATCGCCCCGGTGATGTCATCACCTCCATGTCGGGCCAAACCATTGAAGTCCACAACACCGACGCGGAAGGCCGAATGATCTTGGCCGATGCCCTCACCTGGACAGGTGAGCACGTCAAACCGGCAGCGATGGTCGACATCGCCACCTTGACTGGGGCGTGCGTGGTCGCGCTGGGCCACCACGCCAGCGGCATCATGACCCAAGACGACGGCTTGGCCAATGAACTGCTCGAGGCTGGCTTGGAGGCCGCCGATCGCGGCTGGCGCTTGCCGCTTTGGGACGAGTACCAAGAACAAATCGACTCGCCGTTTGCCGACATGAAAAACATCGGTGGCATGCCCGCAGGCACCATCACCGCCGGGTGTTTCTTGTCTCGATTCGCCAAAGACCAGACCTGGGCGCACATCGACATTGCCGGCGCTGCTTGGGCGTGGGGCCAACCCGGCTCGGCCACCGGCCGCCCGGTGGGCATGTTGGTTCAGTGGGCGGTCGATCGTGCCGGTGGGTGGTCATCGGCGCTCGCGCGCTGATCCAACCGACCCGTGACGGTGCAGGTGGACTTTTATCAAATGGGTGGGCGCTTTGCCGACCCATTGACCGTGACCGCGCTGTTGGTCTCCAAAGCTTGGCCGAAGCTTGAAGACATCGCCATCATCGCCGACGCTGAGCAACTCAACGCCCTCGATGAGACGCTGTGGTCGACACCCAGCGGGCGGTTTTTTCCGCACGCGCTTGACGATGACACCGCGCCGATTCGTTTGCTGACCAACGCCCCCCCAAAAGCGCAACTGTTGATTAACCTCAACCCCGATGCCCCGCTGCCTGACGGCGATTTTGATCGGGTGTGCGAGCTCGTGCCCGCCACAGATCAAGCACGCGAGCCGTTGCGTGAGCGGTGGCGCGCCTGGCAAGCCCGCGGGGCCACACTGAACCACCACGCACTGAAGTGACCATGGACAAAAGTTACCGCCCCGACGACATTGAAGACCGCTGGTATGGCGAGTGGGAACAACGCGGCTTGTTCAAAGCCACAGGCCATGGCGAGCCGTATTGCATTTTGTTGCCACCGCCGAATGTCACCGGCACCTTGCACATGGGCCATGCCTTTCAGCACACGCTGATGGACTTATTGATTCGCTATCAACGCATGCAGGGCAAAGATGCGTTGTGGCAGGTGGGTGTGGACCATGCCGGCATTGCCACCGAGATGGTGGTGACTCGACAAATCGAGGCCGATGGCCAATCCCGCGATGACTACAGCCGAGACGCGTTCATCGACCGGGTGTGGCAATGGAAACAAGAATCAGGCTCGACCATCACCGGGCAAATGCGTCGTCTCGGGGCGTCAGCGGATTGGTCGCGCGAGCGCTTCACGATGGACCCGGATTTGTCCGAAGCGGTCATTGAGACCTTTGTTCGGCTGTACGACGAGGGGCTGATCTATCGTGGCCCACGGCTGGTCAACTGGGACCCGGTGCTGCAAACCGCGATTTCTGATCTGGAGGTGGTCAACACCGACGAGCAGGGCCACTTGTGGTCGATCCGCTACCCCAGAAGCGATGGCCGGGGGGATGTGGTGGTCGCCACCACCCGACCCGAGACCTTGCTGGGCGATGTGTGCGTCGCCGTCCACCCCGACGATGAGCGTTACCGTGACTTGGTCGGACAGACCGTGTTGTTGCCGCTGACCGATCGAGAGATCCCGGTCATCGCCGATGACTATGTGGACCCTGAGTTTGGGACCGGGTGTGTCAAGATCACCCCCGCGCATGACTTTAATGACTGGGAGGTCGGTCAACGCCATGGCCTGGCACCGATCAATATATTCAACCCCAACGGCACCATCAACGACAACGCCCCCAAGACCTACCAAGGCCTGGATCGGTTCGTCGCGCGCAAACGCATCCTCGAAGACCTCAAAGCCCAAGGCCTGTTGATCGAAGAAAAACCCCACGCGATGGTGGTGCCCAGAGGCGATCGCTCGGGCGAGATCATCGAACCTTTCTTGACCGATCAGTGGTTTGTCAAAATGGACCAATTGGGCGAGCTGGGCTTGTCGTTGGTCGAGTCAGGACAGATTGATTTTGTGCCAGGCAATTGGATCAACACCTACCGCCGGTGGATGGAAGACCTTAAAGACTGGTGTATTTCCAGGCAGCTGTGGTGGGGCCATCGGATCCCCGCGTGGTTTGATGATGACGGGCGGTGCTACGTCGGTCGCGATGAGGCTGAAGTGCGCGAGCGCCATGGCCTGGGTGAGGCGGTATCACTCCACCAAGACGACGATGTCTTGGAGACGTGGTTTTCTTCAGCGCTTTGGGCGCATTCGACCATGGGCTGGCCCGATCCTGAGCGCATGGCCCAAGCCGGCTTTGATCGCTACTTGCCCACACAGGTGCTGGTGACCGGTTTCGACATCATCTTTTTTTGGGTCGCCCGAATGATCATGATGACCGGCCATTTCACCGACCAGGTGCCCTTCAAGTCGGTCTACATCACCGGCCTGATCCGCGATGCCGATGGTCAAAAAATGTCGAAATCCCGCGGCAATGTATTGGATCCGTTGGATGTCATCGATGGCATTGACTTGGAGTCGCTGGTGGCCAAGCGCACCCAGTCGTTGATGCAACCCGACAAAGCCAAAAAAATTGAAAAAGCCACCCGCCAAGAGTTTCCTAACGGCATCGACAGCCACGGCGCCGATGCCTTGCGCTTTACGTTCACCTCGCTCGCTGGTCACGGTCGCGACCTGAACTTTGATCTGTCGCGTTGCGCGGGGTATCGCCACTTTCTCAACAAACTGTGGAACGCGGCGCGGTTTACCTTGATGCATGTGGGTGATGAGCCGATCACACCCCCGCCACCTCAGGCGCTGGACGTCCCCGCGCGCTGGATCTTGTCGCGGTTGGGATCGACCATCAAGACAGTCGATGAGGCGCTGGATCAATACCGGTTCGACTTGGCCTCGCAAGCGCTGTATGAGTTCATTTGGCACGAGTTTTGTGATTGGTACTTGGAGCTGGCCAAACCGGCGCTGCAAGCACCGAATGCCGATAACGACCCCGCGTGCGCCAACGCCACCCGCCACACCTTGGCCCACGTGCTCGAGGTCAGCTGTCGCTTGCTGCACCCCTTTGTCCCCTTCATCACCGAAGAGATCTGGCAACAAGTCAAAGCATCTGCCGGTGTGGCCGGTGACAGCATCAGCACCCAACCTTGGCCTGTTGCCGCGGCCGAAGACGAGCAAGCCACGCGCGATGTCGAGTGGCTCAAAGCGGTGATTTCTGCGATCCGGTCAACCCGGACCGAGCTTGGCTTGGCGCCGGGCAAACCCATGCCGCTGTTGATCCAACAAGGCAGCGCGGATGACCAAGACCGGATGGCGCGCCTGGGGGACTGGGTGGCGCGGTTGGCGCGGTTGGACTCCATCGAATGGTTGAGCCCCGACGACGCCGATGACGACGCCGATGACGACCCCGCCCAGGGCGCGGCGGTGTCATTGGTCGGCCAAATGCGGTTGTTGATTCCGTTGGCCGGCTTGGTCGATGTCACAGAAGAACTCGAGCGGCTGGCCAAACAACTCGATAAAGAACGCCAAGGCTTGGCCAGCACAGAGAACAAATTGGCCAACGAGCGCTTTGTCGCCAATGCCCCCGAGGCGGTGGTGGCCAAAGAGCGCGAGCGGTTGACCCAGCACCAGCACGCGGTCGACGAGCTGACCACCCAAATCGAAAAACTCCAGTCGCTGGCTTGACTGGCGCTTCGTCACAGACACCGACATGGCCATTGGCGACGATCAAACCATCAAGCAAATGAAGCTCTACACGCAAATGGAGCGTGTCGAGCGCGCGTTAACCGCACGCGGCTTGACCGATGGGCCCCTGCAGGCGGCCCAGTTGCATGATCTCGATCAGTTGCACTACGGCGGCACCGATGCCGTTGACCATGCCATCGAAGCGCTCGAACTGACGGGTGATGACACCGTGCTGGATGTCGGTGCGGGGCTCGGCGGGCCCGCGCGTTATCTGGCAAAGCGGCTGGGCGCGCGCGTCCACGCCGTTGAACTGCAGCCTGACTTGAATCAACTGGCCCAAACCCTCACCAAGCGCTGCCGGCTGGATGGCTGCGTTGAACACCGCTGTGGTGATGTCTTGGAGATGCCCTTGAAAACGCACCACCACGATGCGGTGGTCAGCTGGCTGACGGTGCTGCACATCCCCCACCGAGCCGCGCTGTTTGCGCGCTTGCATGCCACCCTCAAGCCCTCAGGCCAGCTGTACTTGGAAGATTTTTATGCGCGCCGACCGCTGGATGAGGCCACCCAAAAGACCCTGGCAGACGAGGTGTTTTGTCCCCACCTGCCCGATCGGTCACGCTACATGCTGGATTTGTCCGAGGCGGGGTTTGAGAATGTGGTCTTTGAAGACATGTCCACCGCTTGGAGTGAGTTTGTCGCCCAGCGCTTGGCGGCTTTTGAAGATCAAAAAGCCGCGTTCATTGCCGAGCAAGACCAAGCCACGTTCGATGCGCTGCACCATTTTTATGCGGTGATGGTGGGGTTGTTTAAGGGCGGTCAGTTGGGGGGTGTTCGAATCCAAGCCGCGGCCGCTCGCTGAGGTGGCACAGCATCACCCACGCGTCTTCGCGACCCTCTTGGCTGGGGTAGTAACCCGGCCGCCGGCCAATCACACGAAACCCTGATTTTTGGTACAGCCGTCGGGCGGGTTTATTCGATGGCCTGACCTCTAAAAAGCACCGATCAACGCCCCCAAGCTCAGCCTCGGTCAGCACATGATCGAGCATCACCTCCGCCAAGCCTTGGCGACGCGCTTCCTGGCGAATACACAGATTCAGCAGATGCGCCTCATCGATCGCGCTGGAGACGATGGCATAGCCTTGCAAAACGCCTTGATCGAACATCCCATAACAGGCATACCCCGCCCGCAGGCAATCTCCAAAAATGGGCAGACTCCAAGGGAAGTCATACGCCACCGTCTCGATGGCCATCACCGCCGACAAATCGGCCTGATCCAATCGGCGGATCAGTCGGTCATCAGGGTCAGCAGACGGCGCTAAGCGGGCAGCCATCAGTTCAATTGGTGCGCGCTGAGTTGAGCCCACAACGCGCGCTTGGCCTCGGGGTCATCGTGGATCGCTTGCAGCGTGGGCACTTCAATCACCTCAGGCGCCTCCACCGGGCGCGGTGGCGGACCGAACGACAGCACCCGCCGCACGCCACGCTCAGCAAGCTCAGCCACCCCCACCCCCGCTTCTTGACTTTTCGCCCACTGACCAAAGCGGCAATCGGCGACGCCCAATGTGGCGGTGATGTCGGCGAGCAGGGCATCGAACTCGCCCCGCCAGGGTTGGCGCTGGACCAACACCCACTGGCCGTCGCCGCTGGCCAAACGAATCCGCAATTGATCCGCCGCGCCTGGGGCGTGGGTCTTGGTCCAAACAGGAATGCCCATGGCGGTGAGACGTTGGTGTTGAACAGCGCTGATGCGAGACATGGACCGGTCCTAGTCGAGCTCACGCCGACGCCGTTGACGCGCGGCGTAGCGGCCTTTGATGGTCAACACCGGCCCCGACAGGGTGTAGGTCACGCCAATGGCAAACAACACCGCCGGCAAGTCAATCGCCAGCAACGCCAACACCCCGATCAAGATCAAGACCTTGGTGACGGGCACCCGACCGCTGGGTGGGGCTTGCTTGAAACTGTAATACCGAATCCCTGAGACCATCAACGCCCCCAAACACACCATCAGCACCAGCACAGGACCGGCCATCACGCCTGGGGGAATGCCCCGATCGATCGAAAACCACACCGTCGACATCAATGTGCCGGCCGCGGCAGGTGATGCCATGCCTTGGAAATACACCTTATCGGCGACACCGGCTTGGGTGTTGAACCGCGCCAAGCGCAAGGCCGCGCAGGCCGTGTAAAAAAACGCCGCCAACCAGCCCAGCTTGGCGGTGGTGGTCTCTGGTGTCCCCAGCGCGCCGGCAACCCAAGCAAACGCCAACACCCCCGGGGCGATGCCAAACGAGACCAGATCGGACAGGCTGTCGTATTGCACGCCAAACTCTGATTGGGTGTTGGTCATGCGCGCCACCCGACCGTCCACCCCATCCAAGATCCCGGCCACCAAGATGGCCACGCACGCTGAGATGATGTCGCCATTGAATGAGGCGATGATGGCGTAAAACCCGGCCAACAAGGCGGCTGTTGTGAAGGCATTGGGCAGCAAGAAAGCGCCCCGGGCTTTTTTTGGGTTGGGGTTGTTGGCGACCATGGTCATGTCAGGTTATCACCATTGGGTCAATGGGTCATCTCCTGCTATGATGGTGGCTTGTTTTTAGCAACGCTCAGAGCCCAGCTTTCGCATGAAAATCTCACAATTTCACTTGGCCACCCAACGGGAGGTCCCGAACGATGCCGAAATCGTCAGCCACCAGCTGATGATCAGAACGGGCATGATCCGAAAACTGACCTCAGGCATCTACACCTGGACGCCACTGGGCCTTCGGGTGCTTCGCAAGGTCGAGCAGGTGGTCAGAGAAGAAATGGACAAGGCCGGCTGTCTTGAGCTGTTGATGCCCGCCGTCCAACCGGCTGAGCTGTGGCAAGAGACCGAACGTTGGGATGCCTTTGGCCCGCTTTTGCTCAAAATCACCGATCGAGCCGGGCGCGAATTTGCATTCGGGCCCACCCACGAAGAGGTGATCACCGATTTTGCGCGCGCCGAGCTTCGCTCATACAAGCAGCTGCCGATTTGTTTTTACCAGATCCAAACCAAGTTCAGAGACGAGATCAGACCGCGCTTTGGCGTGATGCGCGCACGAGAATTTCTGATGAAAGACGGCTACTCCTTCCACATGGATGAGGGCTCGTTGGATTCTTTTTACCAGGTGATGTTTGACACCTACACACGGATCTTTGAGCGACTGGGTTTGGAGTTTAAGGCGGTGGAAGCCGATTCAGGCAACATCGGTGGCGCGACCAGCCACGAGTTCCATGTGCTGGCCGACTCAGGCGAAGACCAACTCGCGCATGTCCCCGATACCCAATACGCCGCCAATGTTGAGCGCGCTGAAGCCGTTGCCATCGGCGAGCGCGCCGCGCCTGAAAAAGATCTGGAGACGATCGACACCCCAAACGCCAAAACCATTGATGAGCTGGTCGAACAGTTCAATCAACCCATCGAAAAAACCGTCAAGACGCTGGTGGTGGAGGCCGATGCGCAATGCGAGCATGATCTGATTGCGCTGTTGGTTCGGGGCGATCATGAACTCAACGAGGTCAAAGCCGAAAAGCTCGATCAGGTGGCCAGTCCCCTGACCTTCGCCAGCGATGAAAAAATCAAGCAAGTGATTGGCGCGCACCCAGGCTCGTTGGGGCCGGTCAACCTGCCCATCCCCATGGTGGTCGACCGCCAGGTCGCGGTGATGAGTGATTTCAGTGCCGGCGCCAACACCGACGGCCAGCACCACTTTGGCATCAACTGGGACCGCGACGTGGCCCTGCCTGACGTGGCTGACTTAAGAAAGGTGATCGCCGGTGACCCCGCACCGGATGGCTCGGGCGCAATCGAGCTGATCCGCGGCATTGAAGTGGGGCACATTTTCCAGCTGGGTGACAAGTACTCCAAAGCCATGAACGCGGTGGTGATGGATGAAAACGGCAAAGCTGTCCATCCTTTGATGGGTTGTTATGGCATCGGCGTGTCCAGGATTGTGGCCGCAGCCATCGAACAAAACCACGACGACCGGGGCATCATTTGGCCTGAGCCGATGGCGCCTTTTCAGGTGGTCATCTTGCCCCTGAACGGCCACAAGTCTCATCGGGTCAAAGAAGCCGCCGAGGCGCTTTATGAGACCCTGACTGCAGCAGGTGTTGCGGTGTTGCTCGACGATCGCAACCAGCGCCCTGGGGTGATGTTTGCCGACGCCGAGCTGTTGGGCATTCCCCACAGCGTGGTGCTGTCTGATCGTGGCCTGGACCAGGGCGAGTGCGAGTATCAGCCCCGAGGCCAAGAGCGGGTCAACCTAACACTCGAAAAAGCGAAAGACCAGCTGTTGTCGTTGGTCTGACACCACCCACACCCCAACCCAGCAACGCCGTTGGGACCGAGCTTTACGCGCTTTGATCGTCGCCCTGTGGGCCCAAGTGACGTTGGCCACGCTCGCGCGCCAACGCCATTTGCCGAACGCGTTCTTTGATGCCGGCCATTTTGTCATCGCAAAACTGTTGGTGACAAATCTGGCATTGCCCAGCCTCATCCCACGGCGGTAGATTGTTGGCATCCAGACCATCCACCGGGTTGCGACACCCCGCACAAATCCCCTGATCCGTGGGTTTGAGCGCATGATCGACTGCAATGCGGTCATCGAACACAAAACACTCACCATCCCACAACGATTGATCCGGGTCCATCTGTTGCAAGTAACTGAGGATGCCACCTTCAAGCTGATACACCTCGCCGAACCCATGGGCTTTGAGGTGGCTGCCCGCTTTCTCGCAGCGAACACCGCCGGTGCAGAACATGGCCACCGGTCGAGCGGGGTCCAAATGCCCGGTGGCCCATTCACCAAACTCACTGAATTTCTCGATCTTGGGGTTTTGGGCGCCCACAAAGCTGCCCACCTGGCACTCGTTGTCGTTGCGGGTGTCGACCAGCTGCACATTCGGGTCTTGGATCAGCGCGTGCCAAGTGGCCGGATCGACATGATCGGCGGTGCCGGTGTGGTGGGGCTGGATGTTCGGGTCAAAGGTGATGATTTCTGGGCGGATGCGCACGCGAAGCCGCAAAAACGGCACAGAATCAACGGGTTGGAAGTTGGTCACCAATTGATCAATCCCGTGTTCTGCGGCCAGATACGCCTGCCACGCGTCCAATTGAGGCCGCGGGCCGCCCACAGAAAAGTTGATCCCCTCGTGGGCGATGACCACGGTGCCGATCAACCCAAGCCGTTTGGCTTCGGCGCGAAAATCGGCCTGTTTTAAGGGCAGTCCGTCTAAATCAATGAATTGGTAGGCGCTCAACAGCATCATCGGCCCTATTTTAAGGCCAACTGGGCCCAAAAACAGCGCTCCGCTCGATTTGGGGGCTTGCCCGGCGCGCGTGCTCAAGGCTATAATTGCAGGGATTTACCGACACACGCAGGTCGTTTAGTGGTGCGGGGTTGCCGCGGTTTGGTTCGCCAGACAGCGGTTCGCAACCACAGACCATGCGGAGGCTTAAACCCCGGACAATTTATCTCATGTCAGTCGCAGCTGAAATAGGCTCGGCACCGCAGTGGGTTGTCCAACACAATGAGGAAGCAAGATCATGCCAAACGTTACCATGCGCCAAATGCTCGAAGCAGGCGTTCACTTTGGTCACCAGACCCGGTATTGGAACCCCAAAATGGAGCCCTTCATTTTCGGGGCACGGGGCAAAATCCACATCATCAACCTAGAAGAGACCCTGCCTCTTTTTAAAGAGTCGCTGGATTTCTTGAGCCGTTTGGCTGCCCGCCGCGGAACAGTCATGTTCGTCGGCACCAAACGCGCCGCCAGCCAGGCGATCGCCGAAGAGGCCGCCCGCGCCAACAGCCCATACGTGTCACACCGCTGGCTGGGTGGCATGCTGACCAACTTCAGAACGGTTCGCCAATCCATCAATCGGCTCAAAGAGCTCGAGCAAATGGAGACCGACGGCAGTTTTGAACGGCTGGTCAAAAAAGAAGTGCTGCAGTTGACCCGCGAGCGCAACAAGCTGCAACAAAGCTTGGGTGGCATCAAAGACATGAAGGGCTTGCCCGATGCGTTGTTCGTGGTCGATGTGGGCCATGAGTCGATTGCTGTGGCTGAAGCCAGAAAGCTGGGCATCCCTGTGATCGCGGTGGTTGACACCAACCACTCGCCTGACAACATCGATTATGTGATTCCAGGCAACGACGATGCGATTCGTGCCATTCGCCTGTACACCCAAATGGCGGCAGATGCGATCTTAGAAGGCCGCGCATCGGCACCGTCTGCAGGGCCTGCAGAAGGCGGCGATGAGTTTGTTGAGCTCGACGCCGACGGCAACCCGGTCGTGGCCAGCGAGCCGGCAAGCAAAACCGACAAGCCTGCGGCGAAAGTCACCAAGAAAAAAGTGGCCAAGAAAAAGAAAGTCACCGCCGCGAGTGCGCCCAAGTCCGAGAGTGAGTCGGCAGAACCACAACCCAAAGAAGCACAACCCCAGACAGCAGAATCTCAGCCGGCCGAGAGCCAGCCCGCCGCTGATGCGGGCACTGACGCACCCGCCGCGCCTGCCAAAGATGAGGCCGCCGCACCCGCGTCTAAAAAGGTGACCAAAAAGAAAGCCGCTAAGAAAAAGGTGACCAAGAAAAAGACCACCAAAAAGAAAGTGGCTAAAAAAGTGGCCAAGAAAACAGCGGCCAAGTCAGACGACCAAAGCGATGCAGGAGATCAGTCATGAGTGTGACAGCCTCACAGGTGAAAGAACTCAGAGAACGCACCGGCGCGGGCATGATGGAATGTAAAAAAGCCCTGGTTGAAACCCAAGGCGACATGGACGCAGCGCTTGAGAACTTAAGAAAGTCCGGCCTGGCCAAAGCCGACAAGAAGTCAGATCGGGTCGCCGCTGAAGGCACCATCGTTCACGCCAGCCAAAACGGCCACTCGGTGATGGTCGAGGTCAATTGCGAAACCGATTTTGTGGCCAAGGACGACAACTTCGTCGAGTTTGCCTCTGCTGTGGCACACAACGCGCTGCAGACAGACGACATCGATGACCTGTTGGCCTCCAGCCTGCCCAGCGGTGACACGGTTGAAAATACACGCCAGCAGTTGGTGGCAAAGATCGGTGAAAACGTCCAAGTCCGCCGTTTGTCGCACTTGCGCGTTGAAGGCGCCAACATGGGCTGCTACATCCACGGTGGTCGCATCGGTGTCATGGTCGCTTTGCGCGGTGGAGACGAGGATCTTGCTCGTGATCTGGCAATGCATGTGGCCGCACTCAACCCCGCCTACGTCAAGCCAGACGATGTGCCGGCTGATGTGTTGGCCAAAGAAAAAGACATTCTGGTGGCGCAAGCGGCCGACAGTGGCAAGCCCGCTGAGATCATTGAGAAGATGGTCGAGGGGCGACTGAAAAAGCACCTGGCAGAGATCACCCTCACAGGCCAGCCGTTTGTTAAAGATGGCGATGTCACGGTCGAGAAGCTCCTCAAGTCTCGAGACGCTGAAGTGATGGCCTTTTCTCGACTGGAAGTCGGCGAGGGCATCGAAAAAGCAGAAGAAGACTTCGCAGCTGAGGTCATGCAACAGGTCAAAGGAAACTGATCATGTCCAACCCACCGGTGGTGTCGCGCATCCTGCTCAAGCTCAGTGGCGAGGCATTGCTTGGTGAGCTTGACTATGGCATCGATCCCAAGGTCAGTTCTCGCATTGCCCAAGAAGTGAAGGCGGTGGTCGCCGCCGGCGTCCAAATCGGCATCGTCGTCGGCGGCGGCAACATCTTCCGCGGCAAAGGGCTGGCGGCGTCTGGGATCGATCGGATCACCGGCGATCAGATGGGCATGCTGGCCACGGTCATGAACGCCTTGGGCTTGCAAGACGCGTTAGAAACGGCCGGCGTGACCACACGCGTGATGTCGGCGGTGTCTGTGCGCGAAGTGTGCGAGGACTACATCCGCCGCCGAGCCATCCGGCATTTGGAGAAAAATCGCGCGGTGATTTTTGCAGCAGGCACCGGCAATCCTTTTTTCACCACCGACACCGCAGCCAGCCTCCGAGCAATTGAGATCGGTGCAGACTTGATGATCAAAGCCACCAAAGTCGATGGGATCTACAGCTCAGACCCGGTCACCAATGCCGACGCCAAACACTATGCGACAATCGGCTATGATGAAGTCATCGAGCAAAAGCTTGAGGTGATGGATACCAATGCGGTTGTGTTGTGCCGTGATCAGTCCATGCCGATTCGAATCATCAACCTTCACCGTGCCGGCGAACTGGATCGATTGATCCAAGGCGAACAAGTCGGGACTTTGGTGAGCTAGGAAAGCGATCAATGTTGAACGACATCAAATCTGAAGCACAAAACCGCATGGCCAAGTCAGCCCAATCACTGGAGGCTGAGTTGGCCAAAATCCGCACGGGCCGGGCGCACCCCAGCCTGCTCGAGCATATCTCGTTGGAGTACTACGGTTCTGTGGTGCCACTCAATCAAGTGGCCAACATCAACAGCGAAGATGCGCGCACCTTGAGTGTGGTGCCCTTCGACAAGTCGATGGTGGGCGCGGTTGAAAAAGCGATCATGACCTCAGATTTGGGGCTCAATCCCGCCACCTCAGGCACCAATATTCGGGTGCCGTTGCCCGCGCTGACCGAAGAGCGGCGCGCTGAGTTGGCGAAAGTGGTCAGTGGTGAGGGCGAACAGGCCAAAGTCGCGATTCGCAACATCCGTCGGGACGCCAATGGCCAGCTCAAAGACTTTTTGAAAGACAAAGAATTAACAGAAGACGACGTGAGAAAGGGGGAGAGCATGATTCAAGAACTCACCGACCAGTACGTGGCCAAAGTCGACGAGCTGGTTGCGGCCAAAGAGCGGGAATTGATGGAAATCTGAGGGATGTCTCAGACCGCTCACCTCCCCCAGCACATCGCCATTGTGATGGATGGCAACGGTCGCTGGGCCCAAAACCAAGGCAAACCGCGATCAGCCGGCCACCAAGCCGGCAGCGATGCCTTGAAACGAACCGTCGAAGCGGTGGCCAAGCGGGGTGTTTCCACGCTCACCGTGTATGCCTTCTCCAGCGAGAATTGGCACCGACCCAGCGTCGAGGTCAAGCACCTGCTGGAGTTGTTCCTCAATGCACTCAACCGCGATGTTGCCGAGCTCGATCAAAACAATGTCTCGCTGCGGTTTATTGGCCACCGTGTGGCATTCAATGCTGCGATCCGCGATGGCATGCGCCGCGCCGAAGCCAAGACCCGAAACAACGATGGCTTGTATCTCAATGTCGCGGTCAACTACGGGGGCCACGCAGAGATCACCCACGCGATGCGCCAACTGGCTGAAGAAATCACCCAAGGGGTGCTCCGGCCCGAACAAATCACCGAACAAGTGGTGGAAGACAAACTCTACACCCAAGGCCTGCCCGCGCCGGATCTGTTGATTCGCACCGGTGGCGAGAAACGCTTGTCCAACTTCTTGCTGTGGCAGATGGCCTACACCGAACTCCACTTCACAGACACCTTGTGGCCCGATTTTGGGGCCGAGGAACTCGACACCGCGCTGTCTGATTTTGCCAGTCGACAACGTCGCTTCGGAACGCTGCCCCAAGTCGAAAATGCTTAAAGACCGCGTTATCACGGCGGTGATCATCGCGATCGTTGGCTTCGGTGCCGTCTTTTTTGCCCCGCCTGTGCTGTTTGCTGTGCTGGCCATGGCCGTTGTGCTGTTGGTCGGCGGCTGGGAAGCCACCCGATTGGCCAAGATCACCACGCCGGCCTGGGTGGTGCTCTATATCGCGGCGGTGACGACCATCGGCGGGCTTTTGTGGTGGCAGGCGGGCATGCAATGGTCTGGGGCGTGGCTGGGGGTTGTGGCCTTGGCCTGGATCGGGCCGCTGTATTGGCTGCGACACCCCACAAACCAGCGCGCCACGGGGTGGGTGGCTGTTTTCTTGGGTGGCCTGTTGACCGGGACCTGGCTGTCGTTGGTCTTGCTGCAATCGATCAATCCTTGGCTGATTGTTTGGGTCATTGCGATCATTGCCGGGGCCGACATTGGCGCCTATTTTGCTGGGCGCGCCTTCGGGGGCGCCAAGCTTGCGCCCAACATCAGCCCGAAAAAGACCTGGGCTGGGGTCTACGGGGGCGTGCTGGCCGCCATGGTGTTGGCCCCTGTGGCACAGGCGGTTTTGCCCGTTGGCTATCAGGTCTCATGGGCCTGGCTGGCGGCGCTGGGTCTGGCACTGGCGGCCATTTCGATTGTCGGCGATCTCACGATCAGCCTTTTGAAGCGACAGGCCGGGCTCAAAGACAGCTCCCAACTGCTGCCCGGCCATGGGGGGATTTTGGACAGGCTCGACAGCCTGGGGGCGGCGTTGCCCTTTTTCACGCTGGCCATGGCCGCGCTCCACCACCTCTAATCCCATCCAAATCCGCAGGCGCAAACCAGTACAATGGGGCTTGTTCGCCTGAATTGAATAAAGCATCTGGATGGAGATCGTCGGCCCCGTTTTTTGGTTGCTGGTTGCCCTTGGGCTTTTGGTGACCTTCCACGAATTCGGCCACTTTTGGGTGGCTCGGCGCTGCGGTGTGCGCGTGTTGTGCTTTTCTGTTGGTTTTGGGCGCGCGTTGTGGTCTCGAACCGCACGCGATGGCACCCGCTACCAAATCGCCGCCATCCCCTTGGGTGGCTACGTTCAGATGCAAGACGAGCGGGCCCAACCGGTGCCCAGCGAACACCAAAGCGAGTCGTTCAACCGCAAACCCGTCTCGCAACGCATTGCCATTGTGGCCGCGGGCCCAATCTTCAATCTTGTTTTTGCCGTGGCGGCGTTTTGGTTGATGTTTGTCATTGGCATTGGTGCCATGCGCCCGATTGTCGGTGAACCCACAGGCCTGGCCGCGGATGCCGGCATCAACCCCCAAGACCAGATTGTTCGTGTCAACGATCAAACCGTCGACACCTGGACCCACGCCATGTTGGCGCTGACGCCCATCGCACTGGATCGGGGGACGGCCACGCTCGAAGTGGAGTCTGTGGAGCAATCGCGGCGCCTGATCGAGTTGGACCTCAGCGGCTTGGGCGCCGATTTCAAAGAAGACCAAACCCTGGAAGCGCTGGGCTTGAACCCGTGGCGACCCGACTTGCCAGCCGAAATTGGCGAGATCAACGCAGGCTCGCCAGCCGAGCAAGCGGGGCTTCAGGCCAACGATAAGATCATCGCCATCAATGGCGTGGCCATTGATGGTTGGCAAGCGATCACCGAGGTGGTCCCCCAACAAGGTCTGGACGCCACCGGCCAGCCTCAAGCACTGGCGGTGTTGGTCGAGCGAGACGGGCAACAGATGACATTTGAGGTGGTGCCAACGGTCAGTGCCGACGGCGATCGGGCCATTTTGGGCATTCAGTCGCCGCGCCCATCTGAGTCCATGCAATCGGACATTCAGCGGGCGTTTGTGATCGATCAACGCGGCCCGATTGAAGCCCTTGGGCAGGCCACCTCTGAGACTTGGCGGCTGAGCACCGCCACGCTGGGGATGCTGGGTCGGATGGTGATGGGCAAAGCCTCTTTGGATAACCTATCCGGGCCGATCACCATCGCCCGACTGGCCGATCAGTCGGCGCGTCTGGGGATCTCCCGGTTTTTGTTCTTTTTGGGCCTGATCAGCCTGTCTTTGGCGATCATCAACTTACTGCCCATCCCAATGCTCGACGGCGGGCATTTGCTGTACTACCTGGTGGAGATCATCAAAGGGTCACCGGTGTCTCAACACACCCAGGTGGTGGGCCAATACGTGGGGTTGATGCTGATTGTCATGCTCATGGGAATTGCCATATTTAACGATATATTAAGGCTGATCGCCTAAACTTGAAGGTTTACCGACACCGATGCCCAACCAATACGGATGTTTTGAATGAGAAAATTCCTCGCTATTGTGATCCTTGTGATCGTCGCCAGTCCAGCGTGGGGGGAGCGCTTTGTTGTTGAGGACATCCGAGTGGATGGGATTCAGCGGATTTCTGAGGGGAACATCTTCAGCTTTATCCCCATTGAGGTCGGCGATGAATTCGCCCCCGCGTTGGCGCGTTCTACCATCCGTGACCTATACCAAACAGGCTTTTTCTCAGACGTTGAGCTTTTAAGAGACAACAACACGCTCATCATCCGGGTCCAAGAGCGCCCAGCCATTTCATCGATTTCTATCACCGGCAACCGCCAAATCAAAACAGAAGAAATGATGCCCGCATTGGCTGGCATTGGCATTGCAGAAGGCGAAATTTTCAATCAGCTCAACCTCGATCGCATCCAACAAGAATTGATTCGCCAGTACTTTGGCCGTGGCTACTACAACGTCGATGTCGACATGCAAGTCAGCAACTTGGTGCGCAACCGCGTCTCTTTGGTGATTGAAATCACCGAGGGCGACCAAGCCCAAGTCAGACACATCAACATCGTGGGCAATGAGAGCTTCACCGAAGACGAACTGCGAGACGATTTTGAGACCGATACCAAAAGAGGCTGGCGCTTCTGGCAGGGCAAAACCCAATACACCAGCGAGAAACTCTCAGGCGATCTAGAAACGCTTCGCTCGTTCTATCTTGACCGAGGCTACATTGACTTTGCCATCGAGTCGACCCAAGTCTCCATCAGCCCCAACGCGCAAGACATCTTTGTCACCGCCAACGTCCGAGAGGGCGAGGTGTTCACCGTCAGCGACATCAACATCACCGGTGATCTGGTGCTGACCGAAGCCTTCTTGCGCCGGCTTCTAATGATCGAAGTGGGTGAGCGGTTCTCAAGAAAAGACGTTGAATCGTCGGTTGAAAACATCACCGCGGTGTTGTCCAACATCGGCTATGCATTCGCCAATGTCAGCCCACGACCCACACTGGACCGCGCCAACCAAGAAGTTGAGCTGAACTTTTTTGTTGAGCCTGGCCAACGGGTTTATGTGCGACGCATCGAGTTCCAAGGCAACGACCAGAGTAAAGATGAGGTGTTGCGCCGAGAGATGCGCCAGTTCGAGGGCTCTTGGTTTTCTCAAGCCTTGCTCGATCGATCCAAAATCCGCATCGAACGGCTGGGCTTTTTCGACAATGTCAACATTGAGACCGAGCCTGTCGATGGCAGCGAAGACCAAATTGACATCACCGTCAGTGTCGAAGAGACCCCCTCGGGCAACTTCCAAGTGGGCCTGGGCTATTCGCAGATCCAAGGCCTGATTGCGTCGGTGTCGGTTGAGCAAAACAACTTCTTGGGCTCCGGCCGCCAAGTGGGCTTTTCCGTGTCAAGAAGCTCCATTCTGTCCCAGATTGGCGTCAACTACACCAACCCCTACTACACCGATGACGGCGTCTCCAGAGGGTTTTTCTTGCGCTACACCGAGTTTGACCAGGGTGATGCGAACATCTCCTCGTTCTCCACCAGCCAAGCGGCCGGGGGCGTGAGCTTTGGGTTCCCACTCACTGAATTTGATTTCTTGCGCGTCGGTGCCTCCGCTCAGCGCATTGACATCAATTTGCCTGTGGCTTTCTTGCCCACCGACCCAGATGACCCCGACAGCCCTGTGGTTTTGGCAACGCCAGCCGAGCGGCCCTTGGGGATCTCCCTCGATGCTGACCAAGACGGCTTAATCTCTGCAGCAGAACGCCGAGTGACCTCCTATGTGCTCGATGCGACCTGGTCTCGGGACAGCCGCAACCACTACCTCAACCCCACTCGGGGCTCGTTGAACCGACTGAGTACCGAGCTCTCGCTGCCGGGCAGCACGCGCGAGTATTACAAGTTTTCTTATCGGGGCAGAAAATACTGGCCGATAGGGCAAACCATGGCGTTTGGTGTGCGTGCCGACGTGTCTTATGGCGGGGTGCTCGACAACTATGACGAGCGACTGGGCATCGAGCCAATCGAGCCTGAGCGTCTGGCTGGCCGCTGCCAGGTGGATGAGATTGTGACGCTGGATGACGGTCTGCCGTTCTATGAGCACTTCTTTGCAGGTGGCGTCTCCGACATCCGGGGCTTCGATGACAACTCACTGGGACCCAAGGATCGATTCTGTCGTTCAGTTGGTGGCGACTTCAAATTGTCCGGTGGCATGGAGTTTGCGTTCCCCATTCCATTTGTTGAAGCATCGGGCACTCGCCTGTCTTGGTTTGTGGACGTGGGTAACGTGTTCTCCAACTACGACAGCTTTGATGCGGATCTTTTGCGAGCCACCACCGGCCTTTCGGTCACGTGGCAAGCGCCTGTGGGCCCCATTGTGATCAACCTATCGCAACCGCTGATCAAGCGCCAAGGCGATGAGGTCCAGACCTTGCAATTTAGTTTTGGTCAGGTGTTCTAAGATGTCGGCGCGCAGACTATGTTTGCAATTAGTCTGCTTGGCGGGTCTTGTTTGCACCAACCCATTGGGTGCGCAAGAAGCCAAAATTGGGTATGTCGACATGCAACGACTGTTTGATGAGGCACCCCAAGTTCAACGCGTTCGCGATACCCTCGACCGCGAGTTTCGCCCCCGCAACGAAGCCTTGCTGGCCGATGAGGCCCGCTTGGAAGAAATCGAGACGCAACTGGCTGGTGATGGCAATGATGATGTTGACGGTGGTGAGTTGCTGGGCAATCAACGCCAATCTTTGGCGCTCGAAGCCCGAAACCTTCGCCGCAGCATCGATCGACGACGAGACGACCTGGCAGAAGAAGTGCGCTTTCGAACCAATGCCGAAACCAACGACTTGGAAGACACCATCGAGCTGGCGGTGTCTGAAGTGGCGCGCGCCAACAACTATGATCTGATTTTAACAAGCCCCGTCGCCTACGCCTCAGAGCGGGTGGACATCACCGAAGCGGTGCTGGCTTGGCTCGCCAGTGACTTGGCATCACAAACCGAGGACTCGCCATGAGCTGGACGCTGGAAACACTCGCCCACGCCTTGGGGGTGGCACACCACGGCCCAGCAGACCGCACCATTGACAGCGCCAGCACCTTGGCCGCCGCCCAACCCCATCAACTGAGTTTCTTGGCCAACCGCGCCTACACTGAACAATTGACACGCACCCAAGCCGGGGCGGTCATTGTCCACCCAGACCAGCTCAACGCCTGCCCCACCGCTGCATTGGTCAGCGACAACCCATACGCCACGTGGGCTTCGGCCTTACAACTGCTCAACCCACCGGCCGACAACGAGGCCGGTGTGCACCACACCGCCGTCGTCGACGCGTCAGCGGATGTGGCCCCCAGCGCCACCGTCGGCCCACACAGCGTGGTTGGCGCGCACTGCCAGATTGGACCAGGCGCGGTGGTGGGCCCACATTCGATCATTGAAGACCACGCCGAGATCGGCGCCAACAGCCACCTCGTGGCTCGGGTCTATGTGGGCAGCCGTTGCCTGCTCGGGCAACGCGTCATCGCTCACCCAGGCGTGGTGATGGGTGGGGATGGCTTTGGCTTGGCCATGGCTGACGGCCAGTGGGTCAAAGTGCCCCAACTGGGGCGTGTGGTGGTGGGCGATGATTGCGAGATCGGCGCCAACACCACCATCGATCGAGGCGCTTTAGAAGACACCGTGCTGGGGGCGGATGTGCGCATCGACAACCAAGTCCAGATTGCACACAATGTCCAGATCGGGGATCATACAGCGATTGCAGGCTGTGTCGGCATCGCTGGCTCCACGCGCATTGGGGCGTACTGCATGATTGCAGGCGCCAGTGGCATCGGCGGTCATTTGACGATCGCCGATCGGGTGGTGATCACCGCGATGAGTACCGTGGTCGCGTCGATTGATCAGCCCGGCACCTATGGCTCGGGCATTCCGGCTCAGCCCCATCAAGCTTGGAAGCGCATCTTGGTCAGACTGACTCGTTTGGATGGGTGGATCCAACGCCTCAAAAAGCTTGAAAAAAATCAGAGTGAAACCAGATAAAAGGTCACCCCAACAATGATCGCAGACGTTGAGAAAATATTGGAGTTGCTGCCCCACCGGTACCCATTTTTGTTGGTGGATCGGGTGCTGAGCTTCACAAGCGACAAACCCGCCACGTTGTCGGCATTGAAAAATGTGACCATCAACGAACCATTTTTTCAGGGGCACTTCCCAGGACACCCTGTGATGCCTGGGGTTTTGATCATCGAAGCCATGGCCCAAGCGGCGGGGTGTTTGGCCTATCTTGCCGACGCGGCCGCCAAAGAACAAAACCAACTGTTTTACTTGGTCAAAGTCGATAAAGCACGCTTCAACAAAATTGTCGTGCCCGGTGATCAATTGATATTCAATGTCACCCAAAAGCGCCTGATGCGCAACATGGGCCTGTATGAAACCACCGCCACTGTCGATCAAGACGTGGTGGCCAGCGCCGAGCTGTTGTGCGCGGCCAAACCACCCCAAGACTAATGGCCGTGACCATTCACCCCACAGCCATCATTGAGTCTGGGGCTCAGCTGGGACAAAACGTCACCATCGGCGCCTACAGCGTGATCGAATCCGAGGTGGTCATCGGTGATGACTGCGTCATTGGTCCGCATGTGGTTGTCTCCGGCGAGACCACCTTAGGCCAACGCAACCGGGTCTTCCAGTTTGCCTCCATCGGCGCAGAGCCCCAAGACAAAAAGTACCGTGGCGAGCGCTCCAAGCTGGTGATCGGTGATGACAACACCATTCGAGAGTCGGTGACCATCAACCGAGGCAGTGGCGATGGCGGCGGACTGACCACCCTCGGTGACCACAATTGGATCATGGCCTATTGCCACATCGCCCACGACTGCCACGTCGGCTCAAACGTCACAATGGCCAATGGCGCCACACTGGCCGGTCACGTGCATGTCGGCGATCACGTGATTTTTGCTGGATTCTCGGGCGCCCACCAGTTTTGTAAAATTGGCGATCACGCTTTTTTGGGCATGTATGGCGGTGTCACCCAAGACGTGCCGGCGTATGTCATGGTCTCCGGTCAACCGCCCCGCCCGCGTGGCATCAACAGCGAAGGCCTCAAGCGCCATCAATTTTCTGATGAGCAGATCCGCAACATCAAAGAAGCCTACCGCGTGGTCTACCGAAGTGGCTTGCAACGCGCTGAAGCACTCGATGAGTTGCAAGCGCGTGCATCAGATCAACCTGAAATCAAACCCATGATTGACTGGATTCAGGCTTCTGAGCGCGGCTTGTGCCGCTGAGCGCCATGCGGCTTGTTCTCTCGGTTGGTGAGTCTTCAGGCGATTATCTCGGTGCCCATCTGGCCGCCAAGCTCAAGCAACACCGGCCAGACATTGAGCTTGCTGGCCTGGCCGGTCCTTTGATGGCCGCGCAAGGCGTCAAGCCTTGGTTTGGGCTGGACTCGCTGAATGTCATGGGCTTGCAAGAAGTCATTGGGCATTTGCCCCGACTGATGCGACTGCGTCGTGACTTTAGACAACACATCATTGACTGGCAACCCGATGCGTTCATCGGCATCGATGCCCCAGACTTCAACCTTGGCCTGGCCAAGCAACTCAAAGCCCGAGGCGTGCCCACCCTGCACTACGTCTCACCCTCGGTCTGGGCCTGGCGATCGCACCGCTTGAAAACGCTGGCCAAGCAAGTCGATGCGCTGATGACGCTTTTTCCATTTGAGCCCAAGCTGTATGAACCGCATGGCTTGGATACAACCTGTGTCGGCCACCCGCTGGCCGATGACATTGAAAACACACTCAGCGAACTCACCCAACAAACCAACCCCATCACAACTGGGCCCACCATCGCGCTGCTGCCTGGGTCGAGAAACGGCGAACTTGACCGCCACACCGCGCTGTTGATGGCAACCGCTCGCCTGATTCGAGCGCACCATCCCGAAGCACACTTCATCATGCCCTTGGTGCACGCAGACCATGTGGCCCGCGTCCATGCCCTGTGTGGCGACACGCTCAACGCGCTGGATGTCGAGGTGTTGATCAAGTCCACGCGTCAAGCACTCGCTCGGTCGGATGTGGCGATCAATGCATCAGGCACGGTGACGCTGGAGACGTTTCTCATGGCGTGCCCGCAGGTGGTCTTTTACCGTTTGGCGCCAGTGACCCACTGGATCGCTCGATCACTTCGCTTGGTGAAGACAACCCATGTGGCACTGCCCAATATTCTCACCGAACAACCGCTGGTCCCTGAGTTCATTCAAGACCACGCCACGCCCGAGGCGTTGACTGACGCCGCGCTGGCCTGGCTCAGCGAACCGCGACGCGTGGCCGATTACCAACGAACGGCCACCCAGTGGCGCGCGCGTCTTGCCGCCGATGACTTGGCGGCAAAGCGCGTTTTGGCGTTCATCGAGCCATGACACAGCGCATCGCCGGCGTCGACGAGGCCGGCCGTGGGCCGCTGGCAGGACCGGTGGTGGTGGCTGCGGTCATCTTGGATCCACAACGGCCCATCGCCGGGCTCAATGACTCAAAAAAGCTCTCGGCCAAACGCCGCGAGCACCTGGCTGAACAAATCAAACAACACGCGATGAGCTTGGCCATCATCGAAGTCTCCGCCCAGACCATCGATCAACTCAACATCTTGCAAGCCACACTTCAAGGCATGGCACAAGCGGTGGCCGCACTCGATCACGTGCCCGATCGAGTGCGCGTCGATGGCAACCAACGCCCGCCCATTGACGGCGACGTAGAGACTTGGGTGGGGGGCGATGCGTTGGATGAGGCCATTTCAGCGGCGAGCATTTTGGCCAAAGTCCACCGCGACCAATGGATGGCCGCACTGCATCAGACCTACCCCGGCTATGGGTTCGACCGACACAAGGGCTACCCCACCGCCGAACACCTCAATGCCCTGGCCCGGCTCGGGCCCTGTCCCGAACACCGGCTGACCTTCAAACCGGTTACTCGGGCGCTTGAAGCTCGCCAATCCGAGCCGTGATCATTTCGCTGGTGACCGGGCCGAGCCACGTCTCCACTTGCTGGCCTTGCGGGTTCAGCAAATGGGTGGTGGGCAGGGCGCGAGGCGCGCCAAAGGCCTCGGGGGGATTGAACGTATCCACCATCAATATGGGGTAGCTGGCCGGATAATCTTCTAAAAAAGCCTCAAACATATCCACAGAGATGTCTTCAAATGCCAACCCCAGCACCGTCACATCGTCGCGCGCGTCGTGGAGCTTGGACAGGTCAGGGATTTCTTTTCGACACGGCGCACACCACGTGGCCCAGTAGTTCACCACCACCCATTGGCTGTCGCGGTACTGTGACAGCGTGTGGATCTCGCCCGACAAATCCTCCAACTCAAACTCCAAAGGCGCTTGAGCTTGCACCTGGGTGCCGGCAACGACCAGCACACTGACCATCAACAATTGACGCAACATCGGCTTGATTCTCCTGACAAAGACCGTCTCTGGGGGCACCGTCGGCCCCACCAAGACAGCCATGATACGGCATACAAGGCCAGCCGCGCGAACCGGCGAAATGTTGGCCACAAGCCCAACGGTTTCACACCCAGCCACTTATAATTGCGGCTCATGACAAATTCAACAGACAAAAAGATCCTGATCGTTTGCCATTCTGTCCACGGCAACACATTCAACATGGCCAGAGAGATCGCCCGTGGGGTGGAACAGGTCAGCCAGGCACAAGCCTGCGTTCGGGCGGTGCCACCCATCACATCAGCGATTGACCCTGTGGCGCAGGCAGCGCCCGAGACCGGGCCGGCGTTGGTCAGCCACGATGATGTCAACGACTGCAGCGGTTTGATTCTTGGCAGCCCCACCCGGTTTGGCAACATGGCCTCGGCCGTCAAGCACTTCCTCGACGGCACGGGTGGGCAGTGGTTTTCTGGGACTTTAGAAGGCAAGCCAGCCGGGGTGTTCACATCCACAGCCAGCCTGCACGGTGGACAAGAGGCGACCCTTTTGAGCATGATGGTCCCGTTGTTGCACCACGGCATGGTGATCGCTGGATTGCCCTATTCGCAAAAAGCCCTGACCCGAACCCAAAGCGGTGGGACCCCATATGGGCCCAGCCACCTGGCCGGGCCTGACAGCGATCGTGCGTTGGATGCCGATGAGATTGAGCTGTGCCAAGCATTGGGCCACCGCATCGCCCAGCTGGCCGTGGACTTGGATTGTTGATCTGATGTCTGTGACGTGGTGTCGTTGGTCACTGTTGGCGCTGATGGCACTGCAAGTGGTGTGGTTTGGCTGGCTTTATCCACCCACTGCACTCCCCGTTGCTTTCGTGCTATCGGTGATGCTGGGGCCATTGCTTGTGGTGTTTTGGGGGGTTTGGAAAAACCAGACCCGCGCCATGGTCATTGGCGGATTTATTTTATTGTTCCATTTCTCACTGGCGGTGTCAGAGGCGTATGCCTCGGCCCAGGTGCGTTGGCTGGCGGTTCTTCAAATCGCGTTGATCTGCATCTATTTCACGGGCCTGTTGGCGGTTCGCCGCGCAAAGCCTCAGCACTGAGCAAGCTGGCCAACAGCGCTTGGGCCCGCTGGAGCTCGGGCGACATCAACCCCAACTGACGGATGTCTTCAGGCCAGCGCTGCCAGCTGTCTTCCAACTGCGCGTTGCGCTGCCGGCCGAGGCTTGGCACCTCACGCATCAAAATGCCCTCGTCTCGGGCCTGACGAATAGACGCCCGCGTCAACAGCCCTCGGTCCCCCCAAAGCAATGAGCGCAACGGCTCATCGTGTCGAACCAGCGGCGCGTGGTGCAAGGTCATGGCTTGCCTGATCAATCGACTCAATGTCTCCACGTCTCTCATGGCTTGCATCAGCGGATCAGTTTGGGCCATATCCAGATTGGATAAGCGCGTGGCCAATGCCCGCTCGCGGCGATTGACCAAGTCGATGCGTTGTTGCTCAGCCTCAGCAAAGATCGCGCTGCCATCGGCCGGCTGGTCCACCTCAACGCCTCGGCCTTGAGCCAATTGCGCCTGCCACTGATCCCCCTCGGCCCAGTGGGCCAACAAATGGGCCGTGGTGCTGGTGGGCACGCTGGTGAAGTAGGTCAATCGATCGGGCACCAAGCCTGCGCCATTGCCGGAGAGCTCGCTTTCGATGGGTTGTCCATCCATCCCGTGTGGGCAATCCATGGCCAACTGCGCCTCGTCGGCTCGGCCAAAGAAATAGGTTTGGCGGCGCTCGGTTTCTACTCGATGAGAAAAAATCACCGCCGTTGTCTCACGGCGTTCAAAACGCGCATCCAAAGTAAAGCTCAACCGGCCGGTGTAATTGGCGACACCCGAGTCATTGTGCCGGGCAGGTGATTGTTGTCTGTCCACCCACCCAACATTGTCGTAGCACAGCTTCACCTGGCCCATTTTTAACTGCTCAGCCAGCCAGAAGGCATCAGGCACCAAAGCCAGCACACCATCGCTGACCGGCAACACAGCACGGGCACCGCAACTGCGTTGTTGATCACATGGCGCAACGGTCAATGCCTGATTTCGGTAGTCGGTCTGGCGGCTGAGCGGCTCATCCAGCACCACATCGCTGCCGGCGACAAGCGCCTCGCTGGCGTAATCGGCATAGGCCTGTTCAATGGCCGCATCCAATTCGTCAATGGCTTGTTGGTGTTGGGCCACCAGCCGCATAATAAGATCGGTGCGCTCACCGCCCACGCCGGCAACGCAGTCAAGCCACTGTTGTGTGCCGGCGCGCAGTTGCTCATTTTTTTTCATCAGCGCGACAATGGCGGGGTCAGACGATTGGGTGCCCTCTGAGGCCAACAGCGCTAAGCGGTGGACACCCAAGTTCCACTCCAACGCGTTAAACCAATCCGGCACCGGGCACTGGCTGTCCAGTTGCCAGTTCAGGTAACTGTCGAGATAGCGCGCGCGTTGCCAACTGACCAAGTCCAACTCGCGGCGCAAAAAAGTGGCCGACAGCGGCCCGGTGGCGCCGACCAGCTCTTCGCTTGAGATGTCATTGGTCAAGGCTTGGGCAATGTCATCAATACACTGGGCTTGGTTGGGCAGTGTAAGCGCGGCCTGTTGAGACGAGCAGCGTCTGTACAGATCCACCAAGCCTTCTCGAACCGGCTGATCCAGATAAGCCGCCATGCCCGAGCCCACCAACGCCAGATCAACATAGGCCTGGGCCAGTTTGTTGTGGGCTTGGTCATGTTCAGAAGCCAGCAAGTGGTTGGCGCTGTCTTGGAGCAGCGCCACAATCACAGGAAACTGGGTGTCAATCGATTGCAACGCGCGAACCTGGTCAATCGCCAGCGAGCCCAGCCAATCGGCATAAAACTCGATATTTTGCTGATCGTTGGAGCGCACCAAGCGCATCAGCCCCTCCAAACTCAGCCAAGCGCTGTCCAGGTGCTGACCCTGATCCCACTCAAATTGAGCCTGCGCCAGAATCAATGAGCCCTGTATCAGCTGGCGCGTTTGAACGCTTCTGGCCGCATCCATCCGCTCGATCCGCCGCGCTTGAGCTCTGGCGTGAGCCACCGCCTCATCGCTGGCGGTCTCAAACGCCGTCAGCACGGGTGCAAAGACATCGGCCGCATCCAATGGCTCAATGCCCTGCCATATGTCGACCACTTGACGCGCCACCACGGCTTGCCACAACCACCATTGCCCGCCCAACTCATGGGGCATGTCCTGCCACCGCAAGGCGACAGGCGCTGGTGAGGGAGCCGCGTTGAGCGATTGAGTGGACACCCAGTGGCCCCAACGGCCATCGGCCAGCTGGTGGGTGAGCGCGGTCGGCACTGCCTGATCGGCCCACTGATCCACCTCAGCCTGCCAGCGCTGTCTCCACTCACTGGCAGACAGATCATCACCTTCAGACTGCAGCACGCGTGCCGCGGCCCAAGTATACAAACGCGCGGTGGCGGCGGTTTCTGGCAGCCAGTGTGCGGCAATGACGTCGCGATCGACACTGGCTTGTGATTGCGCCACGATGGGCGCGCACAACAGCGCACAAACAGCCACGATCAGCACACGGATTCTCATGCCGTTATACTACTCTACCTTTGGGATGGCCCGTCGAAAACGGTTCACCACGCGCCAGCCCAGACCCATTCCGATGCCACATCAGGATACCCAATGTGAACACACTCAGCATCATCACCACCGGCGGCACGATTGACAAGATTTACTACGACGACCAGTCGGATTATCAAATCGGTGAGCCTGAGATTGCCCGCATCTTGCGCGCCATGAATGTTGCCTTTGACTGGGACATTCAAGCCTTGATGAGAAAAGACTCACTCCACATGACCGATGCAGACCGCCAATTGATTGCACAAACCATCACCCAATCCACCGCCGAGCATGTCCTCATCACCCACGGCACCGACTCGATGATCGACACCGCTAAAGTGTTGGCAGAAATTCCAGACAAAGTGATGGTGATGACCGGCGCATTGAACCCCGCACGCTTTATTGACTCTGATGCGGTGTTCAACATTGGGTGCGCGGTGGGCGCGATTCAGGCGCTGTCACCGGGGGTTTGGATCGCGATGAATGGCAAAATCTGGCAGCCGCACAAAGTCCAGAAAAACCGTCAAGCCAATCGGTTTGAACCTCTGGCCTAACCCCAACACATCGCTGTTGCTCGATCCGCTGTTGCTCAATCCTTAGACTGGATCGAGGTCCACTTTGATTTTTCCAGCGCGGACAAACGGGGGTTTGACCACCGCCGCGGGCAATGACCGTCCGCGCACTTGAACCGCCACGCGATCGAACTCCCCACGCGGCACGCGCGCCAAGGCGATCGGGCGATCCAGCGTGGGCGCAAAAGACCCACTGGTGATCACGCCCGTGCCTTGGGGGGTTTCGACCACGCTGCCTGTGCGGGGGATGGCCCCTTTGTTAAGCACCAAGCCCACCAGCTGGCGATCAATGCCATCGGCTTTGATTTGCTCCAGCGCCTGGGCACCGGCGAATGACCGCTCAGCGGTGTTCATCACCACCGTCCAGCCCAGGTTGGACTCAAACGGGTGGGTCTCGAGATTCATGTCTTGGCCGTACAGGTTCAGCCCACCTTCCAAGCGCAGGCTGTCTCTGGCGCCCAAACCGCAAGGCACCACACCCGATGCCAGCAGTTGATCCCAAAACCCCTCAGCGGCCGTGGCTGGCAGCAGCACCTCAAAGCCATCTTCACCGGTGTAGCCTGTGCGGGCAATGAACCAATCGCCCAAAGAAGCGGCGTTGAATGGCTTCAAGTCATCGAGCTGTGGGGCTTCCAAGACATCGATAACGCACTGTCTGGCCAGTGGGCCTTGCACCGCCACCATCGCCAAATCATCGCGTTCGACAATCGCCACATCAAAGCCATCGGCTTGGGCGCGCATCCAATCCAGATCGGCTTGACGTGTCGCTGCATTGACCACCGTGCGATAAAAGTCCACCTCAATGCGATAGGTGATCAAGTCATCAATGATCCCGCCTTCGTCATTGAGCATGCAGCCATACAACGCCTGCCCCGACTCGGTCAGTTTGGCCACATCATTGGCCAACAGATGCCTCAAGAAGTCGTGCGTTTGCGGGCCTTGGATATCAACCACGGTCATGTGGGAGACATCAAACATTCCCGTTTTTTCGCGCACTGCTTGGTGCTCTTTGATCTGGGAGCCGTAATGGATCGGCATCGACCAACCAGCAAATGAGACCATCTGCCCACCGGCTTTGATGTGCGCGTCATACAAAGGCGTTTTCAGTTCCATAGTCAGTTATCCGTTGTTGCCCACCAAACTCAAAGAACGGCGGATTAAAATAATCACAGGCACAGCACCGATGATGACCAGCACCAGCGCGGGTGCCGCCGCCATCTCCCACTGGCCTTCTGAGGTCAGTTCATAAATTCGAACAGCGAGTGTATCCCAACCAAATGGTCTGAGCATCAAGGTCGCCGGCATTTCTTTGGCAATCTCAACGACTGCGAGCAAAAACGCTGTAATTAAGCCCGGCCACAGCAAAGGCACATTCACACGCATGATCGTGTACCACCGCGCCACGCCAAGGCTTCGCGCCACTTCGGTGTACTCGGGTCGGATGCGCCCAGCCACACTTTCCAAAGGCCCCCACGCCACCCGCAAAAATCGAATGACGTAGGCCAACAGCAGCGCCAATAAACCACCCGCCAGCGCCGTGCCCAACCACTGGTCGACTTGAATGAACGCCAGCATGATCGCCACCGCCAATACCGTCCCGGGGATGGCATAGCCCAAAGCCGCAACTTCTGCCCACACATGGGAGCGCTGTCGCAACTTGTGGGTGGCGGCCAACAGGATCACCCCACCCAACACCACCAGCAAAGCGCCACCAAAACCCAGCAGCAGCGTGTTGGCAATCAGCATCGGCATGGGCCCGGCAATCAGCGCACTGGCCGCTGGCCACACCCAAACGACCAGTTGGATCAATGGCATCACCACCGCCAACAACACCAAGGTGATCTGGGCCAGTGGGGCGATCACCGCCGGCAGCCCCCGAAGCGTGATGCGGTGGCCGGTGGGGCGTTTTTCGGACTCGCCGGCCCCCTCGGCGCGACTGGCGCGCTCGACCAAGATCAGCACAAAAATAAACAACATCAAAATCGAGGCCAATTGCACCGCTGATGTCAGGTTAAATAACCCAAACCAGGTGCGGTAAATGGCGGTGGTGAAGGTATCAAACCCAAAAATGGACACCGCCCCAAAATCAGCCAAGGTTTCCATCATGGCCAACGTCAACCCAGCCACGATTGCCGGGCGAGCCATCGGCAAGCTGACGCGGAAAAAGGTCTTGATTGGCCCCACACCCAAACTGCGGCTGGCTTCAAAGGCCGCCAAGCCACCACTGGCAAAAGACGCCCGCGCCAACAGGTAAACGTATGGATAAAAAGCCAAGATCAAAATAACCAGCACGCCCCAAGGCTCAGACAACAGCGTTAAAAGTCCAGGGTCGGTGCCAAACCAATCACGCCATTGGCTTTGCAGTGGGCCACTGTAGTCCCAAACGCCTAAGTAAATAAAAGCCAGCACATAGGTGGGAAAGGCCAATGGCAACACCAACAAAGGATCCAACCAACGGCGCAGGGGGTACTCACAGCACGCCGACAACCACGCCATGCTGATGCCCACCACCGCCACACCAACACCCACGATGACCAGCATGGCCAAGCTGTGGGTCACCAGACGGGGCAACAAGTGGGCACGGATGTGCGCCCAAATCGCAGGCTCGGGCTGAAGCCAGGCCAGCAGCAGCATCACCAACGGCAAGGCCACCAACAACAGCAGCGGCCAAAGCAGCAACTGGCGGGTCAGGCGCCAGGGGCGCATCACCGGTATCCGGCGCGATCCATCAGTTGAACGGCTTGGGCTTGACGCTCACCGGCAACCACCAATGGTGTTTGATCGGCTTCAAATTCACCCCAACCGGCCACGATTGGGCTGGTCTCCACGGTTGAATCAACCGGGAACTCAAGATTGCGCGCTGCAAACTCGCCTTGCGCCTCGGCCGAGGCCAGCCACTCAATCAAACGTTGGCCTTGCTCGGGTCGGGGTGCGTGGCGGACCAGCCCCGCACCCGAGATGTTGACGTGCACACCGGTGGTGTCTTGGTTGGCCCAAAACAATTGAACGGGGTAGTTGGGGTCTTCGGCCAGCTTGCGGCCCAGATAGTAGGTGTTGGCAATGCCCACATCGCATTGCCCTGCTTCAATGGCCTCAATCAGCTGGGTGTCCGACGAGAAGGGGTTGGTTGCCAGATTGGCCACCCAACCTTCCACAATGGCTTGGGCTTGTTGTTCACCGTGGTGTTCAATCAACATCGCCACCATCGACTGGTTATAGACCTTCCGCGAGGTGCGAAGGCACAGGCGACCCGCCCACCGAGGATCGGCCAGGTCTTCGTAGGTCGACAACGCCGAGGGGTCCACCCGGTCGGGGTGGTACATCAGGGTGCGCGCGCGAACAGACAGCCCAAACCACTCGTTGTTTGAGTCTTTGAGTGCCGCTGGGATCCGCTCGGCCAGGGCTTGCGAGTCAATCGGTTGCAACAACTCGCGCTCGCTGGCAAACCACAGGTTGCCCGCATCCACCGTGATGAACACATCGGCCGAGGTCTGCTCACCCTCGGCGGCCATCCGCTCAATCAAAGCCGCCTCATTGGCGCTGGTGAACTCCACGGCCACACCGGTTTGCTCGGTGAAACGTGCGAACAATGGCTCGATCAAATGGGGCTGGCGCGAGGTATACACCACCACAATGGGGGTGGGTGTGTCGGCGCTCTCAGCGCCTGGCTGCGAGGGTGAAGACGACGGCTGACAGCCCAGCATCAACGACGCCAAGCCAACAATCAATCCAAAACGAATCAAACGGTCAAGATGAGCGTGCATCAGTCTTGTGAACCTCCAAATTGAAAGGGTTGATCAGCGGCATACACCGCCTGGTGTCCCAATTGGCGATGGATGCGCAACAATTGATTGTACTTGGCCACACGATCCGAGCGGCACAGAGAGCCTGTTTTGATTTGTCCTGCGCCAGTCGCGACGGCCAAATCGGCAATGGTGACATCTTCGGTCTCGCCCGAGCGGTGCGAGATGATGACCCCAAACCCGGCGTGCTGGGCCATCGAAATGGCGCTGAGCGTTTCGGTCAAGGTGCCGATTTGGTTGAACTTGATCAAGATCGCGTTGCCAATGCCCTCATCGATGCCACGCTTGAGAAGTTCGGTGTTGGTGACAAAAAGATCATCCCCCACCAACTGCACTCGATCACCCAGGCGCTGGGTCAACTGCTGCCAGCCCGTCCAGTCTTGCTCATCCATCCCATCTTCAATCGACACGATGGGGTAGCGGTTGACCAGGTCTTCCAAATAATCGACAAAGCCTGAGCGATCAAAAGACCGGCCCTCAGACGCCAACACGTACTGACCGTCGTGATAGAACTCACTGGCGGCCACATCCAAAGCCAACACAATGTCTTGACCTGGGGTGTAGCCGGCTTGGCTGATGGCGGTGACCAGCAATTCAAGCGCGGCCTCATTCGACGACAAGTCCGGTGCAAAACCACCCTCATCACCAACGGCGGTGCTCAAACCACGACTTTTGAGGATGGACTTGAGCGCATGAAAGACCTCAGCACCCGCTTGAATGGCCTCTGTGACATGGCGCATGCCCACCGGCATGATCATGAACTCTTGAATATCGACACGGTTATCGGCGTGCGCACCGCCGTTTAAGATATTCATCATCGGTGTCGGCAGCACCGGGGATTGCCCCGTGGCGCGCATCAGCGATTGGTAGAGCTCAAGTCCGTGGGCGCGCGCCACCGCGTGGGCATTGGCCAACGACACCGCCAGCACCGCATTGGCACCGAGTTTTGATTTATTTGCCGTGCCGTCCAAGTCGATCATGGTTTGATCGATCGCGCTTTGGTCTTCGGCGTTGGCGCCCATCAATGCCTGAGCAATCTCTCGATTGACATGACCACACGCCCGTTGGACGCCCTTGCCAAAAAACCGCTTGTCGTCGCCGTCCCGAAGCTCGCACGCCTCCAACGCACCGGTCGATGCGCCCGATGGCACCATGGCGCGGGCTTGTGTGCCATCGCTTAAACGCACACACGCCTCAACAGTCGGCTGACCCCGAGAGTCCACCACTTCCAAGGCCTCAACGCCCACCACAGTCAACGTCTCACTCACGATTCACTCCCCATGCTTGGATAATGATTGTTTCACCACGCGATCAATCTCAACGAGGGTTTCGAGCATCGGCCCCATGTCGTTCAGCGCCATGGAATTGGGGCCATCGCACAAGGCCTGGTCGGGGTTGGGGTGGGTCTCGCAAAACACACCCGCCACCCCCACGCCCACCGCCGCGCGCGCCAGCGTGGGCACAAACTCCCGCGCGCCCCCCGATGACTCACCCTGACCGCCGGGCAGCTGCACCGAATGGGTGGCATCAAACACCACCGGGCAGCCGGTTTGTTTCATGATCTCCAAAGAGCGCATGTCCACCACGAGGTTGTTGTAACCAAACATGTAGCCGCGCTCGCACACCAGCAAGGACTCATTGCCCGTCTGCCTGGCTTTGTCGACAACCTGGCTCATCTCCCAAGGCGATAAGAACTGGCCCTTTTTGAGGTTGATCGGCAAGCCGGTGCGGGCAACGTTTTGGATAAAGTTGGTCTGGCGGCACAAAAACGCCGGGGTCTGCAACACATCGACAATCCCCACCAAGGCATCCAGTGGCGTGTCTTCGTGGACATCGGTCAACACGGGCACACCCACTTGGTCTTTCACCGCCTGCAAGATCTTCAGCCCATCATCCAAGCCTGGGCCGCGATAACTTTTGACAGACGTTCGGTTGGCTTTATCAAAAGACCCCTTGAAGATGTAGGGGATCTGCAAACGATCGGTGATGTCTTTTAAGTGACCGGCCACTTCCACGCACAGGTCTTGAGATTCCAAGGTGTCGGGTCCGGCGATGACAAACAGGGGCGCATGACCGCCCACATCGAAGTTCAATAACTTCATCCATGCTCCTTTTGGGCCTGCTGCCACGCCAACGCGGCCGCCACAAACCCTTCAAACACTGGGTGGCCCTCGCGCGGCGTTGAGGAAAACTCTGGGTGGAACTGACACGCCACAAACCATGGGTGATCGGCCAGTTCAATCACTTCAACCAGTGTGCCATCGGCTGAGAACCCAGAAAACGTCAGGCCGTGTTCAGCCAGCGTGTCTCGGTAGTTGTTGTTGAATTCATAGCGGTGCCGGTGGCGCTCACGGACGGTGTCTTGACCATACAGCTCGCGAATTTTGGTGCCTGACACCAATTGACAGGTCTGCGCGCCTAGCCGCATCGACCCCCCCAAATCGTGGTTGGCCTCGCGCAGTTCACGCTGCCCTTTTTCATCGAGCCACTCGGTGATCAAACCGATCACAGGATGCGGCGAGTCGGGGTCCATCTCAGACGAGTTGGCCTCAGCGAGCCCACACACGTTGCGCGCAAACTCCACCACCGCGGTTTGCATGCCCAAACAAATGCCCAGATAAGGCACGTTGTTTTCCCGGGCGTAGCGAATCGCTTGAAGCTTGCCTTCAAAACCCCGCTCACCAAATCCACCCGGCACCAACACGGCATCGGCTTGCTCCAATGCCGCAACCCCCTCGGCTTCCAGGGCCTCGGACTCAACCGGCGTGATCTTCACCTCGATTGAGTTCGCCAAGCCACCCGCGGTGAGTGCTTCGTTGAGCGACTTATACGCATCGGCGTGCTCAACGTATTTGCCCACCATGGCGATGGTGACGGTGTGCTTGGGGTGCGCCCGCCGTTCAACCACCCGCGCCCAATCCGACAAATCCGCTTCATTGGCTTCCAAGCCCAGTCGATCGAGGACGATTTGATCGAGCCCTTGTTGTTGATAAAACAGTGGGATCTGGTAGATGTCATCGACATCAACAGCTGAAATCACCGCATCGGTGTGAACATTGGTGAACAAGGCAATCTTGGCCCGCTCGTCGTCCGATAAAAACCGCTCGCAGCGGCACAACAATACATCCGGCTGGATGCCAATCGAGCGCAGCTCTTTGACCGAGTGCTGCGTGGGCTTGGTCTTGATCTCATTGGCAGCGCGCAGATACGGCACCAAGGTCAGGTGCATGAACAGCGCGTGCTGCCCCCACTCCGATCCAAGTTGGCGGATGGCCTCCAAAAAAGGCAGCGACTCGATGTCGCCCACCGTGCCGCCAATTTCGACCATCGCCACATCAAACCCCTCCACCGCTTGGCGGATGCATTGTTTGATCTCATCGGTGATGTGCGGGATGACTTGAATGGTCGAACCCAAGTAGTCACCGCGGCGCTCACGCGCGATCACGTTGGCATAGATCCGCCCGGTGGTGAAGTTGTTCAGTTGGGTCATGCGGGTGCGGACAAACCGCTCGTAATGCCCCAGATCAAGATCGGTCTCGGCACCGTCTTCTGTGACAAACACCTCGCCGTGCTGAAACGGGCTCATGGTGCCTGGATCTACGTTGATGTAGGGGTCGAGTTTTAAGAGGGTGACTTTCAGGCCGCGGGACTCGAGAACAGACGCCAATGAGGCCGCCGATAAGCCCTTGCCAAGCGATGACACCACGCCGCCGGTTACAAAGATAAGAGAGGTCATCGCCTTGGGTCCACACCAGTGTTGGTACGGGATAACATTGTAACTCAAGCCAGCCAGATCAGGCTGATCATTCGTCCCGCCTGATCGGCCGGCGTCAACCCGGCCCGGTGCGAGTGGTAGCGCTCAGGCGCTGAGGCCGTGCACTCGCCTGAGGTCGCAATCTGGACCACGCCGGCCCAGCGAAGCTGGCACATCGCGATCCCCACCAGATCCGCCCGCCAATGCCCGGTTCGGGTGCGCTGGAAGAAGCCCTGAAGTGGCGAGCCATTCGCCACAAACGCTTGATAGACGGCCTTATCGACCTCGTAGTGGGCAGCACTGATGGCCGGACCAATCCAGGCTTGCATGTGGCCAGGCGCGCCCGGGCAGGCCGCCACAGCCGAGGCCACGATGCCCGCGGCCAACCCCCGCCAGCCGGCGTGCACCGCCGCCACAAACGGCGGCGAGCCCCCAGTCAACAAGATCGGCAGGCAATCGGCGGTTTTGACCGCAACCATCGACCCTGGGCGGTCGGTCCACGCCCCATCGGCTTCGATCCCAGGGCGCCACTCATCCAGAGAAATCACGCGCGTGCCGTGGACTTGTGTCAGCCAATGCACGCGATCAAGTTCGCCGCTGGGTGACACTGCGCTTTGGCGGGTGGTGGTGAACGCCTCAAGCGGTGGGCATTGGGCTGGGTCTGGCCACCGCGGCACCACCAAAGTGGACGGGTCAAGACCCAGCGTGTTGGCCTCAGCCATCGGTGGTGCCATCGGTGGTGTCATCGCTGGTGCCATCCAAGGCCGTCACCAACGCGGCCATGTCAGCCGGCATCGGGGCGTGGACATCGACGGTCTGACCGGCTTGAATGGGGTGGGGGCAGGCCAGGTGGTGGGCGTGCAAGGCTTGGCGGGGGAAGCTTTGCCAACACTCGCGCTGGGCTTGCGTCAATCCCTTGGGCGCACCCCGACGGCCGTAGACCGGATCACCAATGATGGGGTAACCCCGGTGGGCCATGTGCACCCTGATTTGGTGGGTGCGTCCGGTATCGAGCATCACGTTGAGCCAGGTCGCACCCGCCAGGCGTTGGGCCAAACGAAAGTGCGTCAACGCCGGCCGGCCGTCATTGCGGATGGCTTGTTTGCGCCGGTCGGTGGGGTGGCGCCCCATGGGGGCATCGATCTGGCCGCCAGACAACACCGCGCCCCACACCACCGCCCAGTAGGCCCGCTTGATGTCGCGGTCTTTCAGCATCTTGACCAGCACCGGGTGAGCCTGCAGTGTCTTGGCCACCAACAAACAGCCGGTGGTGTCTTTATCGAGCCGATGCACCAAACCCGCCCGCGGCAACGCCGCCAGTTCAGGGTCTCTGGCCAGCAAAGCGTTGACCAATGTCCCATCGCGGTTGCCCGAGCCGGGGTGGACGACCAGCCCGGCCGGTTTATTGATCACCAACAGGTCGTGGTCTTCGTACAGCACCTCCAAATCCATCGCTTGGGGTTCAAGGCGCTCATCGTGGGCCACCCACTCAGCGGCCAGGACGATCTCATCGCCCAACGCCACGGGGTGTTTGGGTTTGACCACGCGACCATTGAGGGTGATGTCACCGGATTTGATCCACCCAGACAGGCGACTTCTGGAGAAATCAGACCACACCGTCGCCACCAGCTGGTCCAGCCGCTGCCCCTGCTCGTGCTCACTGACTTGGTGTTGTCGCTCAAATAATGACAATTTAACTTGGCTCTCTAGTACCCTAGGCACGTCCAGCGAATTCCCATCGATGCCCAAAGGGCTTATCATTGGCCATTATGCATACTATTTCAGCCCAACCCCCGATCTTTCGGATGATCCTCATCGCGCTGACAGCGCTTTTTGTTCTCAGCGCGTGCAGTCAAGAAAAGCGCGACAACGACCCAGGCGCTCAAGTGATGTATGAGCAAGCCAAAGAGGCCTTGGACGCGCGCCGCTATGAGCAAGCCATTCGCCTATACCGCCGGCTGACCACGCTCTACCCGTTTGGTCGGCACGCCGAACAAGCGCAACTCGATCTGGCGTACGTGCAATATCGGTCCAACCGAGGCGAAGACGCGATCACCACGCTCGATCGATTCATCCGCACCTACCCCACGCACCCCAACATCGACTATGCCTGGTACCTCAAGGGCTTGGTGCACTACGCCGAATCGTTGGGGTTCTTGCGCCGGCTGTTCCCCGATCAGATCATTGACCGCGACCAGACCAGCCTGCGCCTGGCGTTCAATGACTTCCAAGAACTGACCCAACGCTACCCGCAAAGCCGCTACGTGGCCGATGCCCGTCAGCGGATGGTGTTTTTGCGAAACACCATGGCCGAATATGAGATTGCCGTGGCGCGGTACTACTTTCGACGCGGCGTGTACTTGGGCGCGATCAACCGGGCTGAGTACGTTCTTGAGATGTACCCCAACGCACCGGCCAAAGTGGATGCACTCGATATCATGACCGAGGCCTACAGCGCTTTGGAACTCGACGAGCTGGCGTCAGACACCCGCCAAGTGTTGGAGCTCAACCTCGAAGGCGCGCCCAGGCCTGAGCCCGAAGCCGAGGGTTTTTTCAAAAAACTGTGGCCGTTTGACTGACCGGCATGGCTCAAGTCCGCCACACCGAAGGCTTTGATACGCGGATATCGGGCTATCTCGAGGCCTTTGAGGAGACCCTCAAACAGCGCCTGGTGGCCAAGCCTGGCCTGGATACCCGCTTGAAAGAGGCGATGCACTACGCTGTGTTCAACGGCGGTAAACGCTTGCGCCCTTTGCTGGTCTTTGCCAGCGCCGAGGCCATCGGCACCAATCCGCACGCCATGATGGCGCCCGCCGCCGCCGTTGAGCTGATTCATTGCTACTCGTTGGTGCACGACGACTTGCCCGCCATGGATGACGACGACCTCAGGCGCGGCCGGCCGACAACCCATTTGGCGTTCGACGAAGCCACCGCCATCTTGGTCGGCGATGCCTTGCAAGCGCTGGCCTATCAACTGTTGGCCGACGATCCAATGGCGGTCAGCCACGCCCCGGGGGTGATCCGGGTGTTGCAAGAGCTGACCGAGGCGTGTGGCGCCGATGGCATGGCCGGCGGCCAAGCTTGGGATTTGCAACTGGAAACCCATCGGCCCGATCAGCCGACCCTAGAGAACATGTTTGCCCTGAAAACCGGCGCCTTGATTCGCGCGTCGGTGATGATGCCGTGCCTTCTGGACGAGCACTTAAGCGCCGCGTGCTTGGACCACCTGCGCCAGTTTGGCGAGCACTTGGGGCTGGCGTTCCAAATCCGGGATGATCTTTTGGATGTTGAAGGCGAAGCCGACATCATCGGCAAGCCCACCGGTTCTGATGCCGCCAAAGACAAAGCCACATGGCCTGGATTGTTTGGCATCGATGAGGCCAAAGCCCGCATTGTTTCGCTACACGATCAAGCCATGCGGGCGCTCAACGCGGCGCAACCTGAGCTCAACGGCAGCAGCCAAGGCCTGTTGTGGTTGGCCGATCAGTTGACCCAACGAGACCATTGATTCAGGGCCCAGGTGGTTTGGGTCAGTCGGCCTGAGTCACTCGACCTGAGTCACTCGACCTGGCTCACTCGCTCAGATAGCGCGTGGGATCGGCCACTTGGGCATCTGCAAACCCCTGCTTTCGCAACCGACACGAATCACACACCCCACACGCCAGGCCCTCATCGGTGGCTTGGTAGCACGACACCGTGATGCCATAATCCACGCCCAAGCCGATCCCGTGTTGGATGATCTCGGCTTTGGTCAGATCGATCAACGGGGTTTCAATGACCATCGGCTGGCCTTCCACGCCTGCCTTGGTCGCCAGTTGTGCCAAACGAGAAAACGCCTCGACAAACTCAGGCCGACAGTCCGGATAACCCGAGTAATCCACCGCATTGACACCAATGCCTATGCATTGGGCTTCGAGCACTTCGGCATAGCCCAACGCCAACGACAGCATCAGCGTATTTCTGGCCGGCACATAGGTGACCGGGATCCCCTCATCAAGCTCGGTGGGCACGTCCAAGGCATCATCGGTGAGGGCCGATCCGCCGATCGCACGCAGATCCACCTTCACCACCTTGTGAGAACGCGCGCCCAGCGATTGGCTGACCCGCTCGGCGGCCTTAAGCTCAGCGCGGTGGCGCTGGCCATAATCCACCGCCAGGGTGTGACACGCATGGCCCTTGGCGCGCAAGTCCGCCAGCACCGTGGCCGAATCCAGCCCACCAGACAACAAAACGACCGCAACAGCACTCATTGAAACACCGACACGCCAAACAGCACAGGATGGCTGATCAGCAGACCGGCATACAGCGCAAGCCCACCCCCCACGGCCACCCCATCGGCCCACACCGGCTGCGGGCCGCTGCGCCGTCGCATCCCGCGCACCCACGCCAGCGCCATGGCGATCAGCGCGTACAACCCCAAACCCCCAAACAACACAATGGACGCCCAATCGCCACGCACCATCAAGTGAGACACGGCCCACAGCACCACCGCCCACAACATGGGGTGCGCGGTCAATCGTTTGATGTTGCTGGGAAGGTAGGCCGCCACCAACAACACACACGCCACAGGCATCAACACCGCGCCCAATTCACGTCCCCAGCTGATCGGCATCCAGCCCGGGTAGAACCGCGCCATGGCATACCCTTGAGCCATCATGGCCAGACCAGCGAGCGAACCCAAACCAACGACCGCACGAAGCCCCCACCGGCCCAAGCGGTTTTCGAGCTTTTGCCGCCCCGAGCGCAATCCAATCATCAGGTGAACGCCCACAAACAACAGCCATCCGAGAATGAGTAGAATCATCATATGCACCATTGTAATCCCAGCCGATGAGCTCTGAGAAGGACAGCGCCCGACTTGACCTGTGGCTGTGGGCGGCTCGGTTCTTCAAGACCCGAGCGCAGGCTCAAAAAGCCATCAAAGGCGGCAAAGTCAATCTCAATGGCCAGCGCGTCAAACCCGCCAAACCCATCAGCGTGGGTGATCGACTGGTGATCACCAAAAATGAGCTCAGCTACACCATCGATGTGTTGGCCCTATCAGAGAAGAGACTCAAAGCCGTATTGGCCGAAGCGCTTTATGAAGAAACGCCACAAAGCCGCACCGAACGCGAGGAGCGCATCGCTGCGAGAAAAGCCGAGTGGCAAAGCGAGGCCAGGCCCATGAAGCGGCCCGACAAGCGCCAGCGGCGTCAACTGCGCGCGATGACACGGGGAGATTGAGCCTGTGTGTGCCCGTGGTGCACAGGTGTTTTCGTGGCAGCAGTTGTTCGATGCGCTCAACATCACCGGACCCGCCCCTAAAGGCGGGTTGCAACGGTTCAACGTCTCGCCCTCGGCAGAGCGCAAACACGCCACCCGATGGACCCGTTTGCCGGTGGTCACGGCCAACGATCAGGGCCAACGGATCATCCAGGGCATGGTCTGGCCGTTGATTCCGGATTGGTGCCATGGGCAGTTGCCGGCGTTTTCGACGGCCAACTGTCGAAGCGAGCCCGATGAACCCTTCTCCAAGACGATGCAGAAAAAACCCGCTTTTCGTGACGCGTGGCAACAACAGCGCCGGTGCTTGATTCCTTTTTCCTGGTTTTATGAGTGGGATCAACGAAGCCAACCCAAACAGCCTTGGATGGTGGCGCTCAAAGACCGACCCATCATGGCGATGGCCGGTCTTTGGACTGTCACACAGGCATCATCTCACGCCACCGTGCTGTCTTGTACGATAGTGACCACGTCACCCAATGATGTCTTAAAAAACATTGGGCACCACCGCGCGCCGGTGGTCTTAGAACCAGACGATTGGGCGTGCTGGTTACAAGGCACACCCCAGCAAGCCGAGGGGGTATTGCACCCCCCTGAAGATGCCAAGCTGGTCACCCAACCGGTCTCAACGAAAATCAACAACCCCGAATTCAATGAGGACATTCGAAGCCATGACACTTGAACGCACCCGACAGCGCATCACACAGACAATCTCAGCCAGCTTGTGGCTGGGAGCCTTGGCCTTGGTGTTCGCGACCACAACAGCATTGGCCCACGAGCGCAACACACTGATCCCGCGCGGTCACAGCGAGTACACCCCCAGCCCCATCCCAGACCGGGTGATGCTGATGCTCACCGCCTCACCCCACTCGAGCCAAGCGGTGAACTGGCGCACCAATGCCAATGTGGATCAATCCATCGCCCAGATCGCCTTGGCCGATGGACGCCCCGGTCTCCACCTCGAGGCTCGCACCGTGGAAGGCGAGCACCAAGCGGTTAAAACGGAGAATGGACAAGCGCATTATCACTCGGCGACCTTCACCGACCTCAAGCCCGACACCTTGTATGCCTACCGCGTGATTGGAGATGACACCTGGAGCGAGTGGTTTCAGTTTAAGACCGCACCGGTGCATGATGAGCCTTTCAGTTTTTTCTACTTTGGTGATGCCCAAAACTCGGTACGCAGTCACTTCTCGCGTGTGATCCGCGAAGCGTTCATGCAAAACGCGCGCCCGGCGTTCATGTTGCATGCCGGTGACATGGTCAACCTCAGAGAAGGCAACCACGACGACGAGTGGGGCGAATGGTTTGATGCAGGCTCATTTCTTAACGCCATGATCCCCTCGGCGGTGGTGGCGGGCAACCACGAGTTTGTTGATCGGCCCTTTCGGTTGCAGCGGACCATCAGCCCGCAGTTCCAACCGCAGTTCACCACGCCCAAAAACGGCCCCGAGGGCCTTCAAGACACCGTCTACCACCTGACCTATCAAGACACCTTGATTGTGGTGATGGACTCGATGAATGCCTTATACGACGATGACCATGCCAAGGCCCAAGCCGAATGGCTGGACCAGCTGTTGCAAGACAGCGACCACCGCTGGGTCATCGTCAGCCACCACCACCCCATCCACTCGGTGTCGGTGGGTCGGGACAATCCGCCCCTGCGGGAGCATTGGCAGCCGGTTTTTGAGCGCCACGGGGTTGATTTGGTGCTGCAAGGCCACGACCACACCTACGGCCGCGGGCCCAGCGCGTCTGCCGCCAATGGCAACCGAAGCCAACAGACCGGGCCGATGTATGTGGTCTCAGTGGCCGGACCGAAGATGTATATGATCGCTGATGAGGACAACCCCAACATGCAAAGAATGGGCGAAGAGCTTCAGCTGTATCAGACCATTGAGGTGTCAACCGACCGGATTCATTTCCAGGCATGGACCGCCGCCGGCGAGCTCTACGATGCGTTTGCGATTCATCAAGATGCCGACGGTGAGACCACCCTCGAAAACCTGATTCCCATGGACCGCCCCATCCATCGGTGCACCAACCCCGACATGCCCGAATCCGATCGCTGCTGGAACGGCAAGGAATTGATATCATCACCCGACAGTTAATACCTCGGGAGATCACATGATCGATCTGTACTATTGGCCCACACCCAACGGCCACAAGATCACCATTTTTTTAGAAGAGGCGGGATTGGACTACCAAATCCACCCCGTCCACATTGGCAAAGGCGATCAATTCAAGCCTGAGTTTTTGGCCATTGCCCCAAACAACAAGATGCCGGCCATTGTCGACCATGCCCCCAAAGACGGCGGCGAGCCGATCAGCTTGTTTGAATCCGGCGCCATCCTTGAATACTTGGCCGACAAAACGGCAAAGTTTCTGCCCCAAGACGACACCCGAGCGCGGTTTAATGTCTTGCAGTGGCTGCACTGGCAAATGGGTGGCTTGGGTCCGATGTTGGGCCAAAACCACCACTTCAACCGCTACGCGCCCGAGACCATCCCCTACGCGGTGGAGCGCTACACCAAAGAGACCACGCGGCTGTACACCGTCCTTGACCGTCAACTCGAGGGCCAAGACTACATGTGCGGGGCCTACAGCATCGCAGACATGGCCAGCTACCCCTGGATCGTGCCCCATTCCATTCAGGGCCAAGACCTTGATGAATTCCCGTCACTGAAAGCGTGGTTTGAGCGGATCAGTCAAAGACCGGCCGTTCAAGCCGCCTACAGGCACGCACAGAATTATCAAATGCCCAAAGAAATGACAGAGGCCATCCGTAAAAATCTCTTCGGTCAAACGGACACAAAACCGGCTGAGGACTGACACAAAAAAATCGGGACGCCGAAGCGTCCCGATTCTTTCGCACACATTGATCGATTTGTTTAGAAGCGAACTTCCACGCCCAGTTCGACGGTGCGTCCAAACTCGTCATACTGGTTGGGGTACTTCTCATCACCCAAGAACGCGTAGAACGGCTCGTCGGTGATGTTGGAGACGTTGAACACACCCATCACATTCTCTGTGAATTCATATTTAGAGGTGAAGTCCAAACGGGTCTCTGAGCTGACGTAACGGTCTTGCGTTGGGTCGTCGGGCTCTTCAACTTCGTCGAAGTATTCACCACGGTGGTTGACCGCCAAGCGAAGCGACAGGCCTTGATAGTCATACCCCAAGGCCACGTTGATGATGTTGTCAGACTGACCCGGCAGCTGAATGTCGCTGTCTCGGAAGGGCACCTCAGCGCTGGAGTCCACCAGCGTGTAGTTGGCAGTCAGCAACAATCCGCTCCATGGTCCAGGCAAGAAGGTGAACTCTTGAACATAGCTCAACTCCAAGCCATACACCTCAGCCTCATCGCCATTGATGACCGACTCGACTTCATCGAAGGTTTCAAACGGTGACTGGCCAGCAATGTTGGTGGTCACAAAGAAATCCTCAATATCTTTATAGAACACGCCAACCGAGGCGGCTCCCAGAGCTTCGTTGGCAAAGTAGCTGAACTCGGCATCAAAGTTATTGACATAGAAGGGGTTCAGGCCCGGGTTGCCCACCTCGGCCACGGTCTCCCCACCTTCAATCTCAACGACTTGGCGGGCGCCAGCCGCTTCAAACGTTGGGCGGCCCATGGAGCGGGTGTAGGCGGCACGGAACTGCCAATTGTCGTCGATGGCATACAACGCCTGGAAGTTGGGGAAGATATCGGTGTAGTCGTTGTCGCCGGAGAACGGCTCAATGGTTGGTATGCCATCGTTGACATCTTCGTTGACGATGGCTTTGAAACCACTTTGCTCGATGTCGGTCTGCTCAACCCGCACACCTGCCAGCAAGTCCAGGTCGCCAATGGAGGACTCAGCCATGAAGTAGGCCGCATACACATTCTCGTCCAATGTGTAGTCTTCACCCTCACTGTCCAGCAAGAAATCGGTCGGGTCGATGCCCCAATTGGCAGAGTTTGCGAAATAGAAATCCCGAAGCGTTGAGGTGCTGATGTAAGGCCCAAAACGCCCCAGCGGGTAATCGCGTTGCCCGGGACCAACCAAATCGTTCAAGGTGTAGTCGGCATCGAAATCAACGAAGTTTGAGTTGTTGGCATCGTTGAATTTCTCCCGCATGCGCGCCTTGGCGCCGAACTGAATGCGGCCTGGGTTGCTGCCCCACTGCACAAACCGTTGCGAGTTGATTTCGAAAGACCACTCTTCTTCTTGAGTTTTATCGCTCTCGAGCTCGACAAGGTCAAGCTCATAGGCACTCAAGTCTTCCAAGGCGCCGTTGTCCAAGCCAAATAGGTTGGGGGCTTCGCGACCACCGGCACCGGCGAAGTTATACCCAATATCGAGATCGCCTGCAATCAACGCCGTCCCCAACGAGAAAGGCTCTGATGTGGAGGCTTCGGCGTAGCCCAGTTGGAAGTCGGTTTCCCAGTCACCTTGGAACACCCGCCCACCGGCTGCGATGGTCATGATCTCGCGGGTCGCTGTGGTTTCTTTGCCGCGGCGCTCGACCTCACCGCCAGAGAAGATGCCGCCACCCTCATTGAGCTCGAGGATGTCACCGTCTTCGAAAATGTACTCGTGCTCGAGCTCAATCTCGTTGTCGGCAAACTCGCTGTAGAGGGTTCTGAGGTAAAGCTCTGTTTGCGCGTTGGGGCGATAGTCAAAGTTCAACACACCGCCAGTGCGCTCACGGCTCAACTGATAATCACGCTGTTCGGCCGCTTCTGGGGCACGAACCACGCCACCACCGGGCGCATCAACTTCAGGCCAGATGCCGGCTTCGACGTTGTCCACGGCGAACTCGCGGTCGAAGTAGTTGATCGAGGCAGACACCGCCAAGTTGTCGACACCACCACCGACGCTGAACAAGCGCGTGCCGGTGAGGTTAATTCTTGGGCTGGTTTTTTCCAAAGTCTCGTTGTAGCTGCCTTGGGCGTTGAGCTTGACTGAGTTGCCCAGGTCAAACGCACTCAAGGTGGTGACTTCGATGTTGCCACCCACGCCATCGGCGTCTTGGTTGGGCATCAATGACTTGCTGATCTCCACACTCTCCACCAAGTCAGACGAGACCACATCCAGGTTCACCGCTCGGCTGTCGTCTTCTGGCCCGGGCACCCGCAGGCCGTTAAACGTCGTGGTGTTGAAGTTGGCATTGGCGCCTCGGATGACCACGAAACGGCCTTCCCCCTGATCTCGCTCGAGAGACAAGCCCGAGACCCGTTGCAAAGCTTCAGCCACGTTGCTGTCAGGGAATTGACCGATGGCATCAGCCGACAACACGTTGATGTTGTTGATCGCAGAGCGCTCACGCGACAGCGACGCGCTTTGAATTGCCGCCTGGCCGATCACCACCATGCGATCCATGCCATCGGCTGCACCGACGCGAATGACCAATTCAGTGGTCTGCCCCGCCGACACCTCAGCGGACGCTTCCAGGCCAGCCATGCCGACGTATTCGATTTCGAGCTCGTACGTGCCCGGCTCGACTTGAGAAAAACGGAACTGACCGTCGCGGTCGGTGGATGCACGGCGCTCTGTGCCCACCAAGCGCACACTCGCGCCCTGTAAACCGATGGTGTCATCCACCACCACTTCACCGGTTATCGAGCCGGTGTTGGGCGATTGGGCGTGGACAGAAAATGTCGCGACACAAACCAGCAACAGGCCTGTGAGAAGCTTGGATACATTGGAAATCATGGGGCTCACCTGACGTTTGTTAAGTTCAGCGATAGGGTGAGCCCAACGTGTAACACTGAAGTCACATCAGCATGATGTTTTTTTTACAAACCTCACCTGAGCGCGGACTCGGCAATGGCCGTCCATGGAATCAGCTTGAAGTTTTGGTGGTCTGTGGGCTCAACATTACGACCGTCTTGGACCACGATCAGGCCCTCGGTGAATGCCGGACCGAGGTTGCGGCTGACCACCTCCAAGCCATCGGTCTCGCTCACCCCATCGATACCACTGGCAGGATCGGCCACGATCTCAAAAAAACCCTGAAACACATGGGGCGGTTGCCGGTCATACAGCGCGAATTGATTGGCCCCTTGAACAGAGGCCACCAGATACCCCCCATCGCTGCCATCCAAATACAGCGCCAAGCCTTCAATATCAGCCGTCAACCGACCCTCAGGCGCCACCGCGTCGACCAAGGCCCGATCGTCTTGGGATGCGGGGCGGTCGGGGCGGGCGTCATAGGCCCAAATCCCGCGGGTCTCCTCGCCAATAAAAAGCCGGTGATGCGCATCATCGACCACACAACCTTCTGTGATCGAGCCCACTTCAAAAGACCGAACCGGCTCGGCGGTGATGCGTGCATCGTCAGCAGCGATCAAACGGTGCTGTTCGACCTCACCCGCCTTTGAATTGGCGACAGCAAAAAACGCGTTGTCCTCAGGGTTTTGGTACAGACACAAGCCATACGGCTCGTTCATGGCCAAATCCTCTTGCCCTGCACCCAACTCAGTCAGCTCGCCGCTGGCCCGGTCAATGCCCCAGATGGTCAGCGTGCCATGGCTTCGGTTGGTGGCCACGGCAATGTCCACCACCGTGCCGTCAGCGAGCTCAAAACCGTAGCGCACATCCACATTATTGACTTTGCCGGCCGGCAGGAACTGCTGAATAGCACCGGACAAATCGTAGACATACAACCCCGCTTGTTTGTCTGTCCCCAAAATGAGACTGTTGGTGGCATCTTCAGGGTGAATCCAAACGGCTGGATCATCGGCTGCATCCCCCGCAGAAGCCACCGGGTCGGTCTCAACCACGGCACGGACTTTGGCCACTTGGGGCGGCCGAGCAGCGGGGGTGAGCTGCAAACCAGGCAACGCGGTCGAAAACAACCGGCCACCGCCCTGGCGCTCATCGCCTTCAACGGCCAACACCATCCAGTTGCGATCGATGCTGAGCCCCTCAGCGCCCACCACTTCAGCAGGGACCGGTTGGCTGGTCAACACCGCACCACCTTTGGTGTTGAGGAAATAGATGTTGTCCTCGCCCAGCACGCTCAGCATGCCGCCCGGGCCCACCGACACCTCAACGGCCTCATCCAATCGGCCAAAGGGTGCCACGAAAGCCACCGGCTCCCGAATCCTCTCGGCTTCTGAACCAATGCCCAGCCGCCACACGCCCACACCGGGCTCAGCCACGTACAGCCACTGATGGCCAGCCCCGGGGCTGCAGCTGGTGATCTCGCCGCCGATGTCTAAGGTTCTGATGCGTCGAAGTGAGGGGTTCTCAACGCCATCCACGATTCGATAGTGGTGGAGGGTGCCGCGCTCGGTGGCGGCAAACACAAAGCGCTGATCTTCGGCCGGGTCATAGGCCAAACACGCCACCACCGGTGCAAAATCAACCGGCCACAGGCTGTCTTCACCCATCCAAGGCGACAGCGCGCCTGTGGCTTGGTCCACCGACCACAGGTGGATGCCCGCCTGTTCTTCAGGGGCAGCGACGATCACTTGATCGTCTGTCGAGATGGCATCCACGCGCTCAATCAAGCGGCCTTCGATGGTCGACACGGCTTGACCTTCAGCATCCAGCACCGCCACGCCGCCGCCATCCAAGGCGACAATGCGCCATGGGGTGGGGCCTTGAGAGGGCGCCAAGGCAACATCTTTTAGATAGCCTGTGCCCACATCGTCGACTTGCTGATCCCACGCATGGGCCGGCGAGGTCGCGACCATAAAAATGAAAAATAGGTGCATGGTGGCAAATCGCATAAACAATTTGAGTATCCTTGAATGGTTGTTTGACCGAGTGATGCACACGTTAAACTTGCGGGCATTCAATTTCAAATGACTTTTTACTCTAAGCCATTTAGGAGGCATTGATGTTAAGCCAAAAGAAAACTCGATGGGCATGGGTGGCACTGCTGTTGTTGGCGACAACCCCAGCCAGTGCACAATCTGATGCGGCTGACCCTGTTTTGACGTTTGCCATTCTGGGGGACGCCGAACCCAAACCCAAAGCTGAGTTTCCAGGTGTCTCGGCCGCGGTGGATACCTTAAATGCCATCGCCCAACACAAAAACATTGAAATGGTCTTTGGGGTCGGGGACCTGCCGCACAAAGCCACCGACATCCAATACGAAAACCTCACCGCTGTGTTGGAGCGCTTAACGTTGCCGTTTTACCCCATCATGGGCAACGAAGAGTTCAATGACACGTCAGAGAAGTTTCTGGACTATGCCCAGCACTGGGGAGGCAACACGACACCCATCGATGCCATCCGCTACACCGTTGACCACCCGGTGGCGACGTTTGTTTCCGCCTCGCCCGATCTGGATGGCCGCGAATTCACCGATGAGGGCGTGGCCTGGATCAATGCGCAATTCGCCCGCCAACCCGACCAGCCCAAGTTCTTGTTTGTGCATGGCGCGCAAGTGGGCATTTTCCCTGAAGGCGGTGACAAGGGCACAGCCAACCCCAACTTCCAAACATTGGCCGAACACGAACCGCTTGCGGTCATTTTTTCTGGCGACTTGCACATGGACATTCACCGCGTGGATGACATCGTGCAACATCAAGGGGTCGAGCATGTGCACATCCCCGCGTTGGAGCGAACCAAAATCCCCGACGAGTCGTTCCATCACCCCTACTTTCGAGTGGTCACACTGTACGACGATGGCTTGGGTGTGATCGAGACCATCGACGCCAAGACCGGTCAAACCCTGCCTCGGTTCACGCACCGGTTTGGGTACTGAGGCCTCAACCAGCCACCTCACCAACCGCGCATGAGCGCACCTGGCTGGTGGACGCACCGTGGGCGGCGCGCGTGGCGGCGGCGGTTGGTGGCTGGGTTGGTGGGGTGGCTGACAATCAAGCCCTCAAGCCAGGCGATCACCACCGCGCCTGAGCGCGTTGTCATCATCCGGCCCAACCACCGGTTGGGCAACATCCTGATGCTCACCCCACTCATTGCCGCCATCGAACAACGCTGGCCCAAGGCGCAGGTGGATCTCATTGCAGGGGGTCGCGTCGAGGCCATCTTTCAATCGTTCTCGGCCGTTCGAGCGTGTATTGATGCCCCTGAACCGATCCTGAAACTGCCCTTTGATATCGCTTTTAGACGGTCGGTGCGCCACCAATATGACTTGGCGGTCTTGGTTGACCCCTCATCGCAATCGGCGCAGTTGATCGCCCGGATGATTGACGCCCCCATCACGGTCATCCCCCAAGCGCACCACAACCGGCACATGGCCTTGGCGCCATTGGCCGCCTTGGATGATCATTTGGACACACCCCTGCCACAGCCGTTCCCACCAATGAGCCTCCGGCTTAGCTCAGAAGAAAAGGCCCGCGGCAAGACACAGCTGATGGAGCAACTGACGTTGGCTCAGGCGCCAGCACGCCTGATCGGGTTGTATCCTTTCGCCAACAAGGGACGCGATTATCCCATTGAGTGGTGGCAATCGCTGATTGCAGCGCTTCGCCACGCCATCCCCGAGGCGTGTTTGGTTGAGGTGTTGCCCGCCCACGGCCAAGCCCTGCTCGACGGCGTTGATGGCACTTTTTTGGCCCTCGAGCTTCGTGAGTTTGCCGCCCAGTTGAGCGCGCTGGATGCGGTGATCGCCACCGACGGCGGCGTCATGCATTTGGCGTGTGCTGCAGACACGCTGACCCATGGGTTATTTAAAGTCACCGAACCTGAGGTGTATGCGCCCTATGGTGGCGGCAATTGGGGCTGGGCATGGTCAGATGCCCAACCCCAAGTCTTGGCCAAAACTTTGCAGGCAACATTAGATAACAAGCGCCCCAGGAAAAACCTCGATGAACTGTAGATCAACGATCCAACACCACCCGATAACGCGCCTTGCCGTCTTTCAGATGGGCCAAGGCATCGTTGACTGACGCCATTGGAAAGTGTTCGGTGTGGGCAGCGATGCCGTGCCGTGCGGCGAAATTGAGCATGGTGTCGATGACATCGGGTGAACCCACCGGTGAGGCCCCCACACTGCGCTCGCCCATGATCAAGGGAAAAATCGGAAGATCCAGTGGGGCATCCACCGCACCCACCGAATGGATCCGCCCACGGGGGGCCAAGGTTTCCAGGATGCCGGCCCAGTCCATGGCGACATTGACGGTCGACAAGACCATCTTGAACCGGCCCAAACCCGCCTCCCCTGACTCCAGTTCTTTGGGCGTGACCACGTGATGTGCACCCATGGCTCGCGCCTCATCGGCCTTTTCTTTGGAGCGCGTGACCGCGGTGACTTCACAGCCCCACTTGTTGAGAAACTGAATGGCCAGATGACCGAGTCCGCCGATGCCCACCACAGCCACTTCATCGGTTGGCGAGACGTGCGTCATGATGGGCGCAAAAACGGTGATGCCACCACACAATAAAGGACCGGCTTTGGCCACGTCGAGACCGGCGGGCAACTTAAAGACTGCTGGCGCTTGTGCACGCACGTGATCAGCAAAGCCACCGTGGCGACCCACAATGGTCATCTCCACACTGGGGCAGGTGTTGTGGTGGCCACCCATGCACTCTGAGCAGGCCATGCAGTAGCCCGCTTGCCACCCCAAACCGACGGTGTCACCGACTTCTACGTTGGCGACGTGTGCGCCTTTGGCTTTGATGCGACCAATCACCTCATGACCGGCCACCAGCGGGTAGGCGCTGAACCCCCAATCGTTGTTGAGCATGCTCACATCCGAGTGGCAAATGCCACAGTGAAGCACCTCAATGTCGACTTGGTGGGCGCCCAACTCGGGCAGTTCATACTCATACGGGACGAGGGCTTGACCGGCCTCCATGGCCGCATACGCTTGGACAGATAACGCCATTGGGGTGACTCCTTGTGCGCGAGACGGGTTTTCAAGCAGGGTTAGAGAGTAACAGCTGTGGCCTCATCGGTCAGTGAATCGAGGCGCTGTCAGCGGCCGTGGCGATTGTTTGAAATCCGACCATACTGTAGACGGCGGCATAAATGGAAGCCATCTTATGGGCTTGTGGCTGGAGGTGAACCGTTGGGTGCACATTATTTGCAGGAATGCCGGCGCCTGACACACCAAAAAGGCACTGGCAGCATGTTATATACCGTTTTATCTATTTATTTCTTGCTTACAACCCGATAAATCTATATAGTGCCTGAAAAGAGGTGCTTAAATGACGAAATTTTCCATTGATGCCCTACCAGAGGTGTTTGTTTCCAACGCGGACATATCCAACGCCGTGTCCGCAGCCGTTGCCCGTGGCGCTTTGCGGAAGATCGGCTCCCGACTCTATACGCGCAATCTGGACGAAGATCCGGCGCGCTTGGTGAAGCGTCACTGGTACCACTTGATCACGGACTATTTCCCCGACGCCCTGATTACAGATCGCACTGCGCTGGAAAATCAACCGGCGCCGGACGGTTCAGTCTGTCTGATTTCGGACAAAAAGCGCAATGTTGAATTGCCGGGTCTGGTTTTCCGGCCGCGCAAGGGCCCGGGGGCGCTGGAAAATGATAGACCGTTTATTGGTGGTGCGCATTTGGCGTCCACGGCGCGAGCCTATCTTGAGAACATGCGGCCTTCAAGACAACGCGGGGGGCGCCTGCCACGTACTTTGAGCCGGGAGGAGATTGAGGAACGCCTTGACGGCATTTTGCGCCGGAACGGGGAAAAGGCCCTGAACCGCCTCCGGGACGAGGCTCGCGACATTGCGCCAGCGCTTGATCTAGAGACGGAGTTTGAGAAATTGAATGAGCTGATCGGGACCTTACTTGGGACCCGGAAAGCAAAGGTGAAAAGCGCCGTAGGAAAAGCCCGCGCAAGTGGGCAGGCCTTCGATCCTGATCGCATCAAACTTTTCGAGACACTTTTCGCAGCGCTTCGGGAGACCCTTCCTGCGGCACGGCTTGCTCCAAAACGCACGGCGGAGGCCAATGCCAATCTTGCTTTTTTCGATGCTTATTTCTCGAATTTTATTGAAGGCACGGAGTTCAATGTCGATGAAGCCAGAGAAATCGTTTTCGGGGGCGTCATACCCCAAGAGCGCCCGCAGGACGCGCACGATGTCTTGGGCACATACCGCATTGTCTCCGACCCGGCAAAAATGAAAACGCCGCAAGATTTTGAAGAATTTCTGGCGCTCCTTTGCCAGCGGCATGCCACCGTTATGGAGGCGCGTCCAGACAAGAATCCGGGCGAGTTTAAAAGCAAAGTAAACCGTGCAGGCCAAACCGTTTTTGTTGAACCCGACCTGGTGATGGGCACGCTGGAAATGGGATTCGATTTCGTTCAGGGACTCAGCGACCCTCTGCAAAGGGCGATGTTCATGATGATCCTCGTCAGCGAGGTCCACCCCTTTGTCGACGGCAATGGCCGGGTGGCCCGGATCATGATGAATGCGGAGCTTATCGCAGCCGGTCACGAGCGGATCATCATCCCCACAGCGTATCGCACTGATTATCTGGCGGCACTTAAAGCGCTGTCTCGAAATCACCGCACCGATCCTGTCATTCGGATGCTGGATCACGCGCAGCGTTATACCCACGCCATTGAGTGGAGCCCGTTCAATCAGGCCTTCCGCGAGCTGGACGACACCGGCGCCTTTGCAGAAGGTGAGGATGCCAGGCTCCAAATACCGTAAACAATCACGCCTGTGAGATCGCTTAGGGCAAAGTGTTAACCATGTGAACGGAACAGACCGTGGGGAAATGGCGCGCCCGGCAGGATTCGAACCTGCGACCCCTGCCTTCGGAGGGCAGTACTCTATCCAGCTGAGCTACGGGCGCGTAACGCCAAATTATAACGCACCCGACCAAAGACGCGCTGAGCCCATCGGATCGCATCAGTTTCTGGGGTACACTCCGTGCTCATGGATGCCTTAAACGCAGCACTGCTCGCTTTGGTCCAGGGCTTGACCGAGTTTTTGCCTGTCTCCAGTCAGGCGCACTTGGTGCTGTACTCACTCATCACCGGCCAAGCCTACCAAGGCTTGGATTTTGACATCATTTTGCACTTTGGCTCTTTGTTCGCCGTGGTCGCCTACTTCCGCGTCGAACTGGTGACGATGGCGCGCGACTGGCTGGCCTCGGTCACCGGCCACGGCCAAACCCAAGACGCTCGATTGGCTTGGCTGATTATCTTGGCCACGCTGCCTGCCGGTGTGTTGGGCCTTTTATTCAAAGACATCGCCGAAATCGCTTTCAGAAGCCCCGTGATCATGGCGGCGGCTTTAATCGGCTTCGGTGCGCTTTTGGGTTGGGCCGATTGGCGTTACCGCGGCGACCGAGTCGAGCATGATCTGGGGGTGCGCGATGCCTTGATCATCGGCTTTGCGCAAGCGCTGGCCCTGATACCCGGCACCTCGCGCTCGGGCATCACCATCACCGCTGGGCTTTTTTTGGGGATGACAAGAGAAGCCACCACGCGCTTTTCGTTTTTATTGTCCATCCCCATCATCGCCGCGGCGGGGGCGTTGAGCTCGATTGAGGTGATCCAATCGGGCACATCCATCGATTGGTCGGCCTTTGTGGTGGGTTTTGCTGTCGCGGTGGTGGCGACTTATGCGTGCATCCACTATTTTCTGGCGTTTATCCGCCGCATCGGCATGCAACCGTTTGTGGCCTACCGAGTGATCTTGGGGGCCTTGTTGCTGTTGTTTTATCTTTGAGCCTCACGCTCTCGACATAAACTCGCCGGTCTCTGTGTTGACCTTAATCACCTCGCCGTTGGTGATGTAGTCGGGCACCATCACATCCAACCCTGTCTCCATCCGAGCCGGTTTGGCCGAGCGTGACGCGGTCGCGCCTTTCAACACGGGGGCGGTGTCTTCAACGGTGAGGGCCACCGACTGCGGCAACTGGATGGCGATGGGTTGATCATCAATGATCAACACATGGATGTCTGCCTGCCCCTCCAATAAATAGTTGGCCTGCTCGCCCACGGCCTCATCTGTCAGCACATACTGGCTGAAGTCTTCTTGGTCCATAAACACCCACTCATCGCCCGATCGATAGGAGCACTCGCACACCCGCCTGACCAAGTCCGCGTCTTTGAGCTGATCATCGCCTTTAAATGTCGCCTCTTTTCTGTCGTTTGATGGGATGGCAACAAGCTTGAACCGATACAGCGTCCCAGCCCCACGCGCCGTCGGCGCCGATCGGTCGATCTGGCGCACCGTGTACACCACGCCATCGTGTTCAATGACCTGGCCTTTTTTGACCTCAGATGCTTTGGGCATAACCATCCTGCTCTTTTGTTAAGCGCATCAGTATAGCCAACTCCCAGGCCTTAATCGTGTTCACTCAATCACAAACTTTAAGGCATAGCGCGACGGCACCGACCCGGTTTGTTGCATGGTGAAGCTGTATTGACCCGGCCCCAGCGGTGCATCAAACCCCACCCCGCCTTGCAGCGCGATGGCAAGAAAGTCCAACAGATTGTCGCCTGGCGCATACAAGCTTGAAGAGACATGCGCGCCACCCAAAAAATCCCCCGCGGTCTCGGCGCTGGCCACCACCGTGGTGTCGCCGTCATCGATAAACACATAGCCTTGATCGATCCCGGCACTCCACTCGGCAAGAAACACACCCGTCAATTGCGCCCCCTCGGGCACGGCGAAAGTAAAAATATCGCGCGTATTTCTGGGGTTGTCGACCTGACCTTGGACCACGTTTTCACCCAGATCAAACGCCAGCGCACTCGGGGCCAACGGGTCACTCGACAGCGTGCGGGATGGGCGATCTTGGCGCGTGCTGACGAATGTCGTCTCGCGGGCCTGGCCATCGGGGCCAATGCTCGCTCGGTAGATCATGCCAGGCTGGGAGCGAAACGCGTCTGCCAGCCCCCGCTCAAACACCGCCACCCACTCGCCATCATCCAAACGCTCGATGGTCTGCACCGCTGGGTTGACTTGACCTGCGCAATCAGATCCGCTTTCGTGAATGATCTGGCGGTCAACAACGCGGCAGTCGGCGCCATCAAACCCATACACCGGCGCTTGTGACTCGGCAAAATCAAAAACGCTGGCGACGTTGTCGGTCAACACCAACTCAGCCACCAACCGGGGGACGCCATCGCGCCCCAGTTGGCGCTCGATGATGGCGCGCGTCTCATCAGCGCCTTGAGCGTTAAAGTTCAAACCAAAGCGCGCGTTGGATTGTGGGGTGATGTTGGCGTAGTTGTTATCGAACCCCGCCCCCAACGCATCAGCCGGGGCGCCAGCGACTTCGCCTTGGTCATTGACATAAATGGCGAACACCAAAAACCCCTGCTCGGTGCAGGCCCGAAACTGCGCCTGGCCTTGCTCGATCTGGGCAGACGACGAGACCACATCAATGCCATGGTTTTGGGTGTCATTTTGGGCGCCATCGGCGGCCAGGGTGAGCGAACGATAGCCTGTGCGGGTGGCTTGTTGAATGACGAACGAGTCGAGCTCGCCGCTGCCACCCACCGCAACCCCAGGCACCGCCAGCAAATCATCGCGACGCGCATCCGCCGACAGAAAAAAAGACCGCGCGCTGGCCTCGGGGTCAGCACAAGCCGCGTGGCTCTCACCGGCCATGACCCCACCTAAAAAAACAACCAACAAAGATGCCCAAGCTTTGGCGTGTGTTGTTGTCATGTCTGCCCCCTTGTTCAATCAGATGTTCAATCAGATGACCCACCACACAGGTCAAGCAAGAAATGATGTCGTGCTCTCAACAACGATTATAGGGTCTGGCCGGGCCCATTGAAATGCCCGGCACAACAGGCGATGATCATGGCCATCATGTCCACCACCGCCCACCAATGGCCCGGGGCCAGTTATTACGCCACCGAGCTCGGCGACCAACGCCACTGTTGCGCTGCCGCCACCGGCAACGTCCACCACGCCGTGTTGATCATCGGCGGTGGGTTGGCGGGGCTCAGCACCGCGTTGAGCCTCACCGAGCGCGGCATCACCGACATTGCCGTGTGCGAGGCCGGCCAACCCGGCGATGGGGCCTCGGGCCGCAACGGGGGGTTTGTGTTTGCCGGCTACTCACTGCCCAACCAAGCCCTGACCCGCCAAGCGGGGCTCAAACAGGGCCGGCAATTGCACCAATGGACCCAGCAGGCGGTGGGCTTGGTCAGACAACGCATCGACCGATGGCGCATCGACTGTGAGCCCAATGACGCTGGCGTGTTGCTCACCGACTGGTTTGGCGATGACCGAGCGATGCTCAATTTTCGCCAGCAGATGCAAGACACACTGGGGTTTCAACTCGACTGGGTTGATGCCCACACACTGCCCAATCACATCCGCACCCACCGCTACGGTGGCGCTCTGCACGAACCGGGCAGTTTTCACTTTCACCCGCTTCGCTACATCAACGGCCTCATCCAACGATTGAAAGAGCGCGGCGTGACGGTGTATGGCAACACCCCGATCGAGTCCATCCACCCCATCGATCGCCGCATGGGTGGAGATCGCTGGCAAGCGCAAAGCCCGCATGCTCGCTTGAGCGCCGATCAGATCGTGATCACCACCGGCGGCTACGAGCGCGGGGTGTGGCCGACATTGAGCCGGGCAGTCTTGCCCATTGCCACCTACGTCGCCACCACCGAGCCGCTCGGTGATCGGCTCGCTGAGCTGATCCCCAACGGCCATGCCGTCTACGACAACCGGTTTGCGTTTGACTACTACCGCCCGTTGCCCGATACCCGGCTTTTGTGGGGTGGCCGCATCTCCATCCGCGCGCGGCGCCCCGAAGCCATCCGACAGCTGCTCACCGCCGATGTATTGAAGGTCTTTCCAAAGCTCAGAGGGGTCAAGTTTGACCACGCCTGGGGTGGCTGGATGGGCTATACGCGCCATCAAATGCCCATCCTCGGCCAGACCGAACCTGGGCTTTGGCACGCCAGTGGCTTTGGTGGCCACGGCATGGCCCCCACCGCGCTGGCCGGGGAAGTCCTGGCTGAGGCCTTAAGCGGGGATGAGCAGCGACTGGCGGTGTATCAGCGCTGGCAACCGGTGTGGGCCGGTGGTGTTGCCGGACGGGCGTGGGCGCAGGCCACCTATGCGTGGCTGAATTTCAAAGACGCCTGGCGCGACCGGGTTGGATCACGCCGGGGCCGACGCGGCTGAGATATAATTGAACCTTCACTCGATCAGTTTGAGGATATAGGCTCGTGTCCGTACAGTCCGATAGCGCGTTTATCAAACAATTCAGCATGGTATTGGCCGGCTTGGTGGTGTTTGCCATTGTCATCATGGGCGTGGCCTGGATTTTGCACGGTCAACTTGAGACCCCCTATAACCCAGCAAGAACGCAGGCCAAACTGGATCGTCTCGCGCCCGTGGCCGGTGTGTATGCCGGTGAAACGGGTCGGGCGGCAGCATTGGCGGCGGCGAAAGCCGCCGCGCCCGAAGCCATGGCAGTGGCCTTTGACGGCTCGCTGGATGGCGCCATGATCTACGACAGCGTGTGTGCCACGTGTCATGCCAATGGCGTGGCCGGCGCACCTGAAATGGTGGCCAGCGCGTGGAGTGGTCGCTTGGACAAAGGCACGGAGATGCTGATCGACAACGCGATCAATGGCATCGGCGCGATGCCCGCACGCGGTGGGCGCGCGGATTTGAGTGACGAGCAGGTCGCTGCCTCTGTCACGCACATGCTGGACATGCTCGAATAACGCTCATGTCACCCCAACCCCCTGTGGCGTTCCCAACCGAAAGTGGCTCTTTGCAGCTGATGGGACCGGCAGGCTCGATCGAATGCTTGGTTGATCTGCCCGACCCAGGCACCGCCAAACATGCCTGCGCGGTGCTGTGCCACCCCCACCCCCAACACGGCGGCACGATGCGAAATAAGGTCGTGACCATCATGGAGCGGTCTTTTCGAGAGCTCGGTTTGGCAACGGTGCGTTTCAACTTTCGCGGTGTTGGCGACAGCGAGGGCCAGTTTGGCGAGGGTGTGGGCGAAGCCGATGACCTCAAAGCCGTGCTCGACTGGGTGCAAACAACCCGCCCAAACGATGTGCTTTGGTTGGGTGGTTTCTCCTTTGGGGCCTACATCAGCATCCAAGTCGCGCATGGCTACCCGATCGGCCAGCTGTTGAGCGTCGCGCCACCGGCGGGTCGGTTTGATCTGGACACCCTCACCCACCCCAACTGCCCTTGGTTGGTGGTGCAGGGCACAGAAGATGAGGTCGTTTCAGCCAGCGCTGTGCAGGCGTGGGCCGAAGCGCTCAACCCGCCGCCTGAGTTGGTGATGATGGACGGCGCTGGGCATTTCTTTCATCGGCGGTTGATGGATCTTCGTGGCGTGATCAAAAACCACGCACAAGGCCACTTGCCCGCGTCGTAATGCCAGGACCCCTGGCCCTGTATCGCGCCCAAGTCGATGCCGGCCAACTGCTGGCCGATGCGGCCCAATCCCAAGTTGCTGCTGAACTCGAAGGGTTGTTCCAGGCCATCTGTGCGCATGTCTCGCCGCGCTGGTGGTCGCTCAAAAAATCCCAACCGCCGCAGGGCATCTACCTTGTCGGCGCCGTGGGTCGCGGCAAGACTTTGTTGATGGATCTGTTTGCTCAAGCCCTAACCGATCAGCACATCCCCCATCGGCGCGTCCACTTTCATCGGTTTATGGCCGACACACAAGCCTCCATTCAAGCCAGGCAGGGCGATGCCGACCCACTGGCGGACATCGCCAAAGCGCTGGCCTCACAATACAGGGTGCTGTGCTTTGATGAGTTTCATGTCGAAGACATCGGTGATGCGATGATCTTGGGCGAGTTGCTTACCCAGCTGTTTGCCCAAGGCGTGGTGTTGGTGGCCACCTCAAACACCCCGCCCGACCAGCTCTACGCCGATGGCCTGCAACGGGCGCGCTTTTTGCCCGCCATCGACCAAATCAAAGCCCACACTCGGTTGGTGGCTTTGGATGCCACCACCGACTACCGGTTGCGGACCTTGACCCAAGCCGGGGTGTATTTTTATCCGCTCAGCGCGCAGACGGATGCAGAACTCAGCGAGGTCTATCGCCACCTCACCGGCCACGCGCCATCGGGTGAGTCTGTTGTTGTGCACGGTCGCGCCATTGAAACCATAGGCTGGCACTCGCGTGTGGCGTGGTTTGATTTCGCGGCGCTGTGTGCCTCCAACCGCGCAGCCAACGACTACATCGCGCTCGCCGATCGATTCGATACGCTGATCATCGCCAATGTCCCCCAGCTGATCGATGGCCACAACGATGCCGCCAAACGGTTTATGCATTTGATCGATGAGGCGTATGACCGTGGCGTCAAAGTGGTGATGTCAGCGGCGTGCCCTGCCAACGAACTGTACGCGGGTCATCGCTTAAAGACCGGTTTTGATCGCACCACATCAAGACTGTTGGAGATGCAAAGCTTGGCTTATTTGGAGTCGGCGCGGCGCTGAAGGCTCAGCGCGACTTGATCAGGCTGTCGATGACATGATCGACGTATTCGTTGAGCCGCGCATCTCCCGTCGGGGGCATCAGGCAATGCGACTGCAGGTGCAAATACCCCACATAAGCCGAATACAGCAGCGTGGCGCGTTTGTTGGCCGCGGCGCCATCGAGTCCCAACTCTTCGAGTGCTTTGGCCAAAAAAGCAATTCGGCGATTGGTCACGCGCCCCAGCACCTCGCTGACCAGTGCATTTTGCTGATCGGCGCACAGCGCCAGGTGGATTTGGTGGGTTAGGGTCTGTTGGGTGGTCCGCCAAATGAAGTTCTCGAGCCGATCGGCCGGCTTGTCTTTGGCTTGGAAGGAGATTTCCAGGTTCTCCTCATCCTGACGCTCCCAACGCAACAGCGCCGCCGCCAACAGCTCATCGCGGCCTGGAAAGTGCCAGTAAAAACTGCCTTTGGTGATCCCCAGGCGCCGCGCCAGGGGCTCAACCGCCAGCCCACCGACACCCTTTTCAGCGATCAGCCCCAACGCCGCCTGCTCCCAGTCTTGACGGGTGAGGCAGGCGCGTTCGACGGCAACATCTGGACTGGCGGACATAAGGCTCCTAAAATGTTGAACCCTCGCTTTAAAACGCGGGTCTGAGTACCCATATTAACCGTTCAAAGCGAACAATTGACTTCAATCCGCCTTAAGGACATACTCTACCGTATGGAAGCTGCCCGTAAACTCAATGATGACATCCGCCGCCGTCAGATCTGGACCGATGACGGCATCCGTTTGAGCCTGCGCTATTTCGGCGATGACCGCGCGCCGTGTGTGTTGCTGGCCCATGGCTTTGGGCAAACCCAATACGCCTGGGAAAACACCGGCTGGGCGTTGGCCGAACTGGGCTATCAAGCCGTCAGCTACGACGCGCGTGGACACGGCGAGAGCGATCGGGCGCCCAGCGGTGAGTACGATTTTGAGCAGTTTGTTGAGGATTTTCGGCGGGTCTGCGCCTCGTTGCCGAACACACCCATGGTCATTGGTGCCTCGATGGGCGGACTGACCGCCTTGTTGGCGCACTCTGAAAAGCCCAAAGTGGACCTCAACGCCATGGTCTTGGTCGACATAGCCCCCCGTTGGGACGAACGCGGCGTGACCGCCATGCTCGCTTTCATGCGCCAACACCCCGAGGGTTTTGCCTCCCTTGAAGAGGCTTCTGAGTCGGTGCGCGCGTTTTTGCCCCACCGACGCCGTGGCAAACCCACCAACCCCATCAAATTGAGCCAAAACCTCCGACAAGCCAGCGATGGCCGCTGGTACTGGCACTGGGACCCAGCGATGCTGGCGTTGGCCGAAAAAAGCGCCAATTTACAATCCAGACTGCAATCGGCCAGCCGCCGCTTGAAAATCCCCACCTTGCTGATTGCGGGGGGCAAAAGCGACATGATCGGCGCCGAGCACGTCGACGAATTTTTGAAACTGGCCCCGCATGCACAAAAAGCGGAGGTGGCCGAGGCCGGTCACATGGTCGCCGGTGACGCGAACGATGAATTCATCTCCGCGATCACCCCGTTTTTGGACACCCACCGAGATCACCCTGAGGACGATGCGAAAGCGAGCTAGCCTATGATGTATTTGATCTTCGCTTTGGCCCTGTTGGCCACCATCACCACGTGCGCATTTTTTAAGACCAAAATCCCGGTTTGGACGGCCGCCGTGGCGGCGGTGTTGGCTGGGTTCACGGTGTTTGGTGAGCCTGGCGTGGTGGCGTTGATCGTGGCTTGGCTGGTGTTTTTGGGTGTTGCCGTGCCGTTGAACCACACCCCGTGGCGGCGTGAGTTTTTAACATTGCCAGTGCTCAAAGCATTCAAAGCGATGATGCCGCAAATCTCCGAGACCGAGCAGGTGGCATTGGACGCCGGCACGGTGGGCTTTGAAGGTGAGTTGTTTGGCGGCAACCCCAACTGGTCGACATTTGTCAAACAACCCATGGGTGAACTGACGGTTGAAGAACAGGCCTTCTTGGATGGTCCCGTCGAGCAGTTGTGCGACATGATCGACGAGTGGGAGACCACCCACTACCGCGCTGACCTGTCCGACGAAGTCTGGACGCACATCAAGTCAAGCGGCTTTTTGGGGATGATCATTCCCAAGGCCTACGGTGGCTTGGGTTTTTCTGCCGTCGCACACCGCGCGGTATTGCAAAAAGTCTCTGGGATGAGCTCGACGCTGGGTTCGGTGATCGCGGTGCCCAACTCACTGGGACCGGCCGAGTTGTTGATGCACTACGGTCGAGATGACCAAAAAGAACACTACCTGCCGCGCTTGGCCGATGGCCGCGAGATCCCCTGCTTTGGGTTGACCAGCACCACCGCAGGCTCTGACGCCACCTCGATCAGTGATTATGGCGTGGTGTGCAAGGGCCAATGGCAGGGCAAAGAGACCTTGGGCATTCGGCTGAATTTTGAAAAGCGCTACATCACCTTAGCGCCCGTGGCCACGGTGGTGGGGCTGGCTTTTCGATTGTATGACCCCGACCAGTTGCTCGGCGAGACCGAAGACATCGGCATCAGCTTGGCGTTGATCCCCGCAGACACGCCTGAGTTGGATATTGGCAGACGCCACTTCCCCCTCAACAACCCCTTCCCCAATGGCCCCATCCGTGGGGAAGATGTCTTTATCCCACTGGACTACCTGTTGGGCGGCACCGAATACGTGGGTCAAGGCTGGCGAATGCTCGTTGAATCCCTGTCGGTGGGTCGAGCCATTTCCTTGCCCTCGTCGGCCACCGGTGGTGCAAAAACCGCGGCACTGGCCACAGGCGCGTACGCGCGCATCAGAAAGCAGTTCAATTTGCCCATTGGGCGTTTTGAAGGCATTGAAGAGGCGCTGGCGCGCATTGGCGGCTACACCTATGCCATCTCGGCGCTGTCCAGACAAACCGCCACCGCGGTCGATGCCGGCGAAAAACCGTCCGTGCCTGGCGCCATCGCCAAATACCAGGCCACTGAGATGAGCCGCGAGATCATCAAAGACGCCATGGATGTCCATGGTGGCAAAGGCATCATCTTAGGACCCAAAAATTATCTGGGGCGGGCCTGGCAAGGCGCACCCATCTGGATCACCGTCGAGGGGGCCAATATCTTGACCCGGTCCATGATGATCTTCGGTCAAGGCGCGATTCGTTGCCACCCCTACGTCCTTGAGGAGATGCAAGCTTTACAGATTGAAGACGATGATGAGCGCTTAAAAACCTTTGATCGTTTGTTGTTCGCCCACATCGGCCACTCGATTTCGTGTGCTGCCCGATCGCTGGTGCTGGGCTTGAGCTTTGGGGGCTTTAGCGCCGTGCCGGGTGACCGAAAAACCAAGCGCTATTACCGCAAGCTCTCCCGCTACAGCGCAGCGTTTGCGTTCATGACCGACATCACCATGCTCACCTACGGCGGCAAGCTCAAGCAAAAAGAAAAAATCTCCGGTCGTTTGGCCGATGTGTTGGGCCAACTCTACATCTGCTCGGCCATGCTCAGGCGCTTCGAGCACGACAACCGCCCCGGGGCGGACCAGCCGATTCTGGCCTGGGCATTCCACGATGCGATCTATAAGATCCAACACGCCATGCGCGGCGTGATTGACAACTACCCCATCACGTGGGCGCGGCCTTTCTTGCGGTTTGTGGTGTTCCCCATGGGCCGGGTCGAGCGTGCACCCAACGACCGCTTGGGCCACAAGGTCGCCTCTTTGATGCTCTCGCCATCTGAGACGCGCTCGCGTCTGGGCCGCGGGGTGTACACCTCCGATCGAACCGGTCAAACCGTCGGTCAGCTCGAGGCATTGCTGCCCGATGTGATTGCCTGTGAGCCGATCGAGCGCAAACTGTTCAAAGCCTTGAAAAACGGCGAGATCTCGGGGCGCACGTTTGACGCGCAGCTTGAAGATGCCCGCCAACGCGAGGTGTTGACTGAACAAGAAGCGGCGATGATGGCGGATGTGCGTGCCAGAAGCTTGGACATCATCTCGGTGGATGACTTTGATTTGGCCACCCTTCAGGCGGGATTGACCCGCATGGGTGACCAAATCCGTGAAGGCAAAGCGCAACAAGCCGCTTAAGCCATTTCAAAAACGCCCAAACCCTGATAGACTTTTGACCTTGCAACAGGTGCTCGAAAGCCACACGCGTTGTGGCCAAGAGTGAAACGGGAAGTCGGTTCAGAATCCGGCGCTGCCCCCGCAACTGTAGCCGTCGATTGGAGCTGCCATACACCGCAGCTTTCAATGCGGTTGAGATCATGCCACCTGATCTGAAACCATCAGGGAAGGCCTCAGCCCGGCGCCCAGCGCGCTGACGGAAGCCAGGAGACCGGCCTGCTGCATTACCGAAGACAGCGGTTGCGGTGGGCGACCTGGGTCAATGGCGATCAAAGACCTCACGCCGGCGCGCGCTAACAAACGCGCCCACTGGGGTGCCTCGTTGAACCGTTGATTGTTGTGCCCCACTCCTTATGACTGCTGTCACCTTTGACTGCCAGCGCGGGTGAGCGCTGTTTTAAGGAGACAATCAATGAACCCCAATCGATCCACTTCACTGGCGGCGGTGTGCGCTGCTGCTTTGCTGACAATCCCTTCGCATGCCTTGGCTCAAGCGTCGTTGACCGCAGCGTCATTGACTCTTGATCCCACACAGACCGTCTTGGTCACCGCTCAACGCCATGAAACTTCAATCGAGTCGAGCCTGTCGCGGGCCGATGTGATTACACGAGACGATATCGTCCGCTCCCAAGCGCGCGACATTAAAGCGTTGCTGGACACCCAAGCGGGGATTGATGTCACCCGCACCGGCGGGCCAGGTGGCCAAACCAGCGTTTTCATGCGCGGTGCCAATTCCAATCACGTGTTGGTGTTGATTGACGGCGTGCGCGTGGCCGCCGCCGGCACCGGCGGGTTCCAGTGGGAGCTTTTGGATTTGGCCAACATCGAGCGCATCGAAATTGTCCGTGGGCCGCGGGCCGCGCGTTGGGGCTCGGACGCCATCGGCGGTGTGATCCAGATTTTTACCCGCCAAGCCCAAGGCGTCTCCCTGCAAGCCACCCGAGGAAGCTACGGCGAGCGCGGCGCGGCGGTGGCTTGGGGTGGGGCGAATCAATCATTGACCGCCTCCACCCGTCGCTTGGATGGGTTCTCGTCACAAAACGAGAGGGGTTTTGCTTTTGACCCTGACAACGATGGTTTCAACAACCACCAGTTGGCAGGCCTTGGCGAGCTCAACCTGCCCACGGGTCAATTGCGGTGGTCGGCGCGTTGGCTGGACGGCGAGGTGGCGTTTGATCAAGGCGTGTCCGATGTCGAGCAGCTGGCGGCGAATGTGCAATACCAAACCGACATCAATGCCTGGACGGTCAACGTCGATGCTGGGCTCTACCGTGACCGCTTGGAGACACAAACCAACTTTGGGTCCACCGAGAACATCACCCGCAGAACGCAAGCCAGTCTGATCGCCGAACGGGCGCTCGATACCAACGGCGTTTGGCTGGTGGGTGTCGATGGCTGGCGAGAATCGGGGGTCAATGTGGGCGCTTGGCGCGAAGACCGCCAGCACTGGGGCGTTTGGTCGGCCCTCGATGGCCAAACCGGGCCGCTGTCATACGCATTCAGCGGCCGGTTGGATGATGATGAGCGCTACGGCTCACAGACCACGGCACAAGCGGCCCTGGGTTGGCAGATCAATTCATTTGTTCGCGTGTTTGGCAATGCCGGGCAAGGCTTTCGCTCGCCCAACTTCAGCCAGTTGTTTTCACCGGGCTTTGGCGGCTTGTTTGCCGGCAACCCCGACCTCTCAGCGGAAACCTCAACGAGTTATGAGCTGGGCTTGGATTGGGCCATGTCCGATCGTCAGCGCTTCACCGCCAGTGCGTTTGATACCAAAATCGATGGTTTGATTAATTTCACCGGCCCCAACTTCCAGGCGATCAACATCGATCAAGCCCGAATCGAAGGCCTGGAGCTCACCCACCGTTGGGCCTCGGATGCGTGGTCCAGCCAATTGAATTGGACCTGGCAAGATCCGGTGGATGAGTCGTTGAACCAGCCGTTGCTCCGTCGACCCAAAAACAAAGGCTCGGCCGTGTTCACTCGCCAATGGGGCAACCACACGGCGAGCGCTGAGCTGATATATTTGGGCGAGCGGGTGGATGTTGGGCAAGCGCCGTTGTCCAGTTACACGCTGCTCAACCTCACCGCCAACTGGCAACTGACACCACAGTGGAGTGTGATGACGCGTCTTGAAAACCTCACCGGGCGTGATTATGAGCCTCTGGTGGGCTTCAATGCCCCAGGCCGCAGCGCTAAGCTGTCGGTGATCTGGCGCCCGGCACCATGACCCACTCGGCCAGGCTCATCGCCTTGATCTGGGCTGTGGGCCTGGCCGGTTGCTCGCCGAGCACAACCACTTCTGAGGCCAGCTATGCGGTCTTTGGCACCACCGTCAGTGTCACCGTGCGCCACGCCCAAGACAGTGAACCCAGCGCGGCCCTGGCCGAGCTCGATTACTTGTTCCAAAGGCTCCACCGCGACTGGCACCCATGGGAACCCGGTGCACTCACGCGCCTCAATGACGGCCTGTCGAGCGGCGAATGGGTTGAGATTCCGGCAGACATTGAGGCCCTGTTGGCGCGCTCACAACGCCTGGAAACCGCCTCAGGCGGTCGGTTCAACGCCGCCATTGGCCGGCTGGTGGCGCTGTGGGGGTTCCACACATCGAACTACCCCATCACCACACCCCCGCCGCCTGACCCAGCCATCGATGCCTTGCTGGCCCAACAACCCTCGAGTTTGGACATCGAATGGTCCGAACAGCGCGATGTTACGCGCGTGAGAACCGACAACGCCTCGGTGGGGCTTGATTTTTCGGGTGTCGCCAAAGGCGCGGCGGCTGAGCTGGCGTGCGCGCTGCTGGCAGAGGCTGGGTTTGTTGATGCCTTGGTGAACTTGGGCGGCGACGTGATGGTGTGTGGACCCGCTGTCGTCCCGTGGCGGGTGGCCATCAACCACCCCCAATCGGGCGTGCTGGAGGTGTTGGCGGTTGATCAACGGCTGGCGGTGTTCACCTCAGGCCAATACCACCGCTACGGCATCTGGGACGGTGAACGCTATGCCCATGTGCTGGATCCGGCCACCGGTCGGCCAGTGAAGCATCTGGTGCAAGCCACCGCCATCGACCCCGATCCGGTGCTGGCCGATGCCGCAGCCACTGCTTTGGTGGTTGCAGGCCTCGATTCGGCCGATCGTTTGGGTGAGCAACTGGGGCTGGCGCGCTGGCGGGTGGTGGACGCCACCCCCAAGCGCCAGTCTGAAGCCAGTCATGACGCGGGCAACTGACGCCTTTGGATTAAAACATGCCCGTTTCGAGGCGGGCCGCTTCACTCATCATGCTCTGATTCCAAGGGGGATCAAACGTCATGGCGATATTGACTTGGGAGACGGTGGGGATCATTTTTAAGCGGTCTTCGACATCGGCCACCAAAATATCACCCATGCCGCAACCCGGTGCGGTCAGTGTCATGGCAATGTCCACCGAGCGCTCGCCGTTGTCGTGGTGGTGCACTTGGCACTCATAGATCAGGCCCAGATCCACGACGTTGATGGGGATCTCTGGGTCGTAGATGGTCTGCAACTGGTGGTGGACCAAATCCTCATAGTCTTCGTCGGTCGCCCCCTCGGGCACGTGGGGCCGCGGCGGCGGTTGCTTGCCGATGGCATCGGCATCCTCGCCGTTGAGTCGGAACAAGCGCCCGTCGACAAAGATGGTGAAGCTGCCCCCCAGCGATTGGGTCAAGTAGCCATTGGTGCCCGCGGGCAACTCCACGCTCTCTCCCTCAGGCACCATGATGACCTCGCAATCGCGGTCGAAGTGAACGGGTGCATAGCTGTTGGAAAACATCGGGTCAGTACCTCAAAATAGGCTCAATTTGGTCCTATTATATCGGATTCAATGCCCAACGCGCGTTCAGAGGCTTGCCGAGTCAGCGGGTGGTAGCCCGACTTGGCCTGTTGGTAGATCTCAATCGCCCAGTCTCGGCCCCAGTCGGTGTCGGCCAACGCGGCATACAGCGGTCGGGTGAATTTGTTGCGACCCACTTCAACCAAAAACGACTCCAGCCGATCGAGGCCCGGGTCATATTGCGTCTCAATCGATAACAGCAACCACAGGTACAACAGCTCGACGTTTTGGGTATTTGTCAGCGCAAACGCCTGATCAATGGCGGCCATGGATTGTGGATCAACGTCACCAGACAGGCCTGTTAAAAAGTGCTGCCACTCGTAGACCGACCAAGTCTCACTGGGCAGCGCATTCAATTCAATCTCACCCGATTGCCATTGGTTGGATGCTTGGTCGACCTGCTCAAAGGCATCGGATTGGGGCGCGATTGCCGTCTCAGGCATGCCAGGCTCATACAGCCACGCATCCATCTGCTCAACACTGGCCGCTTCTGGATAGCGGTCGAACAAATGCTCGATGGCATACGCTCGAAAGGTTTCAGTATCAATCGATTCAAATGCAAAGGCATCGAAATACTCACGCAAAAAGGCATCCAAGGCCTCGCGCCCAAAACGATGCTCGAGCCAGTCGATAAAGAATCGACCCTTGTCATACGGCACCCGAATAAATGCCTCTTCTGGATCGCGGCCACTCAAGTCTCTGGCCAATTGTTGGTCAGCCGGATCAAGGCCAGGCAAATCGGCCATCAACCCATCCCAATCGAGCTTGGCCAGCATCCTCTCCACACGCTCGCCGTATAACGCTTCCATAATGCGGGCTTCAAAATACACGGTGAAGCCCTCGTTGAGCCACAGATCGCGCCACGCGGCGTTGGTGACCAGGTTGCCCGACCACGAGTGGGCCAACTCATGCGCCACCAACGCCAGCAAACTGCCATCACCGGCAATGATGGTCGGGGTCAAAAACGACAGCCGGGGGTTTTCCATGCCACCAAAGGGAAAGCTTGGCGGCAACACCAACAGGTCATACCGACCCCAGCGATACGGCCCATACAGCCCCTCGCCGATGTCGATCATCGCCTCTAAGACGTCAAACTCTTCAGCGGCCCGATCGATCCAATCGGGCTCGGCGTAGACGCCACTTCTTGGACCAATGGCTGCAAACTCCAAATCACCCACCGCGATCGCCATTAAATACGAGGGGATGGGCTGGGGCATATCGAAGGTGTAGACCCCCGTCTCGTTCGTGCTGTCGGCATTGCCCCCAGCCCCCATGACCACCATCAGCTCCGCTGGCGCCTCAATGGTGGCCTCAAAGGTGTATCGAACCGCCGGGGTGTCTTGCAGGGGCACCCATGTTCTGGCGTAATGCGGCTGCGATTGCGAGAACATAAAGGGCTGGCCCGAGCTGGTCTGCTCAGCGCTGAGCCACTGCAAACCAAACGCCTCCGGCTTGGAGGCATAGTCAATCCTCACTTGCTCAATGCCCGAGGGCAGCACGACCACCAACGGTTGGCCCAAGTGCCCTTGTGATCGGCCCAGGTACCATGAGACCGGCAACAAGGTGCCATCGGGCCGGATGGCGTGGACATCGTCAATGGCCAGATCACGCGTATCGAGCACCAGCCGTTGCCAGCCGGGCGCGTGGCGCACCAGGTCGTAGACCACGTGCCCCTCCAGTGCTTGAGCGGCCATGTCCACCGAAAGATCCAGCGCCATGTGCGAAATGGCGACCTTGTCGTACTCGGCAAAACTGTGCGGGTCGGCGCCCGTGGCGATATCAAAAGACTGATCGGGCACGTCAGCGGGCGAGCGCTGGTCTTGGCAACCAACGATCAAGCCAACCGCCACCAGGATGGGGAGCCATTTAAAGCGCATCGTCGCCCTCCTCGCGGGTTCGAATGCGCACCGCGCGCTCAAGTGAACTGACAAAAATCTTGCCATCGCCAATGCGGCCAGACTCGGCGGTTTCGATGATGGTCTCGACAACCCGGTCAACATCCTCGTCGGCCACGGCGATTTCCAGTTTGAGCTTGGGCAAAAAATCCACCACGTACTCAGCGCCGCGATAGAGCTCGGTGTGGCCTTTTTGGCGCCCGAACCCTTTGACTTCAGTGACCGTCATGCCCATGACACCGGCCTCGCCCAAGGCATCTCGGACATCGTCGAGCTTAAAGGGCTTAATAATTGCTGTAATCATCTTCATGATCTGTACCGCTGGTTTGGTTACACTGGATAAGGATACCCTTTAAGCCCGGCTGGTTGGGCGATGAAAACCAATGGAGAAGACCGATGCGTGTGGATTTTCAAACCATAGATGATTTGGCTCACAAGCTTGCCCAAGCGCTTCCAGAGCCTATTCGCTCGGCGCAAGCCGGCGTTGAGCAGCAATTTCGCCAGGTTTTAGAAAAGGGCTTGGCGCGCATGGATTTGGTCACTCGAGAGGAATTCGAGGCCCAAAAGAAAGTCCTCGAGCGGGCCGAGCAGAAGCTGGCAGAATTGGAGCAGCGCCTCAGCGCTGACCAGTAGCGCGGGGACCGGTCTGGCCGCGATGCGCCCAAACCAAGGCCACGCCCAGCAATACGCCGCCACCGATTAACCGACCCCAATCGGCGGTGGTGTTCCAAAGCACCACATTCACCAACAAACCGGCGGGGATGAGCATGTTGTTCATAACCGCCAGCTGGGCGGTGTTCACCCGCCGCGCGCCGGTGTTCCAGGCCAGATAACCCAGGCCCGAAGCACCCAACCCCAGCCAAATCAGCACGCCCCACTGCACCGCCCCTTGCGGCATTTGCTGCCAATTGCCCAAAGCCGCCACGGCCAGCGTGGCCACGATCAAGCCCCCAACAAAGAAAAACCCAAAATCCCGAACCTGATCGGTGGCTTGACCGAGTTTCAAACGCCGATACAGCACCTGGCCGGCGGCGAAGCACGCATTGGCTGCTTGCACCAACACAAACCCCAACCACCCATCGGTGTGGATGCCATCCCAACGGATCACAGCCGCCCCGGCCACGGCCAACCCTGAAGCGACCCACCACTGCCACGGCAGCCGGATGCGCCAGTCACAGAGCTCATCGATCAAGGTCACATAAAGCGGGGTCAAAATGGTGAACAGCAGCACCTCCGGCACCGTCAAATAACCGAAGGCGTGGAACAAAAACAGATACATCAAGCCGATTTGGAGCCCACCGATGGCCATCAGCTTGGCGGCCAATTGCACGGTGGGCAGCCGTCGGGCCATCAATGGCAAAAAGAGCAAGCTGGCCAACCCGGTGCGGATGAACACTGACACGTAGTCATCGACTTGGCCGGACAAGTACTCGCCAATCAAAGAAAAGCTAAACGCCCAACCGAGGGTGACCAACCAAAGTAGACCCACGCAACAACTCCTTGATGCTTGCCACCACCACCCCATTGCGAGGGGCTTGGCGTGAATGGCGCTCATGGTAGCACTTTTGTTCAAAGCGCCTCGGCCCCACAGGCTGCACCCATGTGCTGAACAAAAAATGCATAGAATGGTGTAGGCAGACCATCTGGAGCACCGTCATGCAGCAACCCTCAAAAGTGAATTCGGGCCCAAAGACCGCAGGCCTTGTTGGCATCATCGCGTTATGGCTGCTGAGTGCCTGTGCGGCCGGGCCAAACCCACCCGAACCGATTGAACCCAATGGCGGCTGGACGCTGGAAAATGCCATCCAGTGGGCGCGGGCTGACTTGGGACAATCGCTGGGCGTTGATGTTGAGGCGGTGACGGTCATCAGTGCCAGAGCGGTCATCTGGGCCAGCGGTGCTCGGGGCTGTCCACGACCCGACCAAAGCTATACCCAGGCGCTGGTGCCAGGCCATCAGATCATCTTAGAACATGGCCGTGAGACCGTGTACTACCACGCCGGCGAGAATGAACAGCCCTTTCGATGCCCCGAAGCGTTCCGCGTGGCACCGAGTCGGGTGGGGCCTGCAATGATGTGAGTCGTCTCCACGCCCAATCGACACACCAAGCGTTAAGGTCTTACAAGATGCCTTCTTGCTTGAAACCTGGCTTAAAACCAATCACCGCGGTGGTGGCCATCTTGGTGTTGACCATCGGCTGTACCGTTCAGTTGGCCTACATGAACCTGGACCGGCTGGTGATCCGGTGGGTGGATGACAAGGTTGATCTCAACGCTGAGCAAAAGAGGCTGGTTCGACGAGCCTTGGATGACAATCTCTCGTGGCACTGCGCAGACCACTTGCCCCAATATGCCGCCATGCTCAACTCGCTCGGTGACGACTTAAATGATGATCGAATCGATGTGGCCACCATGGTCAGCTACAGCGAGCAGGTGACCCAATTCGGTCAAGAACTGATCGAGGTCTCCATTGAGCCTGCAACGCAGCTGCTGGCCTCGTTGGATGAGCGGCAAGTTGAGCACTTATTTTTAAGCTTTGAAGAAAGCAACGAAGAATTGCTCGAGCGGCTGGGGGAAGCCGATGTTGAAAAAACACAAACCGACCGAGCCGAGCGCATGACGCGGCGCTTGTCTCGATTCATGGGGCGCTTAAACCGACAACAACTTGCCAGGCTCTCTCAATGGTCGGTGGACTATCAACCCATTGATGGTCACCAGCTGGCGTATGCCCACCAGTGGCAGACACAACTCAAAGAAGCGTTGGCGCTTCGCCACGATCAACCCGATGAATTCGCCCAATCGATTGCTGTTTTGTTTGAACCCACCCGAGGCTGGGACGACAGTTATCGCCAAGCCGTGGAGGCGAATCAAGCATTGACGTTTGAAGCGATTGCCGATGTGCTCAACGTGGCCACAGACAGACAAAAAGATCGCTTGATGGCCAAGCTTGGAGGCTATGCCAGCGACTTTGATGCACTCAGTTGTTCTGTACCAGAGCAACTGGCCGCGCTCGACTGACACCCCCAGAATCAAAAAAGCCCCGCGAGGGGGCTTTCTTGACTTGCTGAATTCTTAATGATCAGAAATCAAACAGCGTTAACGTTGGCTGCCTGCGGACCTTTGGGTCCATCCTGAATTTCAAATTCGACTTTTTGACCTTCAGCCAGTGTTTTGAAACCACTGCCCTGAATGGCGCTGAAATGAACGAACACGTCTTTGCCACCATCGTCTTGACTGATGAATCCAAAACCTTTCGCTTCGTTGAACCACTTAACGGAACCTGTTGCCATGTTACTGCTACCTTCTAAAATGTAAAAATGAAATGCGTGTAGATTGGGGAGGAGGGTTTTGGGAGGTCTATCGTGTCTTTCATTCGAAGAAGATTTACAACCTAAACTCTGATCGCCTTAATCCACAGGCAAATTCAGTGTATCCCATCCACACCCAAAATACCAGTGCCACGCACCGCGTGCACATGACACAAATATGACTGATTGACCGCCCAGGACACACCCAAGACACTGGTATTGAAGGCTTTTTTGACTTTGTCAAAAACAGTCAGCACCCAGCGCCACGCCAGGGGTGCCCGACAAGGCCACGCACCAATTGACTGATGGGTCAAATTTATTGGTATGCTTTTGGGGCGCTGATGTTTGGTTGTTTCGATTCAAAAGTGATGTCGCACACACAAACCACTCCCACACAATGTCAAGAATGTGAAATATACGGCCATTGTTTCGCGCACCAACTGGCCATCGAAGGCATTGACGCGTTCCGAAAGGTGCGCCCAACAGATGCAGCCGCGGGCCCCAATGTGCACCTTTTTCGCGCCGGAGAAGCCGCCACCGAGCTCCACATCATTCGCTCGGGATCGGTCAAAACATACCGACTTTCTCCCGATGGCGATGAGGTGGTGTTGGGTTTTTTCCTGCCTGGGGAAATCGTTGGGCTGGAGGCCTTAGCAGCCAGCAGCCACCAGCACTTTGCTGTCACCCTCGAGCCGACACAGACCTGTGACCTGACCGTGGGTGAGTTTAAACAGGTCATGCGGGATGACCCCAAGTTGAGCGAAACAATATTTCGGTCATTATGCAGCGCGCTTGATCATGCGCAGAATCTTTTATTGATTGTTGGTCACCTCGAGGCCAAGGCGCGGGTCGCTTTTTTTATGCTGTCGCTGTCCCACCGACTGGGACAATGCCTGGGCGATGAGAACCGGTTCAAGTTGCCGATGGACCGCCGGGATATCGCCAACCACCTGGGCTTGACCATAGAGACGATCTCTCGAGTGCTGTCTCAATTCCAGCGCGATGGCGTGGTCAAGGTGGATGGCAAACACGTGCAGATCATCAATCGCCGGGCACTGGAGCGCTTGGCCAGGCCCGGCGATCAAATCCCTACTCGCTCGGCAGCTGCGTTGTCCCAACCAACTGACTGAAAAACAACGCGTTGGCGAATAACCGCTCCGTGCCCAACCAATACCCTCGGAACAGGTAGTCGTCTGCCATTCTCACGACCACACCGCGGCCGTGTCGGGTGGCCACCAGCGCTGGCGTGCCCGCCAGTTTCTCTTTGTTGGCTTCACCCATGTAGCCCGACCGCAAGACGGGGTCTTGATACACACCCGCACGGCTGTAGTGGTTGGTGTCTGCTCGCAACACATGCGCACCGCGGCGAAACGCCGTCAGATCATTGTCTTGATACCCAAACCCCAATGGGTGAGTGATATCCAAATCAATCGCCAACGCGCTGCCACCGATGACCTCACGCGCGAAATCAAGCGGGTGGTCTTCGTACGCGCGGCGATCAGATGACTCGGAATCGCTCGCCTCGTCGTCAGTCCATGACCAACCCAACTCAAGGCCCTCAACCCACTTGGCTGCCGATCGAGACGCCATCAACACCCCACCGTCGCGAACAAAATCGACCAACTGCTGGGAGAACGCCTCGGGCATGCGCTGATAAGCGCCCCCAGGCAAAATAATATGCGTGTATTGCGACCAGTCAACAAAACGGGCCTGCAGGGTGTCGATTTTGGCGATGGGCTGTGCCAAGTGCTGGTCGAACCAATGCCACGTGTAACCCGCGCTGTAGACATTGACACCCGCGCCCACAATCATGGCAGGCTTAATCGGCTCAAGCACCGGCACCGATGGTGAACCCAAGTCAGGCCCAGCCGCCGCCAGTCCTGATTCCACGGACACCACGTCCACGGGATGGTCTGCACTCAACTGCTCGAGGCGCTCAGCCACCGGCGGCAATGCCTTGGGCTGAATGCCGGGATGGATCACCAAAGACCCACGCACCAAAGGCTGATTGCCACCATCCACCGTCATCGGATCGGTGGTGGCCTGCACGCGATACCCTTCGGCCATCAGGTTGGCCAAAACGGCTGAGGCATTGTGCTGATCCCAAGGCACCACCCAAGCCACAGCCTCTGCACTCGGGGCAGCGGCCTCAAAAGCCGGGGGTGAGGTCAACTGAGGGCCTTGGTTAGGCAGCCGGCGGACACGGGCATGCGGCAAGTCAAATGACAAACCCAAAGGCCAGGTCGAGACGTCATAAAAAGTCTCCATGGGCAAATCTTGGACCGGATCCATGAGCGAGCGAATCAATCGGTACTGATCTTGGTCGGCAGGAATCACCCAGCTCGATCCCGCTGAGTATTCGACACCATCGATGGTGACGCCTTCAGCGGCTTGATAAATCTGAATTTGGTGGCGCAGCAACCGATCCAGCAAATCGTGCGCTTTGACAGGATCACCGCCATCGGTGATGACCCAGCCGGCTTGGCGATTCTCTCTGGCCAAGTCCCGAGCGTTTTCAAAAAACCCTTGCTGGTACCCGATCAATGAATCGGCATTGGCTGAGCTGGCGCGCAATGAGGACAGGCTGGTTCTGACTTGATTGGCGATCCCTTGAGCAAACGTCCGTTCACCAAAGTTGGTGTCTTGGACGTGGCCTCTGGATGAGCCTTGCTCGAACAAGATACCCACAGCGCCGGTGATGTCAGGATAGGTTGATCCTTTGCCCACGTAGTAGTCATCAAAAGACTCGCGGGTGTAGTACGGCTCGCTGGCATCATCCAGCGCTTCGGCGTGGTACTGCGCAATGGCGTCAGTCAGTTCAAACACACGCTCAGGGGTGAGCGGGTTGTTTCTTTTGGGGACGCCGGGCTGGAAGAAGTAAGTGCTGTTTCGACCCATCTCATGAAAGTCTGTGACCACATGGGGCTGCCAACCATAGTACTGGGCCATGCGAGCGCGCGACTCTGGATGCACCAACGGCATCCAGTCTCGGTTTAAATCAAACCAGTAGTAATTGGTCCGACCATTTGGCCACACCTCATTGTGTTCCCGGTCATTGGGATCGGCAGATGGGTGTTGGCCTTTGTGCATGTTGACCCAGTGGGCAAACCGATCATGGCCATCGGGATTGAGCACGGGCTCCATGACAATCACCATGTCATCCAACCAAGACAGCACCTCCTCGTTTTCTGAGGCGGCCAAGTACCATGCGGTTTGAACCGTGGCTGACGCCGCCGATGCCTCATTGCCGTGCACGGAATACCCCATCCAGGCCACCACGGGGCCCTCGCCTTGACGACTGTTGCGCTGGCGGGCGGCTTTGACGCTGGCGGCATCGCGATCAGGGTGTGTGAAGGTGGCAAAAATCAAAGGGCGGCGGTCGTGGGTGTGTCCGGCCACCTCGACTTCAACGCGGTCAGACGCTTCGGCCAGGTAGTTGAAATAATCCACGATTTGGTCATGGCGTGGGTGGAATTCACCCACCGCAAAACCCCAAAACTCCTCGGGCGATTGGATGCTGGCATCGCGCGGAAACTCATCGGGCAATCCCAGATTTGTTGTGCTTTGGGCGGTGGCGGTCTGCGCCAAGATCACTGTCAGCGCAACGAGAACAACTCTAAAACATGGATTCATCATGGGGCCTCACGAAAAGCGAATGGTCTTGATAGGATAAACGACAAATCACGCCAATGCGAGGCCGCCATGAGACTGATTTCTAACGACATCACCGACCAACAACCCATCGACCCACGTTTTGCTTTTGCGAAGGGGGCCGATGATGCACCCATGGTGCTCAGCGATAACCTCAGCCCGCACTTTGCGTGGGCCGATTTTCCGCAAGACACGCGGTCTTTTGCCCTTATATGCATCGATCCTGATGTGCCCGGTGTGGCCGATGATGTCAACCAGCCCGGTGTCACCATTGCCCAAGATTTGCCCCGTGTCGACTTTTGTCATTGGGCCTTGATTGATATCCCAACGACAGTGACCGAGTTGGCGACAGGCCAATGCGCCAATGGTGTGACACCGGGCGGCAAACGCGACCCCCAAGGCCCGCCAGGCTCGCGCCAGGGCTTGAATGACTACACGCAGTTTCTGGCCAGCGACCCAGACTTGGGTGGGGAGTACGCCGGCTACGATGGCCCCTGCCCGCCGTGGAACGATGAAAGACTCCACCACTACGTGTTTACGATTTATGCGCTGTCGACCCCATCGCTTGACTTGCCCACGCCCTTTACCGGCCACCAGGCGCTCGACGCCTTGCAAGACCACATCCTCGACCAGGCGGCCCTCACCGGCACGTACACATTGTTTAAAAAATGAGCATTTAAACCTTGCTTGCGTGGTCTATTGATGATATTCTGATCATCATTGGGCGATTGATAAATAAATAGCTTATTATTTGAGCAAATTGGTGGCGGTGTCGGTCGCGATGCCTGTATAGTGGCGGTGTGGTTTCAGCAAGGGGTCCCCCACCTGAAACCCCACCAACCACCTCTGACCAATTAAAAGGTAATGACATGACTCCCCAAGAAGTGCTCAAACGTATCCGCGATGAAGACATTGAGTTTGTTGATCTGCGCTTCGCCAATACGCTGGGTAAAGAACAGCACGTCACTTTGCCAGCTGCAAGCGTAGACGAAGACTTTTTCACAGAAGGCAAGATGTTTGATGGCTCATCGATTGTGGGCTGGAAAGGCATCAATGACTCAGACATGGTGCTGATGCCTGATCCCACGGCCTCTTTTGTCGATCCATTCACCGAACAGCCAACGCTGAATATCAATTGCGATATTCTCGAGCCAGCCACGATGCAAGCCTACTCGCGCTGCCCACGTTCTTTGGCCAAACGAGCAGAGGCGTTCTTGCGCGCCAGCGGTGTGGCCGACGAGGCATTTTTTGGTCCCGAACCTGAATTCTTCGTCTTCGATGATGTGCGCTGGAAAAATGAAATATCTGGCGCGAGCTTCCAAATTGAATCAGAAGAAGCCGCCTGGAGCTCCGACAAAGACTACCCAGGCGGCAACCACGGCCATCGCCCCAAAGTCAAAGGGGGCTATTTCCCAGTGGGGCCCGTTGATGGCTTGCATGACCTTCGGAGCATGATGTGCAGCACGCTTGAAGCTGTCGGCATTCCCGTCGAAGTGCATCACCATGAAGTGGGCACGGCAGGGCAGTGTGAGATCGGCACACGATTCAACTCACTGACCAAGAAAGCCGACGAAACCTTGATGCTGAAATACATCGTCCAAAACGTGGCCCACGCCCATGGGCACACCGCCACCTTCATGCCCAAGCCCTTGGTGGGTGACAATGGCTCTGGGATGCACGTCCACCAGTCGTTGTCGAAAGCAGGCGAGAACCTGTTTTCTGGTGACGGTTACGGCGGCTTAAGTGAAACCGCACTGCACTACATTGGTGGCATCTTCAAACACGCTCGCGCGATCAACGCCTTTTCCAACGCCACCACCAACAGCTACAAGCGCCTGGTCCCCGGGTTCGAGGCGCCTGTGGTGCTGGCCTACTCGGCCCGAAACCGATCGGCCTCGTGCCGGGTGCCGTGGGTGGCCAATCCCAAGGCTCGCCGCATCGAAGTGCGTTTTGGTGACGCTGCCGGCAACCCCTACCTGATGTTTGCGGCCATGATGATGGCCGGCCTTGATGGAGTCATCAACAAGATCGATCCGGGCGCACCCATGGACAAAGACCTCTACGACCTGCCGCCGGAGGAAGAAAGAGACCTTCCGCGGGTTTGTCACGCGCTCGATCAAGCACTGGAAGCCCTCGACAATGACCGTGAGTTCTTGAAAGCCGGCGATGTGTTCTCAGACGATCTCATTGATGGATACATTGACCTGAAGATGGAAGAAGTCACGCGGTTTAGAATGTCAACTCACCCGGTTGAGTTTGACATGTACTACTCGTGCTGATCGACATTGGTTCATGACTGACCTTGCATTCGACGCTGATCAACTCTCCACAGGCTTGATCAGCGTCGATGCAAACCAACAGATCACGCAGTGCAATCAGGCCGCCTGCACGTATTTCGGCAAGACCCGCATGGGCTTGGTCGGATCAACCATCGGTGCATTGCTCCCACAGTCTGTGTTGGCATTGGTTCAAGATCATGCCCGGCAACAAACCATTCAAATCAGTGAAGTCGAGCTCGCCGCTGAAAAACAAAGCGTGGATATCGGCATCACACACCTGGATTCAAATCACACACTGATCGAGATTCATCCGGTCACTGAACGCATTCGGCAACGCGCTCATGCCGACAGGATAGATCAACAGCAGGCCATCGCCCAAATGGCCCGACAGTTGGCGCATGAGGTCCGAAACCCCTTGGCCGGTATTAAAGCCGCCGCCCAACTGATTGAACAGCAGTCGAGTGATGCCAGCGCGACGCGCCATGCTGACATCATCAATCGGGGCACCGAGCGCATCATTTCCCTTTTAGAGCGTTTTGCTCAAGACCAAGCGCAGCAAAAAAGCCCGACCCACTTACATCAATTGCTGCAAGAGACTGCAGATTTGGTCAGCGTTGAACAACAAGGCCAATTGACCATCAATCCTGACTTCGACCCCAGCATTCCGTTGTTGTGGGCAGATCAAGACCAACTCAATCAGTTGTTTTTGAATTTGATGCGAAACAGCGCGCAAGCGCGCGCATCATTGATTCGCATCACCACACGGATTGAGCACAACTCACCTGTTATCGAGCCGCCGGCTCGGCATGCCATCCGTGTGGAAATCAGAGACAACGGCGATGGGGTGCCCGAACACCTCAGGCAACGGTTGTTCCTGCCCTTGGTGTCTGGACGTGACCAAGGCTCTGGGTTTGGCCTGGCCGTCGCACAACAAATCGCACGGGCACACGGTGGACTCATTGAACACGAGCCGGGCGAGCAAACCACGGCTTTTGTCCTTCGCTTGCCCCTGTTGGTCGCCGACGAGCCTGGAGTGGCCCATGCCCAATAAACGCATCTGGATCATCGATGATGATCCGGGCATCCGTTATGTCTTGGAAGAGTACCTCACCTCGCAAGGGTTTGAGGTTGCCGTGTTTTCTCAAGGCCAAGACTTACTGGACGCCTTTGAACAAGCCCAGCCCGAGACGGGGCCCAGCGTGGTGATGGCCGACATTCGCCTTCAAGATGAAAGCGGGCTTGATTTAATGCAGATGCTTCGCCAGGAGCACCCGGACCTGCCGGTGATTGTGATGACCGCCTACTCAGATCTCAAGACCGCTGTGGGCGCCTTTCAAGGCGGCGCCTTCGAATTCTTGGCCAAGCCCTTTGACCTTGATGAGGTCAAGCGCTTGATTGATAAAGCGCTCCAAGATGTCCCCTCGACCGATGAACAGACCAATACAGCCTCGATTGGGTTGGTGGGTCAATCAGCCGCACTACAAGAGCTTATTCGTGTCATTGGTCGCGTGTCCCACACGGACATCCCCGTCTTGATTACGGGTGAGACCGGCTCAGGTAAGGAACTGGTGGCGCGCGCGCTTCATCAACACTCCCCCAGAGCTCAGGGTCCATTTGTGGCCATCAACACCGCCGCCATCCCGGCGGAGCTTCTGGAGTCGGAGCTGTTTGGACACGAGCGTGGCGCGTTCCCAGGCGCGACAGAAAAGCGCATCGGGCGTTTTGAGCAAGCCGCCAACGGCACATTGTTTCTCGATGAGATTGGCGACATGCCACTGCCGCTGCAGACTCGATTGCTGCGGGTGTTGGCAGAGGGTGAGTATTATCGCCTCGGCGGCCATGATCTGATTCAGGCCAAGGCCCGCATCATTTGCTCCACCAATCAAGACCTCGAAGGCCTTGTTCAAAGCCATGCTTTCCGGGCTGACTTATATCACCGGCTGAAAGTCATCTCATTAAAAGTCCCGCCACTTCGCGAGCGACGTGACGATATTCCCCAGCTCGTCCAGCACTTTTTTGAGCTGGCTTGTGAGGAATTTCACGTTGAACGAAAAACGCCCAAAGCCGACCTATTGCAAGCTTTATCCAGGCTGGACTGGCCCGGCAACGTGCGAGAACTCAAAAACCTGTGCCAATCGTTGGCTGTGTTGGCGCCTGCGGCTGCCATTGGTGTCGATGACTTGCCCGGTGAATACCTCACCCAACTGGAAACCTTCGACGGCAGCCTGTCCAACGCCCATGACTGGGCCCACAGCTTGGCCCAGCACGTGGCCGCATCGGGCCGCACGACCGACCTATTTGATGACTACAAGGCATCCTTCGAGCGCACGCTGGCGCAAACGGTGCTGAGCCGTTGTGGGGGCAACCAATCAAAGGCGGCAAGAATATTGGGAATCAGCCGGAACACACTGGCACGATTTTTGAACCAAACAACCGAATCCACCTCTTAAATTTCAATCCAGAAAGTGACAGGCCCGTTGTTGGTTAGTGTCACTTCCATGTGCGCACCAAATTGGCCAAACTGCGAGCGTGGAAACGTCTTTTGGGCATCACCCATCAATGAGTCAAACAGCGCTTTGGCCACGGGTGGGGGTGCGGCTTTGGAAAAGCTGGGACGCCGTCCACTTTGGGTATCGGCCGCCAAAGTGAACTGAGGCACCCACAACAGCTCGCCGCCCTTATCGCCGACCGATTGGTTCATTTTCCCGCTGTTGTCGGAAAACATCCGAAATTCGGTGATGCGCTCGATAAACCGGGGAATGTGTTCAACCTGATCGTTGGCCTGGAAACCCACCAAAACCAAAATCCCGGTCTCAATCGAGGCCATTGTGTTGCCCTCGACGACGACTTGGGCGGCTGTGACGCGTTGCAACAATCCAATCATTTCAAACCTTCTCCAACAACAAATGGCATACTTTGCTCAATCCATCGGCACGCACCGGAGCCCCATCGATGAAACAGGCATTGGCCTTGGTCATCATACAAGTCGTTCTTCGAGCGATCGAAACACTGCCCCTCAGTGTGATACACCGTGGGGGACGGGCGCTCGGGTGGCTGCTCTACAGTTGGCCATCGCATAAACATAGCATCATTCAAAGCAACCTTGAACGCGCTTTCCCCAATCTTGAAACACATGACATCCGTGCCCTGCAACGGCAAAACGCCACAGAAATGGCGTGCTTTGCGCTCGAGTCTGGATTGGTGTGGCATGCCAAAAAGCACAAGCTTGATGCCACGGTGACTCACGTGGAAGGCTGGCAGCATGTCACTGACGCCCAGCGCATGGGTCGAGGGGTGTTGCTGGTCGGGGCGCATTTGGGCAACTGGGAGATTCTCAACCTGTATTGCATGCAAAGACTGCAGATGGCAGCGCTGTATAAGGCGCCGCAGCAACCCACGTTTAACGCGTGGATCAAAAAGACACGCGAACGCTTCGGGGGCCGTCTCATTCCCAGCGGGTCCCAATCCATGCGACACCTCCTCAAAACCCTGAAACAAGGCGGCGTGGCGGGCATTATCGCTGACCAACGCCCGCGCTTGGGCGATGGTGTTAGCGCGCCTTTTTTTGGATCACCGGCGTTGACGATGACGCTGGTGGGTCGCTTGGCCCAAAGAACCGGCTGCACGGTACTCATGGCCAACTGCTACCGTCAGCACGGACAGGGGTTTGTCGTTGAGATCGCACCGGTGGCTCCAGAGGTGATGGACCCAGAGCCGGCAGTCGCCGCCAGCGCGCTCAATGGCGCCATTGAAGCTGCTGTGCGCAAACATCCAGCACAGTACTTATGGCGCTACCCGCGTTTTGACCAATAGCCCAGACGCTCATTGCGGCGTCATGGGTTCCTTCCAAGCAAGCAACAAGCGGGCCAAGGCGGGCAACAAGACCATCGCCCCAATCATGTTGAATATAAACATGAAAGCCAACAGCACGCCCATATCAGCCTGGAACTGAAGCGCTGAGAACAACCACGTTCCCACGCCCACCGCCAGGGTCAAGGCGGTAAAGAACACTGCCCGCCCGGTGAGTCTCAATGTGCGGATATAGGCATCATTCAAGCTTAAACCCTCTTGCATGAACCCACGCATCCGGCTGAAGATATAAATGCCATAGTCCACACCAATGCCCACCCCCAACGCGACCACGGGCAGCGTGTTGACTTTGAGTCCAATGCCCAAAAAGGCCATCAAGCTGTAGGCCAAGTAACTGACCAACACCAATGGCAACACGATACACAGTGTGCCCAAGATGGTTCGGAAGGTCACCAAACACAACGCCACAATCGCCGCGTAGACATAAATCAGCATTGGGGTTTGGGCGGCCTCAACTTCTTCATTGGTCGCTGCCATCACCCCCACATTGCCCGTGGCGAGCCGGAAACGCAGACACTCCTCGCAGACCTCACCGTCTGGGGTCATCAGATCCTGCAAATCAGGCGAGCTTGGCGTGAAATCCAACGAATCAACATAAATGTCTTCACGCGCGTCTTGCACCGCGGCAATGACTCGATCGATGGTGCCGGCCTTGTGATCTTCCGTGAAGACCATAATCGGCATGGCACTGCAGTCGCGGTTCAGCAAGCCGGTGCCGGTTTCGACGTTGCTTAAGCTTTGTCGCATGACAAAGGGGTTGCGGGGCAGGATCTGCCATCGCAAGTTCCCCTCATTCCAGCCTGCATTAATCACTTTCGCCACCATCGGCAACGAGATGACTTTTTGCACGCCTTCCACATTGGCCATCCGCCACGCAAATCGATCGATGGCATTCATGATGGTGTAGGACTCGGTACAGGCCTCTGGAACGGTCTCAGCGATCACGCTAATGACATCGGTGCCCAGCGCGAACTTTTCTGCAATGAAGCGCGCATCTTGGTTGTACCGGGCGTCTTCTCGCAGCTCAGGCACACCCGGCTGAGAGTCGCCAATTTTCATGTCTTGGGATTTCACCCAAGCAAAAGAAAACAAGATCACCGCTGCAATCACGGTAAACGTGGCCACTCGTGGGCGAGTGAAGCTCGCCACAAAGCTCCAAACCACACTGGTCTTGAGGCCATTTTCATATTGACGTTGGCGGGTGGCTTCCTCATTTCGAAGGCGGACATAAGACAGCAAAGTGGGCAGCAACACCAAGTTGGTGAAGATAATCACCGCCACCCCAATGCTGGCGGTCAAAGCCAGTTCTTGGATGATTCGGATGTTGATCAGCAAGATGGTCAAAAAGCCAATCGTGTCACTGATCAAGGCGATAGACCCTGGCGCCAATAACCGCGCGAAGGTGGCTTTGGATGCCTCGAGGCTTGAGGCAATGGGGATCTGGCTTAAATCAGCCCCCGACTGGGCGACACCCACCGCACTTCGCCCTCCAAATAACTTCTCAGAATTCCAGCCACTGATCATTTGAACACCATGGCTGACACCAATGGCAAACACCAAAAATGGCGTCAGAATGTTCATGGGGTCTATGCCGAACCCAAAAAGACTCAACAAACCCATCTGCCATATGACCGCGGTCAATGAACACACCAAAGGCAGGACTGTCAGCCACACCGAGCCTGAGTAAAGCAAAAGAAGCACGGCCGTGATCAAAAAGGCCACACCAAAGTAAGCCACCACACCGCGCGCACCATCAGCAATGTCGCCAACAATCTTGGCAAAGCCGACAATGTGGACTGAGTGGCCGTCTTTTTCGAAATCTTGTCGGATGGACTCCAACTGAGCGGCGACATCTTGATAATCAAGTTGCTCCCCTGTTGAAGGGTCGGTCTCTTGCAAGTTCGCCCAAACCATTGCCCCGGAAAAGTCTTCGGCCACCAAGCGCCCCACTTCACCAGATTTGACGATGTTCGAGCGCACCCGCTCAAACATCTCCTCTGTGGGCTCGAAGTCAGCGGGAATGACGTTGCCACCTGCAAACCCATCGGCGACCACCTCAACAAAGCGGACGTTCGGTGTAAAAATGGAGCGTACGCTGGCCCGGTCCACGCCAGGGATAAAGAACACACGATCCGTGATGGTCTCGAAGTCTTCAAAAAACGCCGGGGTGAACATCTCACCATCGTCCGCGGCCAATGCCACCATCACACGATTGGCGCCCCCAAACTCACGCTCATACTCCATGAACGTTTGCATGTACTCATGGTCCAACGGCAGCTGTTTCATAAAGCCGGCGTCAACGCGAAGTTGCGCCATCATGATCAACATCGCCACTGTACCAAGAGCAAATAAACCCAAAATGACCGGCCGAATGCTGAACACAGCCTCGGCGATTCGGCGGGCAAAAGAAGGCGTGTTATTCATGGCTGACTCCCTCTTCACCCGCATAAACAGCCGACCCGTCTGGCATAAACTTCACACTGGCCAGTGCATTGCCCAGGCGATCCTCAGTCAAAGAAAACTGACCCGAGTCAGGGTCATACGCCAATCGTGCAGCCCCTGAACCCACCATCAATACCGTCCCGTCGCTGTCTTTGGACGCACCGAGCAGTGTCGACTGGGTGGGTGAGTCCAATAAGGTCCAACTGCCACCAAAATCAGTGCTCAATTGGACTGCACCACGCAAACCGTAGGCCAACACCCCGTTGGGAACTTCGATCAAGCCAAACATCGACCCTGAATAATCGAAGCGAAAACTCTCCCAAGTTTGGCCACGGTCCTCGCTTCGGAACCCATAGCCGCGCTCAGCAGCAATCATGTAACGCCCACCGCCCAAGTCGAGGAAAGCATTGAGATGGCACTCCATAAACTCATAGCACCCTCGGTCAAACCCTAAACCATCGGGGTCGTCGGCCATGGCTTGAGCTTCAACAGCATCCCAATCGATCGCCTCAGAGACCACCAAGTCGGCCATATTGAGCTCACGCCAGTTGTCACCGCCATCGTCGGTGACCATATAAATCCCATACGCACCAATCGCCAAGCCGTTGTCACGGTCTTGAAAATGCACATCCAAAAAGGGTTGTTCTAATTCGGGCATGAACAGCTGCAAGTCCCAAGTCTTGCCGCCGTCATGGCTGTGAATGATGGTCGCGTCATGCCCCACCGCCCACATGTGACCGTCTTGGGCCGTGACCCGGGTCAACGTCGCTTGCACGGGAACAAAGTCGGCCTGCTGCCAAGCCTGCCCATCGTCTGAAATCAGCACATGCCCGCGCTCACCCACCGCAACCCAACCAGATTGAGCCTCAATCAGGTCCAGGGTCAATGCTTCAGTGGCGCGTTCGGCTTGGTAGGCCGGTCTGGGGAGGATCTCATCATCTTGCGCCACCGCGGGCATGGCCAAAGAGGTGGCCATGATCAGCCCCCCCAAGATTACCGCGTGTTTCAGTCCAACAGGCAGGTCAGCCATGCACAACAACCTCTCCGACGATGGGACAACAATATTTGACGTCTGATCGAAAGAAAGTGGCCCGACCAAACCCTGGCCCCAGTGTAATCCAAAAAAGTGCGATCCGTAAAAACAAAACCGGCCTCTAAGAAGAGGCCGGTCTCGATCGTGCTGTTCAGACTAGCGACGGCCCCGGGTGCGAAGCGCTTGCGGGGTGTAGTCACTGGGTGACAACGACTGGTTGAACGTGATCACCGGATCATTGTTGTCCAGACCCGTGGCCACATAGCGACCCGACTGCAGGTCCATGTGTGTTTCCAAAGTGGTCCAATAGGTGGGCACATTGTAGTAATTCAATGAGTGCGCTTCTGATGCGCGCCACAGCTCACCTCTGGAGTCGTAGTGATCAATCAAAGCAATCTGATAGCTGTCTTCGTCCAAGTAGAACGTGCGACGAGAGTTGATGTGGCGTGTGCCCTCTTTCACAGTCGCTTCGATCACCCAAACACGGTGCAATTCATAGCGCATGTGCTCAGGGTTCAAGTGCCCCGGACGAACCAGATCTTCAGGCTCGAGCTCATCGCTGTGCGCATCGTATGCGTTATATGGAATATACATCTCGCGCTTGTCGACGATTTCCCAGTCAAAGCGATCCATCGCACCGTTGAACATGTCGGTCATGTCATTGGTTCGCAGGCCATCTGAGGCCGTGCCTGGGTTGTCATACGCGACGTTGGGTGCACGGCGCACGCGACGCTGGCCTGGGTTGTAGATCCAGGCTTGGCGAGGTTGCTCCATTTGGTTCAGGGTTTCGTGAACCAGCAAGATGTTGCCCGCCAATCGCGCGGGAGACTCCACTTCCTGGAAGAAGTACAACAGAATGTTGCCAACATCTTCAACGTCCGTGCCCAACTGATAATACAAACCCAAAAGCTCTTCTCTGAGTTTCACCAGCTGGAAGCTGCCGTCTGCTGTCGGGGCCACTTGGTTGTTGTAACGCACGCCGCCATCGCCTTTGTACTTGAGCTTGTGGTTCCAAATCAGCTCATAGGCGTTTTGTGGCAGGGGGAATGGGAAGCCTTCAGAGACATCGGTCACGCCTTCACCGTTCGACACCAGACGGCCCGTGCTCGCATTTTCAATCGTTTTTTCATAGATCCGCTCGGGGAAAGACGCGGTGCGGCGCGTGGGGAAAACCCGCATGTAATAGGTGTCGGGGTAACGCTCAAACGTTGCGATCTGACCCACTGAGAGGTGATCGGCATACTCCATGTAGTTTTGGCCGGTGATGGTGAACATCGGCTCATCATCGGGGAACGGGTTGGGGTGGCGTTGACCAGGCTCATACCCTTCTGGCCAATCGTCACGGCCCAAGCCACCGTCCCACGCCGGGATGGTGCCATCTTCGTTGCCCGCGCGCACCGACCCCATGGGGGTCAGGTCTTCACCCAACCGGGCAATGTTGGCTTCGGTTTTGGGGAGAATGTAATCACCCGTATCAGCCGGGACAGCACCGTCTTGGGCACTGGCCACACTGAGGGCCAGACCACTGGCCATCAATCCCACAGCGAGCGATGAGAGGAGCTTGTTTCTGAAATTCATTACATCGTTCATGACAATAAAACTCCGAAATTAGAATGAGTAGCTGATCGAGGCGGAGACAAAGTCTCTGTCACTGAGCAGGTTGTTGGCGCCGGCACCGAAGAAGTTGGTGTATGAAAAACCCGCGCGCCACGTGGACAAATAACCCACGGTCATGCCCAGCGTCACTTGCTTGCGCCCTTCAATAAAGTTGCCACCAGGCCCTGGCGAGACCCCATTGACGTCGTGGTTAAACGCAATGCGAGGCGTCACGTTGAACGGCGTGCCGAAGACCGAGTTGTAGGTTGGTGCGATCACCATCCGATAACCCCAACTGAAGTCGGTGGCAAAGCCACTGGTCGTGGTGACGGGGTTGCGCCCTGCACCTGTGAAGCTGTCCGGGCCACCGCCTGTGTCCGTGCCTGGCCCTTCAAAGCGCAACTCGCTTTGCGACGGCAAATTCCAAAAATGCGTCGCACCCACCTCGGCCACCATCGCCACCTGGTTCGCGTTGATCCAGTTGTTCGGGCCCAACAGCTTGGTGAAGGTCACCTGGGCTTGCGACATTTCTTGTCGCTCGTAGCCTTGGATAAACTGCCCAGGCTGATAGGAGCCCAACTGGCTTCTAAAGCGCGAGTACTCAGCAGGAACGGCCGCGTTCAAAGGCGACAAGCCTGCAAACAGCAACTCGACATCATCGATCTGGATGGGCAGGTTGTCGCGGTAGCTGACTTCACCACCCATTGACCAGCCACCCGGGATCGTCGTGTTGAAACTCAACCCATACAGGTTGATGCCTTCTGGGTACTCAACAATCACACGACCCGAAGAAGGCGATGTGTTGCTGACAGCTTGGCCAGACAATACAGGCAGACGGCTGTGGTAGTTGAAGTAATATGCGCCAAACTCAGTATCGTTGAGCTCGGTTGCAAAATACCGAAGCGCCAAACCGAACTGACCGGTGTCTTTGGGCTTGTTGTCTTCGGCACGCGGGAAAGCAGCACTACAACCCAGCCCCACCAAGGATGGCGGCAGACCAATGTCGCTGCCGGCAAAATTGCCTCCACCACAAACCGATGCATACAGGTCTGGATTGGTGACAGGCTGCGGCACTGTGCCGAAGCTCAGCATCGCGTATTGCCCACCTGCCGTACCGAAGTCGTTGGTGGAGAAATACGTCCCCACCGGCTCAGCTTCAATGGGATTCCATTCAGCCAAAACCACCGCTTCAAGCGACAGGCTTGGGGTCAAATCAATGCTGCCCCACAACATATTCTGCGGCAAGAAAGCATCCCGCAGCTCAGCGCCGGCCGTTCTGATGGCGGTGATATCGACTGGGTTGATGGCGTTGATGCCACCGGGGATGAAGGTCGACTCACCCCAGCTGACCACCTGCCGGCCCAGACGAAGGGACAGCAGACTGTCGCCCACATCAAAGCTTCCGTAGACGTAAGCATCCAGCAAACGAGCACGCTCACCGGCCTTGTCTTTGGCATCTTGCGACAAGAAATCCTTGTCGTTCAGCGTGAAGTCATAAAAGTAGTTGCCACGAACAAAGGCACCGTAGCGCTCATAACGAATCTCGAGCTCTGAGGTGATCCGGGCGGCGTTAAAAATCAAATCGTTCTTATCAAAGTTGGTGTTGCCGTCATCGGAGTTGGTTGAGTACCGACCGGGTGAGGCGATCTGATCGCTCACCGGCAATGCCGCAACACCGGGGTTAAAGCGCCACTTGCCGACCAGATCATCGTCGCGGTCGCTGACGCGCATACCCACCCCATAACTGACGGTGGTGTCTAGGTTGATGGACACATCCCCGCGGCTGAAATCAGCAGCGTGGGCACTGAGACCCGACATGGCCATGGCCACAGCGCCGGCCAACAGGCAGGGGCGCAAGAGTTGGGCTTGCCGAGCGTTCTTTAAGTTAAGCCGTTTCATGTTCTATTCTCCCTGTCAGTCTGTCTTGATGAGCGAGTCATCGCCAATCACGACCGATGCGCCACCACTGCTGATCATGCTGGCTGCCTGGCCTTGCATTTCTGCGGTCACGGTCGGGCCCGCACTCGGATCCAGCAATGAGCCGTGTCCACCCTGAATCATCCGAACCGCGCCCCGAATCCCCAAGGGGTCGGTCGTGGTCTCGGTGATGGCATCAAGCCCCATGATCCGAATCAATGGCTCTGTGCCCGACAGAGGCGCCGTGGCCACCGCGTTGGGCACCACGCCGTCGTCTTTGACTTGTTGCAACAGCACGCTGTTGGTCGCAGCAGTCAACCCGCCCCAGTTAATGGGGTCGGCTGAATCCAGCACGGTCTGAGCAATCAGCAAAAACTGCTCATAATCGGCTGAGTCGGGCTCGACGCCCGCGGCGGCCAAACCATTTCGAACCACCGGGCCAAATGAGTCTGAGTTCGACAGCAGTTGTGCAATCCCACCACCGGGCACAGACAGCACGGCGTTGCTGACGGTCGATTCAACCGCCAAGAAGGGCACGCCATTCATGGCACCCAGCGACAGGCCGACGAAGTTGATGTTCGAGCCATCAAAGTCAGGCACACCATCACCATCCACATCCATGTTGGGGATGTTCAACGCCAGTGTGGACAGATCGGCTTGTGACTGTCTTAAGTTATCGCGAGCGGTGAGCAGGCTGCCCAAGTTGACAAACCAAGCACCCGAGTCATCGATGATGCCATCGGGCCCTGACGCGCCTGTTTCGTTGTTTTGAAAGTCGACATCAAACGTCCGCTCATCGGCGATGGCGCCAAACCCAGTGTTTTCAACATACAGCGGGCTGGTGACATCGGTCAGTCCGTGCAAAGGCTTATCAATCGAGACCACCGCATAACCGATACCGGCCATGGCATCAGCCAACGCCAACGCTTGGGTGCGGTCACCTGTAATGCCGTGCTGGAAGATCACCACCGGCCATCCGGCGGCTGGCTTGACCTGGCCAGACGAGGCGTTGGGCACGGTCACCAGCATTGGTGCTTTCTGATCGGCGGTTTTCACTGGGAAGGGGTTGGCCACCGTGACGTTGGTCGAGGTGGGGTTCAATCCCAAGCCATCAAAGGGTGGCACATACGCACCCGGTGCGGCCGTCCAAAAATCGGTCAAAGGCGCCGTGGGGTTGGTCTCGGATGGCACGCCCAAGTAATAAGGCAGATCCACCACGCCCACATACAAATCAGCGATACCCGGCGAGGCGCCCGCCGGCAACACATCGGCCGTGCTCAAACACGCACCCGGTGCGGCACACACTTGAGCGATTTGGCTCGATGTGGGCTCAGCGGTGGAGCGCATGGCACTCAACACGGGCGTGACTGCTTGGGTGGTTGCGGTGAATGACAATACGATGTCATCGCGGTCAATGCCTTCGCCGGAGGCGGCGGTCTCTTGAGCGTTGACCAACTGCCGAATGGGCTCCAGCGCGCCGGCGCTGGCGTCATCCAACAACGGCTCGGTGGACACACCGGCAGGATCAACCAAAGGATCTGAGCTTTTGGTTAAGAAGTAGGTCTGCGATGGCGTGGCGGCGTTGCCTTGTTGGTCGGTAATCCCGTTGGTGACCACCGCCATGTAGCCGGTCATCTCTTGCAACGGCTGGGTGGGGACAATCGCAACACTGGTTGGTGAGACCGCCTGGGCCACGTAGTCAACGCCCGGTGTCAACTCGCTGTTGATGGATTCAACGGCGACCGTGCCAAACACAAACTGCACTTCGAACAACCGCACGCTCGATCCGGCCACCACGGTGTCGGGATCAATCGGTCGGTCGAATGAAAAACTCCAGGGGGCGACGGTGCTGAAACCATCCAAGGCACTCAGGGCCACAGACGGATCGCCAAAATCGGTGGGGTCTTCAACCGGTGGGTTAAGGGTCAAATCCTCTGAACCCGACAACAACAAGTTGTTGGGAAACGGCAGCACGCCGTTGGCTGGATCAAATTGTGCCTCAAGCACAGCGGTGGCATCGCTGCCGTCTGGATTGGTGGCGGGTTCTTGTGGGACGGCTCGGTCGACGCTGGAACTGCCGCCACAGGCAGCCAGCACAAGCGCCGATGCCAAAGAACCTAGTAAAAGGCGTAACTTCATCAGATTTTCTCCCCGAAGCTAATGGTTTTATGATTTGGGCTTCTAACAGAGACAGTGCCTTCTGCCGGCCGCTGCCCTATGATATGGACATTAACTGAAACTTTGCAAGCAACTTCGATCAGGATTATGACCGTACGATGTCACCACGGCTGACCTTACCACAACTCGCTCTTGGCCTGGGTCCGGGCTTGGCTGGGGCCTTGCTGGGCGTGTTGCTGGGGCTTGATGTGCTCGGCTGGGCCGCGTCTGTCACCGCTGCTGTGACGCTGTGGTGCGCCATTTGGTGGCTGACCGAGCCTGTGCCCATCCCGGTGACCTCACTGTTGCCCATGGCGCTGTTTCCTCTGTTGGGCGTGATCACCCCCACCCAAGTCGCGCAAAGTTATGGCAGTCCCCTGATTTTGCTGTTGTTGGGCGGGTTTATGCTCTCTGGCGCCCTGGCCAAGTCCGGCGCCCACCGTCGCTTGGCGCTGGTGATGATCCACGCAAGCTCAAGGTTGGGGCAAAAAGGGCTGGTGCTTGGGTTTATGCTGGCCGCAGCCGGTTTGTCGATGTGGATCTCGAACACCGCCACCACGCTGATGCTGCTGCCCATTGCCTTGGCGGTGCTCGAAAACGATAGACTCAAGCCATTGACCATACCTTTATTGTTAGGCACTGCCTATGCAGCAAGCCTTGGGGGGACGGGCACTCCGATCGGCACCCCACCGAATCTCATCTACATGCAGGTCTCGCAAGACCAGTTCGGTGCCGCCACCTCATTTCCGCTGTGGATGAGCTTTGGCGTGCCGGTGGTGGTGTTGTTCTTGCCGTTGATGTTTTTTTGGTTGACGCGCCATGTGCCCCACGGGGCATTGCCCAAGCTTGAGCGACCGGGCCGCTGGCAGGTGGCCGAAATCCGTGTGTTGATTGTCTTCGCGCTGACGGCCTTGGCGTGGATGACGCGGGCCGCGCCCTGGGGCGGTTGGCAAGCGTGGCTCGACTTACCGCTGGCCAACGATGCCTCAGTGGCGATGCTGGCCGTGGTCTTGCTTTGCATGCTGCCCAACGGTGATAAAGAACACCCCGGGCGCTTGCTCGATTGGAAAACCATCGAGCGCATCCCGTGGGGCGTGCTGATCTTGTTTGCCGGCGGCATCACCATCGCGCGCGCCTTCATTGAGACCGGGTTGAGCGATACGTTGGCCACCCAACTCACGCAGCTGTCTGCGCTGCCGACGTGGCTGATGATTGTGGTGCTGTGTCTGGGCGTGACTTTCCTCACCGAAGTCACCAGCAACACCGCCACCACGGCGCTGCTGATGCCGGTGCTGGCCGCCACCGCGGCGGCGACCGGCATTCCCCACGAGCTGTTGATGGTGCCCGCGGCAATCAGCGCGTCGTGCGCGTTCATGCTGCCCGTGGCGACCGCGCCCAATGCCGTGGTGTATGGCTCGGGCCGGGTCACGGTCAAAGACATGATGCGGGAGGGCTTTGTGTTGAACCTGATCGGCGCGGCCATCATTACCGCGGTGATGTTGATCCGCTTCTAGGGCGCGCTGGCGACCCGGGGTCGGTTTGGAGTTACTTTTTGGGCAAATACAAGTCGGTGATGGTGCCCTCATAGACCTCGCTGGCCATCATCACCGATTCACTTAAGGTGGGGTGTGGGTGGATGGTCAGGCCGATGTCGGCCACATCAGCGCCCATTTCAATCGCCAAGGTCAACTCGGCAATCAAGTCACCTGCGTGCACGCCCACCAAGCCCGCCCCGATGAGCTTGTTGGTGTCTTGATCAAAAATCAGCTTGGTCAGGCCCTCGGTTCGATCCATCCCAATGGCACGCCCCGAGGCGGCCCAAGGGAAGGTGCCCACGCCATAGTTGAGGCCTTGCTGTTTGGCGTCGCGCTCTGTCAGGCCCACCCAAGCGAGCTCAGGGTCGGTATACGCCACCGAGGGGATGGCGCGGGCATCGGCCGCGCGTGGGTGCCCAGCGGCCACCTCAGCGGCCACTTTGGCCTCATAACTGGCCTTGTGGGCGAGCATCGGCTGACCCACGAGATCACCGATGGCAAAGATGTGGGGTTGTTGGGTGCGCATCTGTCCATCGACGGCGATGAACCCCCGCTCATCCACGTCAATACCGGCACGATCGGCGTTGAGTTGATCGCCATTGGGCCGGCGGCCCACCGCGACCAAGATTCGATCGAAAGTGTTTTGCTTGGGCACATTGTCGCCAGCAAACGCCACCGACAAATGCTTTTTCGACGCCTCGACTTTCTCAACACGCGTGTTCAAACAAAACGTCACGCCGAGTTTTTTGAAGTGGTTTTGTAAGGGCTTCACCAAGTCAGGATCGGCGGGCATCATCAACTGATCAGACATCTCAACCACGGTGACATTCGAGCCCAGTGAGCGGTACACGCACGCCATCTCCATGCCGATGATGCCACCGCCAATCACCAACAGCTTGTTGGGGATGTCTTTAAGCTCGAGCGCATCAGTTGAGTCCATCACGCGCTCATCGTCATAGGGGATGCCGGGGATCTTAATCACCCGCGAGCCGGTTGCGATGATGCACTGATCAAACGACACCGTCTGGCTGCGCTCGTTGTGGTGAACCTCAACCGAGTGGGCATCGGCAAACTGTGCTGTCCCTTGAATGACCTCGACGTGGCGTTTTTTCGCCATCCCGGCCAAGCCTTGGGTCAGCTTGCCCACCACACCACTTTTGTATTGGCGCAGCGCATCCACATCAATTTTTGGCTGACCGAACACCACCCCGTGGTCTTTGAGGTGGTCGGCCGAGTCGATCACCTGACCGACGTGCAACAGCGCCTTGGAAGGAATGCAGCCGACATTGAGACACACCCCACCGAGGCTGTCGTAGCGCTCCACAAGCGCGACCTTCAACCCCAAATCCGCGGCCCGGAACGCGGCCGTGTAGCCGCCAGGCCCTGAGCCAATCACCAACAGATCAACGTGGGTTGTCTCGGCCATCACATCAACAGCCGTCTTAAGTCTTCCAATTGATGCCCCAGGTGGGTGACAAACCGCGCCGCGTCGGCGCCATCAATCACGCGGTGGTCATACGACAGCGACAAGGGCAACATCAACCGCGGCTCAAAGGCCTCGCCATCCCACACCGGCTTCACCTGGGCTTTGCTCACCCCCAAAATGGCCAGCTCGGGCGCGTTGATGATGGGGGTGAACTCGGTGCCCCCAATGCCACCGAGGCTGGAGACGGTCATGCAGCCGCCTTTCATCTCATCGGCGCCAAGCTTGCCATCGCGGGCACGCTCAGACAGCGACGTGAGCTCTTGTGCCAGCTGCAAAATGCCCTTTTGGTCGCAGTCTCGCAACACAGGCACGACCAAGCCACCGGGGGTGTCGACGGCCACGCCAATATGGAAATAGTGTTTCTGGATCAGCGACGACCCATCGTCACTCAGCGATGCGTTGAAATGCGGGAAGGCTTTGAGGCTGGCCACCAACGCTTTGATGATCAACACCACCGGCGTCATCTTCGCACCCGCTTGAGCGGCGACGTCTTTCTGGGCTTGCCGGAAGTCTTCCATGTCGGTGATGTCGGCTTGGCCAAATTGGGTCACGTGCGGAATCGAGACCCAATTGCGATGCAAGGCCGGCCCAGAGATTTTTTTGATGCGGCTAAGCGCAACCGTCTCGATTGGACCGAAGCTTGCAAAGTCAACCTCGGGTGCCGCGGCCACGGCCAAACCACCGACACCCCCACCTGCACTTTGGGCTTTGATTGCACCCGCCAAGTCCTCATCGGTGATGCGGCCTTTGCGGCCTGTCCCAGCAATGCCCGCCAATGAAATGCCCAGCTCACGAGCGAGCTTTCTGACACCTGGCGCGGCATGCGGGGTTTGGTGGGCCGGTGTGCTCAATTCAGCGAACGGCTGGCTGGGTGCGGCTGGCGGCTGGCTGGTGGGCGCTGGGGCCGGCTCGCTTGGCGGCGTCGCCTCGGCGGGGGCGTCAACCGCCTCGTCGGCTTTTGGCGAGTCGGCCTGTGGGGCTGGCGTGGCATCGTCGGCGGCGTCATCGTCGGCGGCGTCAGCGTCTTCCGTGATCTCCATTGATCCAATCACATCCCCCTCAGACAGCTCGTCGCCCTCTTTGACGGTCAAGGTCACCAAGGTGCCGCTGTGGGGGGCGGGCACTTCCATGGTGGCCTTGTCGGACTCCAGGGTAATCAAGGATTCTTCGGCTTCGATGGCATCCCCCGGTTGGGCCAAAATCTCAATGACGGGCACTTTGACAAAATCACCAATGTCGGGCACGCGAATATCAACTGTTTTACTCATAATGACGGTCCACCTAAACCTTTAACGGGTTGGGTTTTTGGGCATCAATGCCCAGCGCGTCGCGCGCGCGGTCTAACGTTTTGTCATCAACTTCGCCTTCATCGGCCAGCGCTTTGAGCGCTGCCCACACAATGTGGTTTCGGTCGACTTCAAAAAAGGCGCGAAGCCCTTCGCGGGTGTCTGAACGCCCAAAGCCATCGGTGCCCAACACCACATACTGCGACTGGGGCACGAACGCCCGGATCTGATCGGCGTAGCTGATGATGTAATCGGTCGCGGCAATCAACGGCCCCGGGCGACCCGACAGCTGTTCGGTCACATAAGGTGTGGGCGCTTTGTCCTCGCCCAATCGTTTGGCACGCATGGCCGCTTGGCCGTCTTTGCCAAGCTCATTAAAGCTGGTGGCCGACCACACGTCACTGGCGATGCCATAGTCTTCGGCCAACACCTCAGCGGCAGCGATCACTTCTCTGAAAATTGACCCGCTGCCCATCAGCTGCACGGTGGCCTGTGTTGTTTTTGGTTTGACCTGCCTAAACAAATACAAGCCTCGACGAATGCCCTCTTCGACCCCTGCTGGCATCATTGGCTGGACGTAGTTTTCATTCAAGATGGTGATGTAGTAGTAGACATCTTCTTGGTCGACATACATCCGACGCATGCCGTCTTGGATGATCACCGCCAACTCATAGCCAAACGTTGGGTCGTAGCTGACACAGTTGGGGACGGTGCCGGCCATGATGTGGCTGTGGCCGTCTTCGTGCTGCAAGCCTTCGCCGTTCAAGGTCGTCCGGCCCGATGTGCCCCCCATCAAAAAGCCACGCGCGCGCATGTCCCCCGCCGCCCAAGCCAAATCGCCGATGCGTTGGAAACCGAACATCGAATAAAACGTATAAAACGGCACCATCGGTGTGCCGTTGGAGGCATAACTCGTCGCCGCGGCGATCCATGAACTCATCGAACCGGCTTCGGTGATGCCTTCTTGCAACACCTGGCCTTTTTTGTCTTCCTTGTAATACATCAACTGATCGGAATCGACCGGCTCGTAGAGCTGGCCAAACGGCGCGTAAATGCCGATTTGGCGAAACAGGCCCTCCATCCCGAACGTTCTGGCCTCGTCGCAGATGATCGGCACGATGTGCTGTTTGATGCCTTTGTCTCGAAGCAGCACCGCCAAGATCCGCACAAAGGCCATGGTGGTGGAGATCTCTCGCTCGCCTGAGCCTTTGGTGATGGACTCAAACGCGTCCAACTCAGGCACCGCCAACGATTCTTTGCTGACCACCCGCTTGGGCAAATAGCCCCCCAGTGCCTGGCGGCGGGCTTTGAGGTATTGGACCTCTTCTGACTCGTCGCCGGGGTGGTAGTAAGGCACTTCGTCGAGTTTGTCATCGGGCACCGGCACATCGAACCGGTCCCGGAAATACCTAACGCCATCGGCGTCAAGTTTTTTCAGCTGGTGGGTGATGTTTTGGCCCTCACCCGACTGACCCAAGCCGTAGCCTTTGATGGTCTTGGCCAAGATCACTGTCGGCTGGCCTTCGTGATGCACCGCTTGGTGATACGCGGCGTGGATCTTGTGCGGATCGTGGCCACCCCGGTTCAGCCGCCAGATCTCTTCATCGCTCATGTCAGCGACCATCGCTTTGAGCTCATCGTACGCGCCAAAGAAGTGGTCTCTGACATACGCGCCGTTGTTGGCTTTGTATTTTTGATAATCGCCATCCAACGCTTCTTCCATGCGTTTTTTCAACAGGCCCTTGTCGTCTTTTGCCAGCAACGGATCCCAATACGAGCCCCAGATCACTTTGATGACATTCCAACCGGCACCGCGAAACACGCCCTCGAGTTCTTGAATGATCTTGCCGTTGCCGCGCACCGGGCCATCAAGGCGCTGGAGGTTGCAGTTGACGACAAACACCAAGTTATCGAGCTTTTCGCGCCCGGCCATGGAAATGGCGCCCAGCGACTCGGGCTCATCGGTCTCGCCATCGCCCATAAAGCACCACACCTTGCGGTTTTTGGCCTCGATGAGCTCGCGGTTGTGCATGTATTTCAAAAACCGCGCCTGATATATCGCCATGATCGGGCCCAACCCCATCGACACCGTGGGGATTTGCCAAAACTCAGGCATCAACCACGGGTGGGGATAGGAGCTCAAGCCCTCGCCGCCGACCTCTTCGCGGAAGTGGTCGAGTTGGTCCTCGCTGATGCGCCCTTCCAAAAAAGCGCGCGCATAAATCCCAGGCGATGAATGGCCTTGGATAAACAACAGATCCGAGCCATCCGGGTGCTCGTGGCCTTTGAAAAAGTGGTTGAACCCCACATCATATAGCGTGGCCGCGGAGGCAAAGCTTGCGATGTGCCCGCCCAACTCGCCGCCGCGTTGGCCTGCCCGGACCACCGTGGCCATCGCGTTCCAACGAATGATGGAGCGAATGCGCCGCTCGAGCTGTCGATCACCCGGGTGGGGCGGTTCTTCGTCTGGTGGAATGGTATTGATGTAGGCGGTGGTGAGGTCAAACGGCAAATGGGCGCCGGATTCGCGGGCCAATGCGACCAAGCGCTCCAACAAGAAATGCGCCCTGACGGGCCCATCGCGGTCGACCACCGCCGCCATCGAATCCAGCCATTCTTGGGTTTCGACTGGGTCTAGGTCTTGAGAGACGTCCTTGGGTGCTTGATCGCCCGCCATGGTCCAACTTCCATATCCAACAGTGAGCCGTTTATTGTAGTCGGATTGGGCCGTCCCCGCATCAAATCAGCGGCTGACCGGTTTCTCGCTCGTATTGCTGGGCATCCACCACCGCGATGGCGGCCATGTTGACGATTCGGCGCACCGTCGCTGAGGGCGTGAGCACATGCGCTGGGCGACCCACGCCCATCAGCATGGGGCTGACGTTGACCGCGCGGCCAATGATCCGCGACAGGTTAAACGCGATGTTCGCCGCATCTTGATCGGGCATGATCAAGAGATTCGCAGACCCTTGAAGCAACGAGTCTGGAAAGACCTCGTCACGCAGCTCGGGCATCAGCGCCAAATCTGCGGGCATCTCGCCTTCAATCTCAAGGTCCGGCGCGCGTTCTTTGATCAGCGCCAAGGCCTGGCGCATCTTGGCAGCCGATGGATCCACGTGGCTGCCAAACGCCGAGTGGGACAACAAAGCCACTTTGGGTGTGATGCCAAACAGCCTGACCCGCTGGGCGGCCATCAAGGTGAGCTCGGCCAATTGCTCTGCTGTGGGGTCGGGGTTGACGTGGGTGTCGCACACAAACCAAGTGCCCAGTTCAGTGGTCATGGCCGACAGCGCGCCCATGGTCTGTGCGCCTTCTTTGTAGCCCAACACTTCGGTGAGGTATTTGAGTTTTTTCTCGTAGCGACCCACCACACCACAGATCAATGCATCGGCTTCGTTGCGATACACCATCAACGAGGCGATGATGGTGTCGCGCGTGCGCACCAATGCTTTGGCCGATTGCGGGGTCACCCCACGGCGCTTGGTGATCCCATAAAACGTCTGCCAATAGGCTTTAAAGCGCGGATCGGATTCTGGGTTCACCAGCTCAAAGTCCTCACCCGCCCGAATCCGCAGCCCGGCTTTTTCGATGCGCATGGACACCACATCGGGCCGACCAATCAAAATCGGCTGCGCCAGCCCATCGTCGACCAGCACCTGGACTGCGCGCAAAACGCTCTCAACCTCGCCTTCTGCGAACACCACCCGTTTCGGTTCGGCTTTGGCGGCATCGAAGATGGGCTTCATCAACAACCCGGTTCGAAACACGTATTGACTCAAGCGCTCGCGGTAGGCGTCCAAACTGTCCAGCGGGCGGGTGGCGACACCAGAATCCATCGCCGCTTGGGCCGTCGCCGAAGCCACCTCGACCAACAGCCGTGGATCGAACGGTTGCGGAATCAAATAATCCGGCCCAAAGGTGGGCATGCTATCGCCGTACGCGGCGGCCGAGACATCGCTGGCCTCTTGCCGGGCAAGGTTGGCGATGGCGTGCACGCACGCCATCTTCATCTCGTCGTTGATCTCTTTGGCGCCCACATCCAACGCGCCTCGAAAGATGTAGGGGAAACACAAGACATTGTTGACCTGATTGGGGTAGTCCGACCGCCCGGTGGCGATCAGGGCCTTCGGTGAGGCCTTGCGGGCCACCTCGGGCATGATCTCAGGGACCGGGTTGGCCAGCGCCAATATGATCGGTGCTTCGGCCATCTGCTCGACCATCTCAGCGCTCAACACGTTCGGTGCCGACACCCCCAAAAAGATGTCGGCGCCAACAATCACTTCACCCAAGGTCCGGGCATCTGTGTCGATGGCATAGACCGCTTTTCTGTCGTCCATGTCGTCGGTGCGGCCGCGATAAACCACCCCTTGGCGATCGCACACCGTGATGTGCTCGCGCTTTAAGCCCATGGTGACCAACAGATCCAAACACGCCAGGCCCGCCGCCCCTGCGCCTGAGGCGACCAAGCGCACCTCGCTGAGCTTCTTGTCTCCCAAGGTCAGTGCGTTGATGATGGCGGCCGCGGCAATGATGGCGGTGCCGTGCTGGTCGTCATGAAACACGGGGATGTCGAGCTTGTCTTTGAGGGCTCTTTCAACTTCAAAGCACTCGGGGGCTTTGATGTCTTCTAAGTTGATGCCACCAAACGTCGGCGCCAGCGAGGCGATGATGTCGATGAGTTTGTCGGGGTCTTTTTCGTCGATCTCAATATCAAACACATCGATGCCGGCAAACTTCTTAAACAACACCCCCTTGCCTTCCATGACCGGCTTGGCCGCCAACGGACCAATGTCGCCCAAACCCAACACCGCTGTGCCGTTGGAGATCACCCCCACCAGGTTGCCGCGCACCGTTAACTCGCGCGCCAAATCAGGCTCGGCATGAATCGCCTCACTGGCCGCGGCCACGCCTGGAGAGTACGCCAACGACAAGTCTTTGGCCGTGGTCAGCGCTTTGGTCGGCGAGATCTTGAACTTGCCCGGAAAAGGCAGTCGGTGATACTCCAGTGCTTGTTCTTTGGCTTTGTCGGTCATCTGCTGGTCACTGTGTGTCGGGTGGCGTGGCTCACTGGTCGTCTTGCTCTTCGCTCCACTGACCAATCGATGCCAGGCTGTTCATGCGCGCGCGGTGGAGCAAAATCTCTTGCGCCTCGGCGCGGTGGCCTTTGGGGTCTTTGGCCCAATGCGCCAAGCTTTCTGCTTGCAGCGCGCGGCCATAAGAAAACGACAAGGGCCAGGGCATCTCACCGATCTTGTTCATCGCATCCAAGTGCGCGGTGGCCTCAACATCGCCTTGCCCACCGGACAAAAACACCACACCGGCGGTGGCGGCGGGCACGGCGTTCAACAGACAATCCACCGTGGCTTCAGCGACTTGGCCCACATCGGCCCGATCGTTGGCCTCCGACCCTGAAATCACCATTGAGGCTTTCAAGATGGCGCCTTCGAGCATCACGTTTTGTTCATAGAGTGCGGCGAACAGTGCTTTTTGGGTGGCTTCAGTGACATCGAATGACGTATCCAGATCATGGTCGCCATCCATCAACACTTCAGGCTCAACAATCGGCACAATGCCGGCTTCTTGGCACAGCGCGGCATAGCGGGCCAGCGCATGGGCGTTGGCATCGATGCACGCTCTCGAGGGAATGTCATCGCCAATGGTGATCACCGCGCGCCACTTGGCAAACCGCGCACCAAGCTTGGCGTACTCGGCCAGGCGCTCGCGCAGCCCATCCAAGCCTTCGGTGACCTTCTCGCCGGGGAAGCCGGCCAGGTCTTTGGCACCGGCATCGACCTTGATGCCGGGGATGATGCCGGCCTGGCTCATCGCCTTGACCATGGATGTGCCGTCGGGCAAGGTTTGGCGGATGGTCTCATCGAACAAGATCGCCCCTGAGATGAACTCGCCCAGGCCTTCGGTGGTGAGCATCATCGAACGATAGTCCAAACGGTTGTCTTCGGTGTTGTCAACGCCAACAGAATCAAAGCGCTTTTTGATGGTCCCGCTGGACTCATCAATCGCCAAAATGCCTTTGCCAGGGGCGACCAGCGCTGCTGCGGTCTCGGCCAGTTGTTGGTAGTGATCGGTCATGGTGTGTGTTCCCTTTTTGATATTGATAAGCAGATTGTTTGTTTATTTTATTTTTGATAAGTCAATCAGAACGTCAGTCGGTGCAAACTCAGATGACGTCTATTGTAGCGGGGCGTCGACGGTCATAATTTTTAAAGTGTTGGTTTGGCCTGGGGTGCCGTACTGATCGCCCAAGGTCACCAGCACGCGATCGCCCGGTGCGATTAAACCGGCGTCGTGAACGTGTGCCAACGCCCGCCTGGCCACCGACGCGGCGGTCTCGCCGTTGGCATCCAGCGGTGGGAAAAACAGTGGTTTGACGTGCTGAAACAGGTGCGTTCTTCGCAAGCTGGCGCGATTCGGGCTCAACGCAATGATGGGGGCGGGCGATCGCACCCGCGACAGCCACTGGGCGGTGGAGCCTGACTCGGTTAACGCGATGATGGCGTTGACCGGCAGGTTGTTCGCGGTCATCATCGCCGCCATGGCAATGGCTTGGTCGATGCGCTCGGCGCGGACGTTTAAAAGCCCCGAAGGCACGTGCGCTTCGACATGTCGCTCGGCGCCTTGGCAGATCCGACTCATGGCTTCAATCACCTTCACCGGGTGCTTGCCGACCGCCGATTCGGCTGACAGCATCACCGCATCGGTGCCATCGATCACTGCGTTGGCGACATCGAGCACCTCAGCGCGGGTCGGTATCGGGCTTTCGACCATCGATTGCATCATTTGTGTGGCGGTGATCACCGCTTTGTTGTGAGCCAACGCCGTTTTGATGATGCGTTTTTGCAGGCCAGGCAGCTCGGCCTCGTCGATCTCCACACCCAAATCACCCCGCGCCACCAACACCACATCACTGGCCTCAACGACTTGATCGAGGTTTTCGATGGCCTCGTGGCGCTCAATCTTGGCCACGATCGAGGCGTGCCCACCGGCTTGGCGCAACAACGTCCGAGCGTGTTCAATGTCATCGGCGTTTCTGGGGAAAGACACCGCCAAAAAGTCCACCTGCCACTCGGCGGCGCGTTCGATGTCTTGTTTATCGCTGTCGGCCAACCCCGGGATTGACAACCCACCGCCCCGGAGGTTGAGGCCCTTGCGGTCAGACAACGCCCCGCCATTGACCACCTCGCAATCGATGCGCTGGCCATCGATCCGAGCCACCCGCAAGACAATCAGCCCATCGTCGAGCATCAACTCCGCGCCCACGCGAACATCTTGGGGCAAGCCCAAATAGCTCACCCCCACCCCGTGCTGATCACCGGCGTCGGGCTGGTCTTCGGCGTGCAAAGCAAAGGCCTGGCCGGCTTCGAGCATCACCCGGCCTTCTTTGAAATGGCCAATCCGGATTTTCGGGCCAGCGAGGTCGGCCAACACCGCGATATCGGTGTCGAGCTCGCGCGCGGCGGCGCGCACCATTTTGATGCGCCGAGCGTGGGTGTCGGGATCCCCGTGCGAGAAGTTCACCCGGACCACATCGCAGCCGGCTTGAATCAATCGCTCGAGGGTGTCGGGGTCATCGGTGGCCGGGCCCAAGGTCGCCACAATTTTGGTGCGCCGGGCCATCACCAGTGCAGACGACTCAGGCTGATTCATTCAGTGCCTGCAAAGCGGGCAGTGGTTTGCCCTCGACGTACTCCAAAAAAGCCCCGCCCGCCGTCGAGATGTAATCGATGTCATCGGCCACCCCATACTTTTCGATCGCAGCGATGGTGTCCCCGCCGCCGGCCAAGCTGAACCCGCTGGACTGAGCAACCGCTTTTGCAATGGCGCGCGTGCCACCGCCAAACGCGTCGAACTCAAACACCCCCACCGGGCCATTCCACAAAATCGTGCCCGCGCTTTGAATGACCTGGCAAAGCGCTTTGGTGGTGTCTGGCCCAATGTCCAAGATCATCTCATCGTCGTGCATTCGACCGACATCGCGAAGCGAGGGGTGGGCGTCTTGGTGAAAACGCGTGGCGGTGACCACGTCGCTGGGCAACGGAATCGACGCGCCTTTTTTTGAAGCCTTCTCGAGCAAGGCCTCGGCGGTTGCCACCCAATCGGGCTCATATAAGGACGCGCCCACGGGGTGACCCGCAGCCACCAAGAAGGTATTGGCAATGCCGCCACCGACAATCAATTGGTCCACACGATCAATCAACGCCTCCAGCACGTGCAGCTTGGACGAGACTTTGGACCCGCCGACAATGGCCACCATGGGGCGGGTCGGTTGCTCCAAGGCCTTGTCCAACGCCGCCACTTCGGCCGCGAGCAATGGCCCGGCGCAGGCTTGGCGGGCATGACGAATCACCCCCTCGGTCGACGCCTGGGCGCGGTGGGCGGTGGCAAACGCATCCATCACCACCACATCGGCCAAGTCGGCCATTTTTTGGGCCAGGGCATCGTCGTTGGCCTTTTCGCCCGCCAAGAAGCGAACGTTTTCCAAAAGCACCAATTGGCCCGGCGCCACCTCAACCCCATCGATCCAGTCTTTGATCAACGTGACCGGCTGGCCGAGCTTTTGGGTCAACACCTCAGCCACTGGCGCCAACGACGCCCCGACATCAAACTCGCCTTCTGTGGGTCGGCCCAAGTGGGACATCACCATCACCGCTGCCCCCCGCTCCAGCGCATCTCGAAACGTCGGCAGGCTTGCCTCAATCCGCGCGGTGGAGGTGACGTGCCCCTCGACAATCGGCACGTTCAGATCCGAGCGGATCAACACCCGCTTTTGGTCAATGTTGGTGTGTTCAAAGGTTCTCATGATCACTCACCCCACACTTGGCATCGGTGGATTGACCGGGCTTGAACTCACTTCGCTGGGCCCGGGTTCACTTCGCCCATTGGCCCAACACCGAGGCGGTGTCGAGCATGCGGTTTGAAAAGCCCCACTCGTTGTCGTACCACGACAGCACTTTCACCAAACGCCCCCCAGAGACTTTGGTGAGCGTGGCATCAAAGACCGACGAGTGTGGGTTGTGGTTGAAATCCACAGAGACCAAGGGTGCTTCGTTGTAGGCCAACACCCCTTGCATCTCGCCTTCGCTGGCGGCCTTGACCACCGCGTTCACCTCGTCGGCGGTGGTCTGTCGACCGGCGATGAACGTTAAATCCACCACCGAGACATTGATGGTGGGCACGCGCATGGCAAACCCATCGAGCTTGCCGTCGAGCTCGGGCAACACCAGCCCCACGGCCGCGGCCGCACCGGTCTTGGTCGGAATCTGGCTCATGGTCGCCGAGCGCGCGCGCCGCAGATCGCTGTGGTAGACATCGGTCAGCACTTGATCGTTGGTGTAGGCGTGGATGGTGGTCATCAGCCCGGATTCCACCCCAATCGCGTCATGGATCGGCTTGACCAATGGCGCCAAGCAGTTGGTGGTGCACGAGGCGTTCGACACCACATCGTCGTCTTTGGTGATCACGCCTTGGTTGACCCCGTAGACCACGGTGGGCAAGTCCTTGCCCGCGGGGGCCGAGATCAATACCTTCTTGGCACCGGCTTGCAGGTGCGCCGAGGCTTTGTCTTTGGAGGCAAAAAACCCCGTGCACTCCATCACCACATCGACGCCGATCTCGCCCCACGGCAGCTTGGCCGGGTCGCGCTCTGCCAGGCAGCGGATGTGATCGCCATTGACCACCAAATCTTGGCCAGCCACCGACACATCGGCGTTGAACCGTCCGTGCGCGGTATCAAATTGGGTCAAATGCGCGTTGGTTTCGGTGTCGCCCAAGTCGTTGATGGCCACGATCTGGATGTCCTCGCGCCGGCCCGACTCGTACAAGGCGCGCAACACATTGCGCCCAATCCGCCCATAGCCGTTGATTGCGACTGTTATCGCCATGCTGTCACTCCCCGCCAAAAATTGAAGTTGATGTCACTGAATTTATTGTACTGCCACCGCCCACGCCAGACCACCCTTTGACCGGCCAAAGCCCCAAAAAACAGTGATGTTTGGTCAGCTGAGCCAGGCTTTGATGCGACTGAGAACGCCTTGCTCATCCAACCCGTAGGCCTTGAACAAGACACCGGCCGGGGCCGATGCGCCGAAGGTGTCGATGCCAATGGTGATGCCTTGATCGCCCACCCACTGCGCCCAATAGGCGCTGGAGCCGGCCTCAATCGCGACCCGCTGGGTCAGCGAGGGCGGCAACACCTTATCCCGATAGGCTTGATCTTGTTGCGCAAATCGATCGGGGTTGGGCATGGAGACCACCCGCGCTGGGGTGCCCTCATCGGCCAGCCGAGCCGCCACAGCGACCGCCAAGCCGACCTCGGAGCCACTGGCCATCAAAATCAGCGAAGGCGCGGGGGCGTCGACCAACACATAGCCGCCGCGCTCGATGTCGGTGATCTGGGCGGCTGACTTGGGCTGGTGCGGCAGGCCTTGGCGGGTCAGCACCAACGCCGATGGGGTGTGGGTCTCTTTAAGCGCCGCCCACCACGCCACCAGGGTTTCTGTTTTATCGGCCGGGCGCCACACGGATAGATTGGGAATCAAGCGAAGCGAGGCGACGTGCTCAATGGGTTGGTGCGTGGGCCCATCTTCGCCCAAGCCAATCGAGTCGTGGGTGTAGACGTGGATGTTGGGGGTTTGGATCAGCGCAGCCATCCGCAAGGCGTTGCGCGCGTAGTCGGAGAACACCAAAAAGGTCCCGGTGTAGGGGATAAACCCGCCGTGCAGGCTCAAGCCATTGGCGATGGCGGTCATGCCGAACTCGCGAACGCCGTAGTGGATGTAATTGCCGCGTGCCGGGTCGTCCAAGATATCGACACTGCCCGACCAAAAGGTGTTGTTTGACCCGGTCAGATCGGCCGAGCCCCCGATCAACTCAGGCAGGTGTGGCCCAATGGCATTGAGCGCCATCTCCGAGGCTTTGCGGGTCGCCACGGTGCTGGTGTCTTGCTGCATCGACTCAAGCGCTTGAGCCATGGCGGCATCGAAGTCTGCGGGGCGCTCGCCTTGCATGCGCCGCGAGAATTCTTCGGCGTTGTCGGGATGCGCGCTTTGATAGGCCGCCCAGCGTTTCGCCCAGGCCGCTTCGGCGTCTTGCCCCCGCTCGCGGGCATCCCAACCGGCCCGGATGTCTTCGGGGATCTCAAACGGGGGGTGGGTCCACCCCAGCGCCTGGCGGGTGGCTGCAATTTCATCATCGCCCAACGGCGCGCCATGGGTGGCGGCGGTGCCCTGTTTATTCGGTGAGCCGCAGCCAATGACGGTTTGGCAACAAATCAGCGTCGGTTTGGCGGTCTCGTCTTTGGCCGTTCGAATCGCGGCATCAATGGCGTCGGGGTCGTGACCATCCACCGTCTCGATGACCTGCCAGCCGTAGGCGCGGAACCGCTCGGGGGTGTTGTCGGTGAACCAGCCGTCAACCTCACCATCGATGGATATCGCGTTGTCGTCGTAAAACACCACCAGCTTGCCCAACCCCCAGCTGCCGGCCAGCGAGCAGACTTCGTGGGAAATGCCCTCCATCAAGCAGCCATCGCCTGCAAACACCCAGGTGTGGTGGTCAACGATCGAGCGGGCCTCGGTGTTGTAGCGCTGGGCGAGCAGTTTTTCGGCCAACGCCAAACCCACCGCATTGGCCAACCCCTGCCCCAGTGGGCCGGTGGTGGTCTCCACCCCGGGGGTGTGCCCGTATTCGGGGTGGCCCGGGGTGGCCGATTGGTATTGGCGAAACGCTTTGATGTCATCCATCGAGACCGCATAGCCGCTCAAGTGCAAGGCGGCGTACAGCAGCATTGAGCCGTGCCCGTTCGAGACCACCAATCGGTCTCGGTCCCACCAATTGGGGTTGTTGGGGTTGTGCTTGAGGTGGCTGTTGTAGAGCACCTCGCAGATGTCGGCCATGCCCATGGGCATGCCGGGGTGTCCGCTGTTGGCTTGTTGAACCGCGTCCATGGCGAGGGCGCGAATGGCATTGGCGAGGGTGCGACGGTCGACTTGGGTCAAAGGAGGTCTCTTTTTGGGCAAGAAATGGGCTTGAAAAACACCCGCATTGTGCCCCCACAAGCCCCAACAATCAAGGCAGTCGGGGCCAACGAGACGATTTTGAGTGCAAGTTCGAGGCGGGTTTGCTACAATTTTGGGCAAGTTGGTGCAACACCAACCCGTCTGCAACCAGACGTTAAACTTTTTGGGGGTTTGAGGTTCTAAACAGAATAATGAAAACACCGGCCATCATCACCGCTCACACCGGCTCAACCCGTCTTCAGGGACGCTTGAGTGTTGGCTGGGTGTTGGCGGTGTTGCTGGTCATGGCCGTGTCTTCAACCGCGCCGGTCGGGGCGCAATCAGCCGCCAATGCAACGAACAACCCCGACGGGTCGGCCGAGCGCACTTATCCGAGCCTGTTGGCACCACAAGCGCCGTTGAGCTTGCCCAACAGCCGCCCCAAGCTCACCTTGTCGCTGCCGTTGACGGGTCGATTGCTGGGCCTGAGTGATCCGGTAGATGGCTCACGTGAGGACAATGACGCCGATCGCGTGTCGTGGTCATTGGAAGCGTGGCAACTCAACACGGCCAGCTTGGCTCACATCCAATGCAGCCAGCACACCTTGACGCTTGAGTCATTCGTGGCGCAAAACTGCCAATTTGTGGATCAGCCCGTGCCCCAAGACGCGGTCAACCTGGTCCAAATCCAGGGCCAGTGGACCGCCGCACCGAATGTGGATGTGGGCGTGGGCTTGTTTCGAAGCGACAACAGCGACAGCCAGCTGAGCGCGCAGCTGGGCCAGCCCATGGACCAGGTGGCCAATCTGTTTGGTCTGCCCACGCAAGCCGCCCCAGCCCCTGCTGGCGTGGTCGACGGGGTCAGCGCCAATGTCAGCTTCGGGATCGAGGTCGAGCGCGTGGGCGAGTTCTTGCTGGGGCTGCAGTTGGCCCGCTATCGGCAACGCACCAGCCTGATGGACCTGGGCGACCCGACGCAATGGGCGCAGGGCAATCAACCAGGCAATCCATTGGATGACACCCGCTATGCCGCTGAGTTGAATCTGGGCTGGCAACGGGGCAATTTCCGGGGCGATCTGTCCGGTCGCTACGCCAACCGCCCGATCCGGTTGGGCCAGCTCAACGGCCAAGCGATCAATGCCCCAGCCAATGGCTTTGACCTGGAATTTTCCTGGCAGCCGGGGAGTGCCTCATTCAGCGTCGGCGTGAGCAACGTGTTGGACGGCGGCAGCACCACCAGTGCTTCCGAGACATCCAGCGACGAGGGCGCGCGCGACATCTACGGACGGATTCCCTACGTCCGCTACAAACAAGACCTTTGATTTAATCGAAACGCCCCTTTTGGAGAGGCTTGGGGAGACTCGGCCCGGGCAGGGTGGCGTCTAGATGCGGCGTTTGTTCGGCCGGGACAAGTGCAACCACAAAAGCCAAGCCCGCCCGACCACATAAAAAATCAAACTCATCACCAGCACGCCCATCGTCCACGGTGGTGGTGGCCATTGCCAGCCTGTTTGCCCAGAAAACCACCAACCCAGCGCACCAACCAAGGCCAAGGTGAGCGCCAGCAAACTCACGCGCTTGGCCCAATGGACGTGGCGTTGGCGTTTGAGTGTGGCAATTTCATCGCGCTTTTCAGGCGTCATTTCACCCAAAGGCGCATTGCAGTGTGGGCACACTTTCGACAGCGAGGAAATGCGTTTTTGGCAGACTGGACACTGGATAATGGCCATGGCTCAATACGTTATCACTTCAGCCGTTCAAGGTCAGGGAAAAACCTCAAATGCACCGTCAAGCCGCCCTCGGGGCGGTTGGCAAATTGGATCTCCCAACCATACAGATCAACCAATCGCTTGACGATGGACAACCCCAAGCCAGAGCCTTTGGTGCCCGATGTCTCGCGACCCCGGAAATGCCGCTCAAAGACGTGCGGCAGTTCTTCAGGGTCGATGCCTGGGCCGGTGTCGTGGATCACCACCGCGCCCTGGCCCACCTCAACGTGCACTTGGCCTTCTTTGGTATAGCGCACGGCATTGCCCACCAGGTTGCCCACGACCACCGCGATCACCGCCTCGGGTGCGATGACGCTGACCTCGTCGTTGACGGTCATCTTAAAAGTCAGGGGCCGCTCGCCGATCAGTGGGCGGTAATTGTCCAACACTTGGCTGGCAACATCGGCCACCGACTGGGCCGACTCCGACCCCAAATCCCCGCGGTTGGCGCGCACCAAATACAGCAACGCGGTGGTGGTGTCGGTGGATTGGCGCGCCGCGCGGGCAATGCGCAGCAGCCGCTCTCGGTTGCGGTCTGTTAAATCAGGCTGGGCCAGCATCAATTCCGTGGCGCCTGTGATCACCGCCAACGGGGTTCTCAACTCGTGGGAGACATCGGCGTTGAATGCCTGATCGCGCTCAATCAACTCGTGTTGACGCGCGGCATAATCATCGAGTGCTGCGGCCAATTGACCAACCTCGTCGTCTGGGAAGTGCTGCTGCAAGTTGACCGACGGGTCGTGCTCGTCCAGCGCTTGCAAGCGTTTGGCCAAGGTGGTGACCGGTGCCAACACGCGGCTGGATGACCAAATCCCCAAGGCAAGCGATAACCCTGAAAAGAACACCACCACCGCGATCAAGGCCATGATCAACTGCCGCGACAGCTTGCGGTTGTCTGAGATGTCGTAGGTCAAAAACACCCAAAAGTCGCTCTCTTTGCGAACAATCGCCTTGTAGTAGGCGTTGTCGGTTTCGACTTCGTGGACACCGCTGGACAACTCTCGAAAGGGTGCCGGCACAATATCGGCCCGTTCAGGGCGGGTGACATACCCTTGGATGCGGGTATAAAAAGGCTCAACCAGCGTTGGGTCTTGGCGAAGATCGACGATGTATTGGTCGACCTCTTCGGCCAAGGTCTGGGTGATCAGCGCATCCTCGAGGAGGTTTTGGACCAGCAGCACGGCGAGTGCGAACAGCACGCTCAACAGCGTGCCAAAAACCAAAAACGACAGAATCAGTCGGCTTCTAAGACGACGCCGATACTTCATCCGGTGCAACCAAGCTGTAGCCAATGCCGTGGCGGGTCTGAATCATGCCCTGATCAAAGGGCTTATCGATGGCGGTTCGAAGTGAGTGAATGTGGACCCTGAGGCTGTCGCTGTCGGGCAGTTCTTCGCCCCAAACGTGGTGTTCTAACTCGCGACGGCTGACCACCGCCGGAGACTCGCTCATCAGTTTTTCTAAAAGCTTCAAACCGATGGGGTTGAGCTCGATGGATTGGCCTGAGCGCGTGACGCGGTAGGTCTCAAGGTTGTACTCCAAATCACCCACCACCAATGACTCTGGCTTGATGCGTTGTCCGCGGCGCGCCAGCACCTCGATGCGCGCTTCAACCTCTTTGAGCTCGAAAGGCTTGACCAAATAATCATCGGCTCCCGAATCGAAGCCGGCCAGCTTGTCTTCCAACTGGTCGCGGGCGGTGAGCATCAAAATGGGAATATCAATCTTGGCTTCTTGTCGAAGTTGACGGGCCACTTCGAGCCCATCCATGCCCGGCAACGACAAATCGAGGACCAACGCATCAAACGGGTGGGTCTTGGCGAGATTCAGGCCAGTGGGGCCATCGTAGGCGTAATCCACCTCGTGGTCGCGATCGGAGAGAAAATCACCCAGGTTGGCGGCAATGTCTCGGTTGTCTTCAACAATGAGTATGCGCATGATCCGATTCTACAAAAAAATAGCCCGGGCAATTTGACTTGCCCGGGCTCACACTGCCCTGTCCATCGGCATCGACATTGGAGTCTGACCAAAGAATGAAGAAACCTTTAGACCTTGACCAACTTTAGGATACGATTGCAAGGGTTAACAGCAGGTTAAAGCCCCATGTCGGCCCCAAACGGCGGCCAAATGTCACCCCAACCCCAGCGGGCGGGGCGTTTTTAAGCAGCAATTGAGCGCGTATGGACCCCAAAACCCTGGCACTGGCCCACGACAAGACACTCGAGCGGATCCAGGCCGCCTGCCAAGCGGCGGGGCGGGACGGTGAGGACGTGGCCTTGCTGGCGGTCTCAAAGACCCGCAGTGCCGCGGCGGTGGCGGCTTTGGCGGGCCTTGGACAGCGCGCTTTTGGTGAGAACTACGTCTCTGAGGGCGTTGAGAAAATTGAGGCCTTGGCCGATCAAGACCTGATTTGGCACTTCATCGGCCCCATCCAATCCAACAAAACCCGGTTGCTGGCTGAGCACTTTGACTGGGTGCACAGTGTCGACCGAGTGAAATTGGTCAACCGCTTAAATGACCAACGCCCCACCTCCAAGCCGCCACTGAACATCCTCATCCAAGTCAATCTCGATGGCGAAGACCAAAAGGCCGGGTGTGCGCCCGACAACATCCCGGCCCTGGCTGAAGCCATCGATGCTCGGCCGCAATTGCGGCTTCGCGGACTGATGGCCATCCCGGCCGTGCGCGATGATCACAACGACCAGCGCGCGGTGTTTGCCGAGCTCAAACGCTTGTTCGATGGCTTGCAAGCCAACCACCCCGGCATCGATACCCTATCGGCGGGCATGTCAAACGATTTGGAGGCTGCCATTGCTGAGGGGGCCAACTTGGTGCGGGTCGGCACCGCGCTGTTTGGACCGCGACAAACAGGGTGAATTTTTGACGCTTGCTCTACAATAGAGACCATGAGCGATATGCAAGTGACATTCATCGGTGGCGGCAACATGGCCAGCGCCATCATTGGCGGCTATGTGACGACCGGCGCCAGCCCCCAAGCCATCCACGTTGTTGACCCCAATGACCAGGTGCTCGATCGATTGAGCCGAGACTGGGGCATCACCCCGCACCACGCCTTGGATGAGCACGCCCTGGCGGTCGATGTGGTGGTGTTGGCGGTCAAACCCCAAGTCATGCCCGAGGTATTGGCCACGCTGGCCACGCGCATGCCAGCCGCCCATGCCGCCCATGGCCCCGTGGTGGTCAGTGTGGCCGGCGGCATCACCCTCGATACCATGGCCAATGCATTGGGCGAGCGGGCCATGATTCGGTGCATGCCCAACACCCCAGCTTTGGTGGGCGCGGGCATCACCGCCTTGGTGGCCAATGCCCACACCACCGCTGAACACCGCCGGCTGGCCAGCCATTTGCTGGAGCAAGTGGGCACATGCGTGTGGCTCGATGACGAGCCCCTGCTGGATCTGGTCACCGCTGTGTCAGGCTCTGGGCCGGCTTACTTTTTTGCGTTGGCCGAGCACATGGTCGCCGCGGCCGTGGCCCGGGGCATGGACGACAAGCTGGCGCGGGCACTGGTCCATCAAACCGCCGCAGGTGCAGGCCAGATGCTCACCCAAGCGGGCGTCGATGCGGCCACCCTCCGCGAGAACGTCACCTCGCCAGGCGGCACCACCGAAGCGGCACTCAACGCATTTGATGCCGCCAAACTGGACGCCGCCGTCGATCAGGCAATTGACGCGGCGTGGCGGCGCGCACAAGCTTTGGCCGAGGACGTGGGGCAAGCGGCCCAACCCTCGCCTGGCCACCGACAACAGGAGACATAACCCATGGGTTCTTTAAACCCCGCCTTGGGATTTTTGGTTGAAACAGCCGCGCATTTATATTTGTTGGCGCTGTTGATGCGGGTGCTGCTCGAGTTTCATCGGGCTGATTTTTATAATCCAGTGGTGCAGTTTCTGGTGCAAGTCACCAACCCGGTGATTGGTCCGCTGAGCAAAGTCTTGCCGCGCTCAAAGCAGGTCAATGTCGCGGCCTTGGTGGCGATGTATCTGATCCAATTGGCGTCACTGCTCGCGCTGGTGGCGTTGTCGGGTCGGGGGATTGATCTCATGGTGCTGATGGTGGTGAGCATCACCCAGCTTGTGCGGCTGCTGTTGACCACCTACTTGGTGCTGATCATCATCAGCGTGATCCTGTCGTGGGTCGGCCATGGGTTGCGCCACCCGGTGATTCCGCTGGTCTATCAGCTGGTCGATCCGGTGCTGGTGCCGATCCGTCGGGTGTTGCCGAGCCTGGGTGGGCTGGATCTGTCGCCGCTGGTGGCCATTGTGGGGATACAGTTTTTGATGATCTTATTGGGGCTTTAAGTCGATGGGTTGGGTATTCAAACGCACACGCGCGATCCTCGCTGTCAGTCTGGTCACCTGGGCCATTTCAGGTTCTGTGTGGGCTGAGCAATTCGAGCGATTTGGGCCGTATGTTGCCCACTACAACACCTTCAACACCACCATGCTGAGCGCTGATGTGGCCCGCGCTTATGACATCACGCGGTCTGGCAACTTGGCGCTGATCAACATTGCGCTGTTGCGTGTCGAAGACGAGGGCATGGACCAGCCAATGCATGCCACTGTCAATGTGGATGCGGCCAACTTGGCGGGGCAGCGCAAAAACGTTGAGATGGTCGAAGTTGAGGATCGGGGTGCCATTTACTACATCGGCACGTTCAGAATCCGCGACGAGGAGCGGATCAACTTCAACATCAGCATCCAGCCCACAGATGACCCCCGACGGATTCATCGGTTTTCTTTCAACCAAATGTTTTATGTCGATGACTGAGCTCACCGCCAAGCGCGTTGCTCGCATCCATGAAGTGGCCCACCGCCGCCAGCATGATTTGACGGTGCTGATGGAAAAAGTCCACAAACCCCACAACGTCGCTGCCATTATTCGCACCTGTGATGCCGTTGGCATCGCCACGGCGCATGCTGTGCCTGGTGAAGAGGGCATCTCAAGATCCAACCACGTCGCCCAAGGGGCACAGCGTTGGGTTCACCTCGAACGCCATGGCAGCGCAGCTGCGGGATTGGCCACGCTCAAGGCCAAAGGCTTTCGGTTGTACGCGGCCCACTTCGATGAGGCCGCGGTGGATTTTCGTTCCATTGATCTGAGCCAACCGAGCGCCATTGTGTTGGGCACAGAGAAATTTGGCGTCAGCCCCGAGGCGCTGGCTTTGTGCGATCAAAGCATTGTCATCCCAATGATGGGCATGACCCAATCGCTCAATGTGTCGGTGGCCACCGCGGTGATTTTGTATGAAGCCCAACGCCAACGCGCCCAGCGGGGCTTGTATGACCAAACACCGCACTCGAAGATCAATCAAGCCTTGGCAAGCCAATGGATCGACAGAGAACTCGCCCGTCGCCACAGGCAGCCGTGGTCAGATGAACCGTTGGTGATTGAAGAGGTTTAAGGAAAGAGCAGCGTCGAGACCCACTGGCCATCGACATCACTAAAACAGACCCGCTCGTGCAATCGATGGGTTTGTCCGTACCAAAACTCCACCCGCCGGGGCTTGATGCGAAACCCAGACCAATGCTCAGGGCGCGGCACGTCTTGGCCCTCAAATCGCGCCTCGGCCTCGGCAACCGCATCCAGCAACGCTTGTCGCTGATTGAGCTGGCGTGACTGCTGGGAGGCCCAGGCCCCAATCTGGCTGCCACGGGGACGCGAGGCGAAGTACTCATCGGCCTCTTGTGGGCTCACCGGCTCGACCGCGCCATCGATCAAGACCTGCTCTTCGTTCTCTCGCCACCAAAAGACCGCTGAAGCCTGTGGGGTGTGGGCCAAGTGCTGCCCTTTGCGAGACTCCAGGTTGGTGTAGAACACAAACCCGTCTGCGTCATGGCCTTTGAGCAACACCGTCCGCGCCGCGGGACGGCCTTCGGGATCAACGGTCGCCAGCGTCATCGCGTTGGCCTCGGGGATCTGGGCGGCGGTTGCCCGGTCAAACCCGTCTTGGAACCGAGCGAGGATTTCTTCGCTTAAGGGGGTCATCCGCTCACCGCTCCCGCTGTTGGATCATTGGTCTCTTGGCGGGTCGGCGTTGACGGCAACATCCGAAGCCAAATCAACCACACGACCAGCGCATCCAAAATGATCAACGCTTGCCACAAATACAAATGAAACCAATTGAACCAAGTCATCGACCATTGGCCCATGTAAAACAAACTGATGATGCGTACTAGATTCAGCGATTGGATCGCCACAAAGCCGATGCCAAAGCCAATGAGCTTGTGCTTGAGGGGTGCGGGGAAGGCAAAGATCGCGGCAAACAAAATGATCAGTGCTTCAACGCCATTGCAACCCGGCTCAATGCTGACCGCAAACCCGCTTTGAGCATCTCGAATCACCTTGCCCGCAGAAATCACGCCATCATCAAACAGCTCAATCAAAAAAACGCTGACATTGGCAATGCCCGCGGTAAACGGCAATATGACGTGGTCTTGGACCGGCTGGAGCACCTCGACGGTGAACAAAGCCAAAATCAGCACCACAAATAAGATTGAGAAACGCCACATAGGCGCTATAGTAGCAAGAAAATATTCAGATTCGGCGCTGTTATGACATCCATCCCCAGACAATTGTTTTTGATCGGCCCGATGGGCTCTGGAAAAACGACGGTGGGGCGCGCGCTGGCCGAGCGTTGGGGGTTGCAGTTTATCGATGTCGATGAGGCGATTGAGGCCCGCTCGGGCGTTGAAGTCGATCGCATTTTTGAGGTGGAAGGCGAAGCGGGGTTTCGGGCCAGAGAGACCCGCATGCTCCAAGAGCTGGCAGGCCACCACCACGTGGTCATCGCCACCGGCGGCGGCAGCGTGTTGGCCGCCGACAACCGCACACTGTTAAAAAGCACGGGCGTGACCGTGTGGCTGAAGACAAGCGTGACCCAACAGCTCAGGCGTCTGGCCCGAGACCGTCGACGGCCGTTGTTGCAAAGCCCCGATCGAAAGGCGCGCCTTGAGGCCATGGCCAAAGAGCGCGACCCGCTGTATGCCGAGTGCGCTGATATCATAGTGCCCTCAGCGAACCTCACGCCGGCGTTGATGGCCGAGCGCGCCGCCGAACAGATCAGCGAACAACTGTCCAACACCGCAAAGTGAGCCTTAATTGATCATGTCCACACCACCGCCCACAGAGACCATCGATATTCCACACGCCGCTGGGCACTACCCGGTGGTGCTGGGGCGGGGGTTGCTGGCCCAGCCCAGCCATTGGCAGACGTTGTTAAGTGGCGCGGTGTTGGTGGTGACCGAGCACACCGTCGCCGAGCACCATCTGGCCACGCTCGAGGCCGCCTTGCCCGACACCGCATCGGCCGAGGTGATGGTGTTGCCCGCCGGCGAATCCACCAAGCGTGTCTCGGTGTGGTCTTCAATCCTCGATCGGTTGGTGGCCATGGGTGCGATGCGAGACGCCACGGTGATCGCGCTGGGTGGCGGGGTCATTGGCGACTTGGCGGGGTTTGCAGCGGCCAGCTACATGCGTGGCATTGGCGTCATTCAAGTGCCAACCACCTTGCTCGCGCAAGTCGATGCCGCCATCGGTGGCAAAACCGCAATCAACCACCCCCAAGGCAAAAACCTGATTGGCGCGTTCCACGCACCCCGTGCGGTGGTGGCCGATCTGGCCACCTTGGACACCCTATCTGATCGCCACTACCGCGCAGGGCTGGCTGAGGTCATCAAATACGGGGCCATTGGTGATCTGGCGTTTTTCGAGTGGCTCGAAGCGAGAACAAATGAACTCAATCACCGCGATCCCGACACATTACACGCAGCCATCAAACAATCGGTGATCAACAAAAAAAGCGTGGTGGTTGATGATGAAAAAGAAGCGGGTCGGCGCGCGCACCTGAACTTCGGCCACACCTTCGGCCATGCCTTGGAGGCGTTGACCGAGTATGGCGCACTCGAGCACGGCGAGGCGGTGGCGATTGGCATGGTGCTGGCGGCTCGCTTGTCATGCCAGCTGGGGCTGATGGAGGCCAACGACGTTCAGCGCCTGTCGACGCTCATCGATGCGCTGGGCCTGCCCACTCAGGTGCCCACCGAAGTGGCCAATGACCATGGCCCCAAAACAATCATCGAGCGGATGCGCTTGGACAAAAAGAACAAAGGCAACGCCATCCACCTGGTGCTGCTGGACGGTCTGGGGCGGGCTGTTGTTCGGCCCACCGAAGAAGCAGAGATTCTCAAGGCGTTTTAAAACACCCACCCTGACCGGGCCCGATGCCCGAACAAGACCACTCAATCGCCGTCTAAGAAGCTTCTCAACTGCTCAGAACGCGTGGGGTGTCTGAGCTTGCGAAGGGCCTTGGCCTCTATTTGGCGAATGCGCTCGCGGGTGACGTCGAACTGTTTGCCCACCTCTTCAAGGGTGTGGTCTGTGTTCATGTCGATTCCAAAGCGCATCCTCAACACCTTGGCTTCGCGCGGCGTCAACCCACCCAACACCTTGGTCACCGTATCGGTCAAACCGGTATCGGTGGCAGTATCGATGGGCGAGAGGATATTGAGGTCTTCAATGAAATCGCCCAAGTTGGAATCTTCATCGTCACCGATGGGGGTTTCCATTGAGATCGGTTCTTTGGCGATTTTCATCACCTTACGGACCTTGTCTTCAGGCATTTCCATTTCTTTGGCCAACTCTTCGGCCGTCGGCTCGCGACCCATCTCTTGGAGCATCTGGCGCGAGATGCGGTTGAGCTTGTTGATCGTTTCGATCATGTGCACTGGAATCCGGATGGTCCGCGCCTGATCGGCAATCGAGCGGGTGATGGCTTGTCGAATCCACCACGTGGCGTATGTCGAGAACTTATAGCCTCGGCGGTATTCGAACTTATCGACCGCTTTCATCAAACCGATATTGCCCTCTTGGATCAGATCCAAAAATTGCAAGCCGCGGTTGGTGTATTTCTTGGCGATCGAGATCACCAAGCGCAAGTTCGCTTCAACCATTTCTTTTTTGGCGCGGCGCGCGCGAGCCTCACCAATCGTCATGCAGCGGTTAAGTTCTCGAAGCTCGGCGATGGTGACGCGATTGACCTCTTCAAAATTGGCCAGTCGTTTTTGAAGCTCAGCCACTTCTGATTTTCTTTCTTTGATCGCCGCTGCCCAAGGGGCCTTTCTTCGAACCAGGCCATTGAGCCAGTTGGCTGAGGTTTCGTTGTCTTGGAAACTTTGCAAGAAGTCTTTTTTCGGCATCCCGCAGTCATCGCAACAAATCGCCATGATTTCGCGCTCGACGTCTCGGATGATCGCCACTTGAAAGCGCATGCGGTTGACCAAAAAGTCAAACATGCGAGGGGGGAGCTTTAAGCGCATGAACTGCTCAGAGATTTGGTCTTTGAGTTCATTGGTGCGCTTGCCGTTGGGACCATAGCGATCATAGAGCTTGATGTAGTGTTCGTACATCTCCCGAAGCTCACCAAAGAACTGTGCAACCTGCTCTGGGTCGGGGCCGGTGTTCACCGTGGGTGCTGGCCGCTCTTCTTCATCTTCATTGGGTTCTTCTTCGTCGCGGTACTCGGCTTCTTGCTCCACCGCCGCTTCCATGGTGTCTTCTGAAATCAGGTCCATTTCAGCAAGCAGCGTGGGGTCGATAAACCCGCTGATCAGCTCATTGAGACGCAGCTGACCGTCTTGCCAGTCTTGCGCCTCTTCCAACAACGCGTCCATGGTGCCCGGGAAGCGTGACAGCGACATGTTGACGTCATTCAAACCGTCCTCGATCCGCTTGGCGATGGCTTTTTCATCCTCGCGGGTCAGCAGATCGACCGTGCCCATTTCACGCATGTACATGCGAACCGGGTCGGTGGTTCGTCCAAGCTCAGTCTCGACCGCAGCCAACGCCGCTTCAGCTTCTTGCTGGGCGGTCTCATCGTCTGAGTCGGTGCTGGCGGCATCATTGAGGATCAAGGCATCGGCATCTTCGGGGGCTTCCTCGAAGACTTTGATGCCCATGTCATTGATCATGTTGATGATGTCTTCGATCTGCTCAGCATCGACGATGTCATCGGGCAGGTGGTCATTCACCTGGGCATAGGTCAACCAGTGACCTTGCTCGCGACCCTTTTCAATGAGGTTTTTGATCTGAGACTGCTGCTGGGAGGTGCTTTCCATATCGGTTCAACTACCATTTAATGTCGATAAGCGCGGGTTTGTAACAACTCGCGCAATTCACGGGTCTTGTCCTCATCCAAGCCACCTTGTACCAACTGGGCTTGTTGAAGGGCGCGGACCCGCTCTTTTATATGCTGATCGCTTATTCTACCTAAGGTTTCGGTCAAAGCTTGGGGCATGGCGTCGAAATCAGAACAAACCTCACGGCTGGCCAGTTTCGACAGCCAGGGCGTTTCGGGGCGATCGCGCCACAATTCCAAGAGCTTAGCTGTAGAAAGGTGGGGCTTTTGCTGGCAAAAGTCAATCAATTCGACCAGAAAATTTAAGCCCTTCACCGCTTCCTCGCCATCAGAAACGACGGGCAACGCCGCCAAATCGACCTTCTGGGCCAACTCTGGGCGCTGCACCAACAACGCCACGGCGTATTGGACAAACGTCAGTGGCTTATCCGCCTGGGGGTCTGACATTCCAGCTTGTGACCGGCTGACCGACGGTGTCGCCTCCACCGAATGGCCGCTGTGCTTGGCCAAGGCCTGGTGCATCATATCGGCATAGGGCCCTTCGGGCAGGCGTTTGAGGTAGGGCTGGGCCAGCGCCACCAAACGCGCCCGACCCTCCAAACTTTGCATGTCCACTTGGGTGCTCAGGTGCTCGAAGAAAAAAGTCGACAGCGGCTTGGCCTGATCAAGGGCCTGGCGAAATGCCTCGGCGCCTTGCCCTCTGACCATGCTGTCGGGGTCCTCGCCTTCGGGCAAAAACAAAAACCGCACTTCCCGGTTGTCCTTGATCACCGACATCGCGGTCTCCAGGCCCCGCCAAGCGGCCTGGCGTCCTGCCCTGTCGCCATCAAAACAAAAGACAACGACCGGGGTGGCACGAAACAGCAAATCAAGGTGTTCTGGCGTGACCGCCGTGCCCAAGGTGGCCACCGCCTCGGTGAACCCGAATTGATACAGCGCCGCGGCATCCATGTAGCCTTCCACGACCAGGATTTGATCGGGCAGCCCCCCTTTGCGGACCTGATACAGGCGATAGAGCTCACGGCCTTTATGAAACACGGGTGTTTCTGGCGAGTTCATGTACTTGGGCCCTTGATCGCCCAACGCCCGCCCACCAAACGCGATGACCCGCCCACGCCGGTCATGAATGGGGAACATCACCCGATCGCGGAATTTGTCCATCGGCCGGTTGTTTTTGATCGTCACCAACCCAGCTTTTTCCAAGGTCTTGACATCAAAGCCTTGCGCTGTGAGGTGGTCGCTCAGGCCTTGCCACTCATCGGGCGCGTGGCCCAGCCCAAATTCATTGACGGTGGCTTTATCAAAACCACGCCCTTTGAGGTATTCTTTCGCCGCTTCGCTGCGGCCCAATGACTGGCGAAACCACTGTTGCGCCATGGCCAGTGCGTCATACAAGCCATCGAAACGCTCTGTTTGCGGGCCACCGGCCTCCCGCGGAACCTCCAAGCCCACCATCTGCGCCAACTCTTCGATGGCTGATGGAAAGTCCAAGCCGTCGTGCTCCATCAAAAACCCAATCGCGGTGCCGTGGGCACCACAACCAAAGCAGTGATAGAACTGTTTTTGGCCACTGACGGTGAACGATGGGGATTTTTCGTCGTGGAACGGGCACAAGGCTTTGTGCTCGCCGCGACCCGTGGGCTTGAGGGCCAACCTCGACCCAATGACTTCAACGATGTCGGCCCGCTCTAAGAGCGTTTCAATAAACGATTCAGGGATGCGCCCGGCCAACGTCGATACCGGCTTACCCGGCAGACGCGGCGGCTGCTGCGCTTAAACGGTCCTTGACCACACCAGAGACCGCTTTCATGTCAGCACGACCTTGGACTTGGGGTTTGATCGCCGCCATCACTTGGCCCATGGCGGCCATGGAGGGGGCTTCCAGCTGGCCAATGGCCTCATCGATCAAGGCATCAAGCTCTGCCTGGCTCAATGGCTCGGGCAAATACGCTTGCAAGATGTCGATTTCAGCCTGCTCGACCTCGGCCAATTCGGGCCGATTGCCTTCAGTGTACTGCTCGATTGAATCGCGGCGCTGTTTGACCATTTTTTCGATGATGGCCAGGGTTTGGGTCTCATCGAGTTCGATGCGTTCATCGACTTCTTTTTGCTTGATCGCCGCACTGGCCATGCGCAATGTTTTCAGCCGGGCTTTTTCCCCGCTTTTCATGGCGTTTTTGATGTCTTGGCCGAGGCGATCTTGAATGGACATGGGTTGGAGCTACCCTGCAGGGTGCGCGAAACAGTACAATGAAAGCTCAGTACAAGCGACGGCGGTTGACGCGCTCACGCGAGATTTTTCTCAAGTGGCGCTTCACTGCAGCGGCTTTTTTACGCTTTCTTTCTTGTGTGGGTTTTTCGAAAAACTCGCGGCGACGGCTCTCTGAGACGACACCGGCTTTCTCACATGAGCGCTTGAAACGACGAAGGGCGTACTCAAACGGCTCGTTTTCTTTGACTTTAACGCTGGGCATTGATAACCATCCAAGGTGTTAAATTTGTGAACAGTCCGCCATTATAACGTGCACACAGGCCAACATGCAAAGCATTCTAGGGATTGAGACATCGTGTGATGAGACCGGGGTCGCGCTGTTCCAGGCGGGTGCTGGGATTGTGGCCGAGCGGGTCTATACCCAGCTCGATCATGCCCAATATGGGGGCGTGGTGCCAGAATTGGCCTCCCGAGACCACCTCAGAAAGCTCCCAGGGATGATCGATGAGGTCCTCAAAGCCGCCCAGATCAAGCCCCAAGACCTCGATGGCATCGCCTACACCCAAGGCCCAGGGCTGGCCGGTGCGCTGCTGGTGGGGGCCTCCACGGCGGTGGGCATGGCCCAGGCGTTGGGCATCCCAAGCATTGGGGTTCACCACATGGAGGGCCACTTGCTCTCGCCGCTGCTGGAAAACCCCGATTTGGCGATGCCGTTTGTCGCCTTATTGGTCTCTGGCGGGCACACCATGCTGGTTGAGGTCGAAGATTGGGGCGTTTATCGGCTGTTGGGCGAGACCTTGGATGATGCCGCCGGTGAGGCCTTTGATAAGACCGCCCGGTTGCTGGGGCTGGGCTTTCCCGGGGGCCCGCTGGTCTCTGCCCTGGCCGAGTCGGGCGATGGCAACCGGTTTGAGTTCCCCCGGCCCATGCTCAATCGACCGGGCTTGGATTTTAGCTTTTCTGGGCTAAAAACCCACACCCGGACGCTGATCGGCCAATCGCAGCCCGATGATTATGCCGACATCGCCGCGGGTTTTGAGGCTGCGGTGGTCGACACCTTGGTCCAAAAATGCGTCAGAGCATTGAAAGCCACCGGTCACCAGCGACTGGTGGTCGCCGGCGGGGTGAGCGCCAATCGATTGCTGAGGACCTGTCTGGATGAGCGCCTCCCCGGCCAGGTTCACTGCCCCAGCGTGGCTTTGTGCACAGACAACGGTGCAATGATCGCTTGGGCGGGCTGGCATCGACGCCACATGGGCACGCTTGATGGCACCATTGAGGTTTATCCCCGTTGGCCCCTAGATGAATTGTCACCGATGACCCAAGCGAGCACGACAGCCGCGGATTGAGGCCACGACCCACAACAGGCACCCCCACATGGACATTGTATTTGTAAGCGATTTGGATATTGAAACGGTCATTGGCATTTTTGACTGGGAACGCGAAATCAAACAAACGGTTCGTTTGAACATCGAGATGAATGCCGATGTGGCCAAAGCCGCGTTGACCGATCACATCGATGACACCTTGGATTACAAGGCGGTCTCCAAGCGCCTGATTGGCTTTGTTGAAAGCGCTGAGTTTGGATTGGTGGAGACCTTGGCTGAGCGCTGTGCTGAGATCATCCTCAACGAATTCCCTGTCCAGTGGGTGCGCTTGAAGCTCGACAAGCCCGGGGCAGTGCGCGGCTCGCGGTCGGTGGGCATCATTATCGAACGCGGTCAAAAGCCGCTCCCTCACCACCCTTAAGTCGCTCAGCTTGAGTCATTTATCATGAGCCACCCTGTATACCTTGGATTGGGCAGCAACAAAGACCCCGATCGGCATATCCAAAAAGCGATCGGTGCACTTCGTGAGACCTTTGGTGATGTTGTGGTCTCACCGGTGTATCGCTCCGAGGCGGTGGGGTTCAGCGGCGATGATTTTTTGAATGCGGTGGTGTTGGTGCATACCGACATGAGTGTTGCCGAAATCAAAGCGCGTTTGACGGCCATTGAAGACCAGCACGGCCGAGACCGGAGCCTGCCAAAGTTCTCCGATCGGGTGTTGGATATTGACTTGCTGCTGTATGACGACTGGGCGGGTGAGTTCGATGGCCTTGAGCTCCCCCGCGACGAGATCACCGAGTATGCCCATGTGCTCAAACCACTGGCAGACATTGCCCCCGACATGATCCACCCAGGCAGCAAGCAGACCTACCGCGCACTGTGGGACAATTTCCAAGGCGATCGCACATTGGTGCCGCACGAATTAAACACTTGAATTCACCCATCGACACAACAGGTCAAACCATGTCCCACGCTGCCACACCCGCATTCGAACACCCCCAGCCCGACAACAGTGTGTTGTTGTTGGTGGATGTCCAAGGCAAGCTGGCCCGTTTGATGCACGAGTCACAGGCCATGATCGTTCAACAAAAACTCTTGATTGAAGCCTGTCAGGTCTTGTCGGTTCCCATCGTTTGGGCGGAGCAACTGCCCGACAAACTGGGATCCACGGTCGAGGAGTTGCAAGCTGTCTTGACAGACCACCAACCCATCACCAAATCAAGTTTCGGCTGCTGCCAAAACCCCGAACTGATGGCTGCCATTGAGGAACAAGCCCCCAAACACATCTTGCTGGCCGGGATAGAAGCCCACGTGTGTGTCTGGCAAACCGCGGCCAGCCTGGTCGCTCGGGGGTTTTCAGTGCACGCCATTGAAGATGCAATCTCAGCGCGACAAGCGAACAACAAACAAGTGGGCTTGACGCGGATGAGACAAGCCGGGGTGGAGACCAGCTGTGTCGAAATGGTGTTGTTTGAGCTGATGGGTGGCGCCACCCACCCACAGTTTAGGACCATCAGCGGCTTGATCAAAGCCGCCAGCGCCTAAGCATCAAAGGTTACATGTTGAGCAACCGCCCACCATCCACCGCCAAAATCTGGCCGGTGATGTAGGGGGCATCCAGCCCCAAAAACGCAACCGCCTTGGCAATGTCTCCAGGCTCCCCTTGCCGCGCCAAGGGGATCTTGGCGAGCATCGCCTCGTGCTTGGCGGTGTCGTTGATTTCAGATTCAGGCCACAGAATCGAGCCGGGTGCCACGCCATTGACACGAACTGCCGGCGCCAAGTCTTTGGCGAGTGCCTTGGTCTGCATGATCAAGCCCGCTTTGGCAGAGACATACGGGACGTGGTCTTTCAAAGGCACCATCGCGTGGATGTCGACCAAGTTGATGATGGCGCCGTGGTGTTGGCTCAACGCCGGGGCACAGGCTTTCGAGACCACAAAAGGCCCTTGCAAGTTCGAGACCATCAAGTCCTCAAACTGCTCATGCGTGGTCTCGTGGACAGGCGTGGGATAAAAGCTTGAGGCGTTGTTGACCACCAGATCAATCCGACCGAAGGCCTCCAGCGCGGTTGTTTTGAGGCGCTCGCCGACGTCGGGATCGGCCAAGTCTGCGCCTAGGGTGTGGGCAGACCCTGGGCGGGTTTGGTTGAGCGCATCGGCCAATGCAAGCGCATCATCGCTGGAGGCGCGGTAATGAATCAACACATTCAGACCGCGCTGGTGAAGGTGGCAAACGGTTTCGGCGCCAATTCGGCGGGCACCGCCCGTGACAATGGCGACAGGGGTTGGGTCAGTCATAACGGTTCACTCTTGTCGAAATCGATACAATGAGGCCATGCAATCGGCATTGAATCTACCGAATCCACCGCCTGAGTTGGTGGAGTTATCGCACACCCTCGGTGAGCGCATTGTGGACTGGATCGAAGACAACGGTCCAATGCCTTTTGATCAGTATATGCGGATGTGCCTGTACGAGCCAGGCTTGGGGTACTACACCAACGGCTTGCACAAGTTTGGCGCCAGTGGCGATTTTGTGACCGCCCCCGAACAAGGCGACTTGTTCGCCCAAGCGCTGGCCCGACAAATCGACCAGGTGAGTGCCGAGTGGGGCGAGGAGTGGGTGCTGTTGGAGCTGGGTGCGGGCTCAGGCGTTTTGGCCAAAGACCTGTTGAACCACCTCGATCATCGTCCCGCCCGCTACGAGATTCTCGAGCCAAGCGCCGCCCTTCGGGCAGTGCAAGCCGAGACGGTGGCGGGGTCAGCACACCAAAACCGAATCACTTGGATCAACGAACCCCCCAGCGCCCCTTTCAAAGGCTTGATCCTGGCCAATGAAGTGATTGATGCGCTGCCGGTCAAGCGGTTTAGGGTGACACAAAACGGCATTGACGAGTTGGCCGTTCACCTGGCGCGCGACCACGACACCGCGCGGCTGGGCTGGACGGCGGTGGCACCTGACCAGCGGTTGGTTGCGGCGGTCACCAGCCTACAAGAGACGGTGGCAGACCCCTTGCCCGTTGGCTTTGAGAGCGAGCTGTGCGTTGATGTGCCTTCGTGGTTAGCGGAGATGACCCGCGGGCTGGCCCACGGCATGGCCTGGTTTATTGACTATGGCTATGCCACGAAGACGTACTATCACCCAGACCGCGACACCGGCACATTGGTGTGTCACTACCGACACCGTGCTCATTTTGACCCGTTTATCTGGCCCGGGCTGACCGATCTGTCGGCCTTTGTGGATTTCGGGCTTTTGGAGCGCGCGGCAGCAAGCGCAGGTCTAGAGCAGGTTGGGTTCACCAGCCAAGCTGAGTTTGTGCTCGCCATGGGCATCCACGAGGTGGTGTCGGCGCAAACCCATGAGCACACCCGGCTCCAACAGCTGGCCGAACTCAAACGGCTGACACTGCCCGGTGAAATGGGCGAGAAGTTCAAGCTGATGGCGCTGGCCCGCGGCGACCATCCGGCCCTCCATGGTTTTTGCGGTAGCATGTTGCCATGAAAGCACGCTTTGACTACATCATCGTGGGCGCGGGATCGGCCGGTTGTGTGCTGGCCCACCGACTCAGTCAAGACCCCGACATCGAGGTGCTGCTGATTGAGGCCGGTGGCAAAGACTGGAATCCGTTTATCCACATGCCCGCGGGTCTGTCGAAGCTCATCAACTTCAAGTCATTGAATTGGAATTACCACACCGAGCCTCAATCTCAACTCCATAATCGGCGGCTGTATTGGCCACGCGGTCGGGTGCTGGGTGGATCGAGCTCCATCAACGCGATGTGCTTTTCCAGAGGCCACCCAGGCGACTACGACGACTGGGCTGCATTGGGCAACAGCGGTTGGGGTTGGTCTGATGTGTTGCCGTATTTCAAGCGCTCGCAAGACCAGGCGCGGGGTGAGGATGACCACCATGGGGTCGGTGGTCCGCTGAGCGTGGAAGACCTCCGCTTCACCAACCCGCTGAGTGATGTCTTTATTGAGGCGGCAGTCCAAGCGGGGCACCCCAAGAACCCTGACTTCAACGGCCCTCAACAACGCGGCATTGGGATGTATCAAGTCACCCAGCGCAATGGTCAGCGCTGTTCAACTGCCGTGGGGTATTTACACCCCATCACGCATCGCCCCAATCTCACCGTGGTGACCCGAGCGCTCACCCAACGGATTGTCTTTGAGGGTGATCGAGCCTGCGGGGTGGTGTTTAAAAGACGCGGTCGGACCCACTCGGTGCGCGCTGAGACAGAAGTGATCGTTGCCGCCGGAGCAATCAACTCGCCCCAGCTTCTGATGCTGTCTGGCGTTGGGCCAGCCCAGATGCTTCAAGCCCAGGGGATTGATGTCATCGCCGATCGCGCGCAGGTGGGACAGAACCTCCAAGATCATCTTGATATTTGCACGCTCACGAAGTGCTCGAAACGAGTCACCTACGATAGGCTCAACGAACTGAAAGTGGGGTTGAACTACTTTTTGCGGCGCCAAGGGGAAGGCACATCCAACATCGCTGAGGCCGGTGGTTTTCTGGTCAGTGGGCGGCATTCATCGGACCGTCCTGACATCCAAATGCACTTTGTGCCCGCCTGGCTCGACGACCACGGCAGAAACCGCTTGCCTGGTGATGGCTATACCCTGCACGCCTGCCCGCTGAGACCAAAAAGCCGGGGTCATTTGGCAATCCAATCAGCAGACCCCGCCCAACCCATCGCCATTCATGCCAACTACCTGAGCGAACCTGATGACCTGGCGTCCATGATCGACTGTCTGCACCTGTCGCGAGAGATCCTGTCGCAGCCGGCGTTTGCCCCCTATCGATCGAACGAGGTAATGCCTGGCGATGGCGTGCAAAGCCGTGAGGGATTGATCGATTACATCCGGCGCAAAGCGGAGACGATTTATCACCCGGTGGGGACATGTCGAATGGGCATTGATGCCGATGCGGTGGTGGATCCTCAGTTGAGGGTTCGGGGGGTTCGCAACCTTCGGGTGGTGGATGCCTCGATCATGCCAACACTGACCGGTGGCAACACCAACGCGCCCACGGTCATGATCGCTGAGAAGGCGGCTGATTTGATTCTGTCTCAGGCGAAGCGTTGAGTTGATCGTGTAGGGCGATCAACTCAGCCCGAAGGTGATCGGGCAAGGGCTCAACCGCCAGCGCTTGATCGAGGCAGGCGCCTGCAAAAGCGACATCCCCCGCTTGCTTGGCCAGCTGTGCCATTTGTAGGCGCACCATCGGGTGGGGTGAGGCCACCTCGTCGAGGTGTTGCAACGCTAAAATCATTTCGGATGGCTGACCCATCTCCAACAACAACCGGGCACGCCACAAGCTTGCCCGAATGGCAATGGCCTCGACCGGTGAATCGGCCAGGCCCTGAAAAAGCTCAAGCGCATGGGCGCGGTCAGCTTGAGTGGCGCAATACACCGCGCCAACCAACTCAGACAATTCAGCCATGGCCGCGCCTTGGTCAAGCAATTGGCGCCTCAATCCATCGAGCGCCTGCTCGCTGTTGTGGTGCAGATAAAGGTCCATCAGTTGCAACACGCCGTCGACATCGGGCGCTTGCGAGACGATGCCCTCCAACAGCGCCTGTGCCGCGCGGGTTTGGCCCAATTGCACCAAGCTCAGCGCCCGGATACGGCGCGCATCCAGCCGTTCTTTATCGGCACCACTTAACCGATCCAACGCCGCCAGCGCCTCGCGGTGTTCACGGCATTTCTGATGCGTCTTGGCGAGCATCACCAGCCCTTGTGTGGAGTCTGGATCCAAGTCAGTGGCTTGGGTGAAGTGCTGCTTGGCCTGAACCAGCTCGCCCTCGGCCAACAACACAGTTCCCATGGCCAAATGGCCAGCGGGCAGTGTCTTATCACTCTTCAAAGCCTTGGTGGCTGCCTCAAGGGCCGCTTGGGTGTCCCCCACATCGGTGAAGGCCAATGCCAGATCACACAGTGCCGGCAGATAGTTGCGGTCGGCCATCAAAGCGGTCTTAAACCCCTCAATGGCCTCATCGACCTGACCGCTTCGGTAGGCCAGACGGGCAAGCAAATGGCGGCTGGCGGCGTGGTTCGGCTCAAGTTCAATGGCTTTTGACAGCGCTTGGCGCGCTTGATCTGGCTGGCCGTGTGCCATGGCCAACCGCCCCCAATGGAACAGCGCACGGGATTGATCTGGGTGGTCGGCGCAGATGGCCTGGAGCTGGTCTAGCGCCTGTTTGGGCTGACCTGAGGCGTCCTCACACAGGGCAAGCAAGGTGAGCAAGCTCGGATCGGCTGGGTGTTGAGCCAACAACGACAGGCAGGCTTCACGCGCCCGACTGACATCACCAGCCACCAGCCATTGCTCGATGTCATTTACAGATGGCACTGGGGCCAGTGAAACGCTAGGGGTGGATAAACAAACGCCAGCGAGCGCCCCAACTAGGGCGCATCGTCTGATTCAGAATCTGCGTCAGTCTGTGCGTCTGCATTCGCTTCTGCTTGCGCTGCCGCCAAGATTTCTTGGCACTCCGAGCTCAGTGTGGAGCCAGCCAGCTGTCTTGCACGACACGCAGTCAATAGGCGGTCCTGAGCGGCCTCTTCCAGCCGTTCGGCCTGCTCTCGCTCCAGAGCGATCTGGCGCTGCTCGGTTTGGTTGATCGCTTGAATATACCCACGCCAACTGGCCGCTTGCGCCTCAGTCACTTCATAACGTTCGGCTTGCTCAAAGGCTTCTGCCGCGACCGCACGCTGATCTTCATCGCCAGGGCCCGCTTGATTGAAACGTGCGTTGCCAAGCAACATCCACGCCTCACCCATCATGTCATCGTCCATGTCGCCCTTATCGATCGCGTTTTGGAGTGCTGTTTCGGCAGCTTCGTTCTCTTCGTTGGCCAACAGCGACTGCCCCAATCGGAAAGACAACACACCGGTATCAGAGAGCTTGGCCGCTTCACGAAGAACAGGAATGGCTTTTTCATGCTCGCGCGCCTGGCTCCAAAGTTGGGACAACAGCTCAAGGTTATCCACGTTTTTCTCAACGTTGCCTTCTGCCATCTCGCGCTCGAGCAACTCAGCCCCGCGATGCGGGTTGTTAAACCCTGAATAGAATTGAGCGAGAATGATTTTATCGTCTTCTTTGACCGGCAAGCCTTCTAGGTATGCGGTCTCCAACACAGCGAATGACTCCAATCGCATGTCCTGCTCCAGATACAGTGCAGCCAGTTGGCGATAATAGGGCAGCTCTTCGGGCCAATACTCCACCATCAGCTCGAGATGATCGGTTCGCGCAGCCACCCGCCCCAGCTCTGACAGGGTGATGTTCTTCAGGTCATAGCTGCGCTTTGTCGGCTCTTCAGCCAGTTCGAGTGCTCGGTCGATATTCACCAGGGCATTCTCAAAATCTTTGAGGTTGTAGTGCGAAGCTGCCAGCATGAAAAACGCGGTCTCATCGGGATCCTCTTCCACCGCGAGCCACTCTTCAAAGAACTGGATCGCCTCTTCGTACTGCTCGGTAACAAAGTACAACTGCGCCAAGTTAAACCGCATGCGCACGTTTTGCTCGTCCGGCAGTGCACCCAAGCGAATGACTTCTGCAAAATCATTGATGCCGGCCTCATAGTTTTCCATGTTGACATGCGCAGAGCCCCTCACCTGCAGCACGGAGGCTTTGTCGAACGGGCGCATGTTCTCGCCGCCATCGCCGATAAGGTCATTGAGCTGCTCTAGGGCCTCGTCGAAGTTCTCGGCTTCGATTTCTTCATACGCACTGAGAAGCTGTTTGGCCACGCGCGGAGACAATGTGCTGCTCTGGGCCATGAGCGAGCCAGAAAACAAACCCACCAAAAGTACAGCGGCGATACGTGTAAGAATGGCGGGTCGAGCCAGATTGCGAAATGAGAATTGGATGCGCTCGGCAAACATGGGCTTATTCCTCCATCCTAAAGTCAATGGCTGTTCTCACGCCGAATCGGGATTGGGCGACCCCTTCCACAACCCGAGGTTGATAACGCCACCGAGTCACGGCTCGCATGGCCGCCCGGTTAAAGCAAGCGTTCGTTGTGCTCAGCACACGCGGCTCAACGACGTTGCCTTCTGGCGTTACGTTGAACTCGACCACCACGGTCTCTAAGCTGCCCGCGGAGCGCTGACACCGCTGAGGGTACTGGGGTGGGATCCGGACCAGGGGCTGCGCGTCGCGGTCTGGATTAAAGCCGCTGCCAATATCCAAATCAGCCCCCATATCAGGCAACGCACCCATTTGAACGTCCATGTTGGGACGGAAAGAGGGGTCGCTGACCATGGGCGGCGGCGGCGGCGGCTGGTCCATAACAGGGCGTTCGAGGTCTTGAGCAGACTGATCTGCCGTGTCATCGAGCTGGCGTGTCACGTTGATCTGAACCGAACGGTCCTCATCTAGAACGACATCTTGTTGTTGGCTGATGACCGTGGCCAGCAACAAAAAGATGAGCAGGGTGACAAAAAATGCACCCGGCAGGCCAGTGACAATACGTGCGCTACCTGTAATCATGATTCAACCGTCGATACCGCTACATCTTCACGCACACCAGCATCGCGGATTTGCTGGAGCACCTTCACCAAGTACTCAGAATGGGCATCGTTGTCTGCTTGGATAACAGCCGTTCCTCGCGGGTTTTCCCGCCGCAGGCGTTCCACAGCCAAGCGCACACCCTCTAAGCCCACCTCTTCTCGATTGACCCAGACACCATTGTTGGCATCGATGGCCACAAGAATAGACACCAAACGCTGTTGCTCAGCGGTGGTGGCATCGGGTTTCTCAACCGTCACACCAGGCTCTTTAATGAACGTCGCCGTCACGATGAAGAAAATCAACATAATGAAGACAATGTCGAGCAATGGCGTGACATTGACATCTGTTTCTTCAGTTTGAACGGCTCTTTTACGTCTAATCATGTCATCTCTGTCTCTGTTGATAGGACACCGGCTCGGCCGGTGTCCGCGACTTTATTGTTGACCTTGAATCGTGACTGCAGGGTCAACATTCGCCAAGCGACTTTGATCCAAAACCAACACAGTGGTTTTCACTGGCGCATCCGGGGCCGCATTCAACAGCACCACCCCACGGGGGTTTTGCGCTTTAAATGCCTCCACTGTGGGCTTCACCGAACGGGGGTCAATCAAACGCCCACCGTCAATGGCCACAAAACCGTCGTTCCGGACAGCCAAGACCAAAGATGGGGGTGGCCGCGTGATTTCTTCGGGTGGATTTTCTTCAGGCGATGCAATCGCAATCCCTTCTTCATCAAGAAACGTTGCGGTCACAATGAAGAAAATCAGAAGAATGAAAACAATGTCGAGCAGCGGGGTGATGTTTACCTCAGCCGCTTCTTGCTCTGATGTGGTCAACCGCCCTTTGGACCCATAACCCAGGCCGCCTTCAGCTTCCAGGGTTTGTCCAAGCTCGGCAATGGTCCTTTCGTGTTTCCGGTCCAAGTAGTTGATGGCAAACACACCCGTCAGCGACACTGCCAAACCTGTCATTGTCGGAATGGTCGCCCGAGAGATCCCAGAGGCCATTAAACGGGCGTTCGACGATCCGGTATCGGTGATGACTTGGAAGACCTCGATCATCCCGGTCACCGTGCCCAATAGGCCCAGCAGCGGTGTAATCACAATGAGCGAGCGGATCGCACCCAAAAAGCGCTCATTTTCAATGCGCGCCTCAGAGATCAAACGCTCGCGGTAGGCATGCGCCTCCCAACTTTTGCGATCTGAACGTCCAGCCCACAGGTCTTGCTTTTCTTGAATCAGCTTGGTGACTGCAAAGTTGAAATACAGCACACGCTCACTGATCAGCATCCACATCAAAAATGTGCTCGCCAACAGCGTGACCACCACCGGACCCCCCATATTGAGGTAGCCCGATAGGGTCTCGAACATGTTGAACGGATTTAGCATCTCAAGCACGGTTGCTCCTTTATTCTCAGCGCAAAATGTTGCTGCGACTCAATCAAGCGGCTTTTTCGGCGGACTCAGCCACCAAGCTCACAGATTGCTCTTCGAGAATTTGAGAAACACGGCGCGATGCACCCGATGCAAAAGCGTGCAACAGCAGCAATGGAATCGCCGCCATCAAGCCCTGAACCGTGGTCACCAGTGCCTGTGAAATACCACCGGCCATCAGCTTCGGATCACCCGTACCAAACAGCGTGATCGCCTGGAAGGTGACGATCATACCAATCACCGTACCCAACAGACCCATCAACGGCGCCACCGCTGCCAACACTTTCACGACGTTCAAGCCGCTTTCGAGTTTGGGCAGTTCTTTGAGCACCGCATCGTCTAAGCGCATCTGCAAGGTCTCAAGGTCAGAGCCTTTGTTTTCGTTGTAGGCGATCATGACCCGACCCAAGGGGTTATCGGCCGACGGGGTGGATGATTTCCGCTGAGACGCCACTTTGCGCTCAACAGCCACCAGCATCGCCCAGCGATACAAGGCCAAAAGGACACCGAATGTCGCGACCACAATGATGGCATAACCAATGCCGCCACCTTGGGCCACACGCTCACCGAACGTCGGTGTTTCGACCACAAGACCCAACAAGGTGCCCAGTGATGGATCGATCAGTCCTTCAACCACGCCTTGACCGTCGTGCTCGAACACATCGCCAGCAGCACCGACGGCACCACCAGAGGGTTGGCGCACCAAATAGCGCAACGTCCCTTCGCGAGGAATCAAGAACCCATCCTCAGTAAACGCTGAGAATGAGCCGATCCGGACCACAGTCTCAGAGTCTGAGCGGTTGTCGCCAGTGATGACCGGCGCGTCGTAACGAACCACTTTGCCCTGCTCACCAGCTTCTTGGAGCATGGTGTACCACAGCGCTTCCAGCTCTTCGATGGTCGGGAGTGAAGAGGCACGGGCCATCCGCGTCAAAACCTCGCCCCGGTTGGCAAACTGAGTTGAAATCAACGAGTCATTCAACTGCTCGTTCAGATCGGCCGCGGCCGCTCGGGCCACACCGAACAACTCACCAAACTCACCCTGGCGCTCAGCCAGCTGAGCTCTGAGCTCTTCAAGGTCACGGTCCAACTCGTTACGCAAGGCTTCCAACCGGCTGGCTTCAGCTTCAGCGTCCGCCACTTCTTGCTCCAAGCGGTTCAGCTCGGCTTGCTGGTTGGTCTCCTCACGGCGGAAACGCGCTTCGCGCTCACGGTTGGCTTCAGAGACAGCGCGCCGCTCGGCCCGGACCGCATCCAAAACTTCTTGAATGGTGCGTGCTGCCGGCTCGCTGGCCTCGGCGGCCTGAGTTTCATTGGCTTGTGATTGGTCTTGAGCCACCGCAGGCGAACCAAACGCCACCAAGCTCGCCACTGCAAGCACAGCACTCAAAGAGAGAGATTTGAAATGTTGCATCGAAGCAATCCTTTCGTCTTTTTTATTCACAGAATTCATGTCTGGTCCCCTCAGTCGGATGAACCGTCGGCGGGTGCGCCAACCGGGATGTACATCAACTCAGGTGGGATTTGCTCGCGAGCAACCCGAGAACCACGCTTAATCGCAGGCAAGAATGACTTGTCCAAGTCCATCCAGTTGCGCTCATCGACGTTGAAGTATTTCAAAGTCTCATCGTCATCCGTCTTGAAGACCAACGCCACGCGACCAATGCGCAAGAACTCAACGTTCTCATAGCTGCGGCCCTCGACGTCGATGTTGCCCCGATAAGACTCAATGGTCCGGCCATATTCGTTTTCGATCTGGTAGGCCTCGACAATCAAACGATACCGCTCGGCTGGCGAGCGTTCGGGATCATCCATGATCTCTTCCAGCCGCTCGACCCGATCGCGCCGCTCTTCGAGCAAGAAAGGCACATCCGCCTCAACCAGCTCGTCCAAGCCCGCCACCATGTCTTCCATCAGTGGCTGCACAGCGCGCTGCAAGCTGGCGATGTTGTTGATGTCCTCTCTAAGAGACGCCATCTCACGCCGCTGCGCTTCAACCTGCCGGCGCTGCGAGGCGTTGTAGCGATTGAGCTGCTCAAGCTGCTTTAAGTTTGCGCGGTAGTCATTTAGAAGCGATTGAATGCGGGCATCAACCTGATCAATCTCTTCTTGGGACTCAGCCGTATCGGTCACAGCGTCTCTTGAGGTCTCAATAATTGGCTCAACCTCTTGAGCGTAGACCGACCAAGACACCATCAAGGCGACCAGGGCGGCGGAAAGTCTGCTTGGGCTTGCGATGTTGTGTAATTTCATAGATTTACTCATACCAGTCACTGTCTATCCAATTCACCATTGGATGAACGTTGGGTGGATTGTCGTTTGTTTTCAAACTCTGTCTGAATTGAGGCCTCGAACATTCTCAAGGAAGTTATTCTAAGCACATCACAAAGAATAACGCAACAAATCACCCCAAAATAGCCTAATTTCAAAAAAAACGACACCAGTCCGGCGTTATATCCATTTGTTGGTCACCCCACTCCATCAGTGGCAGCACTCTCGGCAATCAACTGCCCTGCGGCCTTTGGGGCGTCTGAAGATGGTTGCATGTGAAAAGGTCTGTCCGATGGATTCGGGCACCAAACTGAGGCATAAAAAAAGCCGCAGATCGAAGACCTGCGGCTTTTCCTTACAACAGTGTTTCTTTGAAATTACAAGCTATACGTTGCACCCAAGAAGATGTAACGGCCCGTATCAAAGACTGTTGGGTAGGTGTTGCCATTGCCCAACGCAGGACCTGCTGAAGTAATCACAGGGGTTCTCTCGTCGAGGACGTTGTTGATACCTGCTTTGAAGCTCACGGTATCAGAGAAGCGATAGTTAGCAGACAGATCGAAGTACTGGACGGTGCCAACATCACGATCAATCTCAGGCAGAACATCGCTGCCAGCGTCGTTGTCGGTGGCTGAGTAATAACGCCATGCCGCGGTGAACCGCACATCCCACGGAGTATCCCAGTTCACCAAACCGCGGTGACGGTACTCAGAGTTTGGTGCGCCACAACCGCCGGCAAACTTACCAGCACACTCGATGGGGTCAGCGCCAGGGAATGGCGTTGTTGTCAGCGAGTCGACATAGGTTGCTGCGTAGTCCACACGAACCGAACCGTAGCTTCCAACATCAAAGTCATACGTGGCCTGGGCGTCGATACCTTGCGTTGCCAGTGTGGCCAGGTTGATGTTTGTTGACTGGAAACCAACACCAGGCGTACCGGAAATCAAAGAGCCCGCGCTGTCGCGAACAATCAGATCACAGAACGCTGGATCACCTGAGGCCAAGCAGTTTTGCAACGTGGTGTTGGCGGGAATCCCGGCAGCAACAGCATCGTTCACTTCAATATCGAAGTAATCCACTGAGAAGCTCAGGTTGTTGGTCGGCGTGAAGATCACACCATACGTGTAGGTATCAGACACCTCAGGATCGAGGAGTGGGTTACCACCCGTGATGGACTGCGTTTGACCTGAAATCACGTCAGGCACGTTACCGTACTGCGCCGCGGTAACACCGGTGTTGGCACAGGCTGCGGCACTGGCTGCTGGTTCAATGTCGCCTTGACTTGCACATGGGTCATACAGTCCATTGGTCCCCTGCGTCAGGTTAGGCAGGTTTGTGCCTTGAGGCGTAAACAGCTCAACCACGTTTGGTGCACGCACCGCACGCTGATACTGAGCACGCAACCGCAGCGATTGGGTGGGGCTGTAGTTCAAGAACACGTGATAGGTATCGGTGTCGAACTCGTTGCTTGAGCCAGCACCGTCAACGGTATAATCCGAATACCGATACGCGCCACCAATGCTCAAGTTCTCAATCCCAGCACGACCAGTCACCAACGGCAATTGCGCCTCAGCGTAGAACTCTTGAGCTTCAATTGAGCCTTGGACCGGCAGAGAAGGACCGCCCACCCCGGTGAAACCACCGTCAGGACGCTGAGAGATTTCGTCAGGCTGGTTGTTCAGCTCGTCTTTGCGGTACTCCACACCGACAAGTGCGCCCAAGCCCGCATCAGCCAATGGTGATGCGACGCCAAAACGACCGAAGTCGGTCTGAACGTTACCACCGAAGATGGTTTGCTTGGTGCCACCAGAGACAATGCCCACGCCCGTGACGTAATCAACAACTTCTGGTGTAACCAGACTACTGCCATCAGGAGCCCGTTGGAAGATGTTGAAAGGCACACAGCCGGCGTTGCCAGAGCGGCAGACTGGGTTGCCATTTTCATCCTCCACCACATAAAAGCCGTCTTGGACACGGTCGATAGCGAGGTCATTCAGGCTCGTAGAGGAGTTAATCACCTCTGAAAACTGACCAAAGACCTCGAAATCATAGTCATCAGCAAACGATCCACGCAGGCCTGCCACAGCACGCCATGTGGTGATGTCAATTTTGCTGACCCGAGGACCGCCTTCCACCATGCGGTGCGACGCGAAGATGCCGTCGACTTCTTCAGGCAAGCTGCCATCTGCAAGTGGCTGGTCGCAACCAAACACTGAGAACAGATCATTGTCGCCCGGCTGGCCTACAAGCAATGGGTTGTCGCAGTTGATCGACCACCCGGTGCCGAAGGACGCTGACTCAGCGATTTGAGCATCAGACTGGTTGTTCAGGAAGCTCAAATCAGCAAACGCTTCAATGTTGTCGTTCAGCTCATACTTGGCCTTGGTATAGATTTGATAACGCTTGGCTGGACGCTGGAAGTAGTTGTTGGGACCGAAGTTATAGGTCTCAGCAGGGCCACCGGCGAATGGTGTTAATTCACCACCTGGCTGTTGGAATACATCGTTGACATCCCAGTCGCCGGCGAAGTTCGCAAATCGACGGAAGTTTGATGAGCCCACGCAGCCCACACCGCCGAAGGAGTTCGGCCCACTGGACGACCCCATTGTACAAGCAGAGAAGTCACGATCAACCTGGCTGATGGCTTTCATGTCTTCGTAGTTGAAGAACATGGTCACGTTGCCCCGACCGTCCATGGTGTTGGCACCCATGGTCAAGTTGACACGCATTTCTTCACCATCAGTGACAGAACCTGGCACAGGCTGCTCGGCAGCTGTAACGACGTTTTGGAAGAACTTACGCTCATTGGTGGCGTAGTTGAAGCTGTACTGGACGTCCAACTCAAAGCCTTCGTAATCGTCTTTCAGGATAAAGTTCGCCACACCACCGATCGCATCGGAACCATACACGGCTGACGCACCACCGGTGACGATCTCGATCCGTTCCACCAGTTGCGCTGGAACGTTATCCAAGTTCACCGATGTTGACTCCGATGAGCCAAAAGGCAGGCGACGGCCGTCGATCAGTGTCAGCGTACGAATCGAGCCTAAACCACGAAGGTTCAAGGTTGATGTACCGCTGGCACCATTCGAGACCTCAGAGGCCTGGCCGGCAAAGACGGATGGGAGCTGGTTGGTCAAGTCTTCAATTCGTGACGTACCCCGCGAACTGATCTCTTCTGCACCCACTGTCAGCACCGGGTTTGGCGCTACGATATTGTCGTTAGTGTTCAATCGCGAACCAGTCACCTGGATGCGATCGCCGACTTCTTCACTTTGCTCATCTTCTTCAGCGTCCTGAGACCACACTGGCGCAACTGTAAACGCCAGAGAGGCCACGAGGCCGACTTGAAGAGAGTAGCGAATAGCGTCTGCAAGTGAATTCTGCTTATGCTTCATCAGACTCTCCAAATTGTTGAACATTGATTGTTTCTTATTGCACTCGATACATGTATCGACAGCTTGTGTCGGAGTCGTTGGTTCAGCGCACAAAGTTGCCCCAAGGCATCACTTTTGAGCGATAAACCTCTGACTCAGATGAATGCTAGCACTGTATTTTGGGAAATTAAAGGGGTTTGTTAAAAATCGGTAAACGAAATTTGAACACTTGATTAAGGTTCAAGTTGTTGTTTTAAAACAACTTTCATACAAATACCCCCATTTTGGGAGGGATGGCGCGCTTAACCCACTGAGACTTTGACCGCTTCGAGACGCGCCAAAAGCGCTTCGGGCACCCGCTGGCCATACTCAGACAAGAAGCCCTCAATCGCCATCAACTCCTCGCGCCAGCCGGCTTCATCAATGGTCAGCAGCGTTGCCATGTCAGGCCGCTGAGCCAAGTCGTCAACGGCAATCGCCTGTTCAGTGGGCACCCGACCCACAGGTGTATCCACGGCCTCGGCTTGGCCCTGGCAGCGCGCCACGATCCATTCCAGCACACGCAGGTTGTCACCGAACCCGGGCCATATAAACCGCCCATCCTCGTCTCGACGAAACCAGTTGACCTGGAAGATCTTCGGCGGCTGGGTGATTTTCGCGCCCATATTTAACCAATGTTGCCAATAATCAGCGAAGTGGTAGCCACAAAAAGGCTTCATCGCCATTGGGTCTCTTCTGATCACGCCCACCGCCCCGGTGGCCGCGGCGGTGGTCTCAGAGGCCATGGTGGCACCGACCAACACGCCATGCACCCAATCTTCAGCTTCAAGCACCAGGGGGGTGAGGTGCGCCCGGCGACCGCCAAAGATGATCGCGTCGATGGGCACCCCTTGGGGGTTCTCGGCCTGCTCGGAATAGCTCGGACAGCGCCGCATCGACACCGTAAAGCGGCTGTTGGGGTGGGCCGCGGGGCCATTGGCCGCATCAAAATCGCGGCCCTGCCAATCGCTTTTGGGTGAACGCTCATCCAAGCCCTCCCACCACGGCTGGTCGTCGTCGGTCACCGCCACATTGGTAAAAATGGTGTCTTGGTCGAGCATGGCCAAGGCGTTGGGGTTGGTGTTGGCGCCCGTGCCCGGTGCGACCCCAAAAAACCCCGCCTCGGGATTGATCGCATACAAGCGCCCGTCGTCGCCTGGGTGCAACCAGCAGATGTCATCGCCCACCGTCCACACCTTCCAGCCCTTCTCTCGGTAGGCCTCGGGTGGAATCAGCATCGCCAGATTGGTCTTGCCGCAGGCCGAGGGGAAAGCGGCGGCCACGTAGCTGACCTCGCCTTGGGGGTTTTCGATGCCGACAATCAGCATGTGCTCGGCCAGCCAGCCTTCATTGCGGGCCTGATAACTGGCGATCCGCAGCGCGTGGCATTTCTTGCCCAGCAGCGCATTGCCGCCATAGCCCGAGCCAAAGCTCATGATGGTGAGGCTTTCTGGGAAGTGCATGATGTAGCGGCGGTCAGGATCGAGTTCGCCTGTGGAATGCAGGCCCTTAACAAAGTGCCCCTCTTTTTCAATCCGCGCCAAGGCGTCTTGGCCCATGCGCGTCATCAAGCGCATGTTCGCGACCACATACGGGCTGTCGGTGAGTTCCACCCCCAAACGCGCCATCGGCGAGTCGATGGGGCCCATGCAATACGGCACCACATATAAAGTGCGCCCGGCCATGGCGCCAGCGAACAACTCATCCATCAGCGCGTGCGCCTTGGCCGGATCCATCCAGTGGTTGTTGGGGCCGGCGTCGGCCTGCTGTTCGGTGCACACAAAGGTCAAGTGCTCGACCCGGGCCACGTCGTTGGGGTCAGACCGATGCAGATAACAGTTGGGGTGGGTCTTGGGGTTGAGGCCCACAAGCTCACCGCTGGCGAGCATGTTTTCAATCAAAGATTGGTTTTCGGCCGCCGACCCATCGCACCAGACCACTTGGTCGGCTTGGGTGTGCTGGGCCACTTGGTCGACCCACTGGGTCAGGGAAGCAAGACTCGATGACATGATCAATGGGTGTCTTTTTATAGTGGTTAACTTAAAACTGTATCAGATTGAAACCAAGCGCACGTGAGGCGCTACCCGCGCGGTGGGCACTTTTGTTCGACCTCATCGAGCACCGGGCGGCTGTAGCAAGGCAAGCCCGATGCCCCGTAGCTGGGGTAGGCCTCGCCGGTCATCAACGGCGCCAGGTAGGTGCGGGCCGCGTCGGTGATGCCGAAGCCATCGTCGGTGATGAAGTGATCGGGCAACACTTTTTCGTGGTTGGCAATGTCGGCCACGGCCGCGGCCTCGATGTGCCACTGATATGGGGTGTCGGCGTCTCGGACAATCACCGGCATCTGGCCGGTGCGACCATCGATCGCCATGTCGACGGCAAACCGCCCCACCGCTTGGGCGTGCTCAGCATCGGTGGCTGAGGCGATGTGGCGCGCTGAGCGCTGCAGGTAGTCGCTCACCGCCCAGTGGTATTTCAAGCCGAGCTCTTGGGAGACAATCTGGGCGACCACGGGTGCCACGCCCCCCAGCTGCTTGTGGCCAAACGCATCGGTGGTGCCCGCATCGGCCAAGAATTGCCCCGACCCATCGCGCACCCCTTCTGACACGACAATTGAGCAATACCCGTGGGTGTCCACCGAGTGTTTGACCGCTCGACAAAACGCCGCCCGGTCGAACGGCCGTTCCGGGAAGAGAATGATCTGCGGCGGGTCGCCGGGGCGTTGTTGTGCCATGCCCCCAGCCGCGGCAATCCAGCCGGCGTGGCGACCCATCACTTCCATAATGAAGACCTTGGTCGAGCTTGAGGCCATCGACATCACATCCAAACTCGCCTCCAGGATCGACACGGCCACGTATTTCGCCACCGACCCAAACCCAGGGCTGCAATCGGTCACCGCCAAGTCATTGTCGATTGTTTTGGGGATGCCGATGCAGCGGATCGGGGCGCCCACCGTCTGGCAATACGTGGCCAGTTTGGCGGTGGTGTCGGCCGAGTCGTTGCCCCCGTTGTAGAGCAACACATCAATCTCATGGGCGGTGAGGACCTCGACCAACCGCGCGTAGTCGGTCGGGTCGGTCTTCGGATCGCCCAGCTTGTACCGGCACGAGCCGAACGCCCCGCCTGGGGTTTGGCTCAACGCCGCCACCTCGCCATCACTGAGTGTGGCGGTGTCCACCAAGCGCTCATCCAAAATCCCCAACACCCCGTCTTTGGCCGCGTACACCGTGCCCACCTCGCCACCGCGCTGCCGGGCTTGGCTGATCACGCCCCCCGCGCTTTCGTTGATGACCGGGGTCACCCCGCCGGATTGGGCGTACAACAGATTGATTTTCGACATGGGTGGGCTGCTCCCCTTATTTTCGAGTCAATGGTTTTCGAGTCAATGGCGATGGATTGGGTCCAAGGGAACATTATCTCCGATTTGACACCTCAGTTGAACAGGGGTAACTTTCACTGTTCGGCACTTTTTAGACCAAGTCTGGGAGACAAGCATGCGATTGGTATTGTTGGGTCCGCCGGGGTCAGGCAAGGGCACCCAAGCCACTTTGTTAAAAGAGCGGCTCAACATCGCCCACATCTCCACCGGGGATTTGTTGCGTGCGGCCGTCGCCGCTGGCACCCCGCTGGGCAAGATCGCCAAAGCGACCATGGATGCTGGCGAGCTGGTCTCCGATGAGTTGGTGCTGGAGCTGTTGGAAGAACGACTCAGCGCGCCCGATGTCGCCAACGGCTACATTCTCGATGGCTACCCCCGCAACCTGGCGCAAGCCAAAGCGCTCGACGAGTTGCTGGATCGGCTGCAACAGCGCATCGATCGAGCGCTGGCGTTGCGCGTTGATGAAGATCAGATTGTTGAGCGCCTGGCCGAGCGCGCCTCACAACAAGGCCGCACCGATGACAGCGAAGAGGTGGTGCGCCACCGCATGCGCGTCTATGAAGAGCAGACCGCGCCGGTGGCCAACCACTATGCCAACAAAGGCCTGTTGACCGAGATTGATGGCATGGGGTCGATCGAGACCATCAACCAGCGCTTGGTCGACGCGCTCTAAAACAACAGCTTCAAACCAACCGCGCTAAGACACGGCCTGGCAAGCGGTCTGGTCTTGACCAGACCAGCGCTTTAGCGCTTTAGCGCTTTTTGAAGCGTGGTGACATGACCGCCATCGGCCTCGACCGTGTCGACCAACCGGTGGCCCAACTGCTCACACAGCACCGCCAAGTCCAATGGGGCCAAGGGGTCACTGCTCAGCACCGCCAACACATCACCTGGGTTTAAACCGTCCAACGCCGACTTTGCCAACGTGGCGGGCACCGGACACCATTGGCCGCGCGCATCGACGGTCTCGGCGGGTTCGCATTGCTCGGTTTGGCTCAAATCACCCATACAACCCAGTATACTTTTTCTTTATCACTTCCAATCGATGGTGGCCGGTCCGTGAGAATACATATTTTGGGGATTTGTGGGACATTCATGGGCGGCTTGGCGGCGCTGGCGCGGGCCGATGGCCACGAGGTCACCGGCAGCGACGAAAACGTCTACCCGCCAATGAGCACCCAACTCGATGCCTTGGGCATTGACCTGATTGAAGGCTACGACCCCAAAGCCTTGAGCCCCAAGCCCGATTTGGTGCTGATCGGCAACACACTCTCGCGGGGCAACCCCGCCATCGAGCATGTCTTAAACGAGCGCATCCCTTTCACCTCGGGCCCGCGCTGGCTGGGCGAGCACTACCTGCACCAGCGCCGCGTGATGGCCATCACCGGCACCCACGGCAAGACCAGCACCGCCTCCATGCTGGCTTGGATTCTCGAACGCGCCGGCCTTGAGCCGGGGTTTTTGATCGGCGGGATCCCCAACAACTTTGGCATCTCAGCACGCTCTGGGGCCGATTGGTTTGTGGTCGAGGCCGACGAATACGACACGGCGTTTTTTGACAAGCGCGCGAAGTTCATTCACTACCGCCCCAGCGTGGCGGTGCTGAACAACCTCGAGTTCGATCACGCCGACATTTATCCCGACTTGGGCGCGATTCAAACGCAATTCCACCACCTGATCCGCACCATCCCAGGCAACGGCACCGTGATCGCCAACCAACACGACCTGGCTTTGGATGAGGTGCTCGCTCAAGGCTGCTGGAGCCAAATCGAGCGGTTCGGGTTCAGCGCCCCCGACCACGACAGCGCCTGGCAAGTGAAGCTCGACCAACCCAGCGGTCAACGGCTCACCTTGACCCACCAAGGCCGCGAGCACAGCTTCGAGTGGGCGATGCTCGGCCAGCACAACGCCATGAACGCACTCGCCGCGGTGGCGGCGGCCCACCAAGCCGGTGTCGATGTGGCCCAATCGGTTCAGGCGTTGGGCGAGTTTGGTGGGGTCAAGCGCCGCTTGGAGTGCGTCGGTGAGATCAACGGCATGACCGTCTACGATGATTTTGCCCACCACCCCACCGCCATCCGTTTAACGCTGGAGGGGTTGCGCCGGTCGATCGGCGGGGCGCGGCTGTTGGTGGCGCTGGAACCGGCCAGCAACACGATGCGCGGCACCCACCACGTCAAGTCGCTGGGCCCGGCGCTGTCGGCGGCGGATTTTGTCTTCCTCAAGACCTCCGAGGGCATGGACTGGAACCCGTCTGACATCTTGGAAGCCAGCGGCGGCCAAGGACAAGCCAAAGCGCGCGTTGAGGCGTTGTTGAAAGACATTCGCGATGTCGCCAAGCCAGGCGATCACGTGGTGTTTATGAGCAACCGGGGCTTCAACGGCGCGCCCACGCGCTTTGTTGAAGGCCGGGACTGAGCCCATGGAGCCTGTCACCGAAAAACTGCCGTTGTTCCCGCTGTCGAGCGTGCTGTTCCCCACCGGCCTGTTGGGGCTTCGGATTTTTGAGTCGCGGTATTTGGATATGGTCAAAGACCGCATGCGCCGAGGCGCGGGGTTTGGGGTGGTGGCCAACTTGAGCGCCAGCGAACACGCCTTGATCGGCACCGAGGCGATGATCATTGATTTCTCAACGCTCGACGATGGCCTTTTGGGGCTGCAGTGCAGGGGCCACCGCCGCTTCAAAGTCCAGCACACGGCCGCCCAAGACGATGGCTTGATTGTCGCCGATGTCCAGTGGTGGCCACCCGAGCCGGCGCAAGCGGTGCGCCCCGAGCACGCCGCGCTGCAATCGTTGATGCGCGAAATGCTCCAGCAAGAAGACATCGCCCAAACCCTCGACATCGACACCGACCAATCGAGCGAGCTGGGGCTGGGCTTGGCCTCGGTGTTGCCGCTGGAGACCTTGCAGGCGCAATACCTATTAGAACTCCAAGACCCCGACCGGCGCTTGGATCAACTCAATCAGTGGGTGCAGACGAAAGCCCAGACGATGTGACCACAATATCACCCCCCTCGCGCTCGACCAACGCCGCCACCTGGTCTTGGTCGAGCTGATCGATCCAACGACTCAACCCCCACCCGCTGGACTGACGGTCCACGGCCCGCAATTGCACCAACCACACCGGCTGGGGCTCACCCTCGCCTGAGTCGGGCACCACAGACACGCCCGAGCGCCACAACCGGATCAAGTGCTCAATCTCGCCATCGTCATTGGTTTGTTGCATCCAAAGCGCCTCGCGCTGTCCATTGAACGCCCGCGGCCACGGCACCGGCCGGGTGTCGACCCGATCCAAGCGCTCGCGCCAGGTCAGCGTGGGCACAGGTTGCCAGCCTTGCTCACGCAATCGGCGCTCAATCGAATCCAGGCCGCCGGCCCACTGAACATCAAACGACCGCGTGGCTTCGGGCCCCATCACCGATCGGGTCTGGGGCAGCGACCGCCACCCGCCGGCACGCCACTGGTCTTTTGCCATCACCGCCTCAATCACCGGCACTTGGCTGTTGGCCAAACGCTGGGCGTGGCCTTGGTGGATGGCGAAGCCCCCCAGCCCCAGCCAAGCCACCACAAACAAAGCCATCAGCCCTTTGGGCAGGTGACTGACTCGGCTTCGGTGGCGATACCCCATGCCGACCAACGCCACCCAGCCCATCGCCAAGGCCATGGCGCTGGCCAAACCCATCAACGAAGCCAGCTCCAAATAAAACCACGACAACCCCACCAACACCAGCGCGGTGGCCACCAGCAGATAAGGCCACTTGCGGTGGCGCGCGGCGAGGTCCTTGGCCACCACCAAAGCAAAGAACCCCAAGGTGGTCACCAACAACGCAAAGCCGCCGTGGGGAATATCCAGCAGGCTTGCATAGGCCACCGCCTCGGGATCGGGTCGATCGATCACCCCATCCATCAACCGCTGGATCAGCGTCGACAAGACCACCATCCCCACCACCGCCACCCACCAGTGGCCGGCGGCTTGCCAGCGTTTGACCAACGCCATGGCCAGCGTTGTGATCACCACAACCCCGACCATCACCGGGGCCTCGCCGACCAGCGACAGCGCCACCATCGGCCCATCGGCCCACTCGTTTCGAAGCGATGAGGCCCACGTCGCCGGGTGGAACGGGCCCGACCACTGCGGCAGCCATTGGGGTGCGATCAGCAACAACACCAGCAACACCGTCAACGACAGCGCAAAAATCAGCCCCAAAAAAGCAATCGCCAGCACCTCGCGCCTGCCCGGGCGGAGCACGTCCCCCAGCCACCGCCCGATCAGCGGGTGTCGGTTTGACCACTGAATCAACCGCTTCAACCACCAGCTGCTGCGCTGGGCGGTGAGGGTGTAGACCACGCGCACCAGCCAAAGACTGAACCACAGCCCCATCACCAACACCACCAGCAGCACCGCCAAGCGGCCCGCCATGGCCGCGGCCATCTCCACTGAGGCACCAAAGATCATGCCCGGCAACAAATACACCGGCGCCCACAACACACACGCGGGGATGGCAAACATCCAAAAGGTTTGCGGTCTCACCCCCAACAGCCCCCCGACCAATGGGACCACAGGCCGGATCGGGCCGATAAAACGACCGATGAAGATGCTTTTTCCGCCGTGGGTTTGGAACAACCGACGCGCGCGCTGGGCCAGGTCGTTTTGGAGGGTGGGCTGCCAGCGTCGGCCCAACCAAAAGCTCACCCCATCGCCCAACAACGCGCCCAGACTCGACACCAGCCAAGCCGCGAAAAACAACCGAGGCTCCAGGCCCAGCGCCATGGCCAAGCCAAAAAAGATCACCACCCCAGGGACAATCACGCCGACGATGGCCAGGGCTTCAAAGAAAGCCACCACAAAAAACAGCCCCAGCAGCCACTCGGGGTGGCCGCGCAAGGCTTCAATGGCTGCATTCATCCAATCTGGTCCCATGACAGGTAACATAATAGGCTGGAGATCACAGCCTGTGTTGACACTGGAACCCAACAATGACCACGCCCCTCAAGCAAAAAACAGTCTTCATCACCGGCGGGTCGCGCGGCATTGGCCACGCGATCGGACTGCGCGCCGCCCAAGACGGGGCCAACGTGGTCATCGCCGCCAAGACCGACCGCCCCCACCCCAAACTGCCTGGCACCATCCACGATGCCGTCGAAGCGGTGAATGAGGCCGGTGGGCAGGGACTGGCAATCAAACTCGACATCCGCGATGAAGACGCCGTGGCCCAGGCCATGGCGCAGGCGGCCGAGCACTTCGGGGGGATTGATGTGCTCATCAACAACGCCTCAGCGATTTATTTGGCGCCCACCGACGCGGTGCCGATGAAACGCTTTGATCTGATGCACGGGGTCAACACGCGGGGCACGTTTGTGTGCTCACAAGCGGCGTTGCCGTATTTGGAAAAAGCCGACAACCCACACATCTTGAACCTCTCGCCGCCGTTGAACATGGACCCCAAGTGGTTCGCCCCGCACGTGGCCTACACCATGGCCAAGTACGGGATGAGCATGTGCGTTTTGGGCATGGCCGAGGAGTTCAAGCCCAAAGGCATTGCCGTCAACGCCTTGTGGCCGCGCACCGTGATCGCCACCGCGGCGCTGGCGATGCTCGGCGACGCCGTCCAAGCAGACAACTGCCGCAAACCTGAGATCATGGCCGATGCCGCGCACTGGATCTTGAGCCAGCCGGCCACGGCGCTCACGGGCGAGTTTTTGATCGATGATGAGGCCTTGGCGCGGGCTGGCCAAACCAACCTGGATCAATACGCGGTCAAGCCCGGTGCGCCGCTGCTGCCGGACTTGTTCTTATGAGTGACCAAGCAACAACCCACGAGGCGGTGACCGACACCCGTGTGGACGTTGCCATTGTCGGTGGCGGGCCCGCGGGGCTGTGTCTGGCCAAGGCGCTGGCCGATTCTGGCTTGCAGTTGATGGTATTTGAACAAAGCCCCGCCGAAGCGCTGGCCGACCCCCAGCCCGATGGCAAAGAAATTGCGCTGACGCATGCCTCACGAGCGGTCATGGAGACCCTGGGGCTTTGGTCGGGTTTGCCCGAATCGTCGATCAGTGAGCTCAAAGACGCCGCCGTGTTCGATGGCGAGTCTGATCGGCCGATGCGCATCACCCACGACGATGGCGGCCGGGACTGTCTGGGGTGGTTGGTGTCCAATCAATCCATTAAAAAAAGCGCGTATCAAGCGATTGTCGACCAGCCCAACTTGACGTTGATGACCGACGTCGGCGTGGACAGAACCAGCCTCATTGATCAAGGTCGGCGGGTGCACCTGTCGGATGGGCGCTTTGTCGACGCCCAGCTGGTGGTGGCGGCGGACTCTCGGTTTTCGAACCTTCGGCGGGTGACCGGCATTGGCGCGCGCATGCGCGATTTTGGGCAAAGCATGCTGCTGTGCCGTGTTCAATTGGAACAAGACCATGGCCACGTGGCCTGGGAGTGGTTTGGTTACGACCGGACCCTGGCGTTGTTGCCGTTGAACGAGCAAATGGCCTCGGTGGTCATCACCTTGCCCCACGAGCGCATCGAACGGCTCGCCGCGCTCGAGCAAGACGCGTTCAACAAAGAAGTCAGCGGCCTGTACCGGCACCGCTTGGGCAAGATGACCGCGGTGGGGGAGCGCCACATTTATCCGTTGGTGGGGGTGTGGCCCGATCGGCTGGTCGATCAACACCTGGCGGTGTTGGGCGATGCTGCGGTGGGCATGCACCCGGTGACCGCGCATGGGTTTAACTTGGGCCTCAAAGGCGTTGAGCTGCTCTCAAAGCAATTGATCGGCGCGCCCAAAGACCAGCTGGCCGACCCCAAGCGGTTGGCGGCGTATCAACGCCAACTTCGATTGGCGAGCCTGCCTTTGTACGTGGCCACGCAAACGGTGGTGGGCTTGTACAGCCAAAACCAGTGGCCGCTGAAGATCTTGAGACGCTCGATGCTTCGTCTGGCCGGCCGGATGACGCCGTTTCGCCGCGCGGTCGCGCGGCAGTTAACTGGCTAGGCCGCGCGCTTAGCGGCTTTTGATGTCGGTGTAATCGCGCGCTGTTGCGCCGGTGTAGACCTGGCGCGGGCGACCAATGCGATGCGCGCTTGCGCTTTGTTCCAACCAGTGGCTCACCCAACCGACGGTGCGCCCAATGGCGAACATGGCGGTGAACATGCTGGTGGGGATGCCCAAGGCTTTGTAGATGATGCCCGAGTAAAAGTCGACGTTGGGGTAGAGCTTGCGCTCAACAAAGTACTCGTCTTCCAAGGCAATCTTCTCAAGCTCCATGGCCAGATCCAACAGCGGATCGGATTGACCGAGCTCTTCTAAGACCTCGTAGCACGCTTTTCTAATGATCGTGGCGCGGGGGTCGAAGTTCTTGTAGACCCGGTGCCCAAAGCCCATCAACCGAAACGGGTCATTTTTGTCTTTGGCGCGCGCCATAAACTCGCCGGCTTTGGAGATGTCGCCAATCTCGTGGAGCATGTTCAACACCGCCTCATTGGCACCACCGTGAGCCGGTCCCCACAACGCCGCCAGGCCAGCAGACACACAGGCGTAAGGGTTGGCCCCTGTTGACCCGACCAGCCTGACCGTCGAGGTGGAAGCGTTTTGTTCGTGGTCGGCGTGCAAGATAAACAGCAGGTTCAGCGCTTTTGCCGCCACGGGGTTGACGGTGTACTGCTCGGCAGGCACTGAAAACATCATGTCCAGGTACCGCTCAGAGTACTCCAGCGAGTTTCTGGGGTAGGCCACCGGCCAACCCATGTGGTGTCGGTACGCGGCCGCGGCGATGGTCGGCATTTTTGCGATCAGCCGCTTGGCCGCCAAGTCGCGTTGCTCGGGGTCGTTGACATCGAGCTTGTCGTGATAAAACGCCGCCATCGACCCGACCACGCCAGACAAAATGGCCATCGGGTGGGCGTCGTAGTGGAAGCCGTTGATGAAGTTGTTGATCTTTTCGTGGACCATCGTGTGGTAGGTGATGTCGCGATCAAACTCGGCGTATTGGGCCGACGTGGGCAACTCACCGTAGAGCAACAAATACGCCACTTCCAAGAAGCTCGCGTTCTCGGCCAGCTGCTCAATCGGGTAACCGCGGTAGCGGAGAATGCCTTGCTGGCCATCGATGAAGGTGATGTCGCTTCGACAACTGGCGGTGGTGCCATAGCCTGGGTCAAACGTGAAATACCCAAGCTCGGGGTAGAGCTTGGCGATATCAATGGTCGGATCACCCTCAGACCCTGCCACCACGGGCAGTTCCAGCGTTTGGTCAGAGGCGGGGTCCGTCACAAGCAGCTTGCGGTCACTCACCGGTGTGTCTCCTAAAGATCAAACCCGAACAGTATGGCACAAACCGCCCCCGTGCGGTAGCGAATGGTCGCGCCAGCCCCCGCCCACAAGGCATTTGCCCGGCGGCTAGACCTCGATGTAGGCCTCGGCGTGGCCCACCCAACGCTCGATCAACTGATCGGCCACCGCCGGTGACAGGCTTGGCGCCAGGGCGTGGACCCGCTCGATCAAATCGGCATCGCGCCCCAAATCGGCAATCCGAAACCGCATCATCCCCGTTTGGCGGGTGCCCAACACCTCACCCGGGCCCCGGAGCTCGAGGTCTTTTTCGGCGATCACAAAGCCATCGGTGGTCTCGCGCATGACCTCAAGGCGCTGTTGGGCGAGCTCGCCCAGGGGTGGCTTATAGAGCAACACACACGCGGCCTGGTCGCTGCCCCGACCGACCCGGCCACGCAGTTGGTGGAGCTGCGACAGCCCCAGTCGTTCGGCGTTTTCGATCATCATCAAACTCGCGTTGGGCACATCCACCCCCACCTCAATGACGGTGGTGGCCACCAACAGGCCGGTCTCGCCGGCCGAAAACCGCGCCATCACCGCCTGCTTGTCGGCGGATTTCATCCGCCCATGCACCAAGTCCACCGCCACATGGGGCAGCGCTTTTTTCAACTCGACCGCGCGCGTCTCGGCCGCTTCGGCCTCCAAGGCGTCAGACTCTTCGATCAGTGGGCACACCCAATACGCTTGGCGGCCAGTGGCCAGGACCTGTCTTAAGCGCTCGATCACCTCATCGCGGCGCTGTTGGGACATGGCCACGGTGGTCACGGGTTTGCGCCCCGGGGGCAGCTCATCGATCACCGACACATCCAGCCCCGCATAAGCGGTCATCGCCAGCGTTCGGGGGATGGGGGTGGCGGTCATCACCAGCTGATGGGGCCAGCGCTCACCGGCCCGGCCTTTGCTCGCCAAAGCGAGGCGCTGGTGCACCCCAAAGCGGTGCTGCTCGTCGATGATCGCCAACCCCAAGCGGGCAAACTCAACGGGCTCTTGGAACAGCGCGTGGGTGCCGACGATCACCTCGGCGCCTTGTTCAATCTGAGACAACGCGGTCTTGCGGGCAAGGCCGGTGACTTTGCCACTCAACCACACCACCTCGAGCCCCAAAGGCGCCAACCACTGGCGAAAGGTTCGAAGGTGCTGCTCGGCCAACAGCTCGGTGGGGGCGATAATCGCCGACTGCACGCCGGCGGCGGCCGCGGCGACCACCGCCGCACCCGCCACCACCGTTTTGCCTGAGCCCACATCGCCTTGCAACAGACGCCGCATCGGCCGGGTCTGGGCGATGTCTGAGTGCACTTCTTTGATCACGCGTCGCTGGGCGGCGGTGGGCTCAAACCCCAAACCATCCAAGAATTGCTGGGACAGTGCGCTTGCCTGGGCAGAGTCGGCCACCAGCGCCGGTGCTTGATGAGTGGCGCGCGCTTTGTTTTGCCGGGCAATGGTGAGGTGGTGGGCCAACAGCTCTTCCATGGCCAGTCGTTGGGTGGCCGGGTGCGACCCGTTGATCAGGGCATCTAAATCGTCGTCGGGGCCGGGTCGATGGACGCGCGTGAGGGCTTGGCGAATCCCCATCGAGGCCTGCTCATCATCGAGGAGTTCGGCCAACACCAGCCGGCTGTCACCCAAACGATCGAGTGCTTGTTCAATCAGGCGCCTGAGCAAGGGCTGAGAGACCCCCTGGCAGGTGGGGTAGACCGCGTCGAGGTGGCTCGGCAGTGGCGCGGGTGTGGCCCCCACCGCCGTGCACTGGGGGTGGGCCATCTCCAGCCCACCATGGCCCCAGCGCAGCTGGCCAAAGCAGCGCACCCGCTGGCCTTCGGTGAGCATTCGTTGCTGGTTGGGATAGAACCGAAAAAACCGCAAGATGACCTGGCCGGTGTCATCAGCGACGGTGGCCACCAGCATCCTCGAGCGCGCGTACCGGATGTTTTGGTCGACAACGGTGCCTTCGATTTGCACCCATTGGCCCGGCCGCGCCGATTGAATCGGGGTGAGGGTGGTCCGATCTTCGTAACGAAGCGGCAGATGAAACAACACATCCGACTCTCGGACCAAGCCCATGCTGGCCAGACGCTCGGCGACCTTGGCGCCGACGCCTTTGAGTTCTGTCAGCGATCGATCGGTCAAGACACAACCAAGACCGCGTCCATCTCCACTTGCGACCCTTTGGGCAACCCCGCCACTTCGATGGCCGCCCGCGCAGGGTAAGGCGCGTCAAAGTAGTCGCTCATGAGCGCATTGAGCACCTGGAAATGCCCCAAGTCGGTGACGAAGATGTTCAACTTGACGATGTCTTTGAGGTCCCCACCACAAGCGCGCGCCACCGCCTGTAAGTTGTCGAACACACGCCGGGTCTGGGCTTCAAAATCATCCCCAACCAACTCACCGCTGACCGGGTCGAGCGGGATTTGGCCTGAGATGTAGGCGGTTTGACCGACCTTGATCGCTTGTGAGTACGGACCAATCGCTTGCGGCGCTTGATCGGTGTGGATGACGTCTCGCTTTAGGTCCATGACAGTGTGCTCCGTGTCTAAAACTGGGTCAAGGGTCAAGCCAACTCTCGGTTGACCCGCATCACGTGGGGGTTTCTTCGCAACCGTCGGATCACGCGGGCGAGCTGATCGCGTCCGGTGACCGCGACCACAAAGTTCAACGTGGCGGTGTCTTTGGTGCTGTCTCGTTGGTCCACGCTTTCGATGTTGGCGCCCAGTTGCCCCAAGGTCGCTGAAATTGACGCCAACACCCCCGGGCCATTGACCGTCACCATCCGCACCAAGGTCTTGAACTGGCCTTCCACCAGCGGCTCCCAACGAACATCGATGCACCGCTCGAGGTGGTTTTTGCGAAGCTCGGGCACGTTGGGGCAGCGCTCGGAGTGGATCACCAAGCCTTTGCCAGGTGACAAATAGCCCATGATTTGGTCGCCTGGAATCGGCCCGCAACAGGCCGCGTAGGCAATCGCGCTGCCCTCACCGCCGCCAATGGTCAGTGCGGTGGTGGTCTCTTGACCGCTTTGTCGACGCTGAGTCAACGACAACAGCTTGTTGGCCACTGAATCGGCCAGCATGTCGCCTCTGGCGATCAACACCAGCAATTCCTCGAGCCGCTCCAGGCCGAGCTTTTTCAGGTAACGCTCCAAGCGGCGCGACGAGATCGACTCCAGCGCATGCCCCCGCCGCTCCAAGGCCTGATCGAGCAATCGGTCGCCAATCTTGACCGAATCGGCGGTCTCGAGATTTTTTAGGTGTGAACGGATGGCGGTGCGGGCCCGGGGCGTGACCACAAAACCCAACCACTCGGCTTGGGGTTGGGCCTGGTCTTCGGTCAAGATCTCCACCGTTTGGCCATTGTCCAAGCGCGTGTTCAGCGGCAGGTTTTGTTTATCGATCAACGCGCGCACCGCGTGGTGACCGACGTCGGTGTGGATGGCGTAGGCAAAATCCAACGCCGTGGCCTCGGCGCGAAGGTCAATGATCTTGCCTCGAGGGGTGAACACAAAGATCTCATCGGGAAAGAGATCTGACTTGGCCGAGTCCAAAAACTCTGTTGAGTCGGCGGCTCGAGATTGCGTCTCGACCAACTTCAACAACCACTCGCGGGCGCGAACCGCCGTGGACCGATCGGGCGTGGCTTTGTACATCCAGTGCGCCGCGGCGCCTTTTTCGGCCACCAGGTCCATCTCTTCGGTGCGGATCTGAATCTCAATCGGGCTATCGAACGGCGAGTTTAAGATGGTGTGCAGCGACTGGTAGCCGTTCGACTTCGGCACAGCAATGTAGTCTTTAAAGCTCTCAGGCTTTGGCTTATACAACGCATGCGCCACGCCCAAGGCTTGGTAGCAGTGCTTTTCTGAGTGGGTGATGATGCGAAAAGCGAACAGGTCCATCACCTGCTCGTAGGCCAAGCTTTTATCGCGCATCTTGGTGTAGATGCTGTAGGCCGACTTGGTGCGGCCTTCGACCCGAGCGGGGATGCCCGCCTCGGTGAGGCGTTTTTTCAAGGCCTTGGTGACCGTCTCGATCACCTCTTGGCGGTTGTTGGCCACTTGCGAGACGCGCTGGGCGATGACCTTGGCGCGGTTCGGATAGCGGTGCGCAAACCCCAAAGCCTCCAGCTCTTCTTTGAGCTGGTTCATCCCCAAGCGACCGGCGATCGGGGCATAGATCTCCAAAGTCTCGCCGGAGATGCGCCGGCGGGCGGTGGGCGACATTGCCTCGATGGTGCGCATGTTGTGGAGCCGGTCGGCCAGCTTGATGAAAATGACCCGAAGGTCACGGCTCATGGCCAACAACAGCTTTCGAAAACTTTCCGCATCCGCTTCGAGGCGGGTGCGGTATTTCATTTTGTCGAGCTTGGTCACGCCATCGACCAATTTGGCCACGTCCTCACCGAAACCAACAACCAAGTCATCCCGCTCAATGGGGGTGTCTTCGATGGTGTCGTGGAGGATGGCCGCGGCGATGGTTTGTTGGTCCATGCGCATGCTGGCCAAGATGCTGGCCACGGCAATGGGGTGAAAAATGTAGTCCTCGCCGGAGCGGCGTTTTTGGCCGGCGTGCGCCTCGGCGCCGGTCTCGTAGGCTTTCAGTACAACCGCAACCTGTTCGGGCTCAAGATAGCTGTTGAGCAAATTCCTGAGATCACGAACCGGCGCGGGCAACATGGGCGCTAGGCGATTGCGGTCGCCTTACTCGAAATCGTCTTCCGGCGGCGGCGTGACTTCGGCTTGCATCGCCGCCAACCGAGAGTCCAGTTCAGACTGAAGCTCGGTGATGTTGTCGTCGGTGACCACGCCATCGGCGATCTCACGCAGGGCAATCACGGTGGGCTTGTCGGAGGACTCTTCAACCAACGGGTCGGCGCCGTTGGCGATCATCCGGGCGCGTTGCGATGCGGTGACCACCAAATCAAATCGATTGGGCACGCGGTCGATACAGTCTTCTACGGTAACTCTGGCCATAATGTCTCTACTTGATTCAGATTTTTCGGTTTATTGTCTGTGGCTGGGCGATTGTGTCGACCAGCCCCCTATTGTAGCGCCCCGGCTCGGCCTTCGCCAAGCCCTTATTCTGCCAACAGCCGATCGATGTCGGCCAGACGTTGCGCCCGACGTGTCGGCCAAGCCTGCACAATCGCCGATAATTCTGCAAACGCGCGCTCAAAATCATCATTGATCACCAGCCAGTCGAACGACCGGGCGGCTGCAATTTCGTCTTTGGCCTCGGACAAGCGCCGGGCAATCACCGCCTCGTCATCCAGGCCCCGATCGCGAAGACGCTGCGCCAGCACTGCCATCGACGGCGGCAAGATGAAAATGGCGCTGGCCTGCGGGTGGTTTTGGCGGATGTTCGCCGCGCCTTGGATGTCAATTTCTAAGATCACATCCCGGCCTTGATCCCACAAAGCCTCGACCCGGTCTTTGGATGTGCCGTAGTAATGCCCAAAGACTTGAGCATATTCCAGATACCGACCAGCACGAATGCCCGCCTCAAAGGTTGCCTGGTCAACAAAGCAGTACTGCTCGCCGTCTGTCTCGGTGGCACGTGGTGGGCGGGTGGTGTCGGAGACGGACAGGGCCAAGTGATCAAAGCGGTCCAACAACGCACGAAACAGGCTGGTCTTCCCACCACCACTGGGGCCTGCAATGACATAAAGTTCTCGGGTCGGGCTCACTTGAGTTGCGTCTTCTTCAATGGCCGGTGTCAGCCCCCAGTATAGCGCCAGCGTGCGTGACCGGCGCTTGTCTTGGCCACAATCGTTTAAGACGCCCGCGTCCGATAAGGCTTGATCAGCGATTCGGCCGGGATGCCCAAGGATTCGTGCAAATTCCGAATCATCCGAAGGGTCAAAGGCCGCTTGTAGTTGAGGATCTCAGACACCCGATTGCGCTGACCAATCATGGGTTCAAGGTCTTTAACCGTCAAATCTCTGCGTTCCATCTCAAACCGGATCGCTTCCACCGCATCGGGAAAATCCATTGGGTAGTGCGTGGTTTCATAGGCCTCGATCAGCGTGGCCAAAACATCCAGCTTGTCACCTTCGGCACTCTCTGGTTCCGCCACCATTAAACGCTCAGTCTCTTTCAGCGCAGCGCGGTAATCTTTTTGTGTTTTAATTGGCCGAATATTCATGGCGGCAACCCCTTTGATGTTGTGTGTGACTTTATATGTATAACTTATGGTGTTTGGCACTTGAAATCCAGTGCCTTGAGCATCGATATCACCGTGGGGCCCATCTATACCAAACGAGACCATGACCAGTCAAAGTCACCCCATGCAAAACGCCCACAAAGACCAAAACATCCCGAGGGCATCGACAGGCCCATCCCGCTCGAGCGGCTATTCGATATTTTGGATCTGCTCTCTTAACTGCTCGATCAGCACTTTAAGCTCCACCGACGCTTGCGAGGTCTCGACCAACGCCGCTTTCGAGCCCAAGGTGTTGGCTTCTCGGTTCAACTCTTGAATCAAGAAGTCCAGCCGACGCCCACAAGGCGCGGCCTTGCCCATCACCCGGCGAATCTCAGCCACGTGCACCGCCAAACGGTCGAGCTCTTCATCAACATCGGCTTTTTGCAACAGCACGGCCACCTCTTGGGCCATTCGCTCAGCGTCGACCGACACATCCAACGCCGCCAGCTTGGCTTGCATCCGCTCGGTCAGGTGGGCCCGGATCTTCGGTGCATCGTCCTTGACCGCAGCAACCTCGGCCTCAATCGCATCCAAGCGCTGATCAAGAATCCCCCGAATCGCCTCACCCTCAACCGACCGGGCCTCAATCAAGCGCCCGAGGGCCACCTCAAACAACGACTCGCACACCCCATAGGCCGCTGATAAATCCACCTGTTCGTGGTTGATCAACCCAGGCCAGTGGAGCAAGCGGGCCAGGTCCACGTGGGCTTGATCCATCCCTTGACCCAATTCATTGGCCAGCGCTTTGAGGTGCTCACTCAAGATGGGGTCTAAAGCCATCGATTGTGCGGCTTGGCCGGCATCGGGGGTAAAATGAAACGTCGCCTCGACCTTGCCGCGCGCCAGCCGTGCTTTGAGTGTCTGGCGAAGCGGGGTCTCCAAGTGACGAAAGTCATCGGGCAAACGCAACTGGCCATCCAAGTAGCGATGATTGACAGACCGAATCACCCAATGGGCGCGCCCTTGCGGACACTGTTCACTGGCTTCGGCGTACGCGGTCATGCTCTTCATGTCGAGGGTCCTTGTTCAGTGGCCAATGCGCACCACAGCGGTCATGGTCATGGTACCCTTTTGCCCCCATTGATGACACAAGCTGTGAGCGTTTGCTGGGTGAGCGCTGGTGAATACAAGGACACAACAACCGTGACACGACCATCTGGGCGCATGCCCGATCAATTGAGAGAGATCCAACTCAAGCGCCACTTCACCCAACACGCCGAAGGGTCGGTGCTGGTGTGTGCGGGCAACACGCAAGTGCTGTGCACCGCCAGCGTCGAAGAGCGCACCCCGCCTTGGCTTCGCGGCAAAGGCCGCGGCTGGGTGACGGCGGAGTACGGCATGCTGCCGCGAGCCACCGGCACCCGCAACGCCAGAGAAGCCGCCCGCGGAAAGCAAGGGGGGCGGACCCTAGAAATTCAGCGGCTGATCGGTCGAAGCCTGAGGGCCGTGGTCGATCTCGAGGCCCTTGGCGAGCGCTCCATCACCCTCGATTGTGATGTGATCCAAGCCGATGGCGGCACCCGCACCGCATCGATCACCGGGGCCTACGTGGCGCTGGTCGACGCCATCGACGGCCTCATTGACCAAGGGGTGGTGAAAACCAACCCCATCCACGGCCACGTCGCGGCGGTGTCGGTCGGCATTGTCGGACAAACACCCGTGCTTGATTTGGATTATGTCGAAGACGCCAGCGCCGATACCGATCTCAATGTCGTGATGAACGAAGCCGGTGGCCTCATCGAAGTCCAAGGCACGGCCGAGGGCAACGCTTTCCACCGCAACGAATTGGATGCCATGCTTAACTTGGCCGACAAAGGCATCCGTGAATTGATCCAAGCACAAGAGGACGCGCTCAATGCATCCTGACACCCTGGTGTTGGCCAGCAGCAACAAAGGCAAGCTCAAAGAGCTCAAGCACCTGCTCAAACCCCTCAATACCGAGGTCAAATCGCAAAAAGAGTTTGACTTGGCCGCGGCCGATGAGACGGGCTTGAGCTTTGTTGAAAACGCCTTAATCAAAGCCCGCGCCGCGTCGAAAGCCACCAAACTGCCGGCACTGGGCGACGACTCTGGCTTGGTGGTCAAGGCCCTCAAAGGCCAGCCTGGCATCTACTCGGCGCGCTTTGCCGGCGAGAACGCCACCGATGCCGAAAACAACGAGCTCTTGCTCGACAAGCTCTCGGATGTCCCCGCCGATCGCAGAAAAGCGAAGTTCTATTGCTGTTTGGTGTTGGTCGAGCACCACCGCGACCCCGCCCCCATTGTCGTCAGTGGTGTGTGGCACGGGGAGATCTTGCAAAGCCCGAAAGGCCGGGGTGGCTTTGGCTACGACCCGTTGTTTTTTGATCCGCGCTTGGGCAAGACCGCCGCGGAGCTGTCGCTGGAAGAAAAAAGCCAAGTCAGCCACCGGGGCATCGCCCTCAAAGCACTGATCGAACAGCTCCAAGCCCAACGTTGACCCAGCTCACCTAAAGGCCGGACCGATGCGCCCGCCGTCGTTGCTCCAGCCCCCGCCGTTGTCGATGTATGTCCACATGCCGTGGTGCGTGGTCAAGTGCCCGTATTGCGATTTCAACTCGCACGCGCTGACCGGCGAGCTCCCCCAACAAGCCTATATCGATGCCCTGCTCCAAGACCTGGAGTTGGAGCTGGCCGACACCTGGGGGCGCACCGTCCATTCGATCTTTATCGGCGGCGGCACACCGAGCTTGTTTGAGGCCTCGGCGATTGAGCGACTGCTGTTGGGCATCGGCGCCCGGGTCAATTTAAGCCCCAACGCCGAGATCACCCTCGAGGCCAACCCCGGCACGGTCGAGCACGACCGCTTCGAAGCCTACCGCGATGCCGGCGTCAACCGGGTGAGCTTGGGCATCCAAAGCCTCAACGACACCCACTTAAAGACCTTGGGGCGCATCCACGACGCCGACCAGGCCCAACACGCCATCGAGGCGGTGAAGGCCGCAGGCTTTGAGCGCATCAACCTCGATTTGATGTGGGGATTGCCAGAGCAAACCGTGGCGATGATGGAAAGCGATCTGACCGCGGTGTTGGCCCACGCCACCGGCCATGTCTCGCACTACCAACTGACCATCGAGCCCAACACCGTGTTCGCCGCCAAGCCGCCGACTTTGCCCGACGAGGACACCATCATCGCCATGGGCGAGCGGGCCGCTGAGCTGTTCCAAGACCTGGGCCACACCCCCTATGAGATCTCAGCGTGGGCCCGCCCGGGTCACGAAGCCCGCCACAACCAAAACTACTGGCGTTTTGGTGATTATCTTGGCATCGGTGCCGGCGCCCACGGCAAACTGACCTTGGCCCAAGACAACCGCATCATCAGACGGCGACGAAAGCTGGTGCCCCACTCGTATCTCAGCGCCGCTCAAGACGGCTCGTTTGTGGCCGAGCAATCTGACGTCCCTGAGAGCGAGCGCGCGTTTGAGTACTTCCTCAACCGCTTCAGGCTGGCCGAGCCCATCGGTTACGATGAATTCGAATCGCGGACTGGATTGTCGCGACACACCATTGCCCCCACGCTCGAGACCGCCGCCTCGCTGGGACTGGTCACACTCACCGATCACGCCATTGTGCGAACTTCTTTGGGCGCCAGGTATCTGAACGATTTGCAACAGTTGTTTTTAGACGCCTCAACCGAAGACTCAACCGAATAAAAGGACAGCCGCCGTGGCCGCGATCTTTGCTGTACTGACCCTGCTCGTTGGCATCGGTGTCATTTTGACCGGCATCGGCATGCTCGGCACCTTGCTGGGCATTCGCGGCGAGATTGCAGGCTTCAGCAACACCAGCTTAGGCTTGATCATGAGCGGCTACTTTTTGGGGTTTGTCGGCGGCACCTTTGTTATCCCCCAGCGCGTTCGCCAGGTCGGGCACGTGCGGATGTTTGCCGCCTTGGCCTCGCTGGCCTCCATTGTGATCTTGCTCCACGGGCTTTTCGTCTTGCCGTGGTTGTGGTTTGTCCTGCGTTTGCTGGCCGGGTTTTGTGTGGTGGGCTTGTACATTGTCATTGAAGCCTGGCTCAACGAACAAACCGACAACACCGACCGTGGGCACGTGTTCTCGGCCTACATGACCACCACCTTGATGGGGCTTGGGTTGGGACAAGCGTTGCTGCTGGTGGGGGATGTCAACACCCTGCAACTGTTTGCCTTGGGCTCGGTGCTTTTGTCTTTGGGGCTCATCCCGGTGGCGATGACGCGGGTCAAAGAACCCGTGATCACAGAAGCCCAGCGCCTGGGCTTGAAAAAACTCTACGCCATCTCGCCGCTGGGGGTGGTTGCGTGCGTGTTCTCAGGGCTGGGTGCCGGCGCGTTTTGGGGCCTGGGGCCGGTGTTCGCGGCCAACATGGGCTTGTCGACCTCGGCCATTGCCGGCTTCATGGGGCTGACGATTTTCGGTGGCGTGGTGATGATGTGGCCGGTGGGCAAGCTGTCTGACCGCTATGAGCGGCGGCTGGTGTTGCTGTGGGTCTGTGCGGCCACCACCTTGATGGCCTTGGTGGCGTATGTGTTGATGGGGATCCGAGCCGACAGCCTGCTGTTGGGTGGGTTTTTGTATGGGTCGTTTGCGTTTTCGATCTATTCGCTGGCGGCCGCGCACACCAACGACCACGTCGAGCCCGAACAAATGCTCGAGGTGTCATCGAGTTTGCAGCTGTTGTGGGGCGGGGGTGCGATCTTGGGCCCGGTCATCACCGGGGTGTTGATGCAATCGATCAGCACCCAAGCGTTCATGCTGTTTTTAATGGTCGCGGCGTTGGTGCCCATGGTCTTCGCCCTGTGGCGGGTCCAAGTCAGCGAGGCGATCGATCTGGAAGACCAAGCCGACTACGTGCCGCAGTTTGCCACCTCGCCGGTGGCGCTGGAGATGCACCCCGAACAAGAGCCAGAAGAGCCTGAGCTTGCTGACGACTCAGACGATCCGGTGCCCCCACTCGGCCCAGCCTAGCGGTGCACGCGCCCGTGGCTGGGCGCCCGAGCCTCACCGCTGAGCATGGCCAACCGATACCACGGCACCACGCCGGGTCGCTGCACACGAACCACCGCGTGCCAACTGACGGTTGTGTCTTTGCGGTGCTGACACCCCGAGCCCGCCCAATCGATGACGATGCGATCAACACGTGTTGGGCTGCTTGCCGCCGAGCTTAACGGGGTTGTTGAGGCCACAGGCTGCCACGGCGCGCCGTCGGGGCGGGTGGTCAACCACCCCTGAAGGGTGCAGTCATTGGGCTCGATCCCCAGCGCCCGGTGGGGGTGGGCGATGACCGACTGCGGTGCGCTGGCGATGGTGGCCAACAGCTCGGCCAGCGTCGCGTCTGCCCGGTGCCGATCGATCGTCCGCGCCAGATCGTGGCCCAAGACCTGTTGTTGCAACCGAAGGTGCTGGCTGGTGTGGAGCGCCATCAGCGCCAAGATGGCTTGCGCGGCCAACACCACAATCAGCGCCACACCGCGCTCGCTCATCCATCGGCCCGGGGCAAGCCCACCGCCGCTGCCCCATCAAACCCCGCGACCATGCCGGCGGCGTTGGCATGGTGTATGCGCGCTGACAGCACGCGCAGTGGGGGTGTTTGATGGCTGTCGGCGCGGTTCGCGCGCGAGGGCGCGCTGACCACCACCCCAAAGCGCACCACGGCCACCGACGACCAATCGGGCACGGTCTCGGCGCTGTGCCAACGCAGGCCGGATGCGGTGCCCACCAGGCCATACTCAACTTGCAAAGACGCCACGCCCCTGACCATCTCATCAACGCGCACCCGCGCCCCGCCATGACGAAACAACGCCCGGTACAGCACGCGCTGATGGTCTGCGTTGTGGCCAACAAACCATGCACTGGCCTCCCACCGATACACCGCCACATGCTCGAGCACCGGCCACAGCGCCGCATCGAACGGCTGGTGGGCGGTGCGGTTGCCGGGCGTGCACCCACCGCGCTGGCCGCTCAGGCGCCGCGTCTGATGCGCGCTGTCTTGCAAGATCACCGTTTGGCTGCAGTCGGTGACTGCCCAGATGCCGCATGTGCGCTGGTCAACTGAGCGTGTCAACTCAACGCCCGTCGCCGACACGGAGGCGACTGAAGCCTGGGGTTGGGGGTGGAGACGATTGACCACCAACACGTCCGATTGGCCATCGAGGCGGTTGTTGATGGCGCTGGGCAAGTGTTGTCCTGCCCTGGGCGGAGACGCTGGGGCAGCATCCAAACGCCAGCGGCTGTTGATCCCCGTGCCCGGGGCCTCGATGCCCCACACGGGCGCATCGAATCGCAACCACGGTGGGTCTTGGACGACGCTGACGGTCTCATCAAGCGGGTGTTGGGCGCTGGGGGCACACGGCAAGCGGGCACCGCCCGAGCGCAGGTCTTGACCGATGACGGTGCGAACAAATCGGCCCCGATCGGCCAGTTCACCCAACTGCTCGGTCAGATCAAAAGCCAGGCGGCTGGCCTGCAACCCAGAGAGCACCGCGACCACAATCAAAGCATTCAGTGCCAGGGCAATCACCCACTCGATGAGCGTTGTGCCCGACTGGTTCATCGGGGTGCGGGCACGCGTATGCGGTGGTATCTGCCGGCCCGGGGTTGATCGGGCCCATCGACCCAGATGCGTACCCCACCGCCTGGGTCATCCCAGGCCCCACGAAGGTTGGGGTTGATCCGGGCCAAGCGCTGATCGAATGGTGTCTGATCGGGTGATGCACCCACCCACTGGATTGCCAATGCCTCATGCGCCAGACCAAGCGCTTGGCTGTCTTCGACAACTTGCATTAACCGGTGGGTGCTTTGCCATTGCAGCATGATCACCGATGAGGCCGTCAGCGCCACAAGCGCCATGGCGACGATGACCTCAATGAACGCAGAACCTCGGCACGCAGATGGCATGCCAATCAGTCTAGGCGCACTCAGTACAGACCACCACAGGTCAACTGCCAACCTCTGTCAACAACCCAAGCCCCAGCCAACCAAAAATTAAGGGTGTGCGCGCAACCTGCGGGTCTGGGACACACCAAGGCCCAACAGCATGATCATCAACACCCACAACGCCCATGGGTGTGTGGTGGGAATGGGCAGCGCTTGAAAGTCTTCGCTGGCTTCACTGGCCAATGTTTGCAGTTGTGTCAGTGTCAGCGCCGCACTGCTCGTGCTCGGGTCACTCAAAGCCCCGACGATAAAGCCTGCGTTGCGTGAGTTCACGCCTTGCAAACCAATCAACACCAAATCGTCGGCACCGATCGTTGTCACCTCAGTCTCACCCGCACGCCGGTCCAGCAGTGATTGAACAATGCGGGCAATCTCGAGCAACCGGCTGTGGTCTTTGAGTGCATCGATGCCTTGGGCCGACAAGATTGAGTTCATCAACAACACCGCCTCGCGGCTTGACAGCGTGATGCCCAGCTGGGCATATTGCGCTTCAGTCAACGCCACCGACCCCGTCTGGGCTTGAGACAGCAAGGTGTTGTAGGCCAACACCATCGCCTCGACACCGTCCGCGTCTAAAGACAGATTGGCCAAAGCGCTGTTGTAGGCGGGCAGATTGTCCTCGGTGGCTTCCTCGATGCCCGCATCCTGATACACCTCAAGCCCGAAGTCTGGATCACTGGGCCTGTCTTCAGCTGTTAGCGCCGCCACGGCCGCCGGATCAATGTCTTCAACCAATGAAATCAAGAGCTCAAACGGATCTGCACCGCGACTGGTGGTCAGGACTTTGGCTGAGCTGGCTTGTTGTGACCGAAACACCACTTGGGCTTGGCCGTTGGCATCACCCGTGAGCACCACCGGTTGATCGAGCACCTCCAGGCTATCGGCATCGAGCAGTTCACCCAAGGTGTTTTCAAAGCGAACCGGCTGGTTGGCAATGGGGTTGTCGTCCAAGTCCAACAGCGTGCTGGTGATCAGACTTTGCTCTGCACCATCGGCGACGATTTCATTGGGGCTGGCAGCCACCACCAATTGGATATCGCGCGCGCTGATCAGGCCCATCCCGCTCAGTGTCTCGCCGCCGAGGGTGGCTGTGGCCGCGAGTTCAATGTCGGGGGTCTCGACATCCGGCGCACTCAAACCACTGTAGACGACCTCACTCAAAGCGAGCGCGGTCTCACCCGCCGGCAAAGTGCCTGTCACTGGGTTGGTGGTGCCATCAAAGGTGAAATCACCATCACTCGCCCCTGTAATGCTGTTGTCGGCTGAGGCGTTGGTCGCACCGATGGCCACGGTGAGATCTGTCTCCGCCGTGGTCGGGTTGGCGAAGGCATCTTGCAACACCACGGTCACATCAAAAGGGATGGTTGTCAGCTGTTTGTAGGTCTCCCACTCAAACGCCCACTGCGCGGGTGGCCCCGCGGTCGCGGTGGCTTGGAAGGTCACGCTTTGCTCGGGATCGCTGCCGGCCAAGGTGGCCTGGAGCGCCTGTTCGCCAGCCTGCTCGCCCAATGTCCAATCGACAGAGGCGATGCCCTGGCCATCCGTGACCACCACGCCTTTGACCGGATCGGTGCTGCCATCCCCTGTGAACGTCACACTGGCTCCCTCGACGACATTGTCGAGGGCATCGAGAACTCGGACAGTCAATGGGTTATCCAATGCGGTGGCGACCTCGCCGGTTTGGCCATCGCCCGAGACCAATTCAATCTGGGTGGGCTCGTCAGCAATAAAGCCCACCCCAACCGTGTCCACTTCGTTGGCTGGATCCGCACTGTTGCTGTAGGCCTTGACCGTGGTCACACCGGTAACAGTCGAGGTCAAAGGCGTGGTGAATTGACCGATGGCATTGGTTTGGCCTGAGGTTTGGCCCAATGCCCGGCCCTCGGTTTCGTTGAGTGCCAACACCACCGCCTCGTTGGCCCGCGGGTTGCCATAGGTATCGGTCAGTGTGGCAGTCAGAAACGACTGGCTTTGGCCATCCGCGGTGACATTGCCAACCGGGTCAGCACTCAACACCGATGCCGTCAAATCCAACGGCCCTGGCGCCGTCAAGGTCACCGGGTCGGACGTCACGGCCGATAGCCCGGGGCTGGTGAAGCGCAAACGGTAGGTTTGGCCCACTGGACCGAGGACACCCAGATCGGTGTAGCTCGCCTGACCCTCGGTCACAGTCTGGCCGGTGGCGCCTTGTAAGGTGCCGTTGTCTCCTGTAAAAATCGACACCGCAATCTGTGTCTCATCATCGGTGCGAATGACATTGTCGAACGCGTCTACAATGGCCACGGTGGGCTGCTGCGTCAGCGCGACCCCACTGGCAGCGGTGGCTGAGGGTTCGGGATCCAACCGGAGCCGATCGGCGGTGGTTTGGCGGTATACGGCATGCACGGTGCCCGCAGAAAAAGCCGATGCAGGGGGCTGGTCAGTCTCATCATAGAACACCAACACCTCACCGGCTTTATCGGATAAGCCCGGGCTGTTGGCCGGCGAACCGCTGTAGAGCTTGGCGATGGCATCAGTCTCGATGTTGATCACGCCATTGCCAGAGACCACAATATCGCCGCCGCTGTCATCACCCACACCCTTGTCTCTGCCAGCGTTCAAGGTAACGGAGGTCCCAGCACTCAAGGTTGAGGCCACAGACTCTGTCACGGTGAGGTCCCCAGTGGTGGTCTCAATCACCACAAACTCACTGGCTGAGAGTCCACTGGCAGCACCCACGCTGCCGATCTCCAGTGGACCCGTGTTTCGAAGCAACATCCGATGACCACCTTGGCCAGCGAGCTTGGCCACATTCACATTGCCCGTGTTGAGCTGCACAGAATGGATATTCTCAATCAAGAGCTCATCAGCAGTAATCGTACCGGCCGCGTTATTGCTGACCGTGCCTTTGATGTCATCTGCAGCAGCACCGACGAATGTCACGCGGTCACTGGTCGCTTCCAATGCTGCCTCAATGCTGGTGTCGTCACCATATAAAGTTATTGGGCCGGCGATGGTTGTGGCTGCATCGACCGTGATGCCTGCTGTGCTGCCGGATTTACCCAGCGTCAAACCAGAGACATCAGATGCCAGGGACAGCGCTTGGGGGAATGTTTGAGAAGCCTCAAAAGTCGCACTGGCAGGCTCAAGGGTCATGGCGCCTGTTGTCTGAACGGTTGATGTGCCCCCCTCGGCGGAGAAGCGATCGGCTTGTATTGTGAGCGTCGATGCACTGTCGGTGGAAGCATCTGATAACACCGTGGCCCCATCAGAACCAAAAACAATGCCCGTGCCATCATTGGTCGATGGATTGAGATAGAGCCCACCATAACCACAGCTGGCACATGTCGAAGGCCTCTGATCCCGCAGGGCAATGGCGCCTGTGGCTGAGAGAATTTGGAAATCTCGACCATCAGCAACAATCCCACGGGAATTGGATGACACACCACCACCCACACCCACGATATTGATGGCGCCATGCTCTGATTGGATGCGGCTTTGCGACGCCACACCATCAAATGACACACCCCATGATGACTCGGAGGTGCGCGTGCTGTTTGTGCCATCACCGGTAATGGCGATCGTACCTGCGCCATTGGTCTTGATTTCAACAAATGCAAGCGACACCACGCGGCTGACATCAAACGCACCACTGACGGCTTGGATGATGATGTTGCCCCCATTGGCGTTTATCACGGATCGGTTGTCCCAGCTTGTGCTCTGACTAAGCCCGATGGATTGACCCGCCAACAGCGAAATATTGCCACCGGCGCTGATCAGCTCATCGTCCGCACCTACAGTAATTTTTTCGATGGCTTCCAGCGTCAGCGCATTGGCATTGTTCCAAGAAACCGAAGCATCCACAGTGATGTTATTCGCCTCGATGGTGAGATTGCCCAGGCCAAGTTTCGTGACCAGGTCTGAGGCATTCACATTCACAGTGGCTTGCGTAGTGGCTAGCACGCCGTTGTTATAAACCCAACCGCTGTTCTCGGCCGCCCCGCCGCTGGCGACAATGGTGAGATCACCCTCACCCAAGGGACCAGAGCGGTAGAGCGCGTAGGTGGTATCGCCTGCTAAGACAGGGTTGAAGGTGGTCGTGGTTTCATCCACCAGGTGACGGACATTGCTCTCACCACCGGCCAAAGTTGTCAGACCCGTGCTCGCTGCATCCGATTCACTATAGAGCTTGTTGATGCCATTCGACAACACAGACCCATTGCCACTGACAATGATATTTCCACCACCAAATGAGCCTGTTCCCGCGGATTTGCCAGCATTGAGAACAATCGCACCGGTATCACCCGTGGTGGTGTTGGTGGTTGATGTGGTGTTGACGGGCTCAGCTAGGTTGATGTTGCCCGTGGCGGTTTCGATCAACACATCATCCGATGAATATATGCCTGTGGGGTTAACCGTGCCGATGGTGACATCATCGGCATCGAAGTATTTCACCGCACCCAATCTGGCGCCGGCGGTCCCACCTGCGATGGTGTTCACATCATTGCTGGTGTTTTGGAGGGTGAAGTTGCCGGTGCCGTTGAAGCTTAACTTGTTGGCTGTTAAGGCCCCCGACGCCCCTTGAGTGACATTGCCGGTGGCAGTCAGGGAAATGTCGCTGCCCGTGAGCGGCTGATTGATGGAGAGGGCACCCCCTGACACCGAAACAGAACCCGCAGCGGTGATTGGGGCGCCCGACAAAACACTGACATCGTCTGAACTGCCGGTTATATCCACTGTGCCAGCATTGACTGTCAGACCATCGTTTAAGATGACCCCTAAGTTATCACTGCCTTGCGTCACGGTGGTCACGCCATTTAATGTGAGGCTTCCTGTTGTTGTGATCGAACTCGAATTTGTCTCGCCACCTGTCATGAGATCAATGCCAATGGTCGATGCACCACCACTATTGGCATACCCTTCAAAGGTGATATTCCCTGCATTGGCATTGACCGTATAGCCAGGAAAGAATCCAATGCCATGAGAATTCTCAGCAGCGTTAAAATTCCCATCAACTCCACCGATCAGGGTGATGTTGCCCCCACCTGAAAGTAGCTCTACTCCAGACCCCGCTGCATTTCCGAACAAAATCCCATACGCCGTGCCTCCAGTGAAATTACCAATGCCAGCCGTTGCATCATCGGGGAATCCATCACTATTCGTATCGGCACCACCACCAATATGAATGTGACCACCTCCAGTACTCGCGCCACCTTGTCGTGAATCCAGAGTGACATTTTGACCTGTGAGCACATTCCCGTCATTGAGGTTGTCACTGTTCGCCCATAAAATAAGGTCTCCGCCGTTTGTTTGAATGCTGCGGTTATCTTGAACTTCGATTGTCCCCAGTGACTTGAGCAAGATGCTTGCGCCTGTTGCTGTAGGGGTCAGATTGGCATTGAGATTGATATCGCCGCCATACACCGAAATCGGGCCAGCGATTGTCAATGGGCTATTGAGCGTGACATCTAATGTATTCGTGCTTTTACCTATGGTCAACTCACCCAGCGAATTACCGAAATCCCAATCATCATCAAACGTGAGAGCGTCCGCGCCCGACGCGCGCAAATGGCTAAACGTAGTGCCCTTGGGCTCTATCGTCAGTGCGCCGCTGGTTTGCAGGCTCAAAGACCCCGCGCCGGAATTGACACTGCGCTGAAGGATCGAATCGCTGATCAACTTGATGTTGCCACTGTAGGCATTGCTCCCATCGAATCCGATTTGAATACGATCTGGGTCATCCGAAGCAGCCAGTCGAATACCGTTGATAAGGTCGGTACTGCCCGAAGGGCTTGCCGTACCAGTCAGGGTGATCATACCCGCCTGAGACACCACTTGGATGTTACCCTTCGATTGCAGCTGCACACCACTGCCATCGTTGGTTTGCGTGGTGTCGGTACTGCCCTCTAGGCTAATTGAGCCGCTGGTGGTGCTGATCTTCTTGCTGACGGTATTCGCATCAGCCCGAATCAAGACCCCATGGCCCCAGAGACTGCCTGCGCCATCTCCTTGATCTTCAGCGTGAAGCACGATGTCGCCACTCGTTGCTGTAATGGTGATGTCATCGCCATCTGCGCCATCACCACCAATGGATAAGCCTGCGCCGGTGTAATACCGACCCTGCAACAAGCCATCCAGCGTAATCGAGCCTGCACTGCTGCCAATCGAGCTGTTGCCATAAATCCTGATGCCGTTGTTCTGCCCAACATCACCACCCGCGGTGTGATGCGCTGAGCCTTTAATTCGGACGTCTCCCCCATCAGAGGCGATGCTGCTATCGAAAATTACGATGGCTGAGTCATTCTCGTTAAAGGTGTACGCAAAACCGCTGCCACCCTCTATCCCATTCCAAATCTCAGCGGCTCCGGCACCGGCCCAGAAATGCCCACCGTTGGTCTCGATGCTAACGCCGTTTAGATCAATGCTTGCAGTGCCTGACGTTGAGCCACCAGGATCTGTCCATGCCACCAGGTTGAGCGCATTGCTGCTTGAGATGATGTTGCCACTGTTGAAGACAATGGGGCTTCCAGATTGGTCGTTGCTTTTGAGCGTGAGCGTGGCATCAGCCCCGCTTGTTTTCTCAATCGATGCGCTGACAGTGATGTCCCCGCTTGAGACAACAACCACACTTTTGCCCGCATTAAGCTCGGCCTCGATGGTTGCGGCTTTTACCACTGGACTGCCCGTGCCGGTGCCTGTGAACGTCACAACGTTGCCGCTGGTTGTTTTTGTAACCCCGGTTTCGCTTCCATCACTTATGGTCAAGTTCTGGGCAACGGCATCCGCAGCGACACCCAGCATCAAGCCACTTGCAATCGCCAATACACAAACAGTTCTGCTCAGCTCCAGCCCAAAGCGCCGCCAAAGCCTTTCACCCACCATAGGCTGAGCGTGCGCTTTTAGGCTCTCCGAGTTGATGGCCCAATGCATACCCCTACCTCACCTCAACAGAGCACAACAAGCGATATCCTTGACCACGTTCGGCTTTGATGGCCTGTTCTGGCCCACCACAGGATTTCAGCTTGCGCCGCAGACCACTGATCCTCACCTCCAGGTTTGAAGGTGACAATCCTTTTCTGGTCGGGTCAATGATCTCCATGGCCTGCCAACGCTCGAGGCATTGGCCACCGACACGACTCAAAGCCAACAACAGCTGCGCCTCAGGTGCACTTAAGCTCGCCTCGCCCGCCGGGCCTTGTAGGGTGAGCGAAACACTCTGCAACAGCAAGTGATCGGGCTTGGCTTGCCGGATTGCACTGAGCCGGTGAGCCAACCTCGCCACACAGGCGCGAAGCTCAGACCGCTCCACTGGCTTTTGGAGATAAATATCGGCCCCTTCATGGTAGCCCCGGATTCGGTCATCCAGCTGATGACGCGCGGTCATCAAGATAATGCCCACCAGCGGTTGGCTGCGTCGAATCCGATTAACCAAACTCAAGCCATCTTCGTTGGGAAGGTTGATATCAACGATGTAGAGATCGGGCATCGGATCGGCGGGGGTGTCGTCAACATCCTCAGCGCAGAACACGCCACTGACGCTGTGGCCATCCGCCAAAAGCATCGAGACCGTTGTCGCTCGAAGCGCATCGGAGTCTTCCACCACAACAATTCTCAAAGACGGAATATCAGCCACAATTGAGCTCAATACCTTATTTAATGGGTAATTATGCGCAATCGGCCCGCCCAAAGCTGAACAAAGCTGAATTTACCTTTATTGTTTGTTGAATTTAAGCCCAGGGGTGTTTGGGCAGCCACAAGACGAACCGGACGTGGGTCTGGGTGGGGGCATAGTCCAATTGTCCCTGGAGCATCTCGGTCAGCGCTTGGGCCAAGAAAAGCCCCAATCCTGTGCCCGGCTGGCGTTGGGCGTGGCTCGATCGGTAGTATTTTTCAAAGACTTGAGTCGGGTCGGGCCACCCCGCCTCCCCGGGAAGGTTCCCGATCGCAACACACCATCCCCCGTCTTTAGCCGGCTGAAGATCCACGTTGATTGCTGAGGCGGGCGGCGAATATTTGCACGCGTTCTCAATCAAGTTCATTAAGATAACGGTGGTGAGCTGGGGATCGGTTGTGATGGTGGTGCATGCGTGGTGATCGGTCAAGTCCACCCGAACTTCGCGATGAGACTTCGTGGCACTCGAAACCACATCACCGATCAGCGTAGTCAGGTCTGTGCTCGCCTGGTTGACGGTCAATCGACCATCCTCAGCCTGATTGGCTTGGGTACACCGCTCAATCATGTCGGACATGTCGCCGATGGCTTTTGAAATGGCGGGCGTGGCCGCATGAGAGTCTTCCAGCTTGAGCCGCATCACCGCCAGCGGGGTTTTCAATTCATGGGTGAGCATGTCCAACAGCCGCTGTTGTTCGGTGCGGGCAAACCGCTCTTTTTCAGCGGCCTGTTCCGCCAAGTCCGCCTTGGTCTCCAACTCAAGCTGCTGTGCGTTCAGTCTGCGTTGGCGGTATTGAAGGAGCCCCAAAATCAATACCGTGGTCATCAATGCATTCACTTGGACGACGTATAACGAAAACTCCGGCGCGGCCAACAACCCGAGTCCTGGCAACGCGGCGAGCAGCAAAAACCCAAGCAACACCGAGTAAAGCCCCACCACCATCCACCGCGGCAATGATCGATCGGCATCCATGCCCCGCCCAGACAACAACACCAGCCCCAAAAACAGAAACGGCGCGATTAAGACATCCCACAGGTTTAATGTCAGCGCGAGTATCACCTGATCCGAGGCCAACAACACGAACTTAACCAGCTGGTAAGCCAAATAAACTCGAGAGATCATCAGTCCCCAAGCCGGCAACCCCAAGCGCCGGATAAAAGCCAGGTGGAACGCGATGCCAGCGACGGTCGCAGACACCGAAAAGAACGATTGATACGCATCCAACCCCATTGCCGGCCAGTCCATGGGCCACACCAGCCGAAGCAGACCGGTGACCGAAAGCCCATAGGCACACGCGGTGCCCACCGAAAGCGCAAACACTGCAAAGATGCGGTCTTGGGAAAGCCGCCACTGCACAAGCGCGGTGATGAACAACACAAACAACGCCACCACATAAAAGACCGAACCCAATTGGTTTTGCAGTTGGTCGGTGACCCATTCGTTTTCTGTGAGCACTTGCACCAACAATTGGCGCGTGCTGGTTGAGGTCAGGCGAAGCCACAATTCAGTCGGCTCATCGGTGACAGGTAGCGTGTAGCTAAATGCTTGGGCAATACGCTCAGCGCTTTTGGGGTGGACCCAATCGCCCACCACGGCCAGCGGCTCATTGGACGCGGCGCCAAAAATTTCCACTTGATCCAAATAAACCGGCTGCAAAGCCAAAATCAAAGGCTCAACAGAGGAGGGCTCGATGACCAGTCGAACCCACACCGCCCCTGTTCCATAACCCTCACTCAATAGGCCCGCGTAGGGTGTCCACTTGTCAGATTGCCTGGCGTCGGCAATTGTCATTTGAGCCGCGGGGTCTTCAAACCACGCCTGCTCGATGATTGCCTGGGCCGACGCCTCAGTTGATGCGCCCCAACCGATGGACAAGACAAGTAGCCCCAAGACAATGGTCAGCGCACAAAAAAGGCGCTGGGTTACGCCAGCGCCTAATCGATGGGGTGCAATTGGCGCCAAGTGCCCATGCACTTAGCAAATGCTGGGCTTACTTGCCGTAGCGCTTTTTGAACTTGTCGACACGACCGCCCGAATCGAGCATCTTGTGCTTGCCGGTGTAGAACGGGTGTGACTCAGAAGAGACCTCCACTTTCACCAAAGGATACTCGTTGCCATCTTCCCACTGGATGGTCTCTTTGGTCTCGATCGTCGAGCGGGTCTTGAACATCAACTCGCTGGAGAGATCTTGAAAAATCACGTCACGGTAATTGGGGTGAATATCTGGCTTCATGGCCACGGTTCCTGTCAATTCAAATGCTAGCCCACCATTATCGCCAATTTTTATGGGCAATTCAAGCCGGCTGTGCGCAGTGGGTGGGCAGCGGGTCCTTTGTCCGGCGCCACAGCGTCTTTCCACTCAAGACTTTCCAGCTACAATCAGTCTATGCCCCCATCGCACCGCATCGCCACCGGCCACCACGAGACCACCCAAGCGGCCCACGACATCCTCAAAGACGGCGGCAATGGGGTGGACGCGGCCATCGCGGCGTTGCTGACCGCGTGTGTCGCCGAACCCCTGCTGGCCTCATTGGGCGGCGGCGGCCACGCGTTGGTTCAAACAGACCAACACCCCACCGCGTGTTTGGACTTTTTTGCCCACACCCCGCGCCAACAGCGCACCGGTGCGGTTGATTTTTACCCCATCTTGGGCAACTTTGGCACCACCACCCAAGAGTTTCATGTCGGCACCGCCTCCACCGCCACCCCAGGCGTGGTCGCCGGGCTCGATGCCTTGCACGCGCGTTTTGGCTCGCTGCCCAAAAAGCGCCTGATCGAGCCGGCCCAACGCGCCGCCCGGGTGGGGGTCGCGCTCAACGCATTGCAACACCACACCCTCCAAATCCTCGAACCCATTGTTCGTGCCACGCCGCAAGCGGCCCGCTGGGCGCGCTTGGTCGATCAGCGCGCGCCACTGCCGAGCGTGGGCACGCTCATCCAACAGCCTCGCCTGGCTGACTTTCTCGACCAATGGGCGCAAGATGGCGCCGATGCGTTCTACCGCGGGCCGCTGGCCAATGCCCTGATCGACGACCACCGCTCTTTGGGGGGGCATTTGCAACACGCCGACTTGCAAGGGTACCGGGCGCAGTGGCGCCGGCCGTTGACGTGGCGCTACCGCAATGCGACCTTGTGGTCAAACCCACCACCGGCTTTCGGTGGCATGATGTTGGCGCTATCGACGCTGCACTTAAGCCAACGCTTGGACCCTCACACCGGCTTTGGCTCGGTGGCACACCTTGAGGCGTTGGTCGACACCATGCGCCAGGTCAACGACGATCGCTGCCGGCTCGAAGACCCCAGCCTCCAGGGCGCACGCGCCAAGCTCAACAAGCAATTTAGGGACTTGTTGGACCGCCACAGCCCCGCGCGCAAAGGCACCACCCACATCAGCATTGACGATGGTCAAGGCTGTGCGGTGTCGATGACCGTCTCCAATGGCGAAGGCTCGGGGCACGTCTTAGAAGACGCGGGCATTATGATGAATAACATGCTGGGCGAGGAAGACATCAACCGCGGCGGGTTTCATTGTTGGCCCGTCAATCGGCGGTTGGCGTCGATGATGACACCCACCATCTTGCACCACCGCACAAAATCGCAGCGCTATCTGATGGGCAGCGGCGGCTCCAACCGCATCCGCACCGCGCTTTTACAAGTGCTGAGTCATTTGGTGGACTTTGATATGGACCTGACCTCGGCCATCGCGGCGCCCAGGATGCACTTGGAGGGCGATCACTTGAGCGTGGAGCTGGCCGAGGCTTGGTCGCCCGCGGCGCAGGCTTGGCTGCTCGAGCACCACCCCACCGCAACCCGCTGGGCAACGCGCTCGCTGTTTTTCGGCGGGGTCCACGCCACCGGCCCGAGTGACGCCTCAGCCGATACACGCCGCGAAGGCGCCTCGGTCATGGGCGAGTCTGTGCCCTAGCCCACCGCTACAGCTCGGTGGGGTCCACATCCACGTGCCAGCGAACCTTCTTGGACGTCGGCAAGTCATACAGCGCCACCCAATGCTGGGCCACGGTGTCGATCAACCGCGCCCGAGTGGGTGCTTGCAACCACAGCTGATGGCGCCAATACCCACCCCGTTTGGCCATGATGGCCGGGATCGGGCCTTGCACCTCGAGACCGGCTTGCGCCAACACTTGGCTGGCTTGGTTTAAGAACGCCACCGCCGCCTCGCTGTGGTGGGCTTCAGCGCGGAGCAACACCAACGCCTCGGCCGGCGGCAAACCGGCTTGGCGTCGCTCCGCCAACAAGTCTTGGGCAAAGCGGATGTAGTCGCCCTCGAGCAGGCGGGCCAACAGCGTGTGTTCGGGGTGGCGGGTTTGCAGCACAAACTCAGCGCGGGGTTGGTCGGGGCTGACCACCCGACCGGCGCGACCGGCGACTTGAAACACCACCTGTCCCAAACGCTCAGGCGCTCTGAAGTCGCCACTAAAAAGCGCTTGGTCAACATCCAACACCGCCGCCAAGGTCACCTTGGGCAGGTGGTGGCCCTTGGCGAGCATTTGGGTGCCCACCAAAATGCACGGCCCCCCGGTTTTGACTTCGGCCAACAGCGTTTCAAAGTCGTGGCGACCGGTCATCACATCGCGATCCACCCGGTGGACGGGATGGTTCGGAAACCGCTCGCCCAGCACCGCCTCCAAGCGCTCCGTGCCCGCCCCCAGCGCAATCAAGTTGGGGTCTTGGCAGCTGGGGCAGCGCCTGGGGGTGGGTGTTTGGTGGCCACAGTGGTGGCACTGCAACCGCGACTGGCTTTGGTGGAGGGTCATGTGTGCGCTGCAGCGGTGGCAATCGGCCTGCCAACCACAGGCTTGGCACATCATCACCGGTGCAAACCCACGGCGGTTTCGATACAGCAGCACCTGTTGACCGCGGCTCAAGTGCGCATCGATTTTGGCCAGCAAGTCATCGGACAGCCCCTCTTGTTCCCCGCGCTGGTCGATGATGCGCCAGCGCGGTGCCAAGGCATCCCCCGCGCGCTGGGCCAGGGTGTGCTGTTGATAGCGCCCCTCGAAGACATTGTTTAGGCTCTCCAACGACGGCGTGGCCGAGCCTAAGACAATGGGAATGTCCAAATGCTTGGCGCGCCAAACCGCCAAGTCGCGGCCGTGGTAACGCGCGCCATCGATTTGTTTGAAGCTGGCGTCGTGTTCTTCATCCACCACCAAAAGCCCCAGCGATTGAAACGGCAAAAACACCGCCGAGCGGGTGCCGATGACCACCGAGGCTTGCCCAGACCGACAGGCCTGCCAGCACGCCAACCGCTCACTGGCCGACAGCTCTGAGTGATAGACAAACGCGCGCACGCCAAGCCGCGCCTCCACGCGCCGAATCAATTGCGGGCTCAACCCAATCTCTGGGGCCATGATCAGCACCTGACCGGCGGTGTCCAACACCCGCTTGGCCAGCTGCAAATACACCTCGGTCTTGCCGCTGCCGGTGATCCCGGCCAACAAATGCACCGCAAAGCCACCGAACGAGCCACTGATCGTCTCGACCGTGGCGCGTTGGTCGGTGTTGAGTGTGGGGCCTGGGGTGGCATCCATCACCGGCTGGTGGTCGGTTTGTTCAATCCAGCCTTTGTCGAGCAACGCCTTCACCGTGGCCGGTTGGACGCCTTGGTCAATCAACGCCACCCGTGACACCACCCCCGATTTGAGGCACTCAAGGGCGTGTTTTTGGGCGTGCGCTCGACCCGCATCGGCCTGCTGGCCGCTGGCGGTGAGTCGATAGGCTTTCGGGGTGGCCGACCGAAACGGCTTGGCGCGGCGAAGCGCCGGGGGCAGCAGCAGCTCCACCGCCTCGCCGGCGGGGTAGGCATAGTAGCGGCTGGCCCAGGCGTGCAAGGCCAACACATCCTCGCCCAATAAGGCCTCGTCCAAGACCTCGGCGATGGCTTTGAGCTTTTCAAGCGGCGCGGTGGTGGCGCCATGGCCCAGCACCACACCCACCAACCGGCGCCGACCGAAGGGCACCAACACGCGGCTGCCAACCGGCGGAAGCGCGGCGTCTTGCGCCGGCAAGTAGTCAAACGATTGGGGCAGTGGCACAGGCAGTGCGACGTGGGCGACACGCACACCGGGTGTGTTCATCGTCGCCATCGACCCATCCGGTCGACCCACCCGATCGGCCTCAGCGATCGCTGGGCATCGTCGCCGCGGGCAAGCTGCGGTGTGCCACCACTTTAAGGTCACCATCCAACGCCATCAGGTCGGCCAAGATCCGGGCCGACTCGACCAGATAAATGTCGTCTTCGGGCGCGCTGGCGTCGTCGTCACTGTCCAAGGCTTCGTCACCGGCTTTATCTTCAGTGCTGTTGTCGGTGGTGTCGTCGGCGCTGGCCAACGCCTCATTGGGCTCACCAAACCGATCGCGGCGCTCGTCTTCAGCCTCTGCCATTTGCTCGCGTCGGGCGGCCTCGTTCAATGACACAAAATCGCGCTCGGCGTCTTCTTCAAACGCTTGCACGTCGGCCACCAAATCCACAAGTTCTGGGTCGCTGTCGCGCCGGGCCAGGTGCTGTTTCCTCGCCTGGTCAATCAACCCCGATAAATCGGCCATCGGCTCGTAGTCTGCCGGGTCGATCTCCGCCCACGGCAGGGCGTATTCCATCGCGCTTTCACCCACCTCGTCGGGGTCGCCTGGGGTGGGCAAAGCGATGTCCGGTTGCACCCCACGCAGCTGCGTCGAGCCCCCCGCCACCCGATAAAACTGCGCCATGGTCAGCTTCATCTGGCCCAGCCCAATGTCAGACCGGGAGATGTGATCCAAGTCAATCATGTTTTGGACAGTGCCTTTACCGAACGTGGGCTCACCGACCACCACACCGCGACCATAGTCTTGGATCGCGCCTGCAAAGATTTCAGACGCCGACGCCGAACGCCGATCCACCAACACCGCCAGCGGGCCATCCCAGGCCATGCCGGGTTCTTTGTCTTGTTCCATGTTGACCCGGCCCCTGGAGTCTCTGACCTGCACCACCGGGCCCTCGTCAATGAACAACCCGGTCATGGTGGTGGCTTCGACCAACGCACCGCCGCCGTTGCCGCGAAGGTCAATCACCAAACCATCCACGTCTTGTTCGCTGAGCTCGTTAATCAATCGGCGCACATCGCGCGTTGATGAGCGGTAGTCGGGCTTGTTCGCCGCTCGACCCTCAAAGTCCACATAAAAGACCGGGACTTTAATGACACCGATGGTGCGCTCTGGCAACTCGATGACTTCGCTGCTGGCCGCCTGCTCTTCGAGCTTGACTTCATTTCTGACCAACTCAATCGTGGTCGGTGGGCCACTCAAGCCCGACTCGGCCGGCAACACCTCCAACCGAACCTTGGTCTCGCGCTCGCCGCGGATCAAGGCCACCACGTCATCCAACCGCCAGCCGACCACATCGACCATGTCTTCATCGTCTTGGGCCACGCCGACGATGCGATCGCCCTCTTGCAAGCGACCGTCGAGATCGGCCGGGCCACCTGGAATGACCTCGACAATGCTCGTGTACTCGGTCTCTCGTTGCAACAGCGCGCCGATGCCATCGAGGCTCAAGCGCATGGAAATCTCAAAATTCTCCACCGATCGGGGCGAAAGGTAAGACGAGTGGGGTTCAATCGAGCGGGTGTAGGCGTTCATGAAAAACTGAAACACGTCTTCGGCGTTCAGCTCAGAGATCCGCCGGGCCAGCCCTTTGTAGCGCTTATCTAAGGTGTCTTTGATCTCGTCAGCTTCTTTGTCGGCCAGCTTCAGCCGCAGGTAGTCATTTTTCACCCGCTGGGTCCAATAGGCCTCCAACGCCGCGTCGTCGTCGGCCCAATCGGCCTCGCTGCGGTCAAAATAAAAGGTCTCGTCTTCGGTGAAATCAAACCCCTCGGCCAAGCGCTCGCGAGCAAAGTCCACCCGCTCGTTGACGCGTTTGACGTAGCGGTTGAACACATCGAAAGCGGGATCCAAGTCTGAGCTTTTCAGCGCTTTTTCCATGTGCGGCCGATACCGCTCAAAGTCGTCCAGATCGGCGGCGGTGAAGTACATCCGGTTGGGGTCCAGGAGCTTGAAGTACTGATCAAAGATCCGAGCAGAGATGTCTTCATCGAGGTTGTTGCGGTGGTAGTGGTAGCCCGAGACAAACCTTGTGGCCAGTCGGCTGGCCAGCAGGTGCTCAGGCGCGGGTGCCAACGCCTCATCATCCAAGCCTTCGGCCTTGTCGGCTTTTGCTGCGGTCTCTTGGTCGGCTGAGAGGTTGGTCACGGCCAGGCCAGCGGCCAAGGCTGCGGCCAAAGTCATGGCCACCCACACGCCAGCGGTGTGTTTGATTCTTTCTCGCATTGTTGTCATGCCCACTGAGACCTTTGATTTCTAATTAAGTTTGATCGTAACCGAGCCGCTGGGTCAGGCGTGTCGTCAGGGCTTCACACACCCCCCCAAAGTCGAGCTCGGGGCAATGCGCGCTGACCTGGGTCATGGCCAGACCCGCCATGCCGCATGGGTTGATCAACGAAAAGGGCGATAAGTCCATGGCGACGTTCACAGCCAAACCATGATAGGTGCAGCCGCGGCGGACTTTCAAGCCGATCGAGGCGACTTTGGCGCCGTCGATATACACCCCAGGGGCACCGTCTCTGCGAGCGCTGGCCACGCCGTGATCGGCCAGCAAATCAATCACGATCTGTTCGAGGTGATCGACCAAACAGCGCACCCCCACCCCCAGCCGCTCCAAATCAAGCAACGGGTACAACACCACTTGCCCGGGGCCGTGGTAGGTGACTTGGCCACCGCGGTCGGTGGCCACCACCGGGATCTGGGCGCTCTCCAGCGCCTGAGCGTTTAAGATGTGCTCAGGCTTCCCCGCCAAGCCTTGGGTGAACACCGCATCGTGCTCGACGCGCCACAGTTGGTCGGGTGTGTCCGCACCGCGCGCGTCGGTGAACGCTTGCATCTTCGCCCACACCGGTGCATACGGCTGGCGGCCCAGGTCTTTGATGGATAAGGTCTTCAGGTGGGTGGGCATCGGCCGATCCAAGCCCCAGCTAGAGCGTCATCACCACCGAGTCCAGCGCGCGCAAGTCTTGGTAGATGGCCTCGAGGTGGTCTCTGGAGTGCACGCGGACGGTGATGGTGATGCTCTTGTAGCTGCCGTTTCGGCTCAACCGCACCGACACGTCGTCGTCTTTGGAGAAAATGGCTTGGCGGGCCATGGTGTTCATCACCGCCTCGTGCGCGCCTTGTTCGGTGCGCACCATCGCCTTGACCGGGTAGTCACATGGAAACGACAGTCCCTCCGGCTCAGCCATCGCCCGACAACCCTCGCCACCACATCTTCAGCCGGTCTTGCGTGCGACCAAAAAAGCCCGCCTGCTCAACCGCATCACGGGCCAACACCACCCGGCTCGCCAACTCCTCATCGTCCAGCATCACCTTAAGCTCGCCCAAGGGCTGGTCTTTGGCCACCGGTGCGATGACATCGCCATCGAGGCTGAGCATGTTGTCAATGTCATCAAACCGCCCACGGGGCACGGTCACAAATATCGGGGCGTCCACCCGCAACGACACCTCGTCGGCGCTGCCTTGCCACACTTGGGTCGTGGCGACCTCATCGTCGGTGTCATACAACGCATACGTCTCATAGAACCTGAACCCGTAGTTGAGCAGCGATTGGGAAGACGTCGCCCGGCTTTCTTCATCGCTCGAGCCCATCACCACGCTGATCAAGCGCATGTCGTTGCGAAGCGCTGAGGTCACCAAACAATACCCGGCCGCTTCGGTGTGGCCGGTTTTCAGGCCATCGACGGAGGGGTCGCGCCACAGCAGTCGGTTTCTGTTGTGCTGGCGGATGCCCTCAAAGGTGAATTCGCGCTGCGAGTACCACTCATAATATTCTGGGAACTCGTCGATGATGGCCCGCGCCAACAGCGCCGAGTCGTGCGCTGAGGTCACTTGGTTGGGATCGGGCAACCCGGTGGCGTTGGCATAGAACGTGTCGTCCATCCCCAAAAACTGCGCGTACTCGTTCATCAGCAACGCAAACGCCGCCTCGGTGCCGGCGATGTGCTCGGCCACCGCCACGCTGGCGTCATTGCCCGATTGGATGATGACGCCCTTTAACAAAGACGCCAAGTCAACGCGCGTGTTGACCTCGACAAACATCCGCGAGCCGCCGGTGCGCCACGCGCGCTCTGAGATCAACACCTCATCGTCGAGCGCGATGTTGCCGCGTTTGAGTTCATGAAACGCCACGTACGAGGTCATCAGCTTGGTGATGCTCGCCGGTTCCACCGGGTCGTGGGGGTCTTTTTCGGCGATCACATGGCCGCTGTCAAAGTCCATCAAGACATAGCTTTCGGCATCCACTGGTGGGGCTTGCGGGATCGCCACCTGAGCGCTGGCCCAAGCGGGCCACAGCAAGGCGGTGATGACAGCACCCCGCGCCAGCCAACGGCTGATCACCGCTGGCTTGAATCTGTTGCATGGGTTCGATCGAAGACACATCACAGTCATGATCACGGCTCGTTTCAGCAAGGGTCTTTAAGGATACACATATTGGGTCTGCTCGAGGCCCATCTCAAGCAATTGCGCCACCCCCGAAATCGCCGCCTCGACGTCAGAAAAAGGCCCCAAACGCACGCGCCAAACCCGATCTTTGGGGCTTTTGGGGGACTCAAACGCCACCGGAGCGATGTTGGCGGCCGCCAGCTGGTCGCGGAGTTTCTCGGCATTGCCCTGATCTGAAAACGCCCCGGCTTGGACCCACACCGGCAGTTTGGCGGGCCGGCGAATGCTGGGGTCGGGCTCGTCAAAGCTCAGCGCGCGCACCTCCACCGGTGCGGTGCCGGCCTGGTCGATGCCCAAACGCACCGCCGCCGCCCACGACAAATCAATGATCCGGCCCGGTTTAAACGGGCCGCGGTCGTTGACGCGCACGATGATCGACTCGCCGGTCTCTAAGTGGGTGACCTCGACATAGCTTGGCAGCGGCAGGTGCTTGTGGGCGGCGGTGAGCTGGTACATGTCATACGGCTCACCCGATGAGGTGTTGCGGCCGTGGAACGCGGTCCCATACCACGACGCCACGCCCCGCTCGACATACCCCCGAGCGGTGGGCAGCACCTCGTATCGCTCACCCCAGACTTCATACGGGCTGTGGTTGCCGTAGGCGCTCAACGGCTCGGCCTTGGGGGCGACCGGCTCGATCAAGCTCGGATCAAACGACCCGCTTGGCGGGCCATCAAAGGTGTAGCGGGCGCAACCGCTCAGCGCCACAAGGCACACCCCGCCGACCAGACAAAGCAGCCGTGGCCGCCGTGCACTCAACGGACGCGGGCGCCCAAGGCCCTCACTCGGCGCGTTGGGCAATCTCATCGGCCAGCTGGGTCACGGCCATCGCGTACAGCGGCGAGCGGTTGTAGCGCGTGATGACATAAAAGTTGTTCAAGCCCACCCAGTGCTCTGGGCCGTCGCTGCCTTCGAGCTCGATCAAAGTCGCGGGTGTGTCGGCCGGCAAGTCGTGGTCGTCGAACCGCACGCCTTGGGCTTGAAGCGCGCCGATGTTGGCGTTGGGTTTGAGTTCGAATTGATCCAAATCCAAGTCCTCGGGCACCGCCTCGGTGGGCAGCGCGATGGGCTGGCCTGGAATCCAGCGGTGCTCGGCCAAGTAGTTGGCCACCGAGCCCAACGCGTCGGGCAACGAGCGCCACAGGTCGCGGTGGCCGCTGCCATCAAAGTCCACCGCGTAGGCCCGATAGCTGGAGGGAATGAACTGACCCAAGCCCATCGCGCCGGCATACGAGCCTCGAATGTCGGTCAGCGGCAGGGACTCTTCTTCGGCCAGGGCCATGAAATGCCCCAACTCGCGGGCGAAAAAATCTGCCCTGGGCTCGTAGTAAAAGCCCAGAGTCGCCAGCGCGTCGATGACCCGGAAGCTGCCGGTGTTCATGCCATAGTTGGTCTCCACCCCGACAATGGCGACCACCAACTCGATGGGAATCCCATAGGTCTCGCTGATCTGGGTCAGCAGGGCCTCGTTGGCCCGCCAAAACTCCGCCCCGCCAGCGATGCGCGTCTCGTTGAGAAAAATCCCGCGATACTCGTGCCAAGGCTTGGCTTCGGCCGGGCGGGTCATGGCATCGATGATGCTTTGTTGATACTCGGCTTGCGAGACCACCGAGCGCACCAACTCAGGGTCCAGGGCGTGCTCACTGACCACCGCCTCGATGAATTGATCGGCGCCTGGGTGGGGCTCGGCCCAGCTCGAGTTCACCGTGATCAACAACAACCCCACCACACACCAAAACGTTCTCATGATCGCTTTCATCCCATCCTTGAATTTGAGTATTGAAGTCAGTTCAATCGAGCCAACATGCGTGTTATAGCACGGATCAATGGCCCATAAATCGCCGTCGGCTGTGCAGGCCTTGAATCAATCCAAAGCCTGCCAAAATCGTCACCGCTGAGGTGCCGCCATAACTCATCAACGGCAGCGGCACACCGACCACCGGCAACAACCCACTGACCATGGAGATGTTGACCACAACGTAGACAAAAAACGACACCACAATGCCGCCGATCACCAAGCGTGCAAACGGATCCGTGCACTCGTGGGCCAGTTGCAAACACCGAAAAATGATCAACGCATAGACCACCAGCACCGCCATCACGCCCAACCAACCGAACTCTTCGGCCAACACCGAAAAGATAAAATCGGTGTGCGGTTCGGGCAAAAACTCCAAATGCGATTGCGAGCCCGACAACCACCCCGTGCCCGACCAGCCCCCAGAGCCCACCGCAATCTTCGATTGGATGATGTTCCAACCCTGACCCAACGGATCGCGGTCAGGGTCCAAAAACGTCAGGATGCGGTTTTTTTGATAGTCGCGAAGGTTGAGCCACAACACCGGCAAGGCGGCCATCACCAGCGCGCTGAACCCCACAATCATTGGCCAGCGAAGCCCAGCCAAAAACACCACCGCCAACCCCCCGGTGCCAATCAAAATTGCCGTGCCCAAATCGGGCTGAATCAAAATCAACACGCTGGGCACAACCACCAGCACCAGACTGGCCAGCGTGGTCATCAGTGTCGGCGGCAAGGGCCGCTGCGACAAAAAGGCGGCCAACATCAGCGGCAAAGCAATCTTCATCGCCTCGGAGGGCTGAAACCAGATCACGCCAAAGTCCAACCAGCGCTGCGCGCCGCGCCCCACGCCCACCCACTCGACGGCCAGCAGCATCACCAACGCCAGCGCAAACAGATAAGGCGCCCACACCAACCACAACCGCTTGGGCACCTGCGCCAACACCAGCAACGCCACCAACCCCACGCCCAAGCGAATCGATTGGTTGACCACCAAAGACAGCTGTTGTTCACCGGCGCTGTAGAGCACGCCCAGGCCCATGATCATCAACACGCCCAGCAGTGCCATCAACACCGCATCCAAGCGGATCAGCGCCAACCCGTGCTCACCGATGCGCCGAAGGCTCATTGCACCATCCGAGCCATCACTTTGGCACCAATCGGCGCGGCCACCGTCGCGCCGCCGCCGCCGTGTTCAACCACCACGCTGATCGCCCACTTGGGCTCATCAATCGGTGCAAAGCCGACAAACAACGCGTGGTTTCTTAAATGTTCTGGGAGACTTTCTTGCTCGCGCTCATCCACCGCGTCGGCATCATCGGGCAAACCAAACACCTGCGCGGTGCCGGTTTTGCCAGCAAAGCGAATCGGCACGTCTTGGGCCACCGCGCGCGCCGTGCCGCTGGGCCCGTGTATCACCTCCACCATGCCTTCTTTGACCGCTTGCCAGTGTTGGCCAGCATGCGCCACCCGGGCGCTGGGCGTTGATGGTGTGGCCAAATACGGCGCGCCCGCGCGGCCTTCGGCGGCCAGCAACGCCGTGGCGTGGGCCAGCTGCAACGGGGTCGCGACCACAAACCCCTGGCCAATGCCGGTGATCACGGTCTCCCCGGGGTACCACGCCTCACCGAACTCGCCGCGTTTCCACGCCCGCGTGGGCAACAACCCGTCCCCTTCACCCGATAAATCAATGCCAGTGGGCTGACCAAAGCCAAACAGCGCCAACTCGCGCGCCATCCGATCGATCCCCAAGCCCACCGCCATCTCATAAAAATACACATTGACCGACTCGGCCAACGCCAGCCTCAGATCCACCCACCCGTGCCCGCCGCGCTTCCAATCGCGATACCGGCGGCCCTCGCCATCGAGCTCGAACCACCCCCGAGAAAAGACCTCTTGGTCGGGGTCAATCACGCCCTCGGCCAACCCCGCCAGCGCCAAAAACGGCTTGATGGTGGAGCCGGGCTCGTAGGCGCCTTGCAAAAACCGATTGAACAGCGGTCGTCTGGGGTTATCCAACAGCGCCTGATAGGCCGACGACGAGATGCCGTTGACGAATTGGTTGGGGTCAAACCCAGGCTCTGAGACCAACGCTCGAACCGCGCCGGTGTCGACATCCAACACCACCACCGCCCCGGCTTGACCCGCCAAGGCCTCGACAGCCGCGCGTTGGAAGTCCAGATCCAAGGTCAGCTGCAGGTCTTGGCCGTTTTCGGGGGGTTGGCGCTCCAACACCCGAACCGCACGCCCTTGGGCGTTGGTCTCAACCGTCTCCACCCCCGGCTCGCCGTGCAGCGTCGCCTCATAGGCGCGCTCGATGCCGGTCCGACCCACGTGGGTGCTGGCCCGGTAGCGGTCTGGACCCAAACGCGCCAAGTCGCGCTCATCGATGCGCCCGACATACCCCAACACGTGGGCGAACAATTCACCAAACGGGTAGTGGCGGGTGAGGTAGGGCTCGACTTCCACCCCGGCCAAGCGGTGGCGGTGCGCGGCCAAGCGCGCGACCTCATCGGCTCGCAGGTTGGTTTTTAAGGGGATGGCTTGGTAGCGCCTGGCGCGTTGTCGGGCGCGGTCAAACCGCGCCATCTCATCGTCGCTGATCGAGACCAGCGCCTGCAATTGATCGAGCATCGCCGCCCAGTCGGCCACGCGCTCGGGCACCACCACCAACCGATACGCCGGGCGGTTTTCGGCCAGCACGCGGCCTTTGCGATCCAAGATTAACCCGCGCGTGGGCCCAAGCGCTCGAAGCGCGACCCGGTTGTTTTCAGCGCGACCGGCATACAAATCATGATCGATGAGCTGGAGCTCGGCAAAGCGCCACGCCAGCAGCAGCAAACACGCCAGCATCACCAGCCCCAGCAGTTGATACCGTCGATCGATGAGCTTGAGCTCGGCGGCCACATCGCGCACGCGCGCGGGAGGTTGCCCAAAACGCTTCAGAAACTTCATGGCGACAACCGGCGCCGGCGGCGCAGCGCATCCATCCCCAAAAACAGCCAAGGCCACAACACCATCCCCACCAATGGGGCCAGCCACCACAACACCGGCGGCCCAGGCTCATTGCGCATCAACGCCACCGCCAATTGAATCAATCGATCGTTCAACAACAGCGCCATCACCGCCACGGCCTGTTGCCAGGGTGGAAAAAACCTCAGCTGGTTGCGAAACCGCTCCAGCAAAAATGACACCACCACCAAACTCAAGGCGTGTTGGCCCAGCAACGAGCCGGTCAACACATCCAACAACAAACCCAATAAAAACGCCTGGCCCAAGCTGCGAAGCCGGTTGCCCTCGAGCACCCAATAGACCATCACCATCGCTGTCCAATACGGCCAAATCAAGCGCAACAGATCGGGCAGCGGCCACATGGTCAGCACCACCGAGGCGATCAAGGTGATCCAAAGCAAGGCCTCATCCGAAATCCGCCGCTTAGCCATCGGCTGGGTCTCGCTCGCTGGCCGGCGCGGCACGCTCGGGTACTGGGCTCTCCTCAGCGGGTGTCTCGCTCGGCGCTGGCGTCAACACCAGCACAAACCGCGCGCGATCGTGCGCGCCTTGGGGGGTGGCCTCGGCCACCGCAAAGCTCTCGCCCTCGGGGCGGTTGATGTCGGTGACGGTCGCCACCGGCAAGCCAGCAGGAAACACCCCACCAAGCCCTGAGGTGATCAACGCATCCCCCGAGACCAGATCGACGTTCATGGGCAGATCGGGCAACGACAGGTCGGTTTTTAAGCCGCCGCCATAGGCCAAGGTCACCAAGCCCGTGCGCGCCACCCGAACCGGCAAGGCGTGATCGGGGTCGGTGATCAAGATCACCTGCGACGAGGTGGCGCTGACTTGGTCAATCTGGCCGATCAAGCCGTCGCGATCGACAACGGCTTGCGATGTCTGGATGCCATCGACTCGCCCCCGATCAATGACCAGCCGATGCGAGAACGGGTTGAGGTCAACGCGGCGCACGCGCGCCGTGATGGCATCCAAACGGCGGGCTTTTGACAACCCCAACAACTCACGCAAGTCGGTGTTTTCTTGTTGCAAGGATTGCAGCGTTAACAGCTCAGCGTGCTGGCGGTTGAGCTGCTCGGTCAGGCGGTTGTTGTCTTCGATGAGCTTTGCGGTGTCTTCAAACCACCGCCCGCCCCGACTGGCCCAGTCGAGGGGCAGATCAATCAACAAATACAGCGGTTGCACAAACTCATCGACAACGCCATGGAACCGGTTTAAGTATTGGGCGCGATGATCGAGCGCCATCAAAAAGACGGCCAACACCAGATAGCCGATCAGCCGTGAGGTCTGTAGACTTGCATCCCCCGCCAGACCTTTGCTTGAGCCGATGGCCACTAGTCTGAGAAGAAGTCACCCCGGTTTTCGTCCATCATTTCCAATGCGCGACCACCCCCCCGTGCCACACAGGTTAAGGGGTCGTCTGCAATGATGACAGGCAAACCGGTTTCTTTCATCAACAGCTTATCCAGATCGCGGAGCAGCGCACCGCCCCCGGTCAGCACAATCCCTGTCTCGGCGACATCGGCGCACAATTCTGGGGGCGTTTGTTCGAGCGCGGTTTTCACGGCAGCCACGATCATGCTCAGCGCCTCGGCCAGCGCTTCGTTGGCTTGTGCCGATGACATCGAGATCATTTTCGGCACGCCCTCAGCGAGGCTTCGCCCCGACACCTGCATTTCGGTTTCTTCTTCTGGGGGCACGGCACAACCGACCTCGAACTTGATTCGCTCGGCGGTGGCCTCGCCAATCAATGTCCCATAGATCCGTCGGACGTAGTTGACGATCGCCTCGTCGAAGTGATCGCCACCGACGCGCGTCGAATTGGAATAGACAATCCCATTGAGCGAGAGCACAGCCACCTCGGTGGTGCCGCCGCCAATGTCCAAGACCATCGAGCCACGCGCTTCGTGGATGGGGATGCCAGCCCCGATCGCCGCGGCCATCGGCTCTTCGATCAAAAAGACCTCGCGCGCACCCGCGCCCTCGGCGGATTCTTTAATGGCGCGGCGCTCCACTTGGGTCGATGAGCACGGCACACACACCAACACCCTGGGGCTGGGGCGCAAAAACCGCGACTCGTGGACTTTGCGGATGAAGTATTGGAGCATCTGCTCGGTCATGTCGAAATCGGCAATCACCCCATCTTTTAAGGGTCGGGTGGTGCGGATGTTGCCCGGTGTGCGACCGAGCATCTTTTTGGCTTCCACGCCCACCGCCGCAACGGATTGAGGCCCGCCTGGGCCGCGCTCCATGCGCACCGCCACAACAGAAGGCTCATTCAAAACAATGCCTTGTTCGCGCACAAAGACCAAGGTGTTGGCCGTGCCCAGATCGATGGAGAGATCGTTGGAGAACAATCCCCGTAAGTGTTTGAACATGTGCGCGTATCCGTTTGTCTTGAGGAATCAAAAATTCGCTAAGTTATTGTATACCTTACACGGTACAATGCAATAAACCAAAGCTGTTCCATATTGAGGGATTTTCATGAGTGTGATGATCTGTGGATCATTGGCGTTTGACACCATCATGGTGTTTCCAGAACGCTTCAAGGACCATATCCTACCGGATAAGACCCACATGCTGAACGTGGCCTTTTTGGTCCCTGAGTTGCACCGAAATTTTGGCGGCTGCGCGGGGAACATTGCCTACACCCTCAAAAAACTCGGCGGTGAGCCCGTGCCCATGGCCACCGTGGGTGCTGATTTTGGGCAGTATCGCGAGTACCTGGCGGGCTTGGACATCACCCAAGACTTTGTCTCCACGATCGAGACCGAGTGGACCGCGCAAGCGTTCATCACCACCGATTTGGACGACAACCAAATCACCGCTTTCCACCCCGGGGCGATGACCCACAACCACCGCCAAGTGGTCCCCAAGGACCACGGCATCACCTATGGGTCGATTTCCCCGGATGGCAAAGAGGCGATGCTCGAGCACTCCGAGCAATTTGCGGCGGCCAACATCCCGCACTTGTTCGACCCAGGCCAGGGCTTGCCGATGTTCAATGGCGATGAGCTGTTTGCGATGATCAAAAACGCCACCTGGCTGACACTGAATTCTTATGAGTGGGCGATGCTCAAAGACAAAACGGGCTTGAGCCGGCAAACCGTGATCGAGCACTTGGACGGCGGGGTGATCATCACCCACGGCGCGGACGGCTCGGAGTTGATCACCCGCGAAAGCGAGACCCGCATCCCCGCGGTCAAGCCTGAAGGCATTGTTGACCCCACCGGCTGCGGCGACGCTTACCGCGCGGGGCTGTTGTTCGGGCTCGACCAAGGCTGGGACCCGGTCGATGCCGCGCGCTTGGGCTCGCTGATGGGCTCGATCAAGATTGCCCACGGCGGCCCGCAGCACCACGACTTTACTCAAGACGACATTCGCCAACAGTTTGAGCGCGCCTTCCAAAGCCCCATGCCCCAGTAACGCTGCAGCGCTGGCTTAGAATCCGGCCGGCCACCCCAGCCGCCGCGGATCGCTGACACCATAGAGCTTGCCTGTGTCCGGGTCTTTCCAAACAATCTGCATGGAGCCGGTGGACCAGTAATACGGCCCCAAGTCTGTCAACGGCAAACCAGCGGCCTTGATGCCCCGCCGAACCTCATCGCTGATCCTCGACTCAATGGCGATGCCAGGCTCCCCGCCCGACCACGCCCAAAACCTGGGCACGCTTGCCGCTTCGGCAGGGTCCATCTCCCAATCGAGCATGTTGGTGAGTACTTGGGTGACTGGCTGAGGCGGCATGCCAGGGGTGCCCATGGCCAGCCATGGCCGGCCTTCTTTTTCAATCATGATTGCCGTGATCGGCAGCACCAAGCGCCGGCCAGGCCCCTCAGTCAAAGCCGGTGCCGTGGAACCAGTGGCACGAACACCGTCGACAAACACGCCAGGCGCTCCACCATGACCGGTGTGCAACACGCTGAACCAATTGCCTTGCGCATCCACAATGACATTGTGATCGCTGCCTAGGGTTCTTTCCTCTTCGCTGTGTTCGCTGGTTGAAGGCGCCAAACTCACCCCTGGTTGACGCATGCTGGATTTGACAAGCTCAGCCCCAACTTGACCATAAGCAGGGGATAGCCATACGTTGGTGGGATTTTGCATGGCCAGGGGATCATTAATCATGTGCTCAGTGTCTTGCTGGGCTCGCCCCAGCGCACGCGCCATGATTTCTAACGTTTCGGCCGACTCTGAATAGTGGGGACGATCCGACAGATTAAAGTGTTGGAGAAGGTTCAATCCCAAACCCACCAAAACACCTCCAGTGTCAGGAGGCGCAGAACCCACCATACTGTGGCCGTTGTAAGTGAATCGAACGGGGTCTTGCCACTGAACCTCATACTCGCCAAGGTCTTCGGGTGCAACGCAGTGGCCACCGGCGCGCGCGGACTCGACAAAGGCGTCAGCCCATTCACCGGTGTACATATAATTGGGGCCTTCATCGGCCAACCGACTGAGGTGATCCGCCAGCGCCGGCATCTTCCAACGCTCACCAACGGGGACCAAAAACCCATCCGGCATATAAAACTCGCGAGCCCCTTCGTGGTTGATCAAGCCTCCCGAGTCGCCGGTTTGCATCAACTTGTAATTGATGCCATACATGAATGAGCTGACTTCCACCCCTTCAGTGGCCGCATCAATCGCCGGCTGCAGATACTCTGCCCACGATAGAGTGCCCCACCGCTCGGCCAGTGCACCCATCGCCTTGACCACGCCGCCGATCGACACACTGGATGGATCTCCCTCACCACAGCGGCTCGCCAGTGGCCGAGCACCCACACCACTGATAACGTGGTACTCCCCCGTGCTGGCCTCATAATAGATCCCCGACATCGTTCCAAAGTGTGACACTTGGTGATAATCCACCACGTGCTGCAAAAATGTGGCCGTGATCATCGCATCGACCGCATTGCCTCCCTGCTCCAGCACCGCCAGTGCCGTCTCGGTAACGATCGGCAACTGTGTACTCACCATAACCTCATCCCCAGAGGCAATGGGCTTGGGTCCCTGATTAAGCCGAGGGTCGGTGGCGAACGCGGTTACCACCGCACCCATAAACAGTACAAACAAAACTAAACGGCGCATGGCTTTTCCTGTGGTTGGTGTGTGACTTGAATTGGAGCATAACCACAGCCCGAAGCCATTGCCAACCGTTGAATGGGCCGCCCCATCGCGCTACACTTGTGGGGATTCCTCGGGGCGGCTGACAGCCTGAGACACTTGTACTGAGTGGACCCGTTGAACCTGATCCGGATCATGCCGGCGTAGGGACAGGAACCACCGCAGGTCATCGAGCCTGCCGACATCCCCCGTGCACGACCGGGTCTCCCTTGATGATGATTTGATTGGAGACCTGACACAATGAAACAACCCCTTGGTTTGATCAACCTGACATTGATCCCCCTGGCGCTGGTGAGCGCGCTGGCTTTCGGGGCGCAAACACCCCCAGACGCGACAGAAACACAACAAACGCCTGACGAGGTCGACGACCGGGTGCTGGTCACCGCCGACTTTCGACCGACTGAGCTCGAGGCCTTGGCGGGCAGTGCGACCATCATCGATGAGACCACCCTCGATGATCGAAACGCCGCTCACCTCGACGCGGTCCTCAACACCGCCCCAAACGTGAACTTTGCCACCGGCGCATCGCGCGGCCGGTTTTTCCAGATCCGGGGCATCGGCGCGCGCTCGCAGTTTGTCGAGCCCAGCAACGCCTCGGTGGGGTTGATTGTTGATGGCATTGACTTGACCGGCTTGGGCGGTGCGGCGAGCACCTTGGACATTGATCAAGTCGAGATCCTGCGCGGACCGCAAGGCACCTTGTTTGGGGCCAATGCCTTGGCGGGCTTGATCAATCTGGTGTCCGCCTCACCCACGCCTGAACACCAACAAACGATCGGTCTTCGCCTCGGCGATTACGGCACACGCTACGCCGAGACCACCGCATCGGGGCCCATCAACCCCACAGCCGGTTACCGGGTGGCGGCCTCCAAGCTGCAATCGGATGGCTTCACCGACAATGCGTTTTTGGGCCGGCGCGACACCGCCGGTCTCGATGAGCTCACTGTCAAATCCCAACTCGATTGGGCGGTGGGCCCAGATGTCGATGTCGAGTTGACCGCGCTGTATCTCGACATCGACAACGGCTACGATGCCTTTTCGTTGGACAACACCCGCACCACCCTGTCCGATGAGCCAGGGTTTGACCGCCAAGAGACCTGGGCGGGTTCGACGCGGGTCATCTGGCGCGCGCATCCCGCGTTCGATGTGGAGACAACCCTCAGCCACGTCAACGCCGATCTCGATTATGGGTTTGACGAGGACTGGGCGTTCGAGGACATCTGCGAGGCGTTTGAGTGCATTTTTGGGGGGTACACCTCGTTTGACCGCTACACCCGCCAAACCGACAACACCACCGTCGACACACGGCTGGTGTCCACCGCCGGTGAGGACTCGCTCGGTTGGGTGGTGGGCGCTTATGCCAAAGACCAAACCCAGACACTCGAGCGGGTCTACACCTATGCTGGGGATTTCAGCAGCGATTACCAGACCACCAACCAGGCCCTGTATGGGCAGCTGGACATTCCTTTAAGTCAAGATTGGGCGCTGAGCGCGGGGCTTCGGCACGAGCGCTTTGAGGCCGATTACCTGGATTCCAATGCGGCCAGCTACCAGCAAGACGAGAACCTGTGGGGCGGCAAGGTGTCGCTGTCGCGATCATTGGCCAGTGACACCTGGGTCTATGCGTTGGTCTCGAAAGGTTACAAAGTCGGCGGCATCAACCCCGATGACGATGTCCCCAGCCGCCAACGGCGCTATCAAACCGAAGGCCTCTGGAACCACGAGATCGGCGGCAAGGGCTCGCTCATGGATGGGCGCGTCGATTGGCGCGTGGCGGTGTTCTACCAAGCCCGCGACGACATCCAAACCCAGCAGTCTTTGGTGGTGCCTGTGGCCGGTGAGCGCTGCCCGTGTGAGTTCATTGAGTTTCAATCCAACGCCGCTGAAGGCACCAGCCAGGGCGTGGAGATTGAGCTGAATGCTCAACTCAGTGACCGATTGGGCGTCTTTGCCAGCCTCGGGCTTTTGGACGCCAAGTTCGATGACTTTGTGAGCTTTTCGCACGTCGATGCCGATGAAGACACCGGCATGGGCGTGGATCTCGATGGCCGCGATGTCCCCCAAGCGCCCAATTACAACGCCCACCTGGGCGCGGTGTGGTCACTCACCGATCGGTGGTCTTTGTTGGGTGAGCTCGAAGCCAAGGATGGCTTTTTCTTCTCCAGTCGCCACTCGACCCGCGCGGCGGCGTATGAGCAGATGCATCTTCGGTTGAGCTACCAGGCCACGGACTGGGACCTGGCACTGTGGGTGCGAAACCTCACCGACCAAACCATCAAAACGCGCGGCTTTGGCGGCTTTGGCAACGATCCAAGGACAGGCTATGCCACCGAGCCGTATTATCAGTTCGGTGCGCCCCGAACGGTGGGGGTGAGCGCAGGCTTCACTTTCTAGCCACCCTGGCTGACGGTCCCAGCCCCGTGCATGGGGCCGTCAGCCATTCCAACCAAGCTCTGGTGGTGAGTCTTGGTGCACGGTGGGTGTTGCGTGGGGAGCTCTGCACTTTTTCGCGCATAAAAGTGGCGAACTTAGCACTTTTTCGCGCGAAAAAGTGTCTTGTTAATGCCGTCGCGTGGTCTCAGGTGCGATCAGAGACTGTTGATGCGTCTTTCAGCCCAAAGTCCCCATGACTGCGGTGCGAGGTCATCAAACGCTTGGCCACGCGCGAGGGTTGGTTGGGCCGATCCACCCGATCGACAAACCGAAAATCAGCCGTCATCGCCTCTTCGGTGACGCGAACCTCAATCCAACCCCGTTTTGCGGTGTCCATAAACTGGATATTGGGGTTGGCGGCGCGGAATGCCGGCGGCAATTGCCCGGGGGTTTTGGTTGGGAAATAGTCGTCAAACCCCGGCGAGCTGATTGAGGTGGTCAAAAGCTCCACCGCCATGGCCTGATCTTGGCCGGCGCGTTTGATGTCACCTGCAATTGAGGTGTGCAAGTCGCCTGTCAAGATCACCGGGCTCGACGCTTCGGTATCGAGCATCGCCAGCAGCTCTTCCCGTGCGCCCGCATAACCATCCCAGCAATCCCACATGATGGGCATGCCTTGCCCGCCCATCGCCAGCAGTGCATCGACAATCTGATCACCGATCCGCTCGCGGGCCACTGGGATGTCCAACACCCCACTCAAGTCAGGCAATAACAATTCTGAGACCATCACCTGTTGACCGAGCAATTGCCAACGGGTGTCGGCTTGTCTCAAGCCATCGCGGAGCCACTGGAACTGCTCTTGGCCCAACATCTGGCGGCTTGGGTCTCGGCGCAACCGCTCGAGATCTTGCGGGTTGTCTTGAAAGGCCATCGGGTTGAGCTGCTCGGCCCGGTCGTAGTAGCGGGTATCGAGCATGTGCAAACTGGCCAGCTCGCCAAACTGGAACGCCCGAAACAGCTTGCCGTCTTCGACGAGGTTTGGGGTGCGCACCGGCATCCACTCTTCATACGCCTGAAAGCCCACAGAACGCCGCGCCTCCCAAGGCCCTTGGGTCTCGGGGTCATGGTTTTCAGCGCCGCCTTTCCACGCGTCATTGGCCACCTCGTGGTCATCCCACACCGCGATCATCGGTTTGGCGGCGTGCATCGCCTGCAAGTCAGGATCAGACTTGTATTGGGCGTGGCGAAGCCGGTAGTCGTCCAACGACACCAACTCGTGGGCCGGCACCGAGACCCGATCGATGGCTTGTGCCATCTGTGAAGCGTAGCCGTCGGCGGCGTACTCATAGATGTAGTCGCCCAAATGCAACACCACGTCGACCGCTTCGCGCTCGGCGATGTCGCGGTAGGCCGAGAAAAACCCCGCCGGGTAGTTCGAACACGAGGCGATTGCCAAGGTCAGGGGACTCAGGCCTTGGTCGGGGAGGGTGCGGGTGCGGCCCAGTGGCGACTGCGCGCCCAGCGCTTCAAAGCGGTAGTAATACGACTGCCCGGGGGCCAGGCCTTCTGGGTCGACTTTGACACAAAAATCCCGCTGGTCGCTGGCGAGGGCATTGCCTTGTGCGACCACCCGCCGAAACGCGGCGTCTTCGGCGATCTGCCAGCTCACTTCGATGTTGTCACGGCCCTTGGGCCCAGAAATCCGCGTCCACAAAATAACGCGGTCGTGCAGTGGGTCACCGCTGGCGACCCCGTGGGCGAACACCCCGGTGGGTGTGGGCATCTCATCGGCTGAGGCAGGGCGTGCCATCGCGATCGCCGCCGATGACAGGCCGGCGACTTTTAATAGGGAACGTCGATCCATCACGGGTTGTCCTCCAGTCGGGTCTCAATCAACACATCAAGCTCAAAAGGTGACATTGAGGCCGATGCCATACAGCCTCGGTGGGCCGGCGATAAAGGTTGGGATATTGAAACTGTTGCCGGTGTTGCCGGCATCAATCAAGTAGTCCTTATCGGCGATGTTGTTCACATACGCCTCCAAACTGATCCCAGAATCGCCAAACCTCACCCCGGCCCTTAAGTTAAACAAGGCATAGCCGTCTTCACTCAACGCAGGCACCTGGTAGATGGACGCGCCGGTGGCTGGATCGACAACAGCATAAAACTCTTGGTTGTCGTCTTGGAAATAAACCTTCGATTGATAGGTCATCGACGGGGTGAAGTAAAACTCATTTCGCCCAGCCTGTGTTGAGAAGTTCAGCGCGATGGAGGCGGTGTGGTCAGGCGACAGCCGGAAGCGGTTGCCACCAAACACCAAGGGGTTGCCATCGGCGTCTTGCTTGTCGAACCGCGACTTGTTGTAGGCGTAGTTGGCAAACACCTCCAAATAATCGGTGGCCTGGACTCGAAGCTGGGTCTCGATGCCCTCAGACGATGCTGTGCCGGCGTTGATGGTCTGGAAGTCGGGGGGCACGCCCGGACCTGCATCCACAGCGATTGAGGTTTGGAAGTTCTCGTAGTCGTAGTAGAAGGCGGCAATATCAAACTGGCTGCGGCCGTCCATAAAGAGCACTTTGTAACCGATCTCATAGCTGTCGACGCGCTCTTCTGGAATCACCTCAAAGCTGACCGCCGCGCCCAGCGCTTCATTGAACTGACCCGGGAGCTCGCCGATGACCTCGGGCCGACGCCCGCGCGCGTGGTTGATGTAGCCATACTGGTTGTCGCTGAACGCGTAGTTGGCGTTCAAGCGCCACGCCCAACCGTCGAAGGTGTTATCGACCGATGGATCGTCATCAGACGAGACTGGTGTGTTGATGTCCGGCACCAACAGGTTGCCCAAGAAGGGGTTGTTGTTGAGCACACCCGCCGAGTACAACGACTCTTTGTCGTCGCGGGTGTAGCGAAGCCCGGCGGTCAGTTCCAGTCGATCCGTGGCAGCGAAGGTCGCATCGGCAAAGACGTCATACGAGATGTTGTCTGAGAAGTTGGTGAAAAACTCTTCTTGGTACAAACCGGTGGGAATGCCACCCGCGGCCAGGCCCTGCGCCAGCGCGGCGGGGTTGCCGGTCAAAAACAGCTGTGCCAAAAGCGGGTCACCAAAATACAGCGCCCGGTTGTCCGATATCGGGCCGGTGGCGGCGATGGACTGGAACAACGCGCCGACCACCGAACCATCGAGGCCCAGCGGCACGCTTTGGCTGCCTTCTTCCATAAACACCCCACCGCCAAAGAACGCGGTCAGCCGATCGTTGGGGGTGAAGGTGAAGCGCACATCCGAGCTGAACTGCTCGCCTTGGGCGTCTTCACCAAAGTAGAACAGATCAAACGCGGTGCCGTCGGGGTCAAAGGCTTCGAATGAATCAAACTCGCGGTAGGCGGTGGTGGCGTTCACGCTCCAGCGGTTGGAAAACTCATAGTTGATGATCGCGGTCAGATCAAAGATGTCGCGCTGCGTGCCCAACTCCCGACCACCCAAGAACCCACCAAAGGCGTTCAATGAGGCGGGGGTAAAGAAGTCGTTGTCACCGCCCAAGGCTGGGATAATCCCCGACTTAAATGAGGTGCCTGGGGCATCGTCTTCAACATAGGTGCTGATCAAGTCAAAAGTGCCGCCTTGACCAAACGGCACCCGCCAGCTGCCGCGAACAGCAAACGTGTCGGTGCCGTTGAGCTCACCGCCGAGGAGGTTTTCGATGGAACCGTCGCGCTTTCTGTAGGTCGCCGCCAGCCGCACCGCCGATTCGCCGGTGGGGATGTTCACCATGCCGTCGAATTTTTGTTGCGCAAGATTACCAAACTCAAAATAGGTTTCGGCCTCATAGCGGTCTTCAGGTTTGGCGGTGATCATGTGTACCGCCCCAATTTGGGCGCTGCGGCCAAACAGCGTGCCTTGTGGGCCTTTCATGACCTCGATGCGCTCGAGATCAAACAGCGGCACGTAAGACCCCCGCGAGCGCGAGATCGACACGCCATTTTGAAACACCGACACCCGGGGCTCAATCACCGCCGAGCCGCTGTCTGAGGTGATGCCACGAATCACAAACCCTGGGTTGTTCACGCTTTGTTCTTGAATCTGCAACCCCGGCACAAAGGCAGAGAGCTGGTCGAGCTTTTCAACCCCCACCTCATCAAGGAACTGTTGGTCGTAGCTGGTGACCGCAATCGGCACCTCGGCTGAGACCTGTTCGCGAAACTGAGCGGTGACGGTGATGACATCATCGGTGGCGATGTCTTCAGCCGCCGCATCGGTGTCTTGTTGTGCACCAACGACGCTTGCGGTGGACAGACCGGCGATGAACATCAGTGTGTACTTGAAAAGGCGGGTGTGGGCATTCATATCCAAAACCACTCCTGTGTGGGCTTGCCAATGTGGAGTGTTCAGGATGCTTTGCTTTTTTTTAACATTGGTGACGCCGAGATGACGTCTTTGCTACACCTGTGCGACAAATGGATAACAGGGCGTTTACGGCGCCTTTGAGTTGGCAAGGTGGGTGGTCGGCGTGGCTTGGCCACCCGGGGACGACTTGACGAATGTTCCCAGCTGGATGACAATATCGGGCTATCTTTCGATGGCTACGTAGCTCAGCTGGTTAGAGCGCGGCACTCATAATGCTGAGGTCGGTGGTTCAAGTCCACCCGTAGCCACCACCCTCCTTGCAGATGCCAGCGCTTCCCACAGAAGGCACATCCCCCGCAAACCAAATCACCACGCCACACCATGATCGACCGCACCCCAAGCCGGGGTATGGTCTTTTTATTGACACAAGGCCTGCGGTGATTGCACGACCACGTTGAGATCAAACAACACCCGCCTAGGCATGCTTTTGCCGGATGGCCTCAACCACGCGCGCCTGATCGCCAAGCCCCGAAGCATCAGGCGCCAGTGTCCCAGCAATCTTTGACAAGATGGACCCGGGCGTTGGCGCCCAAAGGTCATCGGATGCTTGGCCAATCAAATACTGTTCAACCATTTCAGAGACCGAGCTGTCATTGGCCCGCGCCTGGTGCTTGGCCATTTCGATGACCTGCTCATCGACCATTAATGTCAGCTTTTTCTTCACGACCACTCCCCGTGTAAAACTTTTTTGACACGGGGAGTGTATCGCACCGCTGGGCTCAAAAGCCCAGCACGGTCGAAAACTGCACGCGGTTCATGTTGCCCGACGCGCCCGATTCCAGCTCGCGTTGGGCATGGATGTACTCCATTCCAAACCGAAGGTGCGGCGTGGCTTGATAGATCAAGTTCACGTGCGCGCTGCTGGCCGATTCGGTCACGCTGGTGCCCGTCAGGTCGGTCTCGTTGTCGGCCTGGAACACCGAATAGGTGATGTTGGACCGCCATTGGTCGTTCCAGTGGTGGCGATACGACACAAAGCCCCCATAGGCATCGATGGTGTCGAGGTTACCTCGGGCATCGAGCACCCCATCATTGGCGGTGTTCAACCCCAAGTAGCGACCGATCCCTGGCCCACCCGAGGCCATCCACCGGATGTCGTTTTTGCCGACATTGAATTTGCCCGACACGCTCAAGGCAAACGCGGTCTGGCGATCCACGCCGTTGGCGCCATCAATGGCCAGCTGCCGGCCCAGGCCTGCAATGGTGAACGCACCCCAATCGCCCGAGTGGTTATACCGCGCCACAAAGTCAGGCACGCTGGCGGTGTCGGTCACAATCCGACTGCCGCCGCCAAAGGGCGTGATGGTGGTCTCTGGGTTTTCGATGGCAAACTGCCAGTTGCCCCGGCTCCAGCGGATCTGCGATTGACGGGCAAAAATGGTGCCCTCTGATGGGCCAATAAAATCCAAGTTCTCAGGCAACGCACCGACATTGAAAAAAGTGGTCCACGCCTGGCCAATCAGCACATCGTTCCAGCGCACAAACGCTTGGCGAATGTTGGGGCTGGTGGTGTTGGTCAAGCGCTCATTGCCGCCGTTGTTGGCTGAGAAGTCCATCTCCAAATACGCCTGCAAGCCATCGTCTGGGCGCAACACATTGAAGATAAACCGCGATTCTCTGATGTGGGTGTCAAAATCGGTGGTTGATGACTCACCCCCCACCGGAATCAACCCAGGCACATAGAAATCCCGGATCAAACCCTGCGCGGGTGCGGTGCCTGCGCTGTAGCGGCTCATCATCATGTCGTGTTTGATGAACCCCGAAAACTCAAACTCGGTGCCGTCGCCGGCGGGCCGGTTGGCCTTGTCTTGTTCCAATTGGCTCAAGCGCTGCTCGACTTCAGCGTGACGCCCGCCTTGGTTCGACATGGCCTGTTGGCGCTCAGATTGGGTCTGCTGGGCGTCGACCAGCTGCTCAACCAGCCGCTCGAGTTCGGCCACCCGAGCCTCGAGCTCGGCTTCTCGGGTGGGCCCGTCCGCCCACAGGGTTGTTGCGTACAACATCAAAGCCAAGCCCACGCTTGACCGAATCCATCCTGATTTCATCGGCTGTCTCCTGCTGCCTTTGGTTAATGGGGTGCATCCCCTCCCACGCCCCACTTTTAGCCAGTCAAGTGTTTGGGGGGATATTGGACCTTAGTCCAATACGACTGCGCCAGCGACCTTGACTACAGTGGGCCAGGGGCGTGGGATTGATTTTGGGACAGGGCCCGGTGAGGGCCCTGGCAGGACAGACAAGCGCAAAGAGGAGTCACAACAGCATGAAGAATGGTCAAGCGGCCGCCTACTGGACGGCCAACATCCGCATTATTGCGATCTGTTTAAGCATCTGGGCGCTGGTCTCTTTTGGCTTCGCCATCTGGTTTCGCCCGCTGCTCGCGGCGCTGCCCATCACCATTGGTGGCACCGATTTGGGGTTTTGGTTCGCCCAGCAAGGCTCGATCATCACCTTCATTGGGCTCATTTTTTACTACACCTGGTACATGAACCGGCTCGACCGCCGGTTCGGTGTCGACGAAGAATAATCAGGAGCCCACCATGGACCAATTTACCCTGAACCTACTTGTCGTCGGCGCGAGTTTCGCGCTGTATGTTGGCATCGCCATTTGGGCCCGAGCCGGCACCACTTCCGACTACTACGCCGCCTCCAGGGGCGTGAACCCGATTGTCAACGGCGCGGCCACCGCCGCCGACTGGATGTCGGCGGCATCATTCATCTCGATGGCCGGCCTGATCGCCTTTGTTGGCTACGGCAACTCCACCTTTTTGATGGGCTGGACCGGCGGGTACGTGCTGCTGGCCTTGTTGCTCGCGCCCTACCTTCGAAAGTTTGGGCGCTTCACCGTGCCCGAGTTTATCGGCGATCGGTTTTACTCCACCACCGCGCGCATTGTGGCGGTGGTGTGCTTGCTGGTGATCTCAATCACCTACGTCATCGGCCAAATGACCGGTGCGGGCGTGGCCTTCTCGCGCTTTTTAGAGGTCGACAACACCACCGGTTTGTTGATTGCCTCAACCGTGGTCTTTATCTACTCGGTGTTGGGCGGCATGAAAGGCATCACCTACACCCAGCTGGCGCAGTATTGCGTGTTGATCACCGCCTACACCATCCCGGCGGTGTTTATCTCGCTGCAGCTGACCAACAACCCCGTCCCGGCGTTGGGCCTGTTTTCCACCCACGCCGAGTCTGGGCTGCCGCTGTTGGCCAAGCTCGATCAAGTGCTGATGGAGCTTGGGTTCCAAGACTACACCGGCTCGCACGGGTCAACGATGAACATGTTTTTGTTCACCTTATCGCTGATGATTGGCACCGCCGGCCTGCCGCACGTGATCATCCGCTTTTTCACCGTGCCCAAGGTCTCTGATGCCCGAAAATCAGCCGGCTGGGCGCTGGTGTTTATCGCGTTGCTGTACCTGACCGCACCGGCGGTGGGCTCGATGGCTCGTCTGAACATCATCTCCACCATCTTCCCCGACGGCACCGCCGCCCAACCGATCGCCTACGATGAGCGCCCCGATTGGATGACCAACTGGGAACAAACCGGGCTGTTGGCGTTTGAAGACAAAAACAACGACGGGCTGATCCAGTACTACAACGACCGCTCCGAAGACTTCGCGCCGATGGCCGAAGCGCGTGGCTGGGAAGGCAACGAGATGGTGACCTTCAACCGAGACATCTTGGTGTTGGCCAACCCAGAGATTGCGCAGCTGCCGCCGTGGGTGCTCGCACTGATCGCTGCCGGGGGCTTGGCCGCGGCCTTGTCGACGGCGGCGGGGTTGTTGCTGGCGATCTCGTCCGCGATCAGCCATGACCTATTGAAGTCGGTGTTCATGCCCAAGATCTCCGATCGCCAAGAGCTGATGTATGCCAGGATCTCGATGGCGTTTGCCATCGCCTTGGCCACTTACCTGGGCCTCAACCCGCCTGGGTTTGCCGCCCAGGTCGTGGCGCTGGCGTTTGGGCTGGCGGCCGCCACCTTGTTCCCGGCGTTGATGATGGGGATTTTCTCCAAGTCGATGAACATGCAAGGCGCCGTGGCGGGGATGTTGGCTGGGTTGATCGCCACCTTGCTCTACATCTTCACCTACCTGGGGTGGTTCTTTATTCCAGAGACCAACATGCTCCCGAACACCGCTGAGCACTGGATCGCAGGCATCTCACCGCTGTCGTTTGGCTCGGTGGGCGCGGTGATCAACTTCGCGGTGGCCTTTGTGGTCATGAAAATGACCCAAGCCCCACCGGCTGAGATCCAAGAGTTGGTCGAGAGCATCCGCGTGCCGCGCGGTGCGGCCGGGGCCATCGACCACTGATCGGTGACACAACGCCCGGTGTATCGACAATGACGATACGCCGGGCGCTTGTCTTGCGGCCCAAAAGGGGTCAAGATTGACCCATGTTGCTTGAGTTTATCGCGGCCATCGCCCTGGGCCTTGGTGTCGCGGGCACGATGATGGCCCTTAGAAAGCTGACCGGCCAGCGCTTGCCGGCGTTTATGCTGCCCGCCAGCGCCGGGCTGTCGATGATCGCAATGATGGTCTATCTCGAATACAGCTGGGCTCAGCGCACCACCGATCGATTGCCCGAGGGCGTGGTGATCACCGCCAAAAGCACCGATGCGATGTGGTACCGGCCGTGGACGTACCTCGCCCCGGTGACTTTTCGCCTGGTCGCCATCGACACCCGCCGAAGCCGCATCAACACCGCCCAACCCAACCAAGTGATGACCACGGTGATGCTGCTGGGCCGGTGGATGCCCATCCGCGAGATCCCGGTGGTGTATGACTGCCAGCGACAACGGCGCGCCGACTTGGACTCAGACGTCACGCTCGCCGATGACGGCGCGTTGGTCGGGGCGAGCTGGCGGGCCCTCGCCGAGGATGATCGCGCGTTGGAGGTGGCGTGCGCTAAGATCAACCCATGAGGGCCATGACTTGGCAATTGTGGGTCACGCTGGGCGCGATTGCGGTGGTGTGTTTGCTGTGGTTGGTCGCAGCCGCCACGCTGCTGTGGGCGGTGCTCGATCCGGGCGATGTCCACACCATTGTCACCGCCATGGATGGACGCTGGGGGCTGTTGGTGTTCTTGTGGGCGATCTCGCTGGTGCCGATTTATTCCGCGCTCCACTGGGCCATGAACCGCTACCTGGCCGAGCCCGAACGCTTGGCCGACGCGGTGGATGTGCGGCTCAAGCAACACCGAGACGACCCGATTGCGCCGGTGGGGACCCCGGCCGTGGATCGTTTGGCGTCGATGTTCAACGATCTGTTGGCGCGTGAGCGCACGTTCAACGACACGCTCGCACGCGAAATCGAACAAGCCACCCAACACACCGAGACCGAGCGGGCGTGGTTGAGCACGTTGCTCGCCGAACTGAACCGCTCGGTGATTGTGACCAACCGCGAAGGCCAGATCCTGCTGTACAACCAACGCGCACGGCTGCAGTTCAAGCGTTTGGCCGACGCCGAGGACTTGAGCCACGGCGGCGAGTTGATTGGCTTGGGTCGGGCCATTGACACCATCATCGACCCTGAGTTGATCACGCACGCCAAAAGCACCATCGAAAGACGCCTGAAACGCGGCGATCGCCAAACCTCCACCCAGTGTTTGATGCAAACCCCCAAGGGCCGGACCTACCGCATCCTCGTCAGCCCCGTGTGTCGGCAAGACGCCACCGCCCCGGCCACCTTGGACGGCATGATGCTGGTGATCGACAACATCACCGATGAGGTCCAACTCAAACAACAGCACACCGAAAGCCTACAGGCCCTGGCCCACGACGCCAGCGCCCAGGCCGATGCGTTGGCCGACATCCAACGCCAGCTCAACACCACCCAGGCCCAAGCCCTGCATGCGCAACTCGGTGAGATTGGGGCCGCCATCGGCGCGTTGGCGCAGCGCTTGGCCACCCTGCCCAAACGCACTTTGAAACCCTTCCCGCTGGAAGACTTGTCGGCGCAAGATTGGATCGACGCGATCCAGCACGCCCGAAAGGATGTCCCCAACGGATCCGATCGGGTGACAATTCAGGTCCCGACACCTTTGACGGGGGTGTGGCTTCGCGTCGACGGCCTGTCGTTGGTGCGCGCGGTGGTGGCGTTGCTGGATGCCCTCAACGACCACCCGGCCACGCGCGCGGTGACGGTCACCATCGGCTTTGATGATGACAAGCTGCTCGTCGATATCGACTGGCTGTGCGGCGATGGGCAAGGCTCAACAGATCGGTCGGTCCACGACTGGTTCCACGCCCTGGTCGACCAGCCGGCCTTGGGCGCCAACGCGGTCGGCCAAACAATCGCTGAAGTGCTCGCCTACCACGGCGGCCACGGGTCGGTGGATGGTCACCGCTTGGCCCTTCACCTGCCGCGCATCCCACCCACCCAGACACAACCCGACACCCCCGCCCCGCGCGTGGCCGGTCGGCCCGAGACCCACGACTTTCACCTGTTTGATGCCGCGATTGCCAGCATCCCCGAGGCGCAAAGCCCGTTGAGCGCGCTGAGCTTTACCGTGTTCGATACCGAGACCACCGGCTTAAGCCCAAGCCGCGGTGACGAGATCATCCAGCTGGGGGCGGTGCGGGTGGTCAATGGCCGCATCCTAAGCCAGGAGTGTTTCGATCAACTGATCGACCCCAAACGCCCCATCCCGGCAACCAGCACCGCCATCCATGGGATTGAAGCGAGCGATGTCAAAGGCCAGCCCGACATCCACACGGTGCTGCCGATCTTCCATCGGTTTTGCCAAGGCACGGTGTTGGTCGCGCACAACGCCGACTTTGACCTCCAGTGTTTGGCGCTCAAAGCGCCCGCGTGTGGGCTGGCGTTCGACCACCCGGTGCTCGACACGCTGTTGCTCTCAGCGCTCGCCCACCCCTACCAAGACAGCCACAACCTCGATGACTTGGCCGCGCGTTTCGGGGTGCGTGTCCAACACCGCCACCGCGCGCTGGGCGATGCCCAGATGACCGCTGAAGTGTTGGTTAAGCTGATGCCCATCTTAAAAGAACGCGGCATCACCACACTCGAACAAGCCCTCCAAGCGCAACGCTCGGTGTGGCAAAAAAGGGCCAGCTACTGATGGACCACAACGACACGCCCGATGCCAACCCACTCGCGCACTGGCTGGAACACGCCCCGCCGTTTTCGGAGCTGACCACCGATCAGCGCGACTGGCTCACGCCCAAGATGGCGTGCATGACCTACTCGACAGGCGCGGCCATTGCCAGCCACCGCCCCGACATTGATCCCGCGCGCGAACTTTGGTTGATCTTGTCTGGCGAGGTGGCCATCCAAACCCCCGACGGTCAACCCCTGGAGACCCGCCGTGCTGGTGAGGTCTTCGGTCACGCGATTGTCTTTGACGACCCCGCCTTGGGCCAAGCCGGCTATCACAGCGTGGCGCGCACCGACGTGACACTGGCCCACTGCCCAGCCGAGACCCTCGCGGCCTTGATCAGCCAAGCCGACGTGGTGGCGAGCTTTGTCAGCCTCCAGCCCGCCGATCGGCTGCGCGCGTTGATGTCAGACAAGACAGGCCGGGTCAGTGACTTGAACCTCACCGCACCGATCACCGGTCAACCCAGCGACAGCATCCAGTCGGTGGCCGCGACCATGGCCGCGCACCGCATCAGCTCACTGCCGTTGGTCGATCAAGGCCGCTTGGTGGGGATTGTCACCGACCGAGACCTTCGAAGCCAGGTGCTGGCGGTGGGCTTGGACCCAAACACACCGGTCGAGGCCATCATGAGCCGCTCACCGAAGACGGTGTCTGTCGAGGCTTTGGTCGACGATGCGATGCTGTTGATGATGCAATCCCAGATCCACCACCTGCCGGTGATGGGCTCGGGTGATCGGCTGGTGGGCCTGATCAGCGCGGGCGATCTCCTTCGAACGCAAGCGCCCCACCCACTGCGGCTGGCCCGCGACATGGCCCGCGCCGACAGCCAAGCGCGGCTGGCTGAGCTGTCCAAACTCGGTCCTCAAGTGCTCGCGTCGATGGTCCGTCAAGGCAGCGAAGTCACCGAAGTGGGGCGGGTGGCCAGCATGCTCACCGACACCATCACCCAGCGGTTGCTGGTGCTGGCCGAACAGGCCTTGGGGCCGGCGCCCATGGGGTGGTGTTGGGTGGCGTTTGGCTCGCAAGCGAGGATGGAGCAGGGGCTGATCAGCGACCAAGACAACGGCTTGATCCTCGAAGCAGAACCCGACCCGGCCGCGGCCGATTACTTCAAGGCCTTCGCCACCCAGGTGTGCGATGGGCTCAACGCGTGCGGGTATGTCTATTGCAACGGCGGGGTGATGGCGATGGGGCAGTGGCGGATGAGCCTGGCCCAGTGGCGGCAGACCTTTTCTGGGTGGATGCGCCAACCCGACCCACAATCGATCATGAATTGCTCGATCTTTTTTGATCAACGCGCGATTGGCGGTGATGCTCAACTGCTCGAGGCCTTGCAACAAGACATCCTCCACCACGCCCAAGATGCCACCATCTTCTTGCGTTTTCTGGCCGCTGAGGCCATGCGCCACACCCCCGCGCTTGGCGTGTTCAACCGCTTTGTGCAAGAAGGCAAGGGCGAGGAGGACTCAGGGATCAACTTAAAAAAACGCGGCGTGCTGCCGATCGTCGATCTGGCCCGCGTGCGTGCACTCGAAGGCGCAATCACCGCCACCCACACCGAGATGCGCTTGCAACACGCCGGCGAGCAAGGCGTGATGAACCCCCAAGACGCCGATGACCTGATCCACGCCTTGCGCTTCATTGGCAATGTCCGCCTCAAACACCAAGTCAAGCGCTTGGATGATGGGCTCACCCCCAATCACCTGGTCGACCCCGATGAGCTCTCCAGGCTCCACCAGCGCTACTTGCGCTCCGCGTTTGGGATCGTTCGGCGCGCGCACCAAGCCTTGGGCAGTCGGTATCAGCTCTAAGGCCCGGGCTGGCCACCCGCCGTCCCAGACCGCCACACACCCACCCGTTCGATCGTCGCATGGCGTTCCCGCATGCGCGTTATCATCAAGGCTTGTTGATGCCATAGACAAAGTGTGCGTTCATGAGTGCCACCCAACCCACCGGCTCGTCCATCCCGATCGAGATCAAACCGTTTGAAGACTTGGAGACCACCGCCCAAGGCGATCAGCGCGCGTGGGTGAACCTCAAGTCTCTGGACACCCTGTGGTTCAACACCGGCACCCTGTGCAACCTGACCTGCGCGAACTGCTATATCGAGTCCTCCCCAAAAAACGACGCCTTGGTCTACATCACCGCCGGTGAGGTCGAGGCTTTTCTCGATGAGATCGACACCCTGGGCCTGCCCACCCAAGAGATCGGCCTGACCGGCGGCGAGCCGTTCATGAACCCGCAGATCTTACCGATCATCGATGCGATCGTCTCGAGAGGCTATCGTCTGCTGGTATTGACCAACGCGATGCGCCCGATGATGAAGTGCGCCGAGGGGCTCCATGCCCTCAACCAAGCACACCCGGGGCTGATCACGCTTCGGATATCGATCGATCACTTTGACCCGGTGATGCATGAGGAAGAACGCGGCGCCAGAAGCTGGAAACCCACCATCATGGGGATGGAGTGGCTCTCACAGAACGGCTTCCAGATTGATGTGGCTGGTCGGACCCGCTGGGGCGAGGACGAGGCCACCCTGCGGGCCGGCTACGCCGCGCTGTTTGATCAGCACAACATCGACATCGACGCCCACGACCCAACCACCTTGGTGTTGTTCCCAGAGATGGACGAAAACGCCCCCGTGCCGGAGATCACCACCCAGTGCTGGTCGATCTTGGGCGTCAACCCCGATGATGTGATGTGCGCGTCTTCTAGGATGGTGGTCAAGCGCAAAGGCGATGAGCGCTTGAGTGTGATGGCGTGTACGTTGCTTGCCTATGATCAGCGCTTTAACTTGGGCCACACCCTCAAAGAGGCGTTGGGGTCGGTGCACCTGGCCCACCCACACTGCGCGAAGTTTTGTGTGTTGGGCGGCGGCAGTTGCTCGGCACCGGCGTGACGCGTCGATGAAGTGGGTCGCGCTTTTGGTGTTGGTCGCTTTGATGGCGGTGGCTTATCTCACCGGCTGGATCGATCAATTCAACTTGGCGTGGATCCAAGACAACCGCGACACGCTCCAAGCGTTCGCGCTCGAGCGCCCCGTGGTGAGCGTCGGTGTGTTTGTGTTGGTGTATGCGACCGCGGTGGCGTTGTCGCTGCCCATCGCCACGCTGCTGACCTTGCTTGGGGGGTTTTTGTTTGGGGTCTGGATTGGGCTGGGCGCGGTGGTGGTGGGCGCCACCTTGGGCGCGACCATTGTGTTTTTGATCGCCCAATCGTCGGTGGGCAACGCCTTAAGACAGCGCGCGGGCCCGCTGTATCAAAAAGTCTCATCCCACATGCAAACCAACGCGGTGGGGTATTTGTTGTTCATGCGCTTGGTGCCGATCTTTCCATTTTTCTTGGTCAACATTGTCCCGGCTTTGTTTGGCATGCGCGTGGGCGGCTACGTGCTGGCCACCTTTTTTGGCATCATTCCAGGAACGTTTGTGTTCGTGAACTTTGGCCAGCAACTGGGCGAGATTGCTGCGGTCTCTGATCTGGTCTCACCCCAGATGCTGTTGGCGCTGGGGTTGTTGGGCGTGTTTGTGTTGATCCCCACGCTGTATCGGCAGTGGAAGTCCCACCCAAGGACAACACCATGACCGCGCGCGTTCGACGCTGTGATCTTTGCATCATTGGCGCGGGCTCGGGGGGGCTGTCGGTGGCCGCCGGGGCCGCCCAGCTGGGGTTGGATGTGGTGCTGATCGAAAAAGGCGCCATGGGTGGCGATTGCTTGAACACCGGGTGTGTGCCCTCCAAAGCCTTGCTGGCGGCGGCCAAAGCCGCCCAAGCGCATCGATCGAGCCAACACTTTGGCGTGGCCGCCCACGAGCCTGACATCGACTACGCCCAAGTCCAGGCCCACGTCCACCACACCATCGCCCAAATCGCCCCCCACGACTCGGTCGAGCGCTTCGAGGGCTTGGGCGCTGAAGTTATCCAAGGCGAGGCTGAGTTTATTGATCGCCGGCGCGTGACGGTGAACGGTCAGACCATTGAAGCCAAGCGCTTTGTGGTGGCCACCGGATCTCAACCGATGATCCCACCGATTGAGGGGATGGACCCGGACAAGGTGCTGACCCATGAAGACATCTTCTCGCTTGAACAACAACCCTCGCACCTGATCATCATTGGTGCCGGGCCGATCGGCATGGAAATGGCCCAAGCCCACCGTCGCTTAGGGATGGCCGTCACCGTGATCGAACAAGCGACCCCCTTGCCTGCCGGCGAGCCCGAGCACGCCGAGCGGGTGTGTGAGGCGCTCAAGCAAGAAGGGGTCGAGTTTTTGTGTCCGGCCACCATCGAGCGGGTCGAACACGGCACGGATGAGACCCGCGTGGTGGTCAAGGTCGACAATGTCAGCCAGGTGGTGGCCGGCTCTCATCTGTTGGTGGCCGCCGGTCGCCGCCCCCAGGTCGACAACCTGGGCCTCGAGTTGGCCGGCATCGACCACGACGCGCGGGGCATTGTCGTCAACCGCCACTTAAAAACCTCCAACAGGCGGGTGTTTGCCATTGGCGATGTCGCCCACGGGCCCCACTTCACCCACTGGGCGGGGTACCAAGCCGGGGTGGTGATCAAACAGGTGGTCTTCAAGCTGGGCTGGGCGAAAGCCGACCCCACCGCGCTGCCGTGGGTGACCTACACCGACCCCGAATTGGCCCAAGTCGGGTTGACCGAAGCCCAAGCCCGCCAGCAACATGGCGCCGGGGTCAAAGTCGTGCGCTGGTCGATGGCCGACAACGACCGGGCGGTGGCCGAAGGGGGCGTGCAAGGTGAGGTGAAGGTCACCGCCACACCCAAAGGCCGCATCCTGGGAGTGAGCCTGGTGGGGCCCCACGCCGGTGAGCTGATCGCCCCGTGGACGCTGATGATCCACCAAGGCCTCAAAATCGGGGCGATGGCGCAGGTCATCTCGCCTTATCCCACCTTGGGCGAGATCTCCAAGCGCGCCGCGGGGTCGTGGTACACCCCATCATTGTTCAGCCCAAAGACACGCCGGCTGGTGCGGGTGCTGTCGAAGTGGCCTTTTTGAAAGTTTGCAAGGAGCATCCCAATGTCTGATCGCGTGATCGCGGACAACCAACCCATCGAAGTCACCCTCAAACAAGGCCAAAAGATCGCCTGGTGCACCTGCGGGCGATCGAAAGACCAACCCTATTGCGACGGCTCGCACCGCGGCACAGAGTTCACGCCGTTGATGTTCACCCCACCGGCCGATGAAACGGCTTGGTTGTGCCAGTGCAAACACACCCAAAACCCCCCGTACTGCGATGGCAGCCACAAGCAATTCAGCGACGATCAGGTCGGCCAGTCGGTGGGGGATGATGACAAGAGCGGTGACGATGAGGGCAGTGACGACGACTCAAACGACGAAGAGGGCATGCCCACGGCTGAGCCCACGCCCGAGGAGCCGCAGGTCGCGCTGATCCATCAAATGGCGCGAGAAGACTTAAAGACCTTTGGTCAACACGGGCCCATGGTGGCCATGGGGGTGCCCCGCGATCAATTGCCCCATTGGGATGACATCCAAATACTGACCGCGCAGCTCCATGCCCGGCCGCTGGAAGAAGACGCGGATGTTGAGACTCAGTTGGTGATTGGCCCGGAGGCGAAAAAGCCTTTGGTGATGGCGATGCCGTTGTTTGTCTCTGACATGAGCTTTGGTGCGCTCTCGCCTGAGGCCAAGATTGCCCTGGCTCGAGGCGCGGAGATGGCCGGCACCGGGATCTGTTCGGGCGAGGGTGGGATGCTCGCCGAAGAACAGGCCGAAAACTCGCGTTATTTGTTTGAGTTGGCCTCGGCGAAGTTTGGGTGGGACGAGACCATTCCCGACAAAGTCCAGGCGTTTCACTTTAAGGGTGGGCAAGCGGCGAAGACCGGCACCGGTGGGCACCTGCCTGGCATCAAAAATACTCAAGCCATCGCCAAGGTTCGGGGGCTGACACCGGGCGAGGATGCGATCTCGCCGGCGGCTTTTGAAGACTTGAAAACGCCAAAAGATTTTAAACGGTTTGCCGACCGGGTCCGTGAGATCTCAGGGGGGATTCCGATTGGGTTTAAGCTGTCGGCCAACCACATCGAAAAAGACATCCAGTTTGCCTTGGATGCCAGCGCTGATTACCTGATTCTCGATGGGCGAGGGGGTGCCACGGGCGCAGCACCGGCCATGTTCAGAGACCACATCAGCGTGCCGACCTTGCCCGCGTTGGCGCGTGCGCGGCGCTATCTGGACAAACAAAACGCCTCAGGGCGCGTCACGTTGATCATCACCGGCGGGCTTCGCTTGCCGATGGATTGTGTCAAAGCCATGGCCTTGGGCGCCGATGGGGTGGCGCTGGCCAATGCAGCCATTCAGGCGGTGGGGTGTGTGGGTGCGCGGATTTGTCACACCAACAACTGCCCATCCGGCATTGCCACGCAGCGAGAAGACCTGAGGGCCCGCATCAACGTGCAACAAAGCGCTCTACAGCTGGCGCAATTTTTGGCGACCTCCACGCATTTGATGCAGGTGATGGCCCGGGCCTGTGGCCATCAACAACTGTCAGCGTTTAGTCGGGATGACCTGACCACGTGGCATCATTCAGTGGCTGAGCTCACCGGCATTCAGTTCGCAGGCCTTGGTTGACGAAGGCCACATGGCCAGCCAGCAATAGCGATCCGGGCGCTCGGCTTATTCGTATGCTTGCAATGCACGAGGCCAAGGTATATGCTATACGTATTGAAGATTGGTGCGGCCTGATGATTCGCTCATTTGGCTGTCGAGAAACCGAAAAACTCTGGCATGGCCAGCGCATCACCCGGTTTCCGGACACCATCGTGCGGCGTGCCATTCGCAAACTGCGACTGATTGACAGCGCATCACACGTGTTTGAGTTGAGCATCCCTGCGGGCAATCACCTGGAGGCGCTTAAAGGGAAACGCACAGGCCAGTGGAGCATCAGGATCAATGGCCAATGGCGAGTGTGTTTTCGATGGGTCAATCACGAGGCCCATGATGTTGAAATCGTTGACTACCACTAAGGACAGATCACCATGGCCACACTGCCCCATAACCCTCATCCAGGCGAAATCTTGGAAGAAGAATTTTTAAAACCTGCAGGCATCTCGCAAAAAGGATTGGCCGAGGCCATCGGTGTGCCATCGAATCGGATCAACGCCATTGTCAGAGGCTTGCGCGGCATCAGTGCCGACACCGACCTTCGGTTGTCGCGGTACTTTGGTTTGACCAAGGGGTTTTGGTTGAGGCTGCAAAACAGCTTTGATTTAATGGAGGCTGAGCGCCAATCAGGGGCTGAGATCGCCAAGATCAAACAGCGCCACACCCCATCAAGCGAACGGGCGTTTGCGTGAGCGTTGGCCAAGCCAAAGACGAAAACGCCTCGAGCCAGAAGTGCTGGGCTTAACCTTTAGGTAAACCGCACCATATGCTTGATTTCATCGGTCTTAAAGCCCAACAGCATGGGCCGAATCGCACCAGGAATCACAGAGACATCGAACAGCTCATCAATTTTTCCATCGATGCGCATGTGGTGCAACAAATCCCCAGTGTCTAAATCAATCACCTCAATGCCACAGCGCGCTTGCGCTTGTCGTTTAGCCAGCGCCTCATCCAGCGCCAAACCACTGAACGAGCGGTTGCGCGCTTTCGACAAGCCCACCAAAGCATAGCGCCCATGAAACGCCAACCCGCGAGCAAACCCGGGCACAAAACACACCGGCTCAAAGCGACCCGCTTTAAGGTCAATGTGACCCAGCTCACCGGTGCCGGAATTCAGCACCCAAAGCTTGCCTTTGTACCAACGCGGCGAATGCGGCATAGACAAGCCCTCACACACCACCTCGTTGCTTCGGACATCCATCACCACCCCACCATCAGCGCGGTGGTCCCGCCAGCCCTCGGCCACATCAGATTGGCTGATCATCGTCACCCACCCAGGCTCGCCCTCATACATGGCCAAGCCATTGAGATGACAGCGGTCTTCAGGGGCAAGACGAGTGATAAACGATGGCTGCCAGATAGGGTCGAAGTTCTTGGTCGCAGAGGGCTTGGCCAGACAGCTGAATAGGGTATTCACAAACACAGGCTCGCCGTGAGCATCAATCCCGATGTCGTGCGCATCGACATCGCCCGTGGTGTGGCCCACATGGGGGATAAAGAGCTTGTCATAGCCTTGATAATCTTCGCCCGGGTCGATGACGTTGTTAAACCGCCACAGCTGATAGAGGCTGGCCAAATACAACCGATCGGACCGGGCGCTTAAGCCCATGCAGCGGGCGAACGTCCGCTCAGCGATGCTGATGCCTTGCTCGCCATGGCCGATCAAAAACACTTTGCCTGCTTGGTAAGTCGAAAACGCAATGCTGGCATTGAAGCCTGACAGCCAACTTTCGAAATGGCGAGAAAAATTGAGCTCAAACGGTGCGGCGGTCGATTGGGGCGTTTGGGTTTCGGTCATGGCTTTCACTGGCTGGAGGCATCATTCAAAGGCCTATTATTCCACATTGCCACAGGCCAGCTTGGTCGCCTTCACCTGCCAGGAGCTGAGCTCAATCAGCTCAATGTTTTTGGGTTGCACGCCGACGCATCCCACTCAGCCCTATTCCGCCCAAGACAGCCGCCAGCCACGCAAGCCAGTGGGGAGTCAGTGTGGGCACAGGCACAGGCGCCGAGGCCGTTGCGCTCAAAGCAATTGTTTGATCGCCATTGTTGGACGGGATGGTTAGGGTGGCCTGGCGAACCCCGGTGCTGGCTGAATCAAACGCCACCTCAATCTCACACGACTCATTGACTTCCAACGTCTGGCCCGAGCAGTTGTCACCCACAATCTCAAAGTCAGCCGCTGCAGGCCCCGATAGGTTGGCATCCGCCAGCACCAATGAACCGGGCCCTGTATTGCTCACGGTGACGGTTTGCCGACTCAACTGGTTGGTCTGTACGGCGCCAAAGTCCAAGTTCTCGACAGACACACTGGTGGTGCCCAGCACAAAGCCGCTGCCCGATAGGGCAATCGTTTCGGGGCTGGTCAAGGCATTTGATGGAATGGAGACCGACGCCGAGCGCTCGCCATCAGCCGAAGGCGTCATCGCCACGCTGAAAGTGCATTCCTCATCCACTGCCAGGGTTTGATTAGAGCAATCGTCATTGGCCAGTGAAAAATCACCCGCCTCACTGCCTGAGATCGACACACTGCCAACCGTCAAAGGCCCAGTGCCCGAGTTGCTTAGCACAACCGCTTCAGACTGGCTGGCCTCAGACACTTCAGTGTCTTCAAATGTGAGCGAGTTCGGCGACACCGTTACCGCCGGGATCTCACCCAAGCCCGTCACTCCACCGTAGAGCACATACGCCTTGCCCGAGTCACCGGCGAACCACGCACCAAGAATCAAGTCATTGACCCCGTCACCATTGACGTCGCCAGCCGAATGCACGGCCTTAGCCAGTTGATCCGATGCATTGGCACCCACGACTTTGAACCCATTGCCGCCATCTAAATCAGCCAAATCAAATCGGCCAGCCGGGCTGAGCGCCTGTGTCCTGGTAAACACATCAGACGCTCCAAAAATGACATAAGCTGCTCCAGAATTTGATCCATTGGCATCTGCAGATCTTGAGCCCAAAATGACATCACCCAAGCCATCGCCATTGAAATCCCCCGCGCCGGACACGGCATCACCCAACTGATCAAGCGTTGATTCACCTTGGACACTAAAACCGTTGCTGCCGTCAAGATCGGCCAGTTTCAGACTGGCCGGCGGGCTGGTTTGGCCTGCGACCACAAATGCAAGCCCCTCGGCTTCGCTTTCTGCGCTTTCATCATCGTAAGCGCCAATGACAATATCGTCGATGCCATCGCCGTCCATATCTCCAGCAGAGGCCACCGCCTTGCCTGACTTCGCTAAAACCCGCCTGCCCCAAAAAGCCAGCCCATCGGTGCCGTCGAGTGTGGTCGTCGACAGATCAAGCGAGCCTGAAAAGTCGTTGCCCCCGAAAATGACATAACTGATGCCCGCTTCTGACTTACCATCAGCATCAGCGCGATAGGCACCCACCAGCAGGTCATCCTGCCCATCCCCGTTGACATCACCCGCTGCAGAAACAGCACGGCCCAAATGATCCTCGCTTGAGGCACCCAAGATCTGATAACCGCGACTGCCATTAGCGGGGGGCGCCAGCGTTGACAGATCAAAACTGGCGCCAAAATCTTGGCCCCCAAAAAGCACATAGGCGGCACCGGCATCCGTGCCATTCGTGACCTCTCTTGATGCGCCAAGAATCACATCATCCACGCCATCGCCGTTGATGTCGCCTGCACCGGACACCGATCGACCCAAAAAAAACATATTAGCCGCGGGCACGCCAGGCATCTTGAATCCGTTGTCACCATTGAGTGCGCCTGCATCCAAGGTGGCACTGAAGTCATCACCCCCGAAAATCACATACGCCGAGCCAGGGGCAGGAAAGCCAGCATACGTTGCACCCACAACGATGTCGTCAAAACCATCGTTGTTGATATCGCCCGCAGAGGCCACAGCGAACCCAAACTGATCTTGGTGATCTTCGCCCAACACTTTGAAACCATTTGTGCCGTCCAGTTGATCGGTGGAGAGATCGATATTCTGTGGAATACTCGGCCCACCAAACACCACATAGACAGCACCCGGTTGATCGCCAGTCTCGCCGGCGGATCGGTCACTGACGATGACATCACCGAACCCATCGCCGTTCACATCACCCGCGGAAGCCACCGCGTTTCCGAAGCGCGCATCATTATCATTCGGTTGATCATTGGGCTCGCCTGATAGCACAAACCCTTGGGATGCCGTCAACGGAACCGACAGATCAATCTCAGCGGGGAATGTGCTCTCAGCCTGGGCTGTCTGTGTGCCCAAGGCCCAAGGCGCACACAGCAGCGACCCGATCAGTGCACGGGAGATGCTGGTTGCCAGAAGACTTTTCGGTTGTGGGGATGGAAGCTGGTGGACTTTGTCGGTTTGATGCATCAGCAATGGCCTGTTCACTCTGCGCTCCTACTCGGTCGACTAATGAAGCGCGCGGTTTGGATTTTTTTTCGAATGAGGTGTGTCGTTACAGCGTCTACAAGAGGTTATGCGTTATTCGGGGACAAAGCCCCTGAATTCGTTATGAATTTTATAAAATGAGACGATTTTTTTAAGATTTGAGACGGTTCAGCCAACAAATGCGAGCGTCGCCTCGCTGGCCCCGTGTGAGTCACATCAAAAATTTCGCTTGCGGTGGCCAATCAACCCCGGTTGAAGTCGTGGATTCAGCCACCAAGTGGCATTCCGTTTGAACCGCTCAACCTCGAGCTCGGACACCCAGCCACCCCAACAGGCCCACCAACAGGGCCAGCCATTGAGGTTGCAATGCGATGACAGGCACGGGCTTGTCACGCTCAGCAATTGTCGATGCCCGCGGCGCGCTGCTGGTCTCTAAAGGCTGGGCTGTCAGCGATACCACTTCCGTGCCGTTGTCTGATGGAATTGTGAGCGTGGCCTCAACTGGCCTCGAGCCCGGCTGAGTCACTTCAAGCACAAGCTCACATGTCGCCTCCGGTGACAAAGCCTGCCCAGAGCAGCCATCCGAAGCAATACCAAAAGCACTGGAGTCGGTACCGGCCAACGCCATTTGGCCGAGAACTAAGTCCCCAAGGCCTTGATTGGTGATCGTCACCGCCTGAGTTGATGTTTGGTTGGGCGCCACCAAACCAAAATCAACTGAGCCTGTGGAGACCGATAAGGCGCCCAACTGATGGCCTAAACCTGCCAGCGCGACCGAGTCTGGACTGCTGAGCGCGTTTGTGGAGATCGACAGGCTGGCAGAGCGTGGCCCATTGGATGATGGGGTCAAGACCACTGAAAATTCACACTGGCCAGCTGCTCGAAGGGTCTGACCCGAACAGCCGTCGTTGGTGAGCGCGTAGTCTGATGCACCTGAACCGTTGATTGCCAGCGGCTCGATTGCCAGCTGACCCGCGCCTTTGTTGCTCAATGACACCAACTCTGTCTTGTCTTGACCCACCACGACTTGACCAAAATCCAGGCGGGTACTCGACAGGGCCACCTCACCTAAAAGAACCCCTGTACCAACCAAACCTATCGAGTCTGGGCTCGTTGATGCATTGGAAGGCACCGACACAGCGGCCGTGCGCGCACCCACCTGAGCCGGGGTTAGACTCACCGACAATGTGCAGCTGGCACTGACTGCCAGCGTTTGATTGGAACAATTGTCACTGCTGAGGGCAAAGTCTGATGCATCCGCGCCGGTGAGCGATAGCGTGCCCAACGACAGGGGCCCGGTGCCTGTATTGGTCAGCGTGATCGACTTGAGGTTGGACGCCGTGGCCACCGGCACCTTTTCAAAATCAAGGGTGCTGACACTGCTGGTCAAGCTTGGAACCTCGCCGAAGCCTGTTAACCCCCCAAACAAGACATAGGCTTTGCCTGCGCCGTCATAGGGCGCACCAACCAGAATGTCTGCAAAGCCATCTCCGTTAATATCGCCAGCACCTGATACAGCGGCGCCAAGGCCGCTGTAGTCAAAAGCACCAATGACTTCGAGTCCATTTGTGCCGTCGATGGAGGCCAAATCAATGTCTGCGTTGCCAAGTTGCGCGTCGCCAAAAATGACATGGCCTTTGCCGATATCGATGCTGAAGTTGTCATCTGCATCGGGCGAACCGATTGACAAGTCATCAATGCCGTCGCCGTTTACATCGCCAGCAGCCGCCCCTTGTACCAAGTAACCATCGGCCGAAGACTCACCATACAGTCGAAACCCAGCAATGCCACTGCCAATATTGTTGAGGTCCAAAGATGGCGAGAATGGCGCCGCGGTGCCGAAGACGACATAACTTCGACCAGCATCCGCTCGATTGCTAAAATCTGCCTCATCTGCGCTGAGCAGCAGGTCTGACACACCATCGCCATTCACATCACCAGCAGCGGAAACAGCCGCGCCCAACCGGTCGTCATTGGCTTCACCGACCGCTTTAAAGCCCTGACTGCCGTCTCCGTCGACGATTTCGGCTTGTAAGCTAAAAGACGCTGCCCAGCCTGACTGAGACCCAAAGACCACATAGGCCGCGCCCGGCTCAGTTGATAAGGTACTGGGTGCACCCACCGCAAAATCATCAATGCCATCGTTATTGATGTCTCCGATAAACGACACGGCGTGGCCAAGGCGCTCATATCCCCCTGTGGCCTCGATGGAAAACCCATCGGTCCCATCGATGGTTGTCAGATCAATATTGGCAGCGTCGAATGTTTCGTTGCCAAAGACCACGTAACTCGCGCCTGCTGCATACGCCGGGCTATTGACATAGGGGGCCCCGACAATCAGATCGGAGAAACCATCACCGTTGATGTCGCCTCCGCCATCGACTGAGGCGCCAACCGTGCCGCCAGCTGGCCCACCCTCAATGACCAAGCCAATGCCGCCGCTCGCGGCCGTGATGTCACTGGGTGCGAGTGTTGCCTGCGGACTGCTGGTGCCAAAAATGACATACGCCGAACCTGACAGGCTCGAACTCCCATTCAAATTACTCGGACGGCCAATAACCAAGTCGCTCAAGCCATCGCCGTTGACATCGCCTGCTGATGCGAGCCTGTGGCCCACATAGTCGTACTCAGATTCACCGACAAATTTGAATCCATTGCTGCCATCCAAGGCTGACAAATCAGCTTCAAACTCCCCGTTGGCACCGCCAAACAGGACGTAGGCTGCGCCCTGGGCATAGGTATAGTCGCTATCCGTGTAATTAGGAACGCCAATGGCAAGGTCTTCAAAGCCATCGCCATTAAAATCGCCAATGCCCGCCACGTCGAAGTCGTTGCCATAGTAGGTGGGCACGTTAATGGGGATGGCAACACCCTGAGTGGGGGTCAAGCTCGACACATTGAGGTTGGCATGGGCGTCAGGTGCCGTCAAAGCCAGCCCTGAGAGAATGGCGCAACAGCCATGTAGCCCCGCACATATGCTGTTTGCTAATGGCTTTCTCTTTAAAGCATGCATTGGTGGCATGATCATGCTCCAGTTTATTGTTATCAGCCATGGCGTGCGCCTTGGTCGTTAATACAAGACGATGCGTGTCAACCACACGGCAGCGTGCCCCCCCCATGAGAAGACAACTTAGGTGGGTTGGCAGCCCAGCACCAGCGCCAGGTCTAACAAATGCAAGATTTGAGACATCTTTTGTGGAATTTGAGACATTCGAGGAATTAAGCTTTCCGTGGCCCCTGTTGGCCACTGCGACAATCACAAACGTTTGATGGGCTTAAATTGCTGTGAGCCACGAGCAGGGGACGACCAGCATATAAACCTTCCAAGAGTGGCCCAATCACTGTGAAATGGCGCCAGATTTCAATTTAATCTGAGTCGGTTGACCCGCTTGGTCAGTGCTGCAACTCACTCCACGACTTGTGTGATGGGCAGGCCAGTGCACTGTCGAGCCCGCACAGATAGATTCAGCAAGAGTCACCACTTCCACGAACCCCCCTAGCTTGTCACAGGTGTCGGCGGTGCCTCCGCAAACCGATGCCGAGCATCAGGCTCAGCAGAAAAAATAATGGACCGATAGACAGTGTGGGTACAGAGTGGGCAGACGAAGGGTGCGTGGCACTTTCGACCACCTCGTCGCAATTGGTAGCGCGAGCGTCGACTTCATCAACGCCGTTGTTGAATGCTTGCGGCCAACCCGTGGATTTTGAGCACTCGTAGGTGATCGTCGACAAAGTGGGATTGTCATCAAACATGTCTTTGGAAAAATCGCCAAAATTGCCCAGAAACTCCACCTCGGTGAGGCGATTGTTTCGGAAAGCGTGGGTTTTAATGGTGCTGACACCTTCAGGGAGGGTTAAGCGGGTCAGCGCGTTGCCAGCGAAGGCATAGGCACCGATCATTTCAACACTGTCAGCGATTGTCAGACTGGCCAGGCCGTTGATGGCTGGCGCATCACGACTGGCAAGGCGTGTCGTTGCTTTCTCAAGGCCATTGTTATTGGCATTGGGGTTTTCATCTGGAGTGACTTCGAAAGCGCGATCCCGAATCCGGGCGACTCGATAGGAGGTTCCACCGTGGACAATGCCTTCGGGGACGGTGATATCGGCATCGGTATTGCCAGGTGCACGGCCGGTGACTTCAACGGTTTGTGTCCCAGCAATCAGCCGGTAGCTCAGCCCACCAATGGTCAGCGCCAGTGTGATCGGCGCACTGGGCTCGGATGCCGCGCTGGTGCCCTCGGCGTTGGTGGCGGTCACCGTGAAGGTGTATTCAGTGCCATTGGTCAAGCCCGTCACCGTGCACGAAGTCGCACCAGTGGTGGTGCAGGTCCGACCTTCGGGTGTTGATGTCACTTCATGCCCAGTGATCGTGGAACCGCCGTCATCAGTCGGAGCGTCCCAAGACACGGCGGCTTCACCATCACCTGGCAAAACTGAAACACCAGTTGGCGGTGATGGAGTTGTCGCAGGTGTTACCGGCGCGCTGGCGCCTGACAGCACACTGTTCCCTGCCACATTGCTTGCACCAACTCGAAATGCATATGAAGTGCCATTAGTCAAGCCGTCGACAACACATGATGTTGCGCTTGCAGGGGCCACACAGGTGAGTGATCCTGGAAACGAAACCACAAAATATTGGGTGATCGCAGCCCCGCCATCGTCAGCCGGTGGCGACCACGTGACGGTGGCCTCGCCATCGCCTGCGGCTGCCCCAAGCAAGACCGGTGTATCTGGCACCGTGGCAGGTGTGACAACCGCGCTCGGTGCCGAGCCGACGCTGGTTCCCACCGCGTTGCTCGCGGTGACCGTGAATGTATAGGCCGTCCCATTGGTCAAGCCTGTGACCGTACAGGCAGTGGTGCCTGCGGTGGCACACGTCAACCCTCCGGGTGCTGAAGTTACCTCATAGCCCGTGATGCCTGTACCACCGTCATCGGTGGGAGCGGTCCAGCTGACCACCGACTGTGCGTTATCAAACGTTGCGCTCACACTGGTCGGGGTGGCCGGCGGACCCAGCGGAGTCACCGCCGCACTTGCCGCTGAGGCGGGCCCCGCACCCACCATATTGAGGGCCACCACGCTGAAGGTGTAGGCCGTGCCGTTGGTCAAGCCTGTGACCGTGCAAGCGATGCCAGAGGTGGTGCACGCCAAGCCACCCGGCGTGGACGTCAGCTCATACCCGGTGATGGCTGCGCCACCGTCATCGGTGGGCGCAGTCCAAGACACGCTGGCCTGTCCATCGGATGCCGATGCCCCGATCCCCGTGGGTGATCCGGGCAACGCCACCAGCCCGGGAATGGGTTGGACCTCCGGGCTAGACCCCGGATTGTCATAACTGATGCTTTGAAGATATGGGTACGATCCACGGCTGCCTTGCTGTATCGCCCACACCCCCGTGGTGGGCGTCAGGTCCCACCCCGCGTTGGTGAAGGTATCGGCATCGATCATTTGCGCCGTTGTCCGGTCCGTGGCACTTGAGACGGTGGCTGCGCTCTGTCCTGACACCTCGCGATCAAAAAAATTGCCGGTGTAACTAGCAGTCCCCATGAAACTGACAGTCCCAATGCTCTCACCCACAAACGCGCCATCCGATGCGCCCCCGGTGAGCGCTCCTGCAGCATAGCTTCGGGTGATATTGCCACCAGGTAACGGATCGCCCCCGCCGATGTCGTCTCCATTGGTGCCCACCAATCCACCTGTGCTGGTCGCTGTTCCTGCTACCGAACCAGTGGCATAAGCATCAGTGATCGAGGCCATGTTCTGGCCGATCAACCCGCCCACGCTTGAGTCGCCGCTGACAGACGCTCGACTGAAGCTTTGTTGAACCGGATCAAGACTTTGACCCAACAGCCCACCCACCGATGTTTGCCCCTGAACGCTCCCGGCGCTTGATGATTTTTCCACCGCGCCTCTGCTGTCACCCACCAAGCCACCGACCGCGAACGAGCCACTGACGGTGCAATCGGCATGGGCATTGGAAATGTCAGCATAGCTTTCACCCACCAAGCAGCCCACACGACTGGACGATGAGGTCACTCGGCCGGTGACTCGAATATTGGTCAGCGGCCCAGCCCCCGGTTCTATGTCACCAACCAACCCACCGGTCTGAAAATCACCCGTCACTGTGATGTCGAGCAGTCGCAAGTTCTTGATGGTTCCGCCAGAGTCTGTCACACCGAAAAGCCCCACTTCATCCTCGTCAGCCCGATCGATAATGAGATCTGAAATGGCGTGCCCTTCACCATCAAAACTGCCGGTGAACGGATGGTCTGAACCAATCGGCGCCCACCCTTTTCCGCTATTGGCTAACGTCCCGTTATCTTCGACATGATCCGCATAGCCTGGCGTTGTCTCATCGAGATCGGCTCGCAATGCAAAATGCGAATCCAAATTTTGGCGAACAGCATCCAAGTGTTGCCAATTCATGATCCGGTATGGATTGCTCTGGGTGCCACATCCACCCGCATAGACAATCGGTGAGGCGGGGCTGCTGGGACTGGACCACGGCGACACCAGGCCATCAGTCGTGATCGCGGCCACCCGGTAGATATAGGCATTGTCTGGACTGGCGTTGGTGTCCAGATAAGAGCTCGATGTGCTTCCCGTGCCTGGTGACGCCACTGACCATGACTGTCCTCCATCGGTGGAATACTCAATCTTGTACTCGCTGATCGTCGAGCCATTGAGAGACGCCGGGCGCGACCAATACACGGTCAATGATGGACTGCAGTCTGGCACGAATACGTTAATGGGTTGAGAAGTGGCGCCCACAAAAGAAGCGCTGACTGGCTCGCTTCGAAATCCCGCCCCGACAGAGTTGCTGGCGTAGATGCGAAAGTCAATTTGGTCCCCCGCGTTCCAGCCGGCCATTATGTTGCTACACGAGTCCCCAGGGCATGCATCTTCCGGCAATGTCACCCTCGTTTGCCAGCCCCCACCATTGATGTTTTGTTCAATGGTGTAGCTGCTGATCGCTGTTGAGCCTGAGTTAGGTGGTGTCCACACCAGTGTGATTGAGTTCCCTTGGAAATTCACACTCACCGAGTCAATGAGAGGCTTGCTCGGCGGCAGCCCCGCGACTTCGGTCAGGGGTTCACTGGCTGGGCCATCGCCCTCAGCGTTGGTGGCGG
>JAVLCB010000020.1:0-14356 GCA_031580925.1 Wenzhouxiangella sp.
ATGGAAGAAGGCTTGCGCTTTGCGATCCGTGAAGGTGGCCGAACTGTGGGTGCTGGCGTCGTCGCCAAAATTCACAAGTAAGTGGATCGGATCTGACCGGGGCAGTTGATTCAGCTGCCCCGGTTTTGGCGTTTTAAAGTTGTTGATGTAGGCGAGTAGCTCAACTGGCAGAGCAGCGGTCTCCAAAACCGCAGGTTGGGGGTTCGAGTCCCTCCTCGCCTGCCACATACAAGAAGCTGCTTTTTAAGAGTTTGTGAGAGTAGAGAATTTATGGCCGTCGAGAAAGCATCACCGCGTGACAATTTCCTTTTGGTTGTGGGCTTGGCCATTGTGGCTGCCGGCATTGCGGGATTTTTCTATTACGCCGATGAAGTCATGACGATCATCCGCGCTGTGGGGTTGGTGGTGGCTGTCGTGGTGGCCAGCTTGGTGGTTTTACAAACCCAACGTGGCCGTGACATGTTCGGGTTTGTCAGAGAAGCTGACGAGCAGCGTCGCAAAGTGGTTTGGCCCACGCGCCAAGAGACGTTTCAAACGACATTGATCGTCATTGTGTTGACGATCATCACAGCGGTCTTATTGTTTTTGATGGACAGCGTGTTCGGTTGGCTGATCCGTCGTTTGATTGGCACGGCGGGAGGCAATTGATGTCGAAGAAATGGTACGTCGTGCACGCCTATTCCGGCTTTGAAAAGCAAGTCCAAAGCTCATTGCAAGACTATGTCAAACGCGCTGGGATGGAGGATTTCTTCGGCGAGATTTTGGTGCCCACCGAAGAAGTGGTGGAGATGAAAAAAGGCGTCAAACGCCGCAGCGAGCGCAAATTCTTCCCAGGTTATGTCTTGGTTGAGATGGAAATGAATGACGACAGCTGGCACTTGGTCAAAAGCGTGCCAAAAGTCTTGGGTTTCATTGGCGGGCGGCAAGACCAGCCTGCGCCCATTACTCAGCGCGAGGCGGACACCATTTTGCAGCGGGTGGCTGAAGGCGTCGATAAGCCCAGACCGAAGATTTTGTTCGAGCCTGGCGAAGTGGTCCGCGTGATTGATGGACCATTCAATGATTTCAGTGGTGTGGTCGAAGAGATCAACTACGAAAAGAGCAGACTGCGGGTTGCGGTGTCGATTTTTGGCCGCTCCACGCCTGTCGAGCTGGATTTCCAGCAAGTCGAGAAGCTTTAAAAGGCATTTATACAACACAACGGGGAGCTTAGAACCCAAATGTGTCTAAGCGCTGGGACCCGAGGAGAGTAAAGCAATGGCGAAGAAAATCAGTGCATACATCAAGTTGCAGGTGCCAGCGGGACAAGCCAACCCGAGCCCGCCTGTGGGACCTGCATTGGGTCAGCACGGTGTCAACATCATGGAGTTTTGTAAGGCGTTCAATGCGCAAACAGACTCTGTCGAGCAAGGTTTGCCCTTGCCGGTGGTGATCACTGTCTACAACGACAGAAGCTTCACGTTCATCACAAAAACGCCTCCAGCGGCTGTGCTGCTTCGAAAAGCAGCCAACATCAGCAAGGGCAGTGGCGAGCCGAACACCAAGAAAGTCGGTACGGTGACCCGCGCGCAACTGGAAGAAATTGCAAAAGCCAAAGAGCCCGACTTGACGGCAGCCGACATGGATGCAGCGGTTCGCACCATCGCCGGCAGTGCCCGAAGCATGGGCCTGAATGTGGAGGGTGTTGAATAATGGCGACGAAGAGCAAACGCATGCGGGCGATCCGCGAAAAAGTCGATGCGACCAAAGTCTATCCTTTGGATGAGGCATTGGCGCTGTTGACGTCTGCCAGCCAGTTGAAGTTCACCGAATCTGTGGACGTCGCCATCCGCTTGGGCGTTGATGCGAAAAAATCCGACCAAGCCGTGCGTGGTGCGATTGTATTGCCCAACGGCACCGGTAAGACGGCCCGTGTGGCGGTATTCGCGCAGGGCGAAAACGCCGACAAAGCCAAAGCCGCCGGGGCGGACATCGTTGGGTTTGAGGATCTGGCAGAGACCATCAAAGGTGGTGAAATTGACTTTGATGTCTGCATTGCCACGCCCGATGCCATGCGTGTTGTCGGGCGCCTTGGCACGGTGTTGGGCCCAAGAGGCCTGATGCCCAACCCCAAAGTCGGCACGGTCACCACCGATGTCGAGGGGGCTGTCAAAAATGCCAAAGCAGGTCAGGTGCAGTACCGAACCGACAAGGCTGGCATCGTGCACAGCACCATTGGCAAAGCCAACTTTGATGCCGATGCTTTGAAAAGTAATTTGAATGCACTGGTCCAAGAACTGGTGAAGGCGAAACCTGCCTCAGCCAAGGGCCAGTACTTAAGGAAAGTTGCGCTGTCAACGACGATGGGTCCAGGTATCACCATTGATACTGGGACGTTGAGTCTGTAGGCAGTGTTGCGGGGCGTTGTCATCGGGCTTTGGCTCGATGATCCCGTCCAAGACCGCGGGTCAGTGATCTGGTAATGGTTCTGATGAGCCGCCCGCGCAGATGGTGCCGCCCCAAGCGGCCACCAAAAGAGTCCAAACAAGGGCAGTCAACTTGTTTGGTGTTTGAAAACTTAACGGAGGTAGCCAATGGCGCTCACACTTGAGCAAAAAAAGGCGGTGGTTGCGGAAGTCAGTGCAGTAGCACAAACCGCTCACTCTGCTGTTGCTGCCGAGTACCGAGGTTTGACTGTTGAGCAAATGACCGACCTGCGCAGAAAAGCGCGTGAGGGCGGTGTATTTCTCAAAGTCGCGAAGAACACTCTGGTGCGTCGTGCCGTTGAGGGTACGGACTTTGAATGTCTGTCTGATGGTTTGGTGGGTCCACTGCTGTTTGCATTTTCGGTTGAAGAACCAGGTGCGGCGGCAAGACTGATCAAAGATTATGCCAAAGACAATGAGCAGCTGATTGCTAAGTTGGTGGCGTTTAACGCCAACTTGTATGACGTGAGCGAGTTGGATCGTTTGGCCAGTCTGCCGACCAAAGATGAGGCACTGGGCATGCTTATGGGCACAATGAAAGCGCCCATCGAGAAGTTCGTTCGTACGCTTGCAGCACCACACACCAAGATGGTTCGGACCTTTGCTGCGGTACGCGACAGCAAGCAAGCTGCCAATTAATCATTATTTTTATTTTGGAGTAAATAACAATGGCCGTTTCAAAAGAAGACATTTTAGATTCGATTGCCGAGATGAGCGTCATGGACGTGGTTGAGCTCATCGAAGCCATGGAAGAGAAGTTCGGTGTGACTGCAGCAGCGCCAGTTGCTGTGGCCGCAGGCCCTGCTGCTGGTGGCGGTGACGCCGGTGGTGGTGAAGAGCAAACCGAGTTTGACGTGATTCTCGCAGCGTTCGGTGACAACAAAGTGGGTGTCATTAAAGCGGTGCGTGGTGTCACAGGGCTTGGTCTGAAAGAAGCCAAAGATTTGGTCGAAGGCGCTCCATCGCCGATCAAAGAAGGCATTTCGAAAGACGAAGTCGAAGACATCAAGAAGCAATTGGAAGAAGCTGGCGCGACAGTCGAGGTTAAGTAACCATTTCGGTTGCGCTGCGACACAGTGGTCTAAGCCAAGCGGGCTTCGCTCGCTTGGCTTTAGCCCGTTGTGAGGCGAAAGCCAGTCCATTGGGTTTGTTCCAGGTTCCCAATTGGATCACGGTAAAGAATACCTGGCAAATTTGCAACATCAGGTGGGTACGACGCTCATGAGTTACTCCTTCACGGAAAAGAAGCGTATTCGAAAAGACTTTGGCAGCCACGATGAGGTGCTCGAAGTTCCTTTCTTGCTTTCAACCCAAATCGATTCTTATCAGCAGTTCTTGCAACGCGATAAGTCTGAAGATCAACGCGAGCCCATTGGCTTGCACGGCGCGTTGTCGTCAGTGTTCCCAATCGTCAGCTACTCAGGCAATGCAGCGCTTGAGTACGTGAACTATTCTCTGGGTGAGCCTGAATTCGACGTGACCGAGTGTAAGTTGCGTGGCATGAGCTACGGGGCACCGTTGCGCGTGACCGTTCGCTTGGTGATTTACGACAAAGACAGCCCAGCGAAAAATAAGAAGATTAAAGAAGTCCGTGAGCAAGACGTCTACATGGGCGACCTGCCTTTGATGACCGACACCGGCACCTTTATTGTCAACGGCACGGAGCGGGTGATTGTGAATCAAATGCACCGCTCGCCAGGCGTGTTTTTCGATCACGATCGTGGCAAAACCCATTCATCTGGCAAGCTGCTGTTTTCAGCGCGCGTGATTCCTTACCGTGGCTCGTGGCTGGATTTTGAGTTTGACCCGAAAGACGGGATTTTCACGCGCATCGATCGTCGCCGCAAATTGCCGGTGACCATTTTGCTGCGCGCGCTCGGTATGGAAGAAGAACAAATTCTTGATTACTTCTTCGAAAAAACCAAAGTCTCGCTTCGTGGTAAAGACGTGCGCGTCGATTTGGTGGCAGAGCGCTTGCGTGGTGAGACCGCGCTTTTGGATATCAAAGACAAAAAAGGCAAAGTGATTGTTGCCAAAGACAAGCGCATCACCGCACGCCATGTGAAGTTGATTGCAGAAGCTGGCGTAAAAACGCTGGATGTGCCCGATGAGTACCTCATCGGCAAAATCATTGCCCACAACATCGTTGATGAAAAAACCGGCGAATTGATTGCGCAAGCCAACACCGAAATCACCGAAGAATTGCTTGGTGTGTTGCGTGAGGCCAAAATCAAGCAGTTCGACGTGTTGTACGTCAACGACCTCGATCAGGGCCCCTACATCTCCAATACCCTGCGCATTGATCCGACCACCACAGAGCTCGAGGCTTTGTGGGAAATCTATAAGATGATGCGCCCAGGCGAGCCACCCACCAAAGACGCGGCTCAAAACCTGTTTAAGAACCTGTTCTTCACGCCCGAGCGGTATGACCTGTCTGCGGTTGGTCGCATGAAGTTCAACCGCCGCGTGGGGCGTAAAGAGATTGAAGGCCCCGGCATTCTCGACCAAGAAGACATCTTGGCTGTCCTGAAAGTGTTGATTGACATCCGCAACGGCCAAGGCACCGTGGATGACATTGACCATTTGGGCAACCGCCGCGTGCGCTCAGTGGGCGAGATGGCAGAAAATGTGTTCCGCATTGGTTTGGTGCGTGTCGAGCGGGCAGTGCGTGAGCGTTTGTCCATGGCTGAGGCCGACGAACTCTCGCCGCAAGATTTGATCAACGCCAAGCCAGTGGCCGCGGCCGTGAAAGAGTTTTTTGGCTCATCGCAGCTGTCTCAGTTCATGGATCAAAACAACCCACTGTCTGAAGTGACACACAAGCGCCGTGTCTCGGCCTTGGGTCCTGGTGGTTTGACACGCGAACGCGCGGGCTTTGAAGTTCGGGACGTGCACCCAACCCACTACGGCCGGTTGTGCCCCATTGAAACACCTGAAGGGCCCAACATTGGCTTGATCAACTCGCTGGCCAGTTATTCGCGGACCAACGCGTATGGCTTCTTAGAAACCGCCTACCGGAAAGTGGTCAAAGGCAAGGTGACCGATGAGGTTGAGTTCCTGTCGGCCATTGAAGAAGGCGATTTTGCCATCGCGCAGGCCAACGCGTCCTTGGACAAGAATGGGCGGTTCACTGACAAGCTGATCACCTGCCGGTATCAAGGCGAGTTCATGCTCAAAGAGAGCAGTGAAGTCCAGTACATGGATGTGTCACCGCGCCAAATCGTGTCGGTGGCGGCATCCTTGGTGCCTTTCTTGGAACACGATGATGCCAACCGCGCGTTGATGGGCTCGAACATGCAACGCCAAGCCGTGCCGACACTGCGTGTCGATAAGCCACTGGTGGGCACTGGCATGGAGCGTGTGGTCGCCACAGATTCTGGGGTCACCACCGTGGCCAAGCGTGGGGGCGTGGTCGATCAGGTGGACGCGGGCCGCATTGTTGTTCGCGCCAATGAAGACGAGGTGGGTGAAGATGACCCAGGCGTGGACATCTACAACCTGGTCAAGTACCAACGTTCGAACCAAAACACCTGCATGAACCAACGCCCGCTCGTTAAAGTCGGCGACATCGTTTCGAAAAAAGACGTGCTGGCCGATGGCCCATCAACGGACTTGGGCGAATTGGCGCTGGGTCAGAACATGTTGGTGGCGTTCATGCCATGGAACGGCTATAACTTTGAGGATTCGATCCTGATTTCAGAGCGTGTGGTTCAGGAAGATCGTTTCACATCAATCCACATCGAAGAGTTGACGTGTGTCGCTCGCGATACCAAGTTGGGTTCTGAAGAGATCTCAGCTGATATTCCCAATGTGGGTGAGTCAACGCTGAACAAGCTCGATGAGTCAGGGATCGTCTACATCGGCGCCGAAGTCAAGGCGGGCGATATTTTGGTGGGCAAGGTGACGCCAAAAGGCGAAGCGCAGCTCACGCCAGAAGAAAAGCTGCTGCGTGCGATCTTTGGTGAAAAAGCCTCGGATGTTAAAGACACTTCCCTGCGCGTGCCCTCGGGCATGGATGGGACGGTGATTGATGTTCAAGTCTTCACCCGCGAGGGTGTCGAAAAAGACTCCCGCGCCATGGCCATCGAGCGTGATGAGATTCGTCAAGTCCGCACAGACTTGGATGATCAGTTGCGCATCATGGAAGATGCCATCTTTGCTCGGCTGGAGTCAGTGCTGGCAGGCAAGGTTGCCGATAAAGGCCCATCGGGGCTGAAGAAAGGCGACAAGGTCACCAAGGGTTATTTGGATGATCTCAAGCGCGACGACTGGTTTAAGTTGGTCATGCGCAACGAGGCGGCCCAAGACCTGTTGGAGCGGTCCGCCAAGCAGATCGAAAAACAGCGCAAGTTGTTTGAGAAGCGTTTTACGGAGAAGAAAGCCAAGATCACCCGTGGCGATGATCTCGCACCAGGCGTTTTGAAGATGGTCAAGGTCTACATGGCCGTGAAGCGCCGCATGCAACCGGGTGACAAGATGGCAGGTCGCCACGGCAACAAAGGTGTCGTCTCCACCATCGTGCCCACCGAAGACATGCCGTACTCCGATGACGGGACACCGGTGGATGTGGTCTTAAACCCCTTGGGCGTGCCCTCACGCATGAACGTCGGTCAGATCCTCGAGACCCATCTGGGATGGGCCGCACGCGGTGTGGGCAAGAAAATCCAGGCGATGTACGAGGCCGAAGAGAAAACCGCCAAGGTTCGTAAATTCTTGAGTGATGTGTACAACTTCGACCAAAAAGACCGCGTCAAGCTGACCGAGTTCAGTGACGATGAGGTCGATGAGATGGCGAAGAACCTCTTTGGTGGTGTGCCGATGGCCACGCCAGTATTTGATGGCGCAACCGAGCAAGAAATCAAGCATTTGCTGAAGATGGCCGACTTGCCTGAGTCTGGTCAGACCACGCTGTATGACGGGCGCACCGGCGACCCATTCGATCGACCGGTGACTGTGGGTTACATGTACATGCTCAAGCTCAACCACTTGGTTGATGACAAAATGCATGCACGCTCCACAGGTCCCTACAGTCTGGTCACACAGCAGCCCCTGGGGGGCAAAGCCCAGTTTGGTGGCCAACGCTTCGGTGAGATGGAGTGTTGGGCATTGCAAGCCTATGGTGCGGCGTACACATTGCAAGAAATGCTGACGGTGAAGTCAGACGATGTGCAGGGTCGTAACCAGATGTATAAGAGCATCGTCGATGGCAACAACGAGATGGTGGCTGGCATGCCCGAGTCATTCAATGTGTTGGTCAAAGAGATCCGATCATTGGGCATCAACATAGAACTTAAAGAATCCTGATCGCAGGAGGAGGCAGCACACGTGCGCGATTTATTTAATTTGTACAAGCGTCAAAGCCACGCCAAGGACTTTGATGCCATTCGTATTGGCCTTGCTCCACCCGAGTTGATCAAATCCTGGTCATTTGGGGAGGTCAAGAAGCCTGAGACGATCAACTACCGGACGTTCAAGCCAGAACGCGAGGGGCTGTTCTGTGCCGCCATCTTTGGTCCGATCAAGGACTATGAGTGCTTGTGCGGCAAATACAAGCGGATGAAGCACCGGGGCGTCAAGTGTGAGAAGTGTGGCACTGAGGTCACCGTCACCAAGGTTCGTCGCGAGCGCATGGGTCACATTGATTTGGCGTGCCCGGTGGCGCATATTTGGTTCTTGAAGTCACTGCCATCGCGCATTGGCTTGTTGCTGGACATGACGCTCAGAGACATCGAGCGGATCCTCTATTTTGAGTCTTATCTTGTGCTCGAGCCGGGTCTGACGCCTCTTGAGCGCGGTCAATTGCTGACCGACGATCAATACCACACCGCGGTCGAGGAATACGGTGATGAGTTCGACGCCCGCATGGGTGCCGAGGCCGTCCTCGAGGTCTTGAAAAGCATTGACCTGGCCGGTGAACTGGTCAAGCTTCGAGAAGACATTGAGTCGACCAACTCTGAGACCAAGATCAAGCGGCTGACCAAGCGCATCAAACTGATGGAAGCGTTTATCGAGTCAGGCAACCGTCCAGAGCACATGATCTTGACGGTGCTTCCGGTGTTGCCGCCCGATCTTCGGCCGTTGGTGCCGCTCGATGGTGGTCGCTTTGCGACATCAGATCTCAATGATCTCTACCGTCGGGTGATCAACCGCAACAACCGCCTGCGCCGGTTGCTGGATCTCAATGCCCCGGACATCATCGTGCGCAATGAAAAGCGCATGTTGCAAGAGTCTGTGGATGCCTTGTTGGACAACGGCCGCCGCGGCCGGGCCATCACAGGCACAAACAAGCGTCCTTTGAAGTCTTTGGCCGACATGATCAAAGGCAAGCAAGGCCGCTTCCGTCAAAACCTGCTGGGCAAGCGCGTCGACTATTCTGGCCGTTCGGTGATCGTGGTCGGGCCAACATTGCGCCTGCACGAGTGCGGCATTCCAAAGAAAATGGCGCTGGAGCTGTTCAAGCCCTTTATCTTCTCAAAGCTGCAACGACGCGGTTTGGCGATGACCATCAAAGCCGCCAAAAAGCTGGTCGAGCGCGAAGAAGGGGAAGTGTGGGACATCCTTGAAGAAGTCATCCGCGAGCACCCTGTGTTGCTCAACCGCGCGCCCACGCTCCACAGATTGGGCATCCAAGCGTTTGAGCCGGTGCTGATTGAGGGCAAGGCCATTCAGTTGCACCCATTGGTGTGTACCGCTTTCAACGCGGACTTCGATGGTGACCAAATGGCGGTGCACGTGCCATTGAGCCTGGAAGCTCAGTTGGAAGCGCGTGCTTTGATGATGTCGTCCAACAACATCTTGTCGCCGGCCAATGGCGAGCCCATCATCGTGCCGACCCAAGACGTGGTGCTGGGTTTGTACTACATGACCCGTCTGTTGCCAGGCGCGCGTGGGGAGGGCATGTTCTTTTCTAACGTGGCCGAAGTGCATCGGGCCTACGCCAACCGAGAAGTTGACTTGCATGCGCCGGTCACCGTTCGCATCACCGAAACCTCTTTCGAAGATGGCCAGGCCGTGGAGTCAACCACGCGTCAAGACACCACCGTCGGCCGCGCGCTGTTGTGGGAAATTGTCCCCGCGGGGCTGCCGTTTAGCTTGGTCAACCAAGCGCTGAAAAAGAAACAAATCTCGCGTTTGATCGATGAGTGTTATCGCCATTGCGGGCTGAAGCAAACCGTGATTTTGGCTGACCAATTGATGTACACCGGGTTTGGTTATTCCACCCGCGCTGGTGTGTCGATCGGCTTGGATGACTTGCAAGTGCCCCCTGAGAAAAAGGCAATTTTGGAACAGGCCGAAGCCGAAGTCTTGGACATCCAAGACCAGTACGCCTCGGGTGTGGTCACGGCGGGTGAGCGCTACAACAAAGTTGTGGACATCTGGTCGCGGACCAATGAGGAAGTGGCACGCGCGATGATGAAGCGCATCGGACGTGAGATGCGTGTCGACTCTGATGGCAATGAGCACGAGCAAGACTCGATGAACTCCATTTTCATCATGGCCGACTCGGGGGCACGGGGCTCAGCCGCGCAGATCCGCCAGCTGGCCGGGATGCGTGGCCTGATGGCCAAGCCCGATGGCTCGATCATCGAGACACCCATCACCGCGAACTTCCGCGAGGGTTTGAACGTACTGCAGTACTTTATCTCCACCCACGGTGCGCGGAAAGGCTTGGCAGATACCGCCTTGAAAACAGCCAACTCGGGTTACCTGACGCGTCGTTTGGTCGATGTGGCCCAGGATCTGGTTGTGGTTGAAGAGGACTGTGGTACCGAAGCTGGTCTTGAAATGCTGCCGATTGTGGAAGGTGGTGATGTTGTGGAGCCACTGCGCGAGCGCATCTTGGGTCGTGTGGTGTCGCATGATGTTTACGCCGCTGACTCGGATGAGGTTCTGTGTGCTCGAGGCACATTGCTCGACGAAGCGTGGGTCGCCAAGCTAGAAGAGCACGCGGTCGACCGTGTGATGGTGCGATCGCCCATCACCTGCGAAACGCGTCACGGCATCTGCGCGGCTTGTTACGGTCGCGATCTGGCGCGCGGTGATCTGGCCAACCAAGGCGAGGCGGCTGGTGTTGTGGCAGCGCAATCGATTGGTGAGCCGGGCACGCAGCTGACCATGCGGACGTTCCACATTGGTGGTGCGGCGTCACGGTCTGTGGCGGTTGACCACATCGAAGTCAAATCCATGGGCTCGATCCGGTTTTATAACCTCAAATCAGTGGAAAATGCCGAGGGCAAGCTGGTTGCGGTATCGCGTTCTGGCGAATTGTCTGTGATCGACTCCCAAGGCCGGGAGCGTGAGCGCTACAAGATTCCTTACGGCGCGATTTTGCCGGTTAAAGAAGGCGATGGGGTCGAAGTGGGCGAGCACGTGGCAAGCTGGGATCCGCACACCCACCCTGTGGTTTCGGAAGTGGCCGGGTTTGCGAGCTTCCAAGACTTCATCTCTGGGGTGACCGTGACCGAGCACACCGATGAAATCACGGGGTTGAGCTCTGTGGTGGTCACCGATCCTAAAAAACGCGGCTCGGAAGGCAAAGACTTGCGTCCCATCATTCGTTTGGTGGACAAAAAGGGCAAGCCTTTGAACATTCCTGGCACCGAACAGCCAGCCCAGTACTTCTTGCCGACCGGTGCCGTGATCAACGTCACCGACACACAAGAAGTGCGCGTTGGTGACATCATCGCGCGCATCCCTCAAGAGTCCTCCAAGACACGGGACATCACCGGTGGTTTGCCGCGGGTGGCCGATCTGTTCGAGGCGCGGCGTCCGAAAGAGGGTGCGCTGTTGGCTGAGGCGTCAGGCGTGGTGAGCTTTGGTAAAGAGACCAAAGGCAAGCAACGCTTGGTCATCACCGATGAAAATGGCGAAGTCCATGAAGAGCTGATCCCGAAATTCCGACAGGTGTTGGTGTTTGAGGGTGAGCACGTGGAAAAAGGCGAAACCGTCGTCGATGGTGAGCCCAATCCGCACGACATTCTGCGCCTGTTGGGTGTTGAGAAGCTGGCCGATTACCTGGTTCAAGAAATTCAGGACGTGTACCGTCTGCAGGGCGTGAAAATCAATGACAAGCACATTGAGGTGATCATTCGTCAGATGATGCGCAAAGTCGAAATTCTTGAAAGTGGCGACAGCCGATTCCTCCGGGGCGAGCAAGTCGATCGCATTCGCGCCCTGGAAGAAAACGAGCAGCTGGAGGCCGACGGCAAAGCACCGGCGAAAGTCCAAAGCATGCTGTTGGGCATCACCAAGGCCTCGCTGGCCACAGAGTCGTTCATTTCGGCCGCATCTTTCCAAGAAACCACGCGGGTGTTGACCGACGCGGCGGTCCGCGGCACGGTCGACGAGCTCCACGGCCTGAAAGAGAACGTCATCGTGGGTCGCTTGATCCCCGCTGGCACGGGCCGCGTGGCGATGGCACGGCAAAAAGCCGAGCGTGAAGCCTTGCCTGATCCGGACGCCGAATTGGCTGCCGCGCTGCAGGCCACTGAGACTGAGTGGATGACGGCTCAAGAGCCGGTCACGGCTGCGCCAGAGTCTGGCGAAGAGGAATAAGCGCCCCACGGGCGGGGTCGGTGGTCTCCACCGCCCCCGCGGGTTGTCAGGCGCTCTCGGCCGAGGTGGCTCGTAACGCCCAGAAAATAGGGCATTCAGGCCCTTGGCTGTCTTGACACTTGGGGCCAAACCCTTTAGAATTTCCGTTCTTCGGCAGATCGTTCGTACGGTCTGTCGTTATTTCGTTTGAAGGTTATAAAATTATGTCTACGATCAATCAGTTGGTCCGGAAGCCCAGACGGCCGAAGGATTACAAATCAAACGTGCCCGCGCTGGAGTCATCACCCCAAAAGCGAGGGGTTTGTACGCGTGTGTACACCACCACGCCCAAAAAGCCCAACTCGGCGCTTCGTAAAGTTGCCCGGGTGCGCTTGACCAACGGCTACGAGGTCACCAGCTACATCGGTGGCGAAGGCCACAACCTCCAAGAGCACTCGGTGGTCTTGATTCGGGGTGGTCGGGTGAAGGATTTGCCTGGTGTGCGTTACCACACGGTGCGCGGCAGCTTGGATACCGCAGGTGTCTCTGATCGTCGTCAGGGCCGTTCTAAATATGGCGCTAAGCGCCCCAAAAAATAAGCTCGAGAAGGCCAGTCATGTCAAGAAAGCATTCCAATTTTGAACGCTCAATCCTGCCCGATCCCAAGTTTGGCAATCAGATGATCGCTCGTTTCATCAACATGGTCATGCAAAGCGGGAAAAAGTCAGTGGCTGAGAAAATCGTCTATGGTGCCATCGAGGAAATCGAGAGCCGTGGTCATGCCGAGCCGCTGAACGTGGTTGAGTCTGCGCTGGATAACGTCGCGCCTGCCGTCGAGGTCAAATCTCGCCGGGTTGGGGGTGCAACGTATCAGGTGCCTGTTGAGGTTCGCCCAAAGCGCCGGCAAACACTGGCCATGCGCTGGTTGATCGATGCCGCTCGTAAGCGCGGTGAGAAGTCAATGCCCAGCCGGTTGGCTGGTGAGCTGTTGGATGCGATGGAAGAGCGTGGCTCTGCGGTCAAAAAGCGGGAAGACACCCACCGGATGGCCGAGGCCAACAAAGCATTTTCGCATTATCGCTGGTAATCAGCATTTATATTTAAGAGGTTATATCCGTGTCACGCAAAGTCTCCATTGAGCGTTATCGCAACATCGGCATCATGGCGCACATTGATGCCGGTAAGACCACCACGACAGAACGCATTCTGTTCTACACCGGCGTGTCTCACAAAATCGGTGAGGTTCACGAAGGCAACGCTGTGATGGACTGGATGGACCAAGAACAAGAGCGTGGCATCACCATTACTTCAGCCGCCACCACCTGTTTTTGGAAAGGCATGGATCAGCAGTGGCCTGAGTACCGAATCAACATCATTGACACCCCTGGCCACGTTGACTTCACAATCGAAGTGGAACGCTCGTTGCGCGTCCTCGATGGCGCGGTCGCGGTGTTCTGCGCTGTGGGTGGTGTTGAGCCCCAGTCAGAAACGGTCTGGCGCCAAGCCACCAAATACGCGGTGCCTCGCATGTGTTTCGTGAACAAAATGGACCGCACTGGCGCCAACTTCGGCCGTGTTGTCGAGCAGATTCGTGAGCGTTTGGGCGGCAATCCGGTACCGATTCAATTGCCGATTGGTGCCGAAGAGAACTTTGAGGGCGTCATTGATCTGGTGAAGATGCAAGCCATTTACTGGAACACGGAAAACATGGGCATGACCTATGAGTCTCGTGATATTCCAGACGAATTGGTTGATGATGCGAATGCCGCACGTTCCTTTATGGTCGAAGCAGCGGCTGAGGCAACTGAAGAGACCATGGAAAAATACTTGGAAGGCGAGGAGCTGACCAATGAAGAGATTATCGAGGGCTTGCGCGTTGGTACGTTGAACAATGAGCTTGTCCCTGTTCTGTGTGGGACGGCGTTCAAAAACAAAGGCGTTCAAGCCTTGCTTGATGCGGTGGTGCAGTATATGCCTTCGCCGACTGAGGTCAAGGCGATTCGTGGTGTGAATGACGACGATGAAGAGGCCACCCGCCCGTCAAGTGACGATGAGCCGTTTGCAGCGCTGGCATTTAAGATTGCCACAGATCCGTTTGTGGGCACGTTGACGTTTTTCCGGGTTTATTCTGGTGTTGTAAAGTCTGGTGACACCGTCTTCAACCCAGTGAAGGGTAAGAAAGAGCGCATCGGCCGAATCTTGCAGATGCACTCAAACTCCCGGGAAGAATTAAAAGAGGTACGCGCGGGCGATATCGCCGCCGCCGTGGGTTTGAAAGACGTCACCACAGGCGACACATTGTGCGCGCAGGGCGACGTTATTACGTTGGAGCGAATGGAATTCCCTGAGCCTGTGAT
>JAVLCB010000021.1:0-11548 GCA_031580925.1 Wenzhouxiangella sp.
GTTGCCTCAAAGTCACACAAAAACGCATAAACTTGGCCTTTGAAAGAGTCGGTGTCGGGTGCCCCGACCACCACGGTGTTGGCTGAGATGGCGACTGACCATCCGAAATTTGCACCGACCGCCCCGTCTGGGGCCTTCAAGAACGCCTTTTCGACCCACGCGCCGTCTTCGAGTCTGAAGACAAAGGCAGCCCCTGTGCCAGGCTGATCATCGTCTCGGGGTCCATCAATTTGGTTTGTGCTCGAGGCCTCAGCGTTAGCACCTATCACCAGCACATCACCGGATATATCCACACTGAAGCCAAAATCATCATCGTCGGTCCCATCCGCACCCTGATCCAACCGCTGTTGCTGGGTGAACGTTGGGTCAATGGTCAAGGGATAGTCGGCTTGGCGGTCATCAATCACATAGCTCAACACCTTGCCGTCCAGCCGCAAGGTGGCAGGCACATCCCCGCCGTTGGCATCAAACACCTTCAACTTCTCAAAGTGCACAGATGTCTCGGGACCCGACAAGTGCAAGAACTGATGGCTGCCCTCACCACGCAAGTTCGCCTGCAAGGTGCTGTCCAACTCAAGATTGACCACCAAAGGCGCATCCGGATCGGTCGATGCCTTCGGGCGCTCGGTCAGCTCAAACCACTGCTCCAAGCCTTTATCCGAGTTCACCCACCACTCAGACAGCTCACTGCTCCACTGCGTGGTGACCGTCTCGCCTTCGGCATCACGCGCCAACGGCTCAATCAACGACAACGCCTCACCGCCGGCGTAACCCACCGACCGAGGCTTTAGGGCAATCCGGTGAGGCTTCGCGTCACCACCGGTCAGCTCAAGCTCGGTGTGGCCTTTTTCGGCGTAGCGAATGCTGAAACCGTGGGCAGGGTTGGTCGCCACCCAGTCGTCGCCGCGGCGTGTGGCCTCATAGGCCATCGCATCCCGCGTCTCGCTGATCTGGGCTTGAATGCCACTCCACTCAGCCCCTGTCAGGCCCTCAGGCACTTGCGGTGCTGCGCTCGCGTGGGCGGTGGCCATCAAACCCACAGCCAAACTCAGGCCACAGGCCCACTGAAGACCGCGTGCCACACCAAAACCCCGAGCCACATCAGGCCCCAAAGGCCGACCTTGTCCGGTTGAACGACGCTGAAAAGCTTTCATGTTGAACCACCCTCACTTCATATTGAAACAGATGAGGTGAGCATAGAAGCCGCTCAGCGGGCCTGTCGTCCGATATTCAGAAAATCACACAGGAATTGGTTCGAAATCACAGAATGGAGTTCGGAATTCAGGAAAAACCGCCCCATTCACCAAGAATTTGTCAACGCGCGTCGGTGATTGAGTCGGCACCCGCGTCGGTCATGGGATCCAGCATGGGCTCAATGGTGTCGGCATCGCCCCGCTGAGCCACGGCCCGGAACTGGCTCGGCGTCATGCCGGCAAACCGCCGAAATGCACCATAAAAAGTACTCTTGTGGCCAAACCCACACCCCAGCATCACCTCGGTGATGCTGGAGGTGTCTTCTGGGTCCATCAAGATTTTGCGGGCCTCGATGGTGCGGTAGTAGTTGATGTAGTGGTTGAAATTCATTTTTGCAAACTGCGCGATGGCTTTCGAGACATACTTTTCATTGCTCTGCACCACCCGAGCCACCTCGGCGAGCGTCAGGTTTGGGTCTTTCACCACCTCCCCCGCCTCCATGACCTCGGTCAAGCGCGCAAACACCCCCGCCAAATGGCCCTCGCTGTCATTGGCCGCGTTGCGGCGGGTCTCGAGTGGCGATGAGCGGTTGATCAGCTCGATGTTGCGATCGTACAGGTCTTTCAAAGTGCGGTTTCTGTAGGCAAAAAACGCCACCGCCGCGACGGCCAACACCACACACAAAAACACCACCACCGACAGAAGCTGGATCCATTGCAGCTGGCGCTGATTCTCGGTTTCAGCCAGCGCCAGGGCCTGTTCGGTCAGTTCGGTCTCGTAGGCGGTCCGAAGCTCGGCGATCACCCGATCGCGATCCTCATTGAACAGCGTTTGAGCGATCTGGCGTTGCTCCAATGAGGCCTCATAGGCCCGTTGGTAGTCACCGCTGTTGGCCAGCACCACCGCCATTTCCCCCAACAGGTGTTGCATCTCATTGGGCCGGTCCAAGGACTTGGCCAGCGCAAACGCCTCATCAAATGACGCCATGGCCTCCTCAAACCGCGACAATCGGCCTAACGAGATGCCCATGTTCATGTGGTTGAGCATCACCCCATAGGTCAGCTGATGGTCTTCAGAGATCGCCAACGAATTGGCGTAATAGGCCAACGCCTCGTCGTCTTGCTGGTACTCGTTGGAATAAATGGTGGCAATGTTGAGAAGCGACTGGGCTTGGGTCAGCGGTCGGTTCAACGTCACCGCCGCATCATAAGCGCCTTGGTAGGCCCCAATCGCCCCCTCCAAGTCACCCAAGGCCTGCAGCGTAATGCCTGTGTTGGCGGCCAATTGCACCGCAACGAAGACATCCTCGCTTTGCTTGAGCAATGCAGACCCTCGGTTGAAATGGTGCAGCGAGCTGTCCAAGTCATCGATCCGGAAATAATCGATGCCCAAGTTCTTGTGGGCCTCGATCTGGCCATTGATGTCGTTTTGAGCCTCATACAACGCCAGTGCATCGAGCCCCTTGGCGACCGCCTCATCAAAAATGCCTTGAGCGTGCTTGACCACGCTGATGCTCATCTCAATATCAGCCAACAGCGGGGTGTCTTGGAACGCCTCTTCCAACACCTCAAGCTGGGCCAGGGCGCGCTCGTTGTTGCCCCGTCGATAATCCAGCCGGGCTTGCAACAACTCCAAGCGACCTCGATCCAGCGGCGCGAAACGTTGCCGATACTTCATTAGGGTGGTGTCGAGCAAGGCCTCGACCTCATCCAGCGTGCTGGCGTGGAAGGCCAGATTGGCTCGGTAATTGACCAATCGAGCCACGGCCGCCCAGTCCTCGGTGGCCTCAACAGGCACTTGCAAGGCCGCCAGTTCCGCCCGCGCCTGCACCGGATCGGTGTTTCTCATTGCAAACGCCGACTCAATCGCCGCGGTCAACTCATCACCGGCGTCAGACGCCGCGCCTTGATTTTGTGCCAGCGCCCCCACCGCCAGCGCCCAGCCGGCGATCAAGACCACACAAAGCCTCAACCATTGCGATTGCATCACCCACACCCCAAAACATAGTTAAACCTAAGTTTACTCTTTATCGGGTGGCCAAGTGAAGCACTGCTTTCAGGACCGCTGACCTGCCAAGCCAGACGGTCCGATGTGCCGATGTGCCGATCTGGCGGGTGTTGGCGAACTTGGTCGCCGTGGCAAGCTTTGCTATGATGAGGCGCGAGATGGCCACCGACTGTTGAGACGCCCATGACACAAGACACCCGCCACCCCATCCCCGATGTGATGGATGACACGCTGCTTGATGCCAACCAATACCGCGCCATGTACCAAGCCTCGATCGATGACCCCGATGGGTTTTGGGCCGAGCAAGCGCAACAACGCCTCGAGTGGATCACGCCTTTTTCCAAAGTGCGCGATGTCTCGTTTGCCAAAGACGATCTCCACATCCGCTGGTTTGAAGACGGTCAGCTCAACGTCTCGGCCAACTGCATCGACCGGCACTTAAAAGATCACGCCGATGAGGTGGCCATCATTTGGGAGGGCGATGAGCCCGATCAAAGCACCACCCTGACCTATCGGCAACTGCACGAGCAGGTTTGCCGCCTGGCCAATGCCCTGAAATCGCAAGGCGTTCACAAAGGCGATCGGGTCACGCTGTACATGCCCATGATCCCCGAAGCGGCGATCGCCATGCTCGCCTGCGCCCGGATCGGTGCGGTGCACTCGGTGGTGTTTGGCGGCTTTTCACCCGAAGCCTTGGCCAACCGGATCATCGACTGTGGCTCAACGACGATCATCACCGCCGACGAGGGCATCCGTGGAGGGAAGGTCATCCCCTTAAAGCACAACGTCGACCAAGCGCTCAAAGTCCCCGGCGCCGATATGGTTCAGACCGTGGTGGTGGTCCAGCGCACCGGCGGCGACATCGACTGGGACGACAGCCGCGATCGGTGGTACCACACCCTCACCGAGCAAGCCGATGCCGACTGCCCACCCGAGCCGATGAACGCAGAAGACCCCCTGTTCATCCTTTACACCTCAGGCTCCACCGGCAAGCCCAAGGGCGTGTTGCACACCACCGCAGGCTACCTGCTGTATGCATCGATGACCCACGAGCTCGTGTTTGATTACCGCCCCGGTGAGGTCTATTGGTGCACCGCCGATGTGGGTTGGGTCACCGGTCACTCCTACATCGTCTACGGACCGCTGGCCAACCGCGCGACCACCTTGATGTTTGAAGGGGTGCCCAACTACCCCGACCACTCAAGGTTTTGGCAGGTGGTTGATAAGCACCAAGTCAATATCTTCTACACCGCACCCACCGCGATTCGGGCACTCATGCGCGAAGGCGACGATCCGGTCAAAGCGGCCCAGCGCACCAGTCTAAGAATCCTCGGGTCGGTGGGTGAGCCGATCAACCCGCAGGCTTGGGAGTGGTATTTCCAAGTGGTCGGCGAGGGCCGTTGCCCGATTGTGGATACCTGGTGGCAAACAGAAACCGGCGGGGTGTTGATCACCCCGCTGCCTGGGGCCACGCCCTTGAAGCCTGGCTCGGCGAGCTGGCCTTTTTTTGGGGTGCAACCGGCGCTGGTGGATACCGACGGTCACGAGCTCGACGGCCCCAACCAAGGCGCGCTGATTTTGAAGGGCTCTTGGCCTGGACAAATGCGAACCGTGTACGGCGACCACCAGCGATTCATTGACACCTACTTTTCGACCTTTGAGGGGGTGTATTTCACTGGCGACGGCGCGCGGCGCGATGAGGACGGGTATTGGTGGATCACCGGTCGGATGGATGATGTCTTGAATGTCTCCGGCCACCGCATGGGCACCGCCGAGATTGAAAGCGCGCTGGTCGCTCACCCCGATGTCTCAGAAGCGGCGGTGGTGGGCTTTGAGCACGACATCAAAGGCGAGGGGATTTATGCCTATGTCACCTTGACCGCGGGCGTGGACCCGAAAGATGAAGACACCGCGATGCTGTCGAACTGGGTCAGAGAGCGCATTGGCCCCATCGCCAAACCCGACTTCATCCAGTTTGCACCGGGGTTGCCAAAAACCCGCTCAGGGAAAATCATGCGTCGGATCTTAAGAAAAATCGCCGCCAACGAATTCGATCAGTTGGGTGACACCTCCACCTTGGCCGATCCTGGGGTGGTCCAGCAATTGATTGATGGGCGCCTTCGCCGCTAGACCCGGCGCACCCAATAGGTCAGATGGCTTTGCGAAGCGGCGGCGGCTCGCCAGCAGCGCGCGCCGCGCTCATCATCACCTCGTGCGAGCCCAACGGTTGCAGCAGCTCCAAAAACCGCTGGGATGACGCCTGCCACGAAAACTGTTCGGCGTATTGCCGACACGCCTGACCACCCAAGCCCAAAGCGTTGTCCATCGCCACCGACAAGTCGTGGTGCAACGCACCCGTTCGCCCATCGTCGACCACATCTTTGGGACCGCACACCGGATAAGCAGCCACCGGCACGCCGCAAGCCATCGCCTCGAGCATCACCAACCCCAGCGTGTCTGTCTTGCTGGGGAAGACGAACACGTCGGCTTCATTGAGGGTTTGCGCCAGCGCCTCGCCGTGGCGAAAGCCGGTGAAAATCGCCTCGGGGTATTGGGCTTGCAACCGGGCCCGGCTGGGCCCATCGCCAACAACCACTTTGCTGCCTGCAAAAGGCGCGGCCAAAAAGTCTTCGATGGATTTTTCTGCTGCCACGCGCCCCACATACATTGCCACGGGGCCTTTGAACTCGCCACGCTTGTCTCGGGGCCTGAACAACTCGGTGTCCACCCCGCCCGGCCAAATCGCCAGGCGTTGAAAGCCACGAGCGCTCAATTCGTCCAATTGCGACTGCGAGCGCACCAAGGTGCGCGTGGCCGAGCCGTGGAACCGTTTCAGCCAAGCGTAGCTCCAGTTCAATGGAATCGGCGCGCGCATGCGGATGTATTCGGGAAAGCGGGTGTGGCACGAGGTGGTGTAGGCGATTTTTCGTTTCAAACACCACGCCCGCGCGCCCCAGCCCAGCGGGCCCTCGGTGGCGATGTGGACACAATCAATGCCTCGCCGGGCCGCATGATCGAGCATCATTCGAAGCCGGCGGGTGACGTTCACCGACAGTCGAATTTCGGTGTAGCCCGGGCACGGCACGGTCGAGAACCGATCGGGGCCAATGACGGTGACTCGATGACCCAAAGCCTCCAGCTGCTGCTTGGTGGTTTGCAAGGTGCGCACCACCCCGTTGACCTGGGGCGACCAGGCATCGGTGATGATGAGTACATGCATCGAAGCGTTCGCTGTCATGCCTTCAGACTGTGCCGAGCCTCGATGACAAACCCATGACAACGGCCGCCGCAGGGCCTGTCTGTCACCAAAAGTTCAAATAGGTGCCATTTTTTTGTTGCAAAGCGCCAGCAAGCTAATGGTGCAACATCGGGAGCGAAGGCCATGCCCATGTTAGAACACATCGATCGAATTGATCACCGCATGTGCCGGGCGTGCAACCAAGCCCTGCGGTGGCGTTTGATCCACCCGTTTTTCAGCCTCATCAGCCGCGCCGGCGATGGCCCCATTTGGTATGCATTGATCGCGGCGCTGCCCGTGTACGCCTCGCTGAGCGGCCAGAGCAAAGGCCACTATGCTGCCGGTTCGTTGGCGGTGGCCGGGTTGGCCGGGTTGATGATCTACCGGTTTTTAAAAACGCGTCTGGCCCGCGAGCGGCCGTTTATCACCTACCCCGACATCGATTGCACCAATCAGCCCTTGGATCGCTACAGCTTTCCATCGGGGCACACGTTGCACGCGGTCATGTTCACCACCATCACCGTGGCCTGGTTCCCCGCGTTTGCGGTGGTGTTGATTCCAGTGACGCTGTTGATCGCGGCCTCGCGTCTGGTGCTGGGGCTTCACTACCCCACCGATGTCATTGTCGGGGCGTTGATCGGCTTCGCGCTGGCCCAGTACATGCTCTACCTGCTGCCGCCCATGGCCTGAGTCGGTTCAGGCCGGCTGGGCTTGTCAATCGTCGTCATCCAAACGAAGCGGCACCCGGTAAGCGTTGCCCCGGCGGCGGATCTCCAGCAACAACACCGCCTCGTCGACGGGGAAGCGCGAACGGAAATCAGCCAAGTCGCGGACCACGCGGCGATTCAGCGCAACAATCAAGTCCCCCGGGCGAAGCCCCGCCTCCCACGCGTCGGTGTTGCGCCGCACCTGCTCGATGACCACGCCCCGCACCCGCCCTCGATTGGGCACGCGGGTCAACATCAACCCCTCCAAGCGAGCATCCAAACGCCGCCCGCTGATGCGCTCGTCGAGGTTTTCTTTGATCTCGGCATCCACCGAAAACGCCTCCCCATCGCGCCACAGCTCAACCGAGGCGCGCCGATCAACCGGCAGCATGCCCTCGATGTTTCGAAGGTCTTGGCGGCCACCGATGGCGCGCCCATTGATCGCCAGCACCACATCGCCCACCTCAACGCCTGCTTGGGCCAGCGAGCCTTCGGGGTCCAATCGTCGAACAATCACCCCACCGGGGCCATCGAGCGCCAAGGCCTCAGCGAGGGTGTCGTCGATGTCTTGGACGGCCACGCCCAGACTGCCCCGCCGCACCTGGCCATAGGCCACCAATTGCTCAACCACGGCCTCAGCGGTGCTCACCGGCACGGCAAAGCCAATGCCCACGTTCCCGCCTGAGGGGGTAAAAATCGCGGTGTTGATCCCCACCAAGTCCCCGCGCAGGTTGATCAACGCCCCACCGGAATTGCCCGGGTTGATCGAGGCATCGGTTTGGATGAAGTTTTGGTACTCCAAACCGCGAAGGCCCGAACGCCCCAGCGCGGAGACAATGCCCGAGGTCACGGTTTGTCCCAGCCCAAAGGGATTGCCAATGGCAACCACAAAATCCCCCACCCGCAAAGACGCTGAGGCGCCCAAGTCGAGGTCGGCCACCCGCTCGCTTTGGCTGAGTGCTTCAGCGGCGACTTGGATGACGGCCAGATCCGTGTCGGGGTCAGCGCCGACAAGCTCGCCGTTGAGTTCGCGGCCGTCTTGCAAGGTGATGGCGATGTCCTCGGCGTTGTTGATGACGTGGTTGTTGGTCAAGATGATGCCCTCATCCAGATCAACGATCACCCCCGAGCCCAACGATTGCTGGATCCGTTCTCGGGGCATCGAGGGGAAATCAAAAAAGCGACGAAAAAAGGGGTCATCGGCAAACGGGCTCATCTGCACCTGAACCCGCGTGCGGCTATAAATGTTGACCACCGCGGGGCTGACCTCATCGATCAGCGGCGCCAGACTGGGGACAGGCTCACCATCGACCTGGGTTGGCAATCGAGGGTGCGCCACGGATGCCAGTCCCATTAAAACAGCAAGGGTGAATACGCGAAAGGTTGTGGTCATTTTATTGTCACGCTCGATGATTACTCTCAACTCTAACGGATATATCGGCGCGCCTTTAGGAATTTCAAGCCCTCGGGCTGTCGACGGTAGAACGAAAGAAAAGAGTAGACGATAACGGCCAACCCGCTGTGAAAGCCGGCCCACTTGCAATTGGGCACCAACGATGGTCAGATAGAGCCATCGAGTTTATCCAGACCAACGGAGCAATCAACACCAGCGTGTCGCCTCTCGACCAACAAGTGCTTAGAACCGATGTCACCGGCATGCCGCTGGAGTGGATCGGCTACCAAGACGCCGTCAAGCTCATTGTGCTCGGCCAAGTCAGCTACACCCTCGGTTCGGTGATCTATGCATTGCAAGGCGGGCACAATGCCAAGACCGGGCACCGCACCAGGATCGGCGTCAACGCCATCATGGCCACCCACGGCGCCCACCCCAACGCCCACAAGTTCTATGACTGCTATACCCCACCGCTGTCGAACCGGGCGCTGTTTAAACGCGACGCGAACCTGTGTTTGTATTGCGGCACCACCTTCATGACCCGGGATTTATCGCGCGACCACGTCAAACCGCTGGCCCAGGGGGGTGCCGACACTTGGGAGAACGTGGTCACGGCGTGCAAACGCTGCAACAACCACAAAGGCTCGAAAACCCCCGAGCAGGCCAAAATGCAATTGATCGCGATCCCCTTCGCGCCGACCCACGCTGAGTATGTCTACCTCCAAGGCCGGCGTATCTTGGCCGACCAAATGGAGTTTTTGCTCGCCCACTTTCCCAGAAACAGCCAACTGCGCAAGCGCTTGACACAACAAAACCCAGACTGGGCATAATGGTGCATGCCCAATTCATCGCCGACCTACCTGGTCGATGCCAGTGTTTATATTTTTAGAGCGTGGTTTTCCATGCCCGAGGGGTTTGAAAACCCCCAAGGCCAGCCCACCAACGCGGTCTATGGCTTTGCCCGGTTCTTGTGCGAACTCATTGAGCACACCCAAACCCAACAACTGGCCATTGCGTTCGATGAGTCTCTCACCAGCTCCTTTCGAAATGAACTCTACGCCGACTACAAAGCCAACCGCGATCCCGCGCCAGCGGATCTAAAGCGCCAATTTGCGTGGTGTCGGGACCTGGTGGGCGCGCTTGGGGTGCCAGCGTATTGGTCCGACCGCTACGAGGCCGATGACCTGTTGGCGTCCCTGGCCGGACACTGCCAAAACCAAAACACCCCCATTTGTGTGGTCACCGGCGACAAAGACTTGGCCCAATTGGTGCTGGGCCCGGATGACAGTTGGTGGGATTTTGCGCGCAACCGCCGCCTGGATCGGCTGGGGATCCATGCCCATTTTGGTGTTCACCCCTACCAGATCGCCGATTTTTTGGCGCTGACCGGCGACAGTGTCGACAACATCCCAGGGGTCCCGGGCATTGGCCCGAAAACGGCGGCCGCCTTGCTGCACCATTTTGATAACCTCGATGCCATTTTGGCGCGCATCGATGAAATCGAATGGCTGTCGCTGCGCGGCGCCAAACGCGTCGCGACCGCACTCAAGACCCATCAAGATGCGGCCCGGCTGGCCCGCCAACTGACCGGCTTGGCTGACCAGATCGACACCGTCCACGCCGATCCCCGGGTCGACCGCGAGCGCGGCTGCCCAGACTCACTGGATGCCTTGCTCGATGGCTTGGGCTTTGGTCAGGCGCTGAGAAAACGCCTGCATCATGCGTTTTTTAGTGCCTGACTAGTTGCCTTGTTGCTGCTGTTGGAGCTGGCGCAAAATTTCCTCACCAACCACTTGAACCTCTGGGTTATCGATGTTCGTGGATAGAATGCGCACATCAGGTAATGGCTCTTTCTTGGGCTGGCCACGCGAATCCACGTATTGCCAATGGCTGTTGGCAAAAAAATAAAGCGTTTGATCGTGCATGGCGCCATAGGTGGGGCCATCGAATTCGGGCAGGGCAGCCACCACCGGCGCAACGCCCAAGACGCCCAAGCCGTCATCTCCGAGCTCCAATCGCAATATCCGATTGGGACTGATGCCATTTTGGATCACCACCAAGTACTGACCCGACAAGTAGAGTCCATCAATACCCCCCAAGTTCAGTGTCTCGGGTATCGCCAATGACCACGCCTGTTGGCGATCACTGGTATCCAATACAATAATGCCGGTCTCATGATCAGCCACATAAAGCTTTTGCTTGTCCTCATCCAGCGCCAAGCCACGCAATGAGCTCAACATTGGGCTGCCGAAAAACAGCTCCAGACCCTCAGCTTCCGGACCCAACCGATAAACCACAGGCAACAGAGAGTCGGTGGCATAGACAGTGCCATCGCTTGCCACAGTCAACGCCCCAAGCAAATGATCTTGATCGGCGCTGGCCACCGGATAGGTCGCTAGATGCTCACCGGTATCAAGATCAAGCTTAATCAGTGCTGCTTCGCCAAAGGCCTCACGCTCAAAGTTCTGGTATTGGCTGGTCATGCCAGTGGCCACCCACAAAACGTCTCGCGAACTGTCGATGCCCAAAGCAAACACCGCCCTCAAATCAGCCACACTATCCCGGTCAGCAAACACAGACCATGCCTCCTGATCACCTGACTTCACGCGGATCTCGCCGTCGCGGATCGTGCCGACAAACAGCCGTTCAGTCTCGGCATCCAACGCCATCGCCTCGGGCATTGGAATGGCTTCGGGCACCACAGCATACTCGGCGGCTTTGCCAAATGGCTCACCAGCTTTGGACATTAGGTTTGAAAGGTGATCATATAAACTGTGTTGACGGAGATCTCCCAATTCCTCGTAGCTTGACCAGTCTTCAGCCAAACCTTGTTGTTGCATTTTTAACATCATGTCAAAGGCTTTTGACTTCTCCCCAAGCCGCGCATAGCCCTGCACCAAATGGGTCATGAAATCTTGGTTAAACGGCCGCAACGTGTGGAGCTTTTCTGTGGCAGCCACCCAGTCGCCATCGTTGCCTGTGTTGTAGGCTTGGGCGGCCTGGTTGAAG
>JAVLCB010000022.1:0-11032 GCA_031580925.1 Wenzhouxiangella sp.
CCCGTCGGCCGATGACCACCATCGCACCCGGGGTGTCCTCGGTGTAGCGGATGACCTCTTCGGCCGGGTCGCCCATTGAGGTCTCTTGTTCAACGGCCACGCCGCCGGCATCGCCCAGCGCTTCGCGGGTCTGGTCGAATGCCTTTTGGGCCGCGGCTTGGGCGGCTTGATCGATGTCGGCGCGCGACATGCCGGCCATGCCGATGATCTCGACAGAAGCCGCGGGGAAGACATAAAACAACCGCATGCCAACGCCAAACGACTTGGCGATGTCGATTGCAAACAAAGCGGCGCGTGTTGAGTTGTCTGACCCATCCACCGGCACCACAATTTCTTTGATTTGTTCTGCCATCATCTGCTCCTTTGGGGTTTGGGATGGTTGCTTGAAGCGTACGTCTCTATTCTACGGTAAAGGCGCTGGGGTTGCCGAGCAGCGCTTCAAGCCCCGCCTCGTCGAGTATTTTGATGCCCAGCTGTTGGGCCTTGTCAAACTTTGACCCGGGCGCCTCGCCGGCGACCAGGGCATGGGTTTTTGATGACACGCTCCCAGTGACTTTAGCACCCAAGGCTTCGAGGGCTTCTTTGGCCGCCTCACGGCTCATGGCGTCCAACCGCCCGGTGATCACAAAGCTCAACCCATCCAGCGGCGCGTCTTGCCTCGCCTCGGGGCGGGTGGGCTCAACGCCCAACGCAAACAGCTCATCGATCACCGCTTGGTTGTGGGCTTCGGCAAAAAACGCCTCGATGTGGCCGGCCATGATCGGGCCGACATCATCAATGGCCTCCAACGCCTCGGCATTGGCTCTTGCCAACGCCGAAACGCTCCCAAAGTGCCGGGCCAAGGCCTTGGCGGTCACCTGCCCCACCTCCCGAATCCCCAACGCGAACAGCAGACGATCCAGGCTGACTTGCTTGCTTGCCTCAATGGCATCGATCAGGTTCTGGGCTGACTTGTCGCCCATGCGCTCCAGTGTCACCAGTCGATCTTTGTTGAGCCGGTACAAGTCAGCCGGTGTCTCAACCCAGCCGGCCTCGACCAGCTGGTCGATGACCTGGGTGCCCAAGCCCTCGATGTCCATCGCCCCGCGGCTGACGAAGTGTTCCAGAGCGCGTTTGCGCTGCGCGGGGCACACCAGCCCACCCGAGCACCGCGCCACGGCTTGATCGTCGGCAAACTCCACGGCCGAACCACAGGCTGGGCACTCGGTGGGCATCTGCCAAGGCTCACCGCGGGATGCGTCCGTTGGGGTCACCGAGCGGACAATTTCGGGGATCACGTCGCCGGCGCGGCGCACCACCACCGAGTCCCCCACGCGGACGTCTTTTCTTTTGATCTCATCGGCGTTGTGGAGGGTGGCGTTGGTCACCGTCACCCCGCCAACAAACACCGGCGCCAAGCGCGCCACGGGCGTCAGCGCCCCGGTTCGGCCCACTTGGATGTCGATCCCCAACAGCTCGGTGATCTCCTCTTGGGCTGGGAATTTGTGCGCCAACGCCCAGCGCGGGGCGCGGCTGACGAACCCAAGCGCCGCCTGCGCGGCCAAATCATTGACCTTGTAGACCACCCCGTCGATGTCATAATCCAGCCGATCGCGCGCGGCCATCACGCGCTGGTGCGCCGCCAACAGGTCATCGATCGACTCACACACCGCCACGTCGGTGCTGGTGGGCACCCCCAACGATTGCAACCACGCATACAGCCCGGTCTGGGTCTCAATATCGGGCGCATCGGCCACGGCCCCGTAGGCAAAAAACTGCAGCGGGCGCTGGGCGGTGATGGCCGGATCCAGTTGCCGCAGGCTGCCTGAAGCGGCGTTTCGGGGGTTCACGAAAAGCTTGTGGCCTGCCTCGCCCAAGGCGCGGTTGAGGGTGTCAAACCCCGAGCGCGTCATCACGATCTCGCCGCGGACTTCGAGTCGCTTCGGCATCGATGCGCCGCGGAGTTTGAGTGGAATCGAGCGGATGGTTTTGACGTTGCCTGTGACATCCTCGCCTTGGGTGCCATCGCCCCGGGTGGCCGCTTGCACCAACACCCCATCGTCATACCGAAGGGCGACCGCCAAGCCATCGAGCTTGGCCTCGGCGATCACCGATACTTGGTCTTGGTCCAGCCGCTTGCAAACACGCCCATACCAGCTGGCGACTTCGTCGTCTTCAAAGGCATTGGCCAACGACAGCATCGGCTCGGCGTGGGTGACCGTCTCAAAGCCGTCGGCCAGCTTGGCCCCCACCCGCTGGGTTGGGGACGAGGGCACGATGAGATCGGGAAAGGCGTCTTCTAGGGATTGCAGCTGGCGAAGCTTGTCGTCGTAGACCCGATCGGAGACGGTGGGGTCATTGAGCACATAATAGCGGTGGTTGTGTTCGTCGATTTCTTCTCTCAGCGCGGCGATGGCCCGCTGGGCTTGGGCCCGGTCCATCTGGGTGGTGTCCCCCTCACTCATCGTCGCTGAGAAAACCCGTCTCGCGGTCGAGCTGGCGCATCTGTTCTCTGATTTCGCCCACGCGCTTTCTCGACAACAACACCCGATTGGCATCCAAGATGTCGGCATCGAGCAATTCGGTCAAGCGCGTGGCGGTGGCCAGCATCGAGTCCCAGCAATCCAAGGCGCTGATGGGCCCGGGGAGTTGGGCGAACAAACTCACCCCAGGCGTTTGGAAACTCGCCCAATCGTCGGGATTGAAATCCCCCGGTGCGACCAGGTTGGCCATGCTAAACACCGGCTGGTCCAACCCCTCTTGGCGGCGGTGGTAGATGTTCATCTCCCCAAAGCTCAAGCCCGCGCGGGTGGCGGCGTCGGACAACGCCGGCCCGGAGATGGGCTGGCCACCTTTGGCGCGCACATACAAGGTGAGCACCTCGGCAAACTCATCAAAGCCTGGCGAGAGGCCCTTAAGGCCCGGCTGGATGGGCGCTTGGCGGTATTCAGGGTCGCTGTCATCACCGAGATCCGCGCTGTCGCGGGGGTCATCCAGGGTCGGCTCTTGGCCGTGAGTTCGGGGGTCTGCGCGGAAGTCGGCTTGGTGGCGGGGTTGTGTCGTGCGCTTGCGGTGGGCCCACACGATCAAAGCCAAAATCACCCCACCCAGGAGCAATAACAACGCGCGAAGATCATCCATGGCGTCATTGTAACCTGTCGATTGGCGAAGTCGATGTTCAGCCGGCTTGGGCCATGGCCACGGCCTTGTCCAAGTCCACGCTCACCAACCGCGACACGCCAGGCTCTCGCATGGTCACCCCAAGCATCTGGTGGGCCGCTTCCATGGTGACTTTGTTGTGGGTGACCACAATAAATTGCACGGTTTGTGCCATTTCTTTGACCATCTCGGTGAATCGGCCGACGTTGGCATCATCCAAGGGCGCGTCGACCTCATCGAGCAGACAAAACGGCGCCGGGTTCAAGTTAAAAATGGAGAACACAAACGCCACCGCAGTCAGCGCTTTCTCGCCCCCCGACATCAAATGGATCCGCGCGACCCGCTTGCCCGGTGGGCGCGCCATGATGGCGATGCCCGCCGACAGCCAGTCCTCGCCGACCATCTCCAGGTGGGCGTGCCCGCCGCCAAACAGCCGCGGGAACAGCCGCGCTAAGTTGGTGTTGATCTGATCGAAGGTCTCTTTAAAGCGCGTGCGCGACTCGCGGTCGATCTTCTCGATGGCTTTTTCCAGTGTGGCCAGCGCCTCTTCGAGGTCGGCGTTTTGGGCGTCGAGATAGGTCTTGCGCTCAGATTCGGTTTCCAGCTCATCAATCGCGGCCAGGTTCACCGGCTCGAGCCGCTTGATTTGGGCCTCCAAGGCCTCGAGCTTTTCTTGAAACGCTTGGGTCTCGGCATCATCGGCCAGCTGGGCGAGCAAGCCATTCAAGTCAGCCTCCAAGGCCTCGATGCGCTCGATCAGCCCTTGGGCGTGGATCTCCAGCTCGCGCTGCTCAACTGTTGCTTGCGTGCTTTGTTCGCGGAGCTGCTCGACCGCGGCGAGCGCGGCTTGGCGTTTTTGGTCGTGGCTTGCGCGGTTGGCCTCGATCTCATCGAGTTTGACGCGCGCCAAGCGCATCGTCTCTTCGACCTCCAAGCGGCGGGTCAGCAGCTCATCGCGGTCTTTTTCCAGCGCCTCAATGGGGGCATCGCCGCGCGCCAAGACCTCGCTGAGCTCCAAATACCGGCTTTGCAGCTCACCGACTTGTTGGTCCATCCTATCGATCGATTGGCTGAGCGAGTCCAGGCCCGCCCGCGCCGATTGCAGCTTCAAAGCGTGCGCTTCGCGCTCGGCGCGCGCCTCACTCAATTGCGTGCTGTGTTGGCTGCGGGTCTCGGTCAAGGTCTGGCGCTGGCCGTTGAGCTCGTCTTCTTGCTGTTGGCTGGTGGACAATGCCGCCAGCTGTGTCTCCAGCGCCGCGCGCGCTTTTTTGACTTCTTCGGCGTGCTCGGCTTGTCGGGCGTGAAGCCTCGCCAATTCCTCAGCCTGTTCGGCTTGGCTGGCACGCAGGTTGTCGATGCGCGTCTCCAGGCCGGTCAATTGCGCCACGGCGTTGGCGTGGTCGCGTTCATTCGCGCGCCGGGTTTGGGTGTGTGTGCTCTGTTTGGCGTGCAGCGCGTCGAGTTGCTCGCGCGACTGGGCCAGGCGTGTGGTGAGGGCCTCGATGCGCTCGTTCACCGCGGCAAGCTTAGGCGTGAGCTGTTCGATCTCTTGTTTTCTGGCCAACACACCCAGCGACTCATCCGCGGGGTTGATCGGTTGTTTGACCCAGCCAGGCCCCAGCCAGGTGCCGTCGGCCAAAATGACCGACTCGCCGGCCGACAGCTGGGCGAGGCGACGTTGTCCATGGCCCACATCATCGGCCACGTGGACCTGGTTGAGAACGCCGACAAGCCCGCCGGCGTGGCGGACTTTCTCGCCCAAGGTCCCCGCTTGGGGTGAGGTCTCTTGGGTGGAGACAAACCCAAACCCCCAAGCGGTGCTCGAATCAATGGCATCAAGCGCGTCAGGGTCAACCGCGTGCGCGGCCAGCCACCCGGTGAGCACCTGCTCCACGGCGGGCGTCCACGCCGCATCGGTGACTTCGAGTCGATCCATCAGCGCCGGTGGGGTGGCGCCACCCATGGTGGATTCCAACCAAGCGCGCGCTTTTGCTGGGGGCTCGTGGGCTTGGTTTAACAGCTCAAGGCTTTCCAGGCGCGATTGAATGCGGCTGGCTTGTGCGCGTTGGTCTTCCAGCGCATTGCGGTCGTTTTCGATGGCGCCCAGCAGTTGGGCTTCTTGCTCGGCCAACGCCGCCTCGTCTTGTTTGAGGCTGTCGGCTTGGCGCTTGAGTTGCGCCAGCCCATCGGCCAGGTCTTTTTTCTCTGACCCCAATTGCTCAAGCTGGGACTCAATCTCGCTGTCTTTGAGGTGGTTGATCCGCTCGGCGGCTTGGTGCATGCCCTCATCGAGGTGGGCAATGCGTTGTTGGGTGAGTTTGATCTCGCCTTCGAGCTCGCCTTTGTTCGCTTGCAGTGCGTCCCATTGTTGTTGCCACTCGCTCAGTGCCGCCTCGGCGTCATTGAGGGCGGTTTGTTGGTCTTGTTCTTGGGACTGGGCGTTTTTAAGTTTGGGCTCGAGCTCGGCGATGGTTGTGGCGGTTTGTGAGACTTGGGCTTTGTCCAACACCAGGTGTTGCTGAAGCTCGCCCATTTGTTGCTCGATTTGGGCGTGTTCTTTCGCCTGGCGCGCCTTGATCTCTTTTTGGTGCTCGATGGCCTGTTCTAACCGAGCGATTTCGGCCCCGACTTCATAGAGTGCGGCCTGGATTTTTTGGGTCTCTTCGCTGGCGGCTTGTTGGGCTTGGCGCAGGTTCTCGAGCTCTTTTTCGGCGGCGCGCTGCTCGGCCATGCGCGATTCGAGTTCGGTTTTCAGCGCGTTGATGCGTTTGTTGTGCTCATCGAGTTGCCGCTGGGTCTCTCGCCAGCGAAGCGCAAGCAACTTCGCCTCATCGACCCGATAGCTTTCTTTCAGTTCGCGGTATTTTTTGGCGGCCTTGGCTTGGCGCTGGAGTTTTTCGAGCTGCTTGGTGACCTCTTCTCGAAGATCGGTCAAGCGCTCTAAGTTTTCTCGGGTGTGGCGGATGCGGTTTTCGGTCTCGCGGCGGCGTTCTTTATAACGCGAGATGCCGGCGGCTTCTTCTAAAAACCCACGCAACTCTTCAGGGCGCGCCTCGACGATTTGCGAGATCATGCCCTGCTCGATGATCGCATAGCTTCTGGGGCCTAAGCCGGTGCCCAAAAACAAATCGGTGATGTCTTTGCGCCGGCAGCGCTGGCCGTTTAGGTAGTAGTTCGATTGGCCGTCGCGGCTGACTTGGCGTTTGACCGAGATCTCACCAAAGTTGGCGTACTCGCCCCCTGCCCGGCCGTCGCTGTTGTCAAACAAAAGCTCCACCGTGGCGGTGGTGACCGGTTTGCGGGCCGACGAGCCTGAGAAAATCACATCACTCATCGACTCGCCCCGCAGTTGCCGAGCCGAGGACTCGCCCATCACCCAGCGCACGGCGTCGATGACGTTGGACTTGCCGCAGCCATTGGGGCCCACAACACCCATGATGTTGGAGGGGAATTTGATGTGGGTGGGGTCCACAAACGATTTGAACCCCGAGAGTTTGATCTCAGTCAGTTGCATTTAATGTGCCAGCCCGTTCGTTTTTTATACTAATATCGTCGACGACATTGTATTCGTTATCGTATCCGACAGGTGACCCATTATGCCAAGTGAACCCAGCAAAGATTTAGAAGTGTTTCCAAACCCCGAGCCGAGTCGAGATTATACCATTCGAATCGACATTCCCGAGTTCACCTGCCTGTGCCCCAAGACCGGCCAACCCGATTTCGCCGAGCTCATTTTGGAATACATTCCCGACGGGTTTTGTATCGAACTGAAAGGCTTGAAGAACTACATTTGGAGCTTCCGCAACGAAGGGGCGTTTCACGAGGCGGTGACCAACCGGATGCTCGAAGACTTTGTGGCCGCCGCCCAGCCCCGGTTCATGCGCTTGAGCGCTGATTTCAATGTCCGCGGCGGGATCTACACCTGCGTCGTGGTTGAACACCGCGCACCCGATTGGACGCCACAACCGCCCGTGGACTTACCACCCACGCCGCAATAACGCCCGCTAGGGGGTGGTGTCGGTGGCCTCGGCGGGGGCTTTTAGGGGATCAACCGGGGCCTCAGTGGCGGGCAACACTGGCACGATGTCGGCCTGGTCGTACAAGGCATCGACCGCAGCGGTGATGCGTTGCCTGACCAAGCTTCGGGCGATGCCCTCACGAAGCTCTTCCAGCGGTGGCGCTTCAAACGCCCGCCGATCGCTGATCCGCGCAACCAGCCAACGCTCGTTGCCAGGCGCTGGCAGCGGCAGGCTCAACACCTGACCCACCTGGGCTTCAGCCAGCTCGGGGCGCAAGCGTTCGGGGAGCTGCGAGCGATCGATCCAATCGGTGGCGGGACTGGTCTGGCCCGCGCTTTGGGTCTCACCCCACGCACCAGCCGAGTCGGCCGCTTGTTCGTCACTGCCTTGATCGGTGTCCAACAGCCCCACAATCTGGCGCATGGCCTCGTTTTGTGTGGGAAAGGCAACGGTCTCCAGGCGGTACTGGTAATCGCCAGAGCGCGCCAACTGGTCTTGATAGGCCGCAAGGATGGCCTCATCGGTGATGGGTTCGCGTCGGTAGACGGCATCAAAATAGGCCATTTGCAGCGCCTCCAGATCGCGGATTGCCCGCCTGGCGCGAAGTTCGGGCTCGTCGGCCAAGCCGGTGGCTTGGGCTTCATTGGCCACCACCTGCAAGCGCACCAACTCATCCAACAAGACTTGCATCCCGGCTTGGTCGTCCTCGCCGATGCCACGGTTGGCCATCATGAACTCGAGCATCTCGATGGTCACCGGCGCGCCGTCGACCTCCAAAAGCACCTGGTCTTCGGGGCTGATATAGCGCGCCGAGCTCGGGGCCCCGTTCTGGCCGCATCCGGCCAAAAAAACAGACGAGATACCAAGTATAATCAGTGTCTTATGCATCATTTTTCGAAATCACTTCAATGGTGAGTGCGTGAATGTCGGTGTGCATCAACGGCCCCAAGGCCCGATACACCTTCCGGTGGATGGCCATGCGCGGGAGACCCGCGAACAGATCCGATTGGATCCTCACCCGAAAATGCCCCCGCCCGTCTTGGGCGCCCGCGTGCCCCACGTGCAGATGAGACTCGTCGATGATCTCCAAAACGCCCGGTGTCAGCGCCTGACGGAGGCGCGCGTCAATGTCGGTGATCCGCTGGGTGTTGTCGGGCATCTCGTGGCTTGGCATGGCCTGGGCGTGGGTGAATATGACAATCATTGTACCCATCCCAAGCGCGAGGCGCTAAACTTAGGCCAATGATCGCATCCACCTCCGAGCCGGCGTCCGCGCCCACCCAGCAACAAGCCGAGCAACAAGCCGAATTGCCTTTTGCTGTGGTGCAAGGCCAGCCGATGCTGGCGCTGCCTGATGACCTCTACATCCCCCCAGATGCCTTGGAGGTCTTTCTGGATGCCTTTGAAGGCCCGTTGGACTTGCTTTTGTACCTCACTCGGCGCCAAAACCTGGACATCGTCGACATCCCCATTGCTGAGGTGACCCGGCAATACACCGGCTACATCGAAATGATGACCAGCCTAAGAATGGAGCTTGCCGCCGAGTACTTGGTGATGGCGGCGATCTTGGCTGAAATCAAATCGAGGATGCTGTTGCCTCGGGTTGAGGTTGAAGACTTGGACGAGGACGACCCGCGCGCTGAGTTGATCCGTCGCCTGCAAGAGTACGAGCGGTTCAAGCAAGCGGCCGATGACATCGACTTGATGCCGCGTTTGGAGCGCGACTTGGTCGTTGCCCAAGCGTTGGCCGACAAGCCTGAGATCGCGCAAACGCCACCCGATGTCGAGCTCAAAGCCCTGCTGCTGGCTTTGGGGGATGTGATGGCGCGCGCGGATTTGATGGCGCACCACCAGATTGAGAGCGAACCGCTGTCGGTGCGTGAGAGAATGAGCGCGATCACCGAGTTGGTGATGCACTCTGATCAGTTCGTTGCGTTCGATCAATGCTTTGATCTCAGCGAGGGGCGCTTGGGCGCGGTGGTGACGTTTTTGGCGCTGTTGGAGCTGCTGCGCGAGCATTTGATTGATCTGATCCAACAAGAACAATTCGGCGCGATCTACGTGCGCCGCCCGAGTGAAACCAACGCCTAAGGCCTTGTTAGAGCTTATCCATGGACACAGAACAACTCAAAAAAATCATTGAAGCGGCGCTTTTGGCCACCGCTGAACCGCTGACGGTGGCCCAGCTCGATGCCTTGTTTGATGACGATGAAAAGCCGGGCAACGCCGCGCTCAAAGAGGCCTTGGCGGCGCTGGATCATGACTTGGCCGAGCGCGCGGTGGCGCTTGTCGAGGTGGCCTCGGGTTATCGAATTCAAGTCCGGCCCAGTGTGATGCCAAGGTTGGCCAAGCTGTGGACGGAAAAGCCACCCAAGTACTCGCGGGCCTTGCTCGAGACCTTGGCGATCATTGCCTATCGCCAGCCCATCACCCGCGGCGAGATCGAACAGATCCGAGGGGTGTCGTTGAGCTCGACGATTCTTCGGACCCTGCAAGAGCGCGAGTGGATCAAGATCATCGGCCACCGCGATGTGCCCGGGCGGCCTGAGCTGCTGGGCACGACGCGCGAGTTTCTGGATTACTTCAACCTCAAATCGCTCAATGAACTGCCCACGCTTGCAGAAATCAAAGACTTGGAAAGCTTTGAGCCAGAGCTCAACCTCAACGACCCCGAACACGAGCCAGCGCAGGCGACAGCCGCCGATGCGTCTGTCGACACTGAGCCCGGCAACGACGACCCCAGCGGCACAGACGCCCGAAGCGAAGAGTCGAGCACCGAAGACGCCACCGCCGAGGCCATTGATCACGACGCGGACGACACCGAACCCCCTCATGCCCCCCGCCACTGAGCGCCTCCAAAAAGTGATGGCGCGCGCCGGGCTGGGGTCTCGCCGCGGGTTGGAAGCCGAGATCGAGCGCGGCCAGGTGGAGGTCAACGCCGCCGCGGCCACCCTCGGCACCCAAGTCGGTGATGGTGACCGCATTGGCTACAACGGCCAGCGCTACACCGTTGCCCTGGCCGACTCGCCCCACCAGACGTTGATCTATCACAAGCCCGAAGGCGAGATCACGACACGCGATGACCCCGAGGGTCGAAAAACCGTGTTCCAGCGGCTGCCGCCCGTGCAAGGGGGGCGATGGATTGCGATCGGTCGGTTGGACATCAACACCGCAGGCTTGTTGCTGCTCACCACCGATGGCGAGTTGGCCCACCAGATGATGCACCCCTCGCACGCGGTGGACCGAGAGTATCTGTGCCGCATCCGCGGCGAGGTCAGCGACGAGCAAGTCAAGGCCCTGTTAGAGGGTGTGTATCTCGACGATGGCATGGCCCAGTTCAGCGATCTGGTGGTGGGTGAGTACACCGGTTCCCACACCTGGGTGACGGTCACCCTGTTGGAAGGCCGCAACCGAGAGGTCCGGCGCTTGTGGGAGGCGGTCGGTGCGCAGGTGGCCCGCTTAAAACGCGTGCGGTTTGGGCCGGTGTTCTTGCCAGCCGGTGTGCGCACGGGGCGTTATCAGGCGTTGAGCCCCAAAGACCACGAGATCTTACGGGAGGACGCGGGGCTCAAACCGCTGGCCACCGAGCTGACCTTGCGCCCAGACAAAGGTGGCCAGGGTGCAAAGCAAGGCTCGAGGCCAGGGTCAAAGCCAGGCTCGAAGCCCGGTTCAAGGGTTGACGCGCCCGCGGGCGCGCACCACCGAAAAAAGCGCCACCGCCGCCGCGACTGAGACGTTCAGGCTCTCCATCGCGCCCGGCATGGGGATGTGCACCAAACGATCGCAGTGTTGGGCGGTGAGTTTTCGAAGGCCCTGCCCTTCGCTGCCAACCACCAACACCACCGGACCGGCCAGCCAGTCGTCCACCGCCTCAC
>JAVLCB010000023.1:0-10367 GCA_031580925.1 Wenzhouxiangella sp.
TTCTACCCCGATGGGGCCTCGACCGGGGGTCGGGTGGTGCTGTCATCCGATGGGCGCGAGTGGCACATCGTCGTGTCGTGGTTGACCGGGGAGATCGCCCGCGAGCGGGGCGATGAGCTGTGATCGGCCCGCTGTCCAACAAAACGACCAAAGCCAAGACGCAAGGCGGGTTCACCCTCGTGGAGGTGATGGCCGCCTTTGGCATGTTCGCTGTGCTGTTTGGGTTGATGATGCAGATCCTGTCAACGTCCATGGGCAATACCCGCCGTTCGGGCGACTACACCCAGGCGACGATGTGGGCGCAAACCCACTTGGATACCCTGGGTCTTGAGGAGATGATCGTCCCCGGTGAGTACCGGGGCCGGTTCGATGATCGGTTCAGTTACCAAATGGAGATCACCGAAGCGGTGGTCGCCGATGAGCGCGGGCTGGATCTGATGGAGCTGCCGCTGGCGCTTTACGAGGTCTCGCTGGTGGTCCAGTGGGAAAACGACCGCCAAGTCGTGTTTGAGACCCTCAAAAGCGTGGACCTCAACTGGGAAGCGCGCGAGCGGGAGCGGGGCCCATGAAACAGCGCGGCTTCACTTTGATTGAGGTGTTGTTGGCCATCACCCTGCTGGGGTTGATCCTGGCGATGGCCGTGGGTGGCCTGCGCGCTGCACAGCGCGCCTCGACCACCGGTGAGGCGGTGATCGAGCAGACCAACAACCTTAGGGTGGTTCACCAGTTTGTGCGCCGGCAGCTGAGTCTTGCGCAAGCGATGGTGATCAAACGAGAACAGGACGATGAAGTGCCCACGCGGTTCGTTGGCGGGCGCGATTGGGTGCGGTTTGTGGCCCCCATGCCAGGCTACCTCAGTTACGGCGGCCCGTATGTCCAGCAGCTGGCGATTGAGCGCGGGCCGAATGGGCGCGAGCTGGTGTTTTATTTCGCCATGCTCAACGGCTATGAGCCCGGCGAGATCGAGCAAACCGAGGGCGTGGTGCTTCTCGATGACCTCAACGGCGGGGAGTTTTGGTTTTTAAGCGAAGACCCAGAGACCGACCGACCGGTCTGGGACAACGTGTGGGAGGCGGTGGATCAATTGCCGATGGCCGTGGAGCTCGATCTTGATTTGGAGCGCGAAAACCGCATGGTGTGGCCCACCCTGTCGGCGGTGGTGCGCGTCGATACCGGCCGGCCTGTTCAGCGCCGCGTCATCCGTCGTGGGGCCGATCTGTTGCGCCCCAGGCGCGACCGATGATCTCGCCTGCGTGCCCCCGCCATGGCGAGCGCGGCGTGGCCTTATTGGTGGTGCTGTGGCTGCTGATTTTGTTGACCATTGTGGTTGGGGTGTATGCGGTGTTGACCCGCACCGAGGCGATGCAGGCGCGGTTTGTTCTCGATGCCACGCGCGCGCGCTACGCGGCAGAAGCCGGGCTTCATCGCGCGGCCTATGAGATGGCCAACCCCGACCTGGAGAGCAAATGGGTGGGGGATGGCCGGCCCTACACCATCGAGTTTGGCGAAGCCTCGGTGGAGATCCGGATCACCGACGAATCCGGTAAAATTGACCTCAATCGAGTCAGCGCTGAATTGTTAACTGAACTGTTTTTCCAGCAGGGTGTCGATGAGATGGCCGCGTTGCGGTTGGCCGATGCGGTGATCGACTGGCGAGACGGCGACGATGCGCCTGGCGAATACGGCGCAGAGATTGCCGAATACGATGCCGCCGGTTACCCTTACGGGCCGGCCAACCGAGCGTTTCAGACCGTCGATGAGATCCAGCAGGTCATGGGCATGACCCAAGAGATGTTTGCCAACATCCGAGACCTGGTGACCGTCAGTGGCGGCAGCGGACAACCCAGTCCAGCGTTCGCTCCGGCTGAGGTGTTGGCGCTGCTGCCGGACATGGACCGGGCAACAGCCGAGGCGTTTGTCACCGAGCGGCGGGGCTATCACCCCAGTGAAGAGGTGGGTTTGATGATGGCCAACGGCGAATTGGTGGACTTGCGGCAGGTGGGCAGAACCTTTAGTGTGCACGCCAAAGCCACGCTGGACTCAGGGACTTGGGCCTCGGTTCAGGCCACGGTGTCCATGGGGCGCGGCATGCGCGGCAGGCCGTTTCAGATTTTACAGTGGCGGGAAAACGTCACGGAATAACCAATGACATGATTCAAGAACGCATCAACGAGTGGACCAAAGACCTCACAGCGCGCTATCAAAAAAGCGCGTTGCCGGCGTTTTTTGAATGGTGGTGGGGCGAGCTGTCACCACTGATTCCGGAGCACTTGAAAACCCGCTGGGTGCCGCCCGCGCCGAGCTTGTGGCTGATCCCCACCGGCGAGACCGGCCAAGAGCTTGCGATTTGGCGCTGGGAGCGCGACGGGCAGCGCGTCGATGTGTTCGGCGCTGATGAGCCCGCCAGTTCACTGAAGACCCGCTGGCAGGCGCTGCTCGACGCGTTCGAGTTTGGAGCGCCCCGGGTGGTGCTGTGCCTGCCGCCAGACGGGGTGCTGGACCGGGCGGTGGAGCTGCCGCTGGCGGTGGAGGCCAACCTCCACCAAGCGGTCCACTATCAACTCGACCAGTTGACCCCATTTGAGCCGTCGGCGGTGTATTTCGACCAGCGAATCACCCACCGCGATATTGATAATGGCCGCCTTCAGGTGGCGCTGCGGGTTGCGCCGGTTCAAGGCCTGATGGATTGGATCGACCGCTTGGACAGTCTGGGGATTGAGCCGCACATCATTGACCGGCTGGCGGATGTGGGCGATGGGTCCGCGCCAGCGCGCGAGGGTTTCAACTTGTTGCCCGAAGCCAAACGCCCAGCCTATGTGTATGAGCGCGCGCAACTGAATTGGCGGTTGGCGGGGCTGGCGACGCTGGTGCTGGTGGTCGTGATGGCCGGGTCATTGTATTTGCGCGACCACTCGGTGGATCGTCTAGAGACCCAAGTCGCTCAGTTGCGCTCAGAGGCGCAGCAGGTGATGGCGTTACAACGGCAGCTGGGTGAGGCGGTGGAGGCGGCCAATTTCTTGGCCGAGAAGCGGTCTCAAGCCCCGGTGATGATGCACGTGTTGGATGAGGTGACCCAGCTTTTGCCCAGCCAGATGTGGCTCCAGCAGATGCAGGTCCGGGGTGAGGAGCTGACCATGATGGGCTATGCGCGGGGTTCCCAGCGCTTGATCGAGCTGTTGAACGACAACGGCCTGTTTGCCGACGCCACCTTTCGGGGGCGGGTCACCATTGACCCTGAGACCGAACAAGAGCGGTTCACGGTCCAAGCGATGATTGACAGGAGGTCTGCTGATGCAGTGGCTGCCCGATCGGGAGAATAACCGACCCGTGGCCATTGGCCTGCTGGTGATTGCCGTGGGGCTGGTTTATCTGGTCTTCTTTCACTGGTTTGTGTCGGCCCATGGCCGCATCGGCAGCGAGGTGGCCGCGCTCGAAGACCAAGCGGCTCGGTTTAAAGCGGCCATTAACCGGCGCGCGGATTTGGAAGCGCGGCTGGGCAACCTCGAAGAGGCGCGGTTGGACAGCGCGCTGTTTTTTGGCGAGGCGAGTCTGAGCCTGGCCGCCGCGCAAATGACCCGGACGTTGCGACAGACCGTCCGAGAGGAATCCAACCAAAGCGAGTTTTGCCGGGTCACGGCCACCGAAAACCGGGCCCCAGATGAAGAGGAACGTTTTGAGCAGGTGACGGTCAATGTTCGCATGCGGTGTCCGCTGGACGACTTGACTCGGGTGATTTATGCCCTAGAGAGCAACACGCCCATGATTTTTATCGATTCGCTGATTATTCAGCAACGGGGTGGCCGGAGCCGACGCGGCTCGAACATCAATGGCGCGTTGGAAGTTCGCTTTGACATGTTCGGCTATCGCTCCGAACTGCAGGAGCCCAGTGATGCTGGATCTTGACAAGAACCTGTTGACCACGGCCCTGATCGGCGCCAGCGGTGTCTTTGGGTTGGTGGGGTTGATTTTCATTGGCGTATACTTTCTGACCGACGTGCGCTTTATTGGCCCTGCCCCAGATCAAGCCTTGGAGTTGAGTCTGGTGGAAGCGCCGGATACCGGCTTGGATGAGCTGGGCGCGTATTCGGCCATTGTCGAGCGGCCGGTGTTTTTTCCCGACAGACAATTGCCCGTGATGGAGGTGGAGGTGGCCCAAGACGAATCGTCAGATGAAGCGCCTGAGCCCGAAATCGATCCCATCGATCCACTGCAGGCGGTGGTGGCTGGCATCATCATCGCCCCCGATTATCGGGTGGCGCTGGTTAATGATCAGGTCGCTGATGATGTGGTGATCATGCGAGAGGGGATGTCGTTCGAAGGCGACCAGGCGCCGTGGCAGTTGGCCGAAATCGGCCCTGAGCGCGTGCGCTTTGTCTCCAGCGATGGGCAAGAGACCGATTTGGCATTGAAGGTCTACACCGAAGGCTTGGCCATGGGATCGTCCAATCGTCGTGCCGATGGGGGCGATGGGGGCGATGACGGCGAGACCGCCGATGATCCCCAAAGCCGCGCCGATTTGATTCGACAGCGCGTCGCAGAGCGCCGCGCGGAGTTGCGCGCGCGTGCCGAACGCCAGGCCGCCCAACAGCAAGCAGCGCAGGAACCAACGCCTGAGTCAGAACAAACCCAACAACAACCCCAATCGTGAGATGTATGCCGCTATGAGTTGTTTTTGTACACACTGGCCCCCGGGCCCCGTTGTCTCCCCCGCCCCCCGCCCGACGCCATGGGGGCGATCGGTGGCGGCCTTGGTGTTGTTGGCCGTTGTGGCGGGGTGTTCGTCCATGCCCGAGCGGTCACAAGCACCGCAAAGCCCCCCCGTGGCGGATGACCCAGCCAATCGAGGCTCGGGCGAGACATCGGGCGAGGCCGCTGACAGCGAAGCCGATGAGTCGATTGCGATGGACGGGGCTGCCGGCGAGGCGCCGGTGTTTGGGGGCACCGAGCGTTTTCCAGGCAGCGGTGGGTTTACCGACGAGCAAGCCATTGAGGCGCGGGCCGCGCCGCCCAGTGAGGATGGGGAGATCACCCTGAATTTTGAGGGGCAAGGCGTCCAAGAGGTGGTGCATGCGATTTTGCACGAGCTGTTGCAGGTCAACTACATCATCTCCCCGGGCGTGAGCGGGCAGGTGACGTTCTCGACCGCCAAGCCGGTGGCTCGGGATCAGGTGATGCCGATTTTGGAGATGCTGCTGCGCTGGAATGGCGCCACGCTGATCTGGCGCGAGGGCAAATACCATGTCGTCCCGATCGATCAGGCGGTCCGGGGCAACCTGGTGCCACGGTTTGACTCGGCCGCGCAAGCTCAAGGCTATGAGGTGATGGCCGTGCCGCTGGAGTATGTCTCGCCCACCAAAATGGCAGAGATCTTGATCCCCTATGCCCGCGAGGACGGCATCTTCAACGCCGACAACGCCCGTGGGATCTTGTTTGTCGCCGGCACCCAATATGAGTTGAACAACTACCTGCAAATCATCGACACCTTTGATGTGGATTGGCTGGCGGGCATGTCGGTGGGCATGTTTGCCATTGACCGCATCGAAGTTGAAGAGCTGTTGCCCGAGCTTGAGGCGGTGTTCGGCCAAGACGGCGAGACGCCCTTGGCGGGCATGTTTCGGTTTATTCCAATTGAGCGGTTGAACGCGGTGATGGTCATCACCCCCAACGACCATTACCTGGATGAGGCCGAGCGCTGGATTGCTCGGCTCGATCGCTCCAGCCCCGATGCCGGTGCGCGGTTGTACGTCTACCGCGTCAAAAACCTGGAGGCCGACGTGTTGGCGGGTTACCTGAGCGGCTTGTTCGGTGGCTCGGATGGGGAAGCCGACCGCAGTGCTGCTCGCCGAGACAGGGGCGAGGTGGCGCCGGGGATGGAGCGAGCCGAGGTGTCGTCGGCGGGCGAGTTCAACGCCTCCCGAAGCCAGTCCAGCGGGGGCGATTCTGGTGGCACCGTGGGCACAGGCTTGGCGCTTGGCGAGACCGAAGAGGTGCGCGTCACCGCGGTCAAAGAGACGAACTCGTTGCTGATCCAAGCCTCCCCGGGTCAGTATGATGCGATTTTGTCGGCCATTAAACGCCTGGATGAGGAGCCGCTGCAGGTGTTGGTCGAGGCCCAAGTGCTGATTGTGGATCTCAACGACCAGCTTCGGTATGGCGTGAGCTGGTTTCTGGCCAACCGCGGCTCAGAGCTCTCCGAGGGGGGCTCGGCGCCGGTGAACTTGCCGGAGGGGTTCGCACCGAACCGTGACAGCAACACACTGGTCTTTGGCGCCGGCACCAACACGCTCGGCACCTTCACGCGTCGGGACTTGAGCCGCAGCTTTGTGTCGGCAACCATTGACGCGTTGGAGAGCGTGTCCAACGTGCGCACAATTTCCTCCCCGTCTTTGATGGTGAGAAACAACTCCAGCGCCACGATCAACGTGGGCTCGCAGGTGCCGGTGCAGTCGACCAGCTTCATCACCGGCGCAAACTCTGGGAGCACGATTGGCAACGTGTCGTTTATTTCCACCGGTGTGACGCTGGAGGTGACCCCGCGGGTCAACCCGGGCGGGCTGGTGTATTTGGACATCAGACAAGAGGTGTCCTCGCCTGGGGATCCCGGGGTGGGCAACAACCCCAGCATCAATACCCGCACGCTGGCCACCGAGATTGCGGTGCAATCTGGGCAAACCGTGCTGATGGGCGGGCTGATTCAAGACGATGAGTCAGAAAGCCAATCGGGCGTGCCGGGGTTGCAGCGGATCCCAGGCCTGGGGGCGTTGTTTCGGTCGACCACCAACCGCACCACGCGGTCTGAAACCTTGGTGTTGATCACACCCACGGTGGTCGAGTCGGTGGAGCGGTTAAAATCGGTATCAGACGAAATCAGTGAGCGGTTCAAAGGCCTGGAGCCGTTGCGACTGCGCATTGACACGGTGGAACAGTGAGGACGAGACGGCAATGACCATTCAATCAACCAAGCAAAAGGACAACAAAACAGTGAGCGCTTTAACAAATCAGCCCCGGTGGGGCCTTTGGGTGTGTTTGGTGTGGGTGGCTTTGGTGGCGGCGGCGTGCAGCCCGCAGGCCCCCGAGCAGACGCTGGAAGAGCGGGCGCAGGCGCGCTGGGATCTCTTGTTGGAGCGGGATTTTGAGGGGGCTTGGGGCTACATGAGCCCCGGATATCGCCAAACCACGCCGGCATTTGACTTTGCTCGAGCGATGGCCAATCGGCCCGTTCGGTGGCTGTCGGCCACCGTCTCGGGCAAGGATTGTGAAGAAGATGTCTGTAAAATCAGTGTCTTAGTGGAATATCGGGCCCCTGGCGCGCCCTCGGGGATGAGCGATATCCGCCTGTCACGGACAATTGAAGAAACCTGGATTCGACTTGACGGGGCTTGGTGGTTCGTTCAGAATTGATGTTGAAAGACCGATTGCTTTGCATTGAGAGATGTTTTAGCATAGAATGGCATTGGCTTTGCGGGTTTGCCCTACGGGAGGCTCGTCGGCTGATGTTCACACAGAGCCCTGTGTCCAACAACTTTAGGAGTGTTGTAATGAAAAGAAATACCTTGACGACTGCAGTCGTGGCAGGTCTGACGGGCATGGCGGGGATGGTTAGTGTTTCTAACGCCGTCAACGTTAACCCCGATGGCATGGGCCAAGTGCTGCTCTATCCATATTACACAGCGCGTGGCGGCAACGACACGCTGATCTCGATCGTGAACACCACCGAGCGTGGTAAAGCGGTCAAAATCCGTTTCCGTGAGGCCTTGAACTCTCGCGATGTTCTGGATTTCCACATTTACATGTCTCCATACGACGTGTGGACAGCGGCTGTGACAGCCACTGATGCGGGTGGCGCAAAGTTGCTCACTTCCGACACCACATGTACTGTTCCGTACATTTCTGGTGACGATAGTTATGGCGGATCCGTTGATTTCCTTGATTTCGATTATGCTTTTGAAGGTGGTGACGACTTCGTGACGGACCCATCTTTCGACGGTGGGCCCAAAGAGATTGAACGGACTGCATCGGGCTACATCGAAGTCATTGAGATGGCGAGTATGCTCGCTGTGCCTGACGAAGAGCCAGAAGATGATTCAGCAGAGTACGTTGCATGGGCAGCGAAACACGCCGACGGCGAGCCAAACGATTGTCAAGCTTTGGTGAACGCGTGGACTGAAAACGCAGCCGAAGATGCAGTTTTGGGTGGCGCTTGGCTAGATGACGAGACAACTGGGTTTGATAGTGATGATGGTGTCCCGACTGGTGGATTGTTTGGGTCAGCCTCTATCATTAGCGTCTCTGAGGGCACAATGTTTTCTTACAACGCTACTGCGATTGATGGATTCTTTGATGCGGGTGACATTGACCATGAAGAACCTGGTCTTGAGACGCCAAACTTGGAAACGCGTGGTACCGCCGCGACAAGCTATGCTTTCAACGGCACGGATGTTGACGAGCATACATGGGATTTCTTCGATGGCGAATCCGAAAATGCAATGCTCGCTTTGAATGCGGTTATTACCCATGACAAATTGATGAATGAGTACACCACCGATCCGACGGCGGCTGCGCAGACAGAATGGGTTGTGACTTTTCCTACCAAGAAGTTTCATGTAGATGGAGTTGACGAAGTCATTCCGCCTTTCACTCGCACTTGGAGCTACGATGCTGATGCGGACAGCCCCAAACTGACGGAAGCATGCGAAGACGTGAGCTTCGTGTATTACGACCGTGAGGAAGCAGGTGTACCGACAGCGGATACTCCGGCAGCTGAAGCGGTTAAGCCGGTGGTATCACCAAAGCCTCCAATTGAGGCATCAGAGGAAGAGGAAACAATTCCATTCCAATTGTGCCGGGAGGCAAACGTTATCCGGTTCGCTTCGGATGACGAAGTCCCAGCGGCCTCTGAGATCTTGAAAGAGTCAAGTCGGGCCGATACTTTCCCCAAATTGGGTTACAGCAACTTCGAACTGCCTTACGCGAGTGGTTGGGCTCAGCTCGAGTTGGCAGACGTTCCCGATGGCGGAGTGGATGACATTAATACTCGTCAATCAGTTGCCTCAGAAGAAGGCGAATATGTTGAGGGTTTGCCTGTCATTGGCTTTGGTGTGACGACTTACACTAACGGCAATAACGGTGATGGTGTGTTGGCCAACTATGGCGGCACCTTCCAGCACCGCACCAGCCGCAATGTAGCAGTTTCGTCAGCCAACTAATTAAAGGCTGCATGCACGTTAAGAAAGGGCCATCTTCGGGTGGCCCTTTTTTTATGTCTAAGAGGAACTTCCACCTATAATTGGGCGTCATACAAAAACAGAAAACATCGAATGAGTTCTTCGCTTTTACGCCGCTCGTTCAGAACGGGATCATCAAGGCTTGTCCCACGTCCATGTTCCAGCTGAAGGCTGGTGATATCCAAATATGCAAAGAGGTCAACCATGAGCCACCGTATTCAAGCATTGATTTTTGTGTTTTTCACTCTGTCATTACTGAGTCTGCCTGTTTTCGGACAAGTCACTCAAAAAGAGTTGACGGTCAGTTACGAGTCTCCCATCGCGGTCCGTAAAGGAGATGTTGATGTCACCTTGGCTGACTTTGTGGCCTTTGTGGATTGGCGTGTGCCCGAGGAAGACCAAAGAGGGGTGTTGGCCAGCCCTGCAAGGATTGAGGGTTTGTTGGATGCCATTGTGTTGACTGAGGCTTTCATGAACCGCATCCAAGCCACCGATGCATTGGATGACCCGTTTGTCCAAGCCCGCATCTATCAGGCCGCGGCGCGGGAGGCGCGCACCATCTACAGAAGCCGTCTGCGTGAAAAACTTGAGCTCGACAGCTATGAGGATCAAGCCCGCGAGCTGTATCTCACCGATCGTGAGCGTTTCTCGCGCCGCGAGACCATTGACTTTGATCACATCTTAATCGCGGTCAATGACGAGCAAGACGAGATTACGGCGATGCGGCGAGCCGCTGACGCCTTTGACGCCCTGGCCGCTGAGCAGCCTTTCGATGAGGTGGCCGCACAATTTTCAGATGACCCGGGGTTTGAAGAGCACAAAGGGCGTTTCACCGACATCGAGGTGGACTCCTTGGTGCGCTCGGTCGCCCAAGCCGCAGACACGTTGGAGGTTGATGAGGTCTCCATCCCCATCCAATCTCGGTTTGGTTGGCACATCATCCGCATTACATCGGTCAACGAGGCCGGCCAGATGAGCTGGGAGGAGGCCCAGCCCATGGCCGAACGCATCGCGCGTGATCGCCATCTGACCAAGGCCTATGAGCAAGTGTTGCGCGAGATCAACAGCGCACCCATGCAGTTCGCTGATGACGGGGTGCGCACAATTCTGGATCACTATGGGATTGACGGGTTTGATATGGAG
>JAVLCB010000024.1:0-8565 GCA_031580925.1 Wenzhouxiangella sp.
ACTCGAGACAACCGAGTCGGTGTCTCCCGGCAACCACACGCTGTTGATCGCAACCGACGACCTGTTGGTCTCACTGGGCATCGAATTGGTTGACGACACCTCCAATGCCGCCGTGCCCGTCCCGACCCTGGCCTTGACTGCCCTCATGGTGCTGTCTGTGTTGCTGGGGTTGATGGGTTTGGCGCAAGTGAGAACCCGCCAGATGCGATTTAACACAACCTCATAACCCCAAGACGTGGGTTGGCTCGCGCAGACTCGTCTGAGGGCCTGCGCGGGCTGCGCTGGGCCATGCGACAATAGGGCTTTAGATTTAAGTGAGCTTGGGCATTGAACACCACCGCCCTTAAAACGATTCTGGCCACCGCAAAAGACCGGCTCAACGACCCGCTCGAGGCCGAGGTCTTGGTGGCGCATGCCTTGGGGGCCGACAGAAGTTACCTGTATGCCCACAGCACAGACCCCATTGATTCTGAGACGGTGACAACAATCCATCACTTGATCAAACAACGCCAATTGGGCACGCCAGTGGCGTATCTTTTGGGTCATCGCGAGTTCTATGGTCGCCTGTTTAAGGTGACACCCGATGTGTTAATTCCTCGACCAGAGACCGAAGCGATCATTGATCAAGCCAATGCCTTGAATCTGTCCGACCAGGCCAAGGTCGTCGATGTGGGCACAGGCAGTGGCTGCATTGGATTGACCTTAGCCCTGGAACACCCGAGCTGGACCGTGTGTGTGACCGATGCCTGCGCTGACGCTTTGAGCGTCTGTCGAGACAACCGCCAAGCCCATCAGCTCACCAATGTGGCCATCCACCAAGGCGACCTTCTCGAAGCCCTCAGCGACCAAACGTTTGACCTGATTGTGGCCAACCTCCCCTACGTGGCGCCCAATGATCCCCACCTGAGTCAGGGTGACCTCCCCTGTGAGCCCCAACACGCCTTGGTGGCCGACCAGCACGGGCTGGCCTTGATTGAGCGATTGATCGCGGACGCGCCACACCACTTGATTCGCCCGGGACACCTGATCATTGAACATGGGTTTGATCAGCAGACCCAGATTGTTGACATGCTCCGTCAACACGGCTTTGATGCCATCAAGCCTGGTACGGATCTCGCCGCCACGCCCCGATTGGTCGTGGCTTCAATCTGGCACTGAGATGGGGGTTGATGTCATCATTCCGCTGGGCCCAGCAGAGCCGCTGCCCACCGCTCTGTTGGACCAATTGGCCGGGCTTGATGTCACCCTCTCCGCGACAACCCCGCCACCTCCATCGCTCAACACCGGCCTGAACTGGGTGAGCGGCAGTGCCGGGCGCGCAGCTCAGCTCAATCGAGCCATCGAACAGACCGACAAAGCGTGGTTGTGGATTATTCACGCTGACAGCCAACTTGATGCCGGTGCGGTGGGCTGCATTCAAGCCTTTTGCCAAACCGCTGACGGGTCTTGTTTGGGGTATGGTGATCTCCAATTCAATGACGATGGACCGCTGGGGATGCGCCTCAACCAATGGGGTGCGAACCTTCGATCGCGGTGGTGGGGCCAACCCTACGGTGATCAGGCCTTGTGTATTCATCGAAGGCTTTGGCAAGCCTTGGGCGGTTTTTCACCACACCTCGAACGTGGCGAAGACCTTGATTTTGTCATTCGCGCGCGCGCCGTGGGTGGGCGCCCCCAGCGCCTGCCTTTCACCGTCACCACCAGCGCCCGACGCTACCGGAGCCATGGTTGGCTGGCCACCACCCTCAACCACCAACTCAGCGCCCACCGCTTGGTGCGACAGGCCAAACGGTGGCGCCCATGAGTGCGGTGGCCATTTTTGTTAAAACCCCAGGGCAATCGGCCATCAAAACCCGCCTGGCCACGACAATCGGGGCGTCATTGGCCGAGCAGTGGCACCAGCGGGCTGCACACGCCGTGGCCGAGGTGGCCCTCCAAGCCAATGTTGGACCGGTGTATTGGGCCGTGGCCGAAGCCGAGGGCGAGGGCCACCCGCTGTGGGCCGACTTGCCTCGACTGATCCAATGCGTTGGGGGTTTGGGGGCAAGAATGGCCGACATCCACAACCACCTGATCGACCGCCACGACCAAGCCATCTTATTGGGTGCCGACACACCCCAGATCGAAAGCCAAGACCTCAGACAAACCCACCGCTGGCTCACCAGCGCTAAGCCCAGGCAGGTGTTGGGGCCAGCCAGCGATGGTGGGTTTTGGTTGTATGGCAGCAACCAAGCCACCAATCGAACCCACTGGGAACGGGTCAGTTACAGCCAAACCAACACACGGATGGCTTTTCAAGAGGCGTTTGATGGGGTGGGATCGTGGCTGACCTTGGCCACGCACACCGATGTTGATGAGTACACAGACTTAGCACACGCCTACCGCGCCTTACGTGCCTTGGCCCACCCCAGCGCCAAGCAACGGGCCTTATGTCATTGGGTGGAGGCAAATACCAAGGCCCTTGGGGGCATCGGCACTTGAATTATCTCACTGGTATTGGCCGATCAAGCGCTTGAGCATCGGCGTCAACAACAACAACACAACACCCGCGGTCACCGTCACACCAAACACGCTGCCAAACAGCATCGGGAAGTCAGCCAGACTGTCATCGTCGAAACGCCCCGCCAGTAAACCGGCAAACAGGTTGCCCAACGCAATCGAGATGAACCAAAGCCCCATCATTTGGCCCAAGAATTTCTTTGGCGACAGCTTCGTCACCGCACTCAACCCCACCGGACTCAAACACAGCTCGCCCATGGTATGGAACAGGTAGGTCAAGATCAGCCACGTGGGCAACACCTGGGACTCTTGAACGGCATAGATCGAAGCAATCGCCATCACCCCAAAGCCAATCCCCAAAAACACCAACCCCAGCGCAAACTTCACCGGAATCGATGGGTCCAGGTTGCGTCGGCCCAATTGCACCCAAATGGCAGCAAACGCCGGCGCCAGAAGAATAATAAAAATCGGGTTGATGGACTGCAGCCATGAAGCAGGCGCCTCCCAACCGAACACCACCCGGTCGGTGTAGCGCTCAGCAAAGAGGTTCAAAGACGAACCGGCTTGTTCAAACCCAGACCAAAAAATAGCCGAGAAGATAAACAGCAGAGCCAGCGCCATGACTTGTTTTTTCTCAAAACCCACCAAGCTGCCACGGGCCAAGATATAGACAAAGTAGACCGCCGCAACACCGACGATCAAGCCTGTCGCGCCACCGGCCACCGCCACAGGGTTGACTTGGAGCACACCCGCCCAGACCAGCCCGACAAAAAGAACCGCCAAACCCGATACACCCCACACCGAGCGCCACAACTTAATGCGCGTGGGGGCTGTTTCCTCACCGTGCGGCAACAAGCCCGCTTGGCCGAGGTTTTTCTGGGTCAGTCTGTACTGGATCAGGCCCGCCAACATGCCCACACCAGCGGCGGCAAAGCCATAGTGCCAATTGACATTTTCTCCCAAAAACCCACAAATCAGGGGCCCAATGAATGCCCCCACATTGATGCCCATATAGAAAATTGAAAAGCCTGCATCGCGCCGAGACCCACCTTCTGGGTATAACTCGCCGACAATCGTCGAGACGTTTGGTTTCAGCAAGCCGGTGCCAATCACCACCAGCACAAGACCCAAAAAGAACATCTCTTGGCTGGGCACGGCCAAAGCGAAGTGGCCCGAGGCAATGATGATCCCGCCATACCAGACGGCCTTTTGCTGACCAATCAACCGATCAGCGATCCAGCCCCCAGGCAGCGCCAACAAATACACGCCTGCTGTGTAGAGACCATAGATGGCCGTGGCGGTGGCGTCCGGCAGCCCCAACCCCCCCGCATCAGCAGCGGCGACCATAAAGAGCACCAAAATGGCGCGCATGCCATAATATGAAAACCGCTCCCAAAGCTCCAAGAAGAAAAGCGTGTGTAATCCTGAGGGGTGACCGAAGAAGGCCGTGGCATTAGGAACGTGCTCAGGAGGTGGATTGGCACCGGGAAGGTCGTTCGTTGATTGGGTCATGGGCCTGCTTTATGGATGCGACGTAAGACTCGAATCATACGCCAGGCCCGAATTGAACACAAATATTGGGCAAAGAAGACAGGAAACAAGGCCAAAAAAAGTGCCCACTCAGGCCAAGCTTGCTGCCAGCCATAAATCCCCACACCCCCAAAAATTGCCATCACCAACAACAATAGACCGACCGTACGGCCGGGCCCCATCCCTGAGCGCAACAGCACATGATGCAAGTGGTCACGATCTGCGGAAAAAGGACTTCGACCACGCATAATTCGACGAACGTACAAAGTCAATACATCCAGCACCGGAAGCAACAGAATCCACGCAATAGAAACAGGGAAAATCGTCACACGCTCTGGGCTTTGGCTGATGTAGACCGCCAGCCATGCCAATGCAAAACCAAGCATCAAGCTACCAGAATCGCCTAAAAAGACTCGCGCCTGCCGACGGCCAGGGACACGCAAGTTGTAAAATAAAAAGGCCAACACAGCAACCATCAAAATGCCCACAACCGCCATCAGCGGCCGATCGGCTTCACCCAAAAGGCCTACAATAAAAAATCCAAGAAGTGCCACAAAGGTCATCCCACCGGCCAACCCATCGGTGCCATCGGCCATATTGAGGGCGTTGATCATAACCAACACGCACAACACCGTGAAGGGAATCGCCCACTCACCCAGTTCAATCGGTTTGACTCCCACCAAGTTACCCAAATTCTGGATTTGGACCTCACCCCATGAAACCATCAAAACGGCTGCAGCAATCTGAGCAAGCAATTTGGCACCTGCTGAAATCTCAATCAAATCATCGATGATGCCTGTGGCCAGCATCATGGCCATACCCACCACCAAGCTGGTATAGGGTTGCAGCGTGACATCCAGCAACAGCAGTGCAAACGTGAACCCTGAGAAAATTGCCAAACCGCCAGTCAGTGGCACGCGGCCGAGGTGGCACTTGCGGCCACCGGGGGCATCAACCAAGCCCATGCGCTGCGCAGGCGCGCTCAGCATCGGCACCAAAAGCGCCGTCACAATAAACGCGCTGGCCATCGCCACTAAAGGCTGATAGGTCAGCACCCCCAAAACGGTTTCCTTCTACACCGGATGGAGGGTGTGCACGTCATCAGCTCAAACCGAAAGCTCGTCGTCTGACCGGGAACGCAATGTGTTAAACAGCAAGACCAACACAATGCTCACCACCGTGACCAAGAACACGCCCAAAACGAACAGCAATATATTTGCACGCGTCAACATCAAAGCCGGCGCTCGAGCTTCACCTGGTGGGCTCACCACCGTATAAATGGCTGTTTGCCCGCCATATCGCAATGCATTAAGACGTTCTGCCAAACGCTCCGTTGATGCCACCAATGCACGAATTCCCGTGGAAATCTCTGCGAGGCGAATGTCGGTGGCACCGGGTGCATCAGGGACTGAATCACTGGCACTGCCAGAATCAAGGTTTTGCTTCTCAATAATGTCATTCAAGGCCTCGACACGTGCAATCTCAACATCAATGTTGGCAGCAGATAACGTATAGTCCAAGCGGTCTTGCGTGAGTTGCTGACGGAATTCCAAGTCGGTGGAGTCCTTACCAAGCTCAACCAAGTGATAGAAAAAGTCGCTGCCAACAAGGCGATGCAAGACATCTGTACCGAATTGTGATAGCTCAGTGCTGCCTCTCAATTGGGGTGCTGGTGAGGTGGTATCGGACGCTCGCTCTCCACGCAATGAAACGCCGGACGATCCTCCACGATTATAGCTACTCAATGCTGACTCCACCCGTGCGGCGCGCTGTAACAAGACATCGCGTTCACGCGTCAATTCTGCTATTCGGCCTGTGAAAAAGCGTGCGCTGGCACGAGGATTATTGGTGTCAACCTCAGCCATCAAGGACACTCGTGCGCTCTCAAGAACAAAATTCTCTAACCAGTTCGCTTGTGCTTTAATATCCCCCAGTCGCAGACCAGTTTCAGGATCACGCACATTGCCACTGTTGGCTAATCCATCAATGGCTTCGATATTGCGCTCCAACAAATCAAACTGCCCACGAATTATATCGGCCGAAACAATCCCATCCATCATTCCTAAAGCGCCGGACTCAATGGTCTCCGCGCTGTATATCCGCAAGCTCTCCGCAAACACACCGGCCTGTTCTGTCATATAGCGCGCCCAGACCTTTGGCACATCAAGCAGCACTTTCTGGATCAATTGATCATCGGGAATGCCTGCAGTGGGTGACACGCCATCCTCGAGATCAAGCGTGATCAGCGCATAGGCACGACTGGCAACTTCAAGGGCTTCAGCGAACTCCTGTTGCACCAGATTGATTTCTGTGCTGCTTCCCCCAGCCTGCTCTAACTGCCCTCGAAACCGCTGCACTATAAACTCACGTGTCGGGGCAAATGGCTCCACTGACAATGCATTCGAGAACTCTGAGAGCGTCAGCCCATGCTCATCGAGTTGATTTTGTTCGAATACTTGCTGGACAATGATCGGCGAAAGCATATCGCTTGGATCGAATGGAGTCTCATCCGGATAGACGCCATCTTCAACGCCATGAAAAGTAAATTGGATTTGCGCATCCCAAGTGTACAGCGCTCCAGAACGGACCCCCAGTGCCACCACGACCAACCAAAAGACGGCAGCAAACGCAACGACTGCCGTCATCACCGGCCACCGCGTATTCCAGATCGCTTTGACCAACTCTGCCACATCGATCTCATCATCGACCGGCTGGGCATGGGTGGAATCTATGTCATGTGTTGTCATGTGGTTTACTCAAGCTCCGTTATCTGAAGTCGGTCGTCCGATAGGCCAGACGGTATTAACTGAAGCCGCGCTGTTGGGCGAGAATCTCACGAACCTCTCGTGACATGGCCCACAACAGAACAATCAAACTCAGCGCTATAGTGACCACCCAAAACCAGTAGACATTGCTGGCAGTAAAGAAGCGCACCACTTCATTGGGTTCTTTTGATAATCCGTTGAGCCGGTAGAGAGCCTTGCCATCACCAAACTGCAATCGATCCATCTGCTCAGCAATGCCGTTGGTTGCGGCAAACATCGCCTGAATGTCAACAATGATTCCATCGAGCGCCTCTGAAACTGCCTCGAGGGCTGCAGCGTTGTCTGCATCCCGCATACCCCCGCGGCTCGTTAAACCCGACACACTGTCGGTCAAACCTTGAAGACGCAGCAACTCTGATTGAACTGAAGTCGCCTCCAAGTCAAGGGCCAGACGATCTCGCGTCAGTCTTTGACGAAAATCCAGATCCCCGCTCTGCATTCCGAGTGAAACCAGTCCATCCAAGAAATCATTACTGGTTTCAGCCAGCTCCTTCATGCTCTGCTGATCGTTATGTGTCCTGACATAGCCTTGCAACGCGTTATCGATTGCCTCAGATTGTTGGTTGAGCAAACTGGCACGTCTTTCCAATTCCGCCGAGCGTGCTTCAATAAAGGCCAGAGTTTGTTCAGGGTTTCGGGTTAAGCCCAAGCCGATAACTTGAGACAGCACATTATCCAAATAAACCGATTCAAGCTGATCGGCACGGGCACGAATGTCAGACAGCCGGCGACTGGAGTCAGGATCTCTCACCAGTCCAGAGTTTGGCTCGGCATCCAAGACCAGTAGGTTTTGGCGCAGGAGTCGCAACTGATCCAAAATCAGGTTATACGCAGACACAAAGTCAGCTTCATCAAAGATTCCCTCATCGATCAAGCGTGATGAATACAGCATTCGATCGGTTGAAAATGTTTTGAGTTGCTCCGTGACATATTCAGCCCACGCTCTTGGGATCGCCTCAAGAATTTCTGCCCCCGGAAAACTTGGATCGTCTGCGGTAATAATGAGCTTGGCTTGACGTTGCACGCCCCGCCGCAATTCATTTAAATAAGCCTGCTCGAGCTCCTCAATCTCAACCTGGCTCAACCTCTGTTCACTCGACTCTTCCCCCGAAGGCTGCTCTTCATTCAAACGCTGCTCGTACTCACGCGTGAGTTGCGACAGACGGGGAAGATAGGAAGCAACGTTCAACTGCCTGGATAACGCCGTCACCTCCAAATCCGGTTGATTGGCAAGGTCCAAAGCACGCTCAAGAACCACGTCACTGATTAGATCGTTGGCTGAGAACGACATCCCGTTGGGGTACTCACCTTGTGTCACGCCTGTGAACAGAAACTGAATATCACTGGTCCAGGTGTAGCGTGCTTTTTCACGGTCGCCAAGAAGCATCGCACTCCCCCAATAAACCAGCGCAAAAGCCACGAAGACCACCACAAGGCCGATCGTCAGCCGACGCCCAAAACGCCACCAACTAAAGCGTCCCATCAAGCCCGTCGAGTCCGACGATTCACTGGTTTGCGTTTGATTCATGCTCATCCATCTCCCCATTGAGATCGGCGTCCCGCCAGTAGTCGCTCAATTTAACACATTGAATTCGATGGGTGCGAGTCACATGTTGCGCCGATACTCTCCGCCCACGGCGTACAAGGCATTTGAAATTTGCCCCAAAGAGCAGGTTTTGACCGCCTCCATTAACGCATTAAAGGTGTTTTC
>JAVLCB010000025.1:0-8332 GCA_031580925.1 Wenzhouxiangella sp.
GCCGGCGAGGTGGAGCGCGTGGTCCAGGGGGAGGCGGTGACCCTGACCCTGGCCGATGAAATTGACATCAGCCGTGGCGATGTGATCATCAAAGCCCATGATGATGCCGATGCCGACAGTGGAGCCAAGCCGCATGTGCTGGATGCGTTCGAGGCCGATGTGGTGTGGATGAGCGATCAGCGGCTTTTGACCGGTCGCCAATACGACATCAAACTGGCCACCCAAACGGTGGGCGCGAGCGTGGAGTCGCTCGCCTATCAATACGACATCAACACCCTCGACCAACACCCCACCGAGACCCTGGCGCTCAACGACATTGGCCGCGCGCGCTGGCGGTTGGCCCGCCCAGTGGTGTTTGAGCGCTACCAAGACACCCCACCGCTGGGGGCATTTGTCATCATCGACCGGGTCTCGAACCTAACGGTTGGTGCGGGGATGGTCCGCGCGCCCATCACCGGCGTGTTGGGCCAGGCCTCGTCCGATGTGGTCTGGCACGAGCACAAGATTGCCAAAGAAAAGCGGGCTGAGCAAAAATCCCAGCGCCCGGCGGTGCTGTGGTTTACCGGTCTGTCGGGTGCGGGCAAGTCATCGGTGGCCAATGCCTTGGAGCTTGCGCTCTTTCAGCGCGGGCACCACTCGTATCTTTTGGATGGCGACAACGTCCGCCACGGCTTGAACCGAGACCTGGGCTTTAGCGACGACGACCGGGTGGAGAACATCCGCCGGATTGGTGAGGTCGCCAAACTGATGGCCGATTCTGGCTTGGTGGTCTTGAGCGCGTTTATCTCGCCGTTTCGGGCCGATCGAGACATGGTCCGGTCGCTGATGGACGAGGGCGAGTTTGTGGAGGTGCACGTTCAAGCGAGCCTGGCGGCGTGCGAGTCGAGAGACCCCAAGGGCTTGTATAAAAAAGCCCGCGCCGGTGAGATCAAGCACTTCACTGGGATTGACTCGCCCTATGAGCCCCCTGAACAACCGGAGGTGGTGCTCGATACCGAAAAGCTCACCATCGAGCAGTGTGTCGATGAGATGATTCGGTATTTAAAAAGCGTGGAGATCTTGAAGTGAGCGAGTTGATTGCTCTCGGTCTCACTCTTACTCGACTTCTGCACTCACTCGGTTACGCTTGTCGGCTTCGGCTTGTAAGCGCTCATGAATCCAGACTTTGATCAGAGATTGACGCGTGACGCCAATGCGTCTGGCCTCCATATCCAACTCGTCGACAATGGCACTCGGGAAGTCGACATTGATCCGTTTGGTGATTTGATTGATGCGCCGAGCAGTCGACAAATCCAGACAGTCGATCATATCTTCTTGGCCATCATCAAACTTTTTATCAAACTCTTCAGGTTCCATACCATTGAATCTCCTGTGCTCTGGCTCGTCTTACAGAAATCAGTCGGATACAGTTGGCCCGATAAGTCACCACTGCGGTCCAATGCGTTGAGCCAATTCGACCGATGAGCATAGATCGGGCCTCCCTCTTCACGGATCTGCCTGCAATTTCCATCAAAGCTGGGTCATCCCAAAGCGCTTGGGCAGCGACAAAGTCAATGCCGTGCTTTTGCAGGTTGCTTTGGCTATTGTTAACGTCAAAGACAAACTTCATAGTGAGTATAAAATATTTATAAACTACTCACAAGGCCATCGGATGAAACAGTCTGTTCGTGTCAGAAATCGCACGCCTCAGCGCATCGAATACAGGTGTGGAATAATCAGAAATTCACCAGCAATCTGGAAAGAGCACCGTTGAGCAACATCGCCGAAGCCTTAGCCCGACAAGCCACCCAACAGGGTGACGCGGTGGCGTTGGTCATCCCTAAAAAGCCAACCGCCACAGGCTGGGTGGATGAGCGGCTGACCTACCGCGAGCTCAATGATCAGGTTGAGGCGCTGGCGCGAGGTTTGGTGGTCAAGGGGTTGGCCAAAGGGACTCGGGTGGCGCTGATGGTTCCCCCCTCGCCGATGTTTTTTGTTTCTTTTTTTGCATTGATGCGCGCCGGCTGCGTGCCCATCTTGGTTGACCCAGGCATTGGCCTCAAGCCTTTAAAGCAGTGCTTGGCAGAAGCCGAGCCGCAGGTGTTTATGGGGATCAACAAAGCCCAGTGGGCCAGGCGGGTTTTTGGTTGGGGCAAGGCCTCGATTGAGCACACCATCACGGTGGGATCGCGCTGGGCCTCAGTGAGCGACGCCGCTTTGACCAAGCTCGGTCTTGTGCATCGAGAGGCCACCAAGCTCCCCAAGGTGGCCCCAGACGACCCGGCCGCGATATTGTTCACCTCAGGCTCGACGGGAATCCCCAAAGGCGTGGTCTACCGGCATCGGCATTTCGAAGCCCAGGTGACCCTGGTGCGTGAGACCTATGGCATTCAAGCCGGTGAGATCGATTGCCCGACCTTTCCGCCGTTTGCGCTGTTTGATCCCGCCCTTGGGATGACCACAGTGATTCCAAAGATGGACTTCACGAAGCCCGCTTCGGTTGACCCGAAGATGCTGGTGAGTCTCATTGAGCACTACCAAGTGACCAACCTGTTTGGCTCGCCGGCGTTGATGAACACCTTGACCACATACACCCAGCAACACAAGATCAAACTGCCCACGCTCAAGCGGGTCCTGTCGGCGGGCGCGCCGGTCTCACCCAAAGTGGTGGAGCGCATGCACCGGGCGCTCAATCAAGATGCCGACATCCACACCCCCTATGGGGCGACCGAAGTGCTGCCGGTGGCCACCGTCTCGGGCCGACAGATTGTCAACGGCTTGGCCGCGCGGCATCGAAACGGGCAAGGGATTTGTGTGGGCAAAGCTTTATCGGCCAACCAGGTCAAGATCATTGCCATCGACGATGGCGCCATTGAGCGTCTTGATCAAGCCAAGATTTTGGGGGTGGAGTCGGTCGGTGAGATCTGTGTTGCGGGCCCGAGCGTGACCGACCAATATTGGGCGAGACCTGAGCAAACCGCCGAGGCGAAGATGGTCGGTGAAGATGGCGAGGTGTGGCATCGGATGGGGGATCTGGGGTGGTTGGATGATGAGGGCAGGGTGTGGTTTTGTGGGAGAAAGTCCGAGCGGGTGGTGACCGAGGATGGGGTGTTGTTCACCGAGTGCGTGGAGGGGATTGTCAATGCGGTGAGCGGGGTGTACCGAAGTGCATTGGTCGGTGTCGACCCATCGGGTCAGTCGGGGGGTGGGGTGAAAACACCTGTTGTGGTGGTCGAGCTCGAATCAGGTCAACAGACTCAACCTGTTATTGATGCGGTAAAAGCGGAGCTGCAAGTCAGGCCGTTGACCCAGTCGATCGAGCGGGTGGAGCCACACCCGGGTTTGCCGGTCGATATTCGCCACAACGCCAAGATCAAGCGGGGGGCGTTGGCCGAAGCCTTTGCTAAGTGTTGAGGATCGACCTGTGGCACTGCGCGCCGGATCGCGATGGTTGAAGGTCTGACGCAAGATCACTCGAGAGCTCCTCGCTCATTCATTTAGTCACAGACGTCGATTCATCAGGTCCAGTTAGACCCATATCTGATTCCTGTCAAACCAGCCCATTGACGTGAATCACGTGACACGTTACAATTGGGGTGTGATCAAGACATTTGCAGACAAACACACTCAGGCATTGTATGAATCTGGCCGCTCAAAGAAATGGCCGCCCAACATCCATGCCAGAGCTGCAAGAAAGCTGGAATACATCGATCTGGCAACGGTTGTGGAAGATCTGAGGGTGCCACCTGGAAACAGGCTTCATAAGCTCAGTCATGATCGAGCGGGTCAATATGCCATTGCAATTAATGATCAGTGGCGAATTTGTTTCACTTTTGAAGGAGGCAATGCCTTTGAAGTTGAGATTTGTGATTACCACAGATAAAGGAGATTAAGGATATGGCGGTAAAAAACACAGGATTGAAAAGAAAGCCTACCCATCCTGGTGCCATGCTGCGCGAGGATTTTATGGCAGATTTTGGATTGAGTGTCTCAGCACTGGCTGAGGCCCTGGGGGTCTCTAGACAATCTGTGAATGAGTTGATCAGAGAGCGACGGGGTTTAAGTCCAGACATGGCGCTTCGCTTGAGTCAGTTGTTTGGAAACTCAGTGGGGTTTTGGCTCAATGCCCAACAGGCGGTGGACATTTGGGAGGCCAGAGAGGAGTTGGGGTCTCGGCTTGAAGAGATTCAGCGGTTGAGCGCCGCGTGAGGTGGTGGCGTGACCAGTCATCATGACTGTTCAGCAAAATACCAGCATGGTCTGACCCTGAAATCTGCGTTGGTCAGCTCAACATCAATGAGTCCTTACCAGAGGCGGAATAGCCATAACAATATCCATTTATATCTATTTGTCGGGGCGGGACATGATGAGGATGGACAAACCGCGGGGTCGGCCAGACGCGGACAAAGCCCACCCATCCCAGCAACCTCCCGATCTTTGTGCTGATCAGTGTCTCAATCCAGGCGGGTTCTTCGCTGACACCCCCATCCACGCCCCCACCCCAAGCCCCCACCGCAGATCTGCTAGGCTTCCAAGGGCTGACCCACACGGACCACCACACCATGACGCCAAGCCGCCTTCGCACGCTCGCCACCGCCTTTGGCGGCTTGATCACCATCGCCTGCCTGGTGGCCTTGGTGACCGTGCTGGCCCAACAAGACACCTGGTCGGCGCTGGTGGGGGTGATCCACGACCACTGGGGTGTGTTGGTGGGGGTGGTGGGTGTCTATGTTGTGCTCGTGGGGCTGCAGGCGTTGGCGTGGTGGCGGTTGATGCAAGCCACCACAGGCACAGCGCGGTGTGCGGCCTCGGTGGGGATTTTCGCGCTGACCCAAGTGGCCAAGTATTTGCCGGGGAATGTGGGGCATTTCGTGTTTCGCTACGCGCTGACGCGCGCCACGGGCGCGGGCCGTGCAGCCACCCTCACCGCCACCGCGCTGGAGCCTTGGCTGTTGCTGTTGGCCGCGTTGGTGGGCTTGGTGGCGCTGGGCAACGTCGACTGGCCCACGCTGTGGGGCTGGTCACCGTGGTGGGGCTGGGTGTTGCCACTGTTGGCCCTGGTTGGTGCTGTGGTGGGTCTCATGTGGGTGCGCGGCCGCGGCTGGATTGATGGCCTCAACCCCGCTGGTCTGCTGCTCCCTTGGGCGCTGCAGCTGACTTTTGTGTTGGCCAGCGCGGGGTTGTTTGTCCAAGTGCTGGCGTTGCACCAGCCCACGCCTGCGCCGCCCGTGACCGAGGTGTTGGCCGCGGCGGTGTTGGCGTGGCTGGTGGGGTTTGTCACCCCCGGCTCGCCTGGGGGCTTGGGCGTGCGAGAGGCGGTGTTGGGCGTGGCGCTGGCCGCGTGGATTGACCCGGCCACGGCGGTGGCCGCGGTGGCGGTATTCCGGGGGGTGACGGTGCTCGGCGATGGGGTGGTGTTTGGCGCTGGCGCGGTGTGGTGGTGGCTGGGTGGTCGCCGCGCACTGGCCGACTATGCGCGCCACCTTGATCCCGATGCCGATGCCGATCCCGATGCCGATGAAGATGGCTGATTTTGATGGCTGCCTGTGATGACTGATCGAGACAACGGCGCCGACCGATTGCAGTGGCCTAGGGTGTCGATCCAACGCGGCTTGAGTGGTGTGCCCCATCGGATGCGGGTGCCGTGCAGGGCGTGGACGCGGCGCGGATGACGCTGAACCAGGTGCCCGTCGTCACCAATGCGCAGTCCAAAACGCGGTAAGGCCGGACCCAGGTCTCAATCATCGTTTGACGCGTCGCCTCGTCGGGCGGCCAGGTGTAGCTGTTCCAGCGCATGTCGAAGTGGGGAATGATGAGCGCTTGGATGGTGTCGGTGTGCAACAGTGTCGCGCGCGCGCGGGCCGAAGCCGCGGTCATGATTGCCTCGCGCCGTGCCTCTGGCCAACGGGCAATGGCCGCTTCCAGGGCTTTGTCGGTGGAGGCGTTGAACGTTGTACACCCCACCCGCGCGCATAAATACGTGGTGAAATACTCGTTTTTGAGGCGCTCGCCGCTGACAAACATCACCCCCGACTCGCCGCCCACCAACGATCGAAGCTCGCCGATGAGCTCGGTCTCGAGGCGGTCATACTGCGCGCCAAAGATCGATGCTCGTGCCAAGCGGTTGTCCACGTTCGGGGCGTATTCGACGAGAGCCAGCACGCCCAAGGCCACCGCCGCTGGTCGGCCCCAGCCGGGCGTTTGGGCGAGGCGTTGGACCACCCACACCGCCATCAGCACCGCCATCAGCGCCACCATCAAATACCAGCGGCTGACCGAGCGCATGTGTTTAAACGGCGGCCAAGTGTAGAGGATGTGGTGGGGCAGGGTGAGTGTGGTCTGCTCGGGCGGCATCATGTACTGAGAGACCTCAGGCGGGCCGTTGGCCTCGACGGCGATGCGGTCGTTGACCTTCAAAGACGGGCCCAAGGCCATGGCCAGGGCGCCGACCAGTGTCAGCACCACCGCCAGCGCCGGCTGCTCGCGCCACCACTTAAACCAGACAACAAACAGGCTTAAGGTGATCAACAAGGTCAGCCCGAAGTAGCTGTGGGCGGTCATCTCCCCGTCGGTGAAAAACGCCCAAGGCTCCAGCGCCCCCACGCCCCACAGCGGCCCCAATAAGAACAGGTCGGGGTGTCGGGCCATGAAGGCGATCACATCAATCCCTTGGCCCCTGAAAAAGTCCAGCGGCATCGGGTCGGTGAGCGTGCCCTCGGGGAGGTAGCGCTGATATAGCGCCACCGCCACCGCCACACTGCCCACCCACAGCACCGACCGGATGAGGGCCCGCCCCCAGCGGATGTGTGGCCAGTTGAGGGGCTGGGTGAGCAACCACCAGCCGCCAAAGGTCAAGGCCATCACAAAGCTGTAGGGCTCTTGGAACAAGGCCAGTGTCAGTGGCACCACGAACAACACCCCGCTGAGCCACGCCCGCTCGCATCGAAACCCCGCCACTTGGGCCCACAGCACCAGCGGCATCAACGCAAACCCCCACATCATCAAAGGGTAGCCGCTTTTGGCATAGACAATGGGCAGCGAAAGAAAGAGCAGCGCGCCGATACAGGCCCACGCGGGGCGCGCACCCAAGGCCCGGAACAACCCCTGCACCCCCCAACCGGCCAACCCCAGCACCCCAAGCCCGGTCAGTTGGTAGGCCAGCAGCGGCTCGAGCGAGGCCAGCCGCATCACCGCGCTGGCGAGCACCACAAAAGGCAGGCCATAGCTGATGGCGTGGTCGCTGCCGGCCGAGGCCAGCGGGCAGTAGAGCAGGTGGCCGGTGTCGGCCAAACACTCGATGGTGCCGAGGGTGGGGAGCATCAGCGCCAGCGACAGCAGGCCCTCGAGTGGCCACACGCCGTACAGCGGTGCCAGCAGCAGTGTGGGCAGCGCCCAGAGTATTGCATGATGAGGCCTCAAGTGCGGGGTGGCTGGGGTCGAGGCGGGCGTTGTGGCCACGGGCTCAGCGGTCAGACGAGGTGGGTGGGGTGTGGCGCAGCAGCCGCGCGCGGATCTGTTGGAGGAGGTGGCGGTTGGCGGCGAGTTGGTCGGCGACAAAGGCCACCAGCAGCGTTTGGAACCCGGCGAGCAATAAAATCGCGGCCAAAATCAGCGACTGGATGTGGCCATCGCCGTCACCACTGAGCCAAAACACCACAAACCGCAGGCCGATTAACGTGCCCAGGGTCAGCGCCACCGCGGCGATTGAGGCGAAAAAGCGAAACGGGTGGTAGATCATAAAGATCCGCACGATGGTGAACACCGAGCGTTTGATGTAGGCGGGGATGGACTTGACCAGGCGCGAGGGGCGCAGGTCGTCGTTGACGCCCACCGGCACCGAGACGATCGCCATGTTGCGCTGACCGGCTTGAATAATGGTCTCCAGGGTGTAGGTGTAGCCGTTGAAGACGTTGAGCTCAGCAGCGGCTTGGCGGCTGATCGCCCGAAACCCAGAGGGCGCGTCGGGGATGTCGGTGCCGCTGGCCACCCGCACCGCCCAGCTGCCCAGCCGCTGGAGCTGTTTTTTGAGCCAAGAAAAGTGCTCGATCTGTTGGATGGGGCGCTCGCCCACCACCAGGTCGGCGCGGCGCTCGACGATGGGTTCGACCAAGCGGGGGATGTCTTGGCCGCGGTATTGGTTGTCGGCGTCGGTGTTGACAATCACATCGGCACCCAGTTCGAGCGCCGATTCGAGGCCGGTCATGAACCCCTTGGCCAGGCCTTGGTTGTTGGTGTGGGTGACGACATGATCGACGCCGTGGGCTTTGGCCACTTGAGCGGTGTTGTCGGTGGAGCCATCGTCGATGACCAACCACTCAACCGCATCAAACCCAGGCACGGTGCGCGGCAGCCC
>JAVLCB010000026.1:0-7541 GCA_031580925.1 Wenzhouxiangella sp.
TTCTACCCCGATGGGGCCTCGACCGGGGGTCGGGTGGTGCTGTCATCCGATGGGCGCGAGTGGCACATCGTCGTGTCTTGGCTGACCGGTGAAATTGCCCGCGAGCGGGGCGATGAGCTGTGATCGGCCCGGTGCTCGATAAAACCAAGAATACCAAGACCCAAGGCGGGTTCACCCTGATTGAGGTGATGGCCGCTTTTGGTATGTTTGCTTTGCTGTTTGGCTTGATGATGCAGATCCTGTCGACCTCCATGGGCAACACCCGCCGCTCGGGCGACTACACCCAAGCGGCGATGTGGGCCCAAACCCACCTCGATACCTTGGGGTTAGAGGAGATGATCGTCCCCGGCGAGTCCCGGGGTCGGTTTGATGATCGGTTCAGCTGGGAGATGGAGATCACCGAAGAGCTCGTGGCCGATGAGCGCGCTTTGGATCTGATGGAGCTGCCGCTGGCGCTGTATAAGGTCTCGCTGGTGGTTCAGTGGGAAAACGACCGCCAAGTCGTGTTTGAGACCCTCAAAAGCGTGGACATCAATTGGGAAGCCCGTGAGCGGGAGCGGATGGAATGAGACAGCGCGGGTTCACCTTAATTGAAGTGCTGTTGGCGATCACCTTGCTGGGGTTGATCCTGGCGATGGCCGTGGGTGGCCTGCGCGCCGCACAGCGCGCCTCAACCACCGGTGAGGCCGTCATCGAGCAGACCAACAACTTAAGGGTGGTCCACCAGTTTGTCCGCCGGCAATTGAGCCTGGCCTCAGCGATGGTGATCAAACAAGAAGAAGACGACGAGGTGCCCACTCGGTTCGTGGGTGGGCGCGATTGGGTGCGCTTTGTGGGGCCGATGCCGGGGTATTTGAGTTACGGCGGGCCGTATGTCCAACAGTTCGCCATTGAGCCTGGGCCCAATGGGCGCGAGCTGGTGTTTTATTTCGCGATGCTCAATGGCTATGAGCCCGGCGAGATCGAACAAACCGAGGGCGTGGTGCTTCTCGATGGCCTCAACGGCGGCGATTTTTGGTTTTTAAGCGAGGACCCAGAAACCGGGCAGCCTCTGTGGGACAGCGCCTGGGAGGCGGTGGACCAACTGCCGATGGCCGTCGAGCTCGACCTTGATCTGGAGCGCGAAAACCGCATGGTGTGGCCGACGCTGTCGGCGGTGGTGCGGGTGGATACTGAACGCCCCGTCCAGCGGCGCACCATCCGTAGCGGGGCCGACCTCCTGGGCGGCAGGCGCGACTGATGGCCCTGGTCAGTCGAGGCCATCGTCTCTTCGGTGAGCCGCGCCGGCCGAGTGGGCAACGCGGGGTTGCACTGTTGGTCGTGTTGTGGCTGCTGATCTTGCTGACCATCGTGGTGGGGGTGTATGCGGTGTTGACCCGCACCGAGGCGATGCAGGCGCGGTTTTTGCTCGACACCACGCGGGCCAGGTATGCCGCTGAAGCCGGGCTTCATCGGGCGGCCTATGAGATGTTCAACCCCGATCCGGAGACCAAGTGGGTGGGCGATGGCCGGCCCTACACCATCGAGTTTGGTGATGCGTCGGTGGAGATTCGGATCACCGATGAATCCGGTAAAATCAACATCAACCGCGCCGACGTTGATTTATTGACTGAACTGTTTTTTGATCAGGGTGTCGATGAGTTGGCCGCGGTGAGTTTGGCCGATGCGGTTCTCGATTGGCGAGACGGCGACGATGAGCCCACAGAATATGGCGCAGAGATTGCCGAATACGATGCCGCCGGTTACCCTTACGGGCCGGCCAACCAGGCGTTTCAGACCGTCGATGAGATCCAGCAGGTGATGGGCATGACCCAAGAGATGTTTGCCAACATCCGAGACCTGTTGACCGTCAGCGGTGGCAGCGGCTCACCCAACCCGGCGTTCGCCTCAGCCGAAGCGCTGGCGTTGTTGCCGGACATGGACCGGATGGCAGCCGAGGAGTTTGTGGCCGATCGGCGGGACTATCACCCCAGTGAACAGGTGGGGCTGATGATGGCCAACGGCGAGTTGGTGAGCTTGCAGCAGGTGGGCAGAACCTTTAGTGTGCATGCCAAAGCCACGCTGGCATCGGGGACGTGGGCATCGGTGAAAGCGACCGTGGCCATTGGTGAGGGCATGCGCGGCAGGCCTTTTCGAATTTTGGAGTGGCGCGAAAACGTCACGGAATAACCCTATCAAATGATTCAAGAACGCATCAACGAGTGGACAAGAGACTTGAAAGCGCGCTACCAAAAGAGCGCGCTGCCGGCGTTTTTTGAGTGGTGGTGGGGCGAGCTCTCGCCACTGATCCCCGACCATCTGAAATCCCGCTGGATGCCCCCAGCCCCCAGTTTGTGGTTGATTCCCACCGGCGAGGATGGCCAAGACCTGACGATTTGGCGCTGGGATCACGCGCCTCGACAAGTCGATGTGTTCAAAGCCGACGAGAACGCCAATCTCCTAAAAACCCGCTGGGCGGCCCTGCTTGAGGATTTTGAGTTTGGTGCCCCCCAAGTGGTGCTGTGTCTGCCCCAAGACGATGTTTTGGATCGGATGGTGGAGCTGCCGTTGGCGGTGGAGGCCAACCTCCATCAAGCCGTGCAGTACCAGCTCGATCAGTTCACCCCGTTCGAGCCGTCGATGGTGTACTTCGACCAAAAGATCACCCAGCGCGATGTCGACAACGCCCGGTTGCACGTCGCGCTTCGGGTGGCGCCCATTCAAGGGCTGATGGATTGGATCGAGCGGTTGGACAACATCGGCATCCAACCCCACATCATCGACCGCTTGGCCACGGCCAACAGCGACGAGGCGCCCGCCCGCGAGGGGTTCAACCTGCTGCCCGACAACAAACGCCCCGCCTATGTCTATCAGCGCGCCCAGCTCAATTGGCGCCTGGCGGGGGTGGCGGCGTTGGTGTTGGTGGCTGTGATGGCCGGGTCGCTGTTCTTGCGCGACCGCTCGGTCGAGCGACTCGATGTTCAAGTCGGCCAGTTGCGATCCGAAGCCCAGCAGGTGATGGCGCTGCAGCGGCAATTGGGGGATGCCCTGGATGCGGCGAATTTCTTGGCCGACAAGCGGGCCCAAGCGCCGGTGATGGTGCACGTGTTGGATGAGGTGACCCGCTTGCTGCCCAACGAGATGTGGCTTCAGCAGATGCAGGTTCGCGGGGAGGAGTTGACCATGATGGGCTTTGCCCGGGGCTCGCAGCGTTTGATCGAGCTGTTAAACGACAACCCCCTGTTTGGGGATGCCACCTTCCGCGGCCGGGTCAGCATTGACCCCGACACCGAGCAAGAGCGCTTCACCGTTCAAGCCAAGATCGACAGGAGGGCTTCTGATGCAGTGGCTGCCCGATCGGGAGAATAATCGCCCCCTGGCCATTGGCCTGGTGGTCATTGCCTTGGGGCTGATCTATCTGGTGTTTTTTCACTGGTATGTCGCCGCGCACGCTCGGATCAACGATGACTTGGCCCAGCTCGAACAGCAAGCGGCCCGCTTTAAAGCCGCCATCAACCGCCGAGAGGATTTGGCCGCACGGCTGGGGAACCTCGAAGAGGCCCGCTTGGACAGCGCGCTGTTCTTTGGCGAGGACAGTTTGAGCTTGGCGGCCGCGCAGATGACCCGGACGTTGCGACAGACCGTTCGAGAGGAGTCAAACCAAAGCGAGTTTTGCCGGGTCACGGCCACCGAAAACCGCGCACCCGATGAAGAAGAGCGTTTCGAGCAGGTCACCGTCAATGTGCGCATGCGCTGCCCGCTGGATGACCTGACCCAAGTGATCTATGCACTTGAGAGCAACACGCCGATGATCTTCATCGACTCGTTGATCATCCAGCAGCGCGGCGGTCGCACCCGCCGGGGGTCGAACGTCAGCGGGGCACTGGAAGTGCGCTTTGACATGTTCGGCTATCGATCCGAATTGCAGGAGCCCGCCGATGCTGGATCTTGAGAAGAACCTCTTGACCACCGTGTTGGTCGGGGCCAGTGGCGTATTCGGCTTGGTGGGCGCGATGTTTATGGGTCTGTACTTCCTCACCGACGTGCGGTTTATTGACCCGGCCGAAGAGCAGTCCACCGAGCTGAGTCTGGTCCAAGCCCCCGAGACCGGCTTGGAGGAGTTGGCGGCGTATTCTGCGATCACCGAGCGGCCGGTGTTTTTCCCCGACCGGCGCCTGCCGGTGATGGAAGTCGCCCAGACCGATGAGACCATTGACGAGCCTGAAATCGAAATCGAGCCCGTCGATCCTTTGGATGCGGTGGTCGCTGGGATCATCATCGCGCCCGATTATCGGGTGGCGCTGGTCAACGACAAGGTCGCCGGTGAGGTCAAGATCATGCGCGAGGGCATGTCATTCGAGGGCGATCAAGCGCCTTGGCGGTTGACTGAAATCGGTGCCAGGGGCGCCAATTTTGTCTCGGTCGATGGCCAAGAGACGGCCTTGGAGCTCAATGTCTACACTGAGGGTTTGGCGATGGGCTCATCTGGACAAAGCGCATCCGGCGGCGGGGCGTCTGAGCCAACCGACAGCCCACAAAGCCGCGCCGACTTGATTCGCCAGCGCGTCGCCGAGCGTCGAGCCGAATTAAGGGCGCGGGCAGAACGCAGCGCTCAGCAACAACAAGCGCCAGAAGACAGCCCCGAACCCGAACAAACCCAACAACAAGAACCCCAAATGTGAGACGAATCCCATTATGAGTTGTTCCCTGACAAAAATGCCCACTGGCCCCGATGTGACCTCGACACCCCGTCGGGGCCGCTGGGGGTCAGACATTGCCATCGTGTTGATGCTGGTCACGCTGGCCGGGTGCTCCTCTTTGCCCGAGCGCCCAGCATCTCAGCCGTCACCGTCCGAGCAAGCGCAAGCTGATGCCTCGACCTCAGAGCGTGACCCTGGAGAGTCGGTGTTGACAATGAATGAGGCCTCCGGTGACGCCCCCGTCTTTGAGGGCACAGAGCGCTTCCCTGGAACAGGTGGCTTCATCAATGAGGAGGCGGTCAGCGAGCGTGCACCGCCGCCCAGCGAAGACGGTGAGATCACCTTGAACTTCGAAGGCCAAGGCGTTCAAGAGGTGGTGCACGCCATCTTGCACGAGCTGTTGCAAGTCAACTACATCATTTCGCCGGGCGTGAGCGGGGAGGTGACGTTCTCAACAGCCAAACCCGTGGCGCGCGATCAAGTGATGCCCATTTTGGAGATGCTGCTGCGTTGGAATGGTGCGACCTTGATTTGGCGCGAGAGCAAATACCACGTCGTGCCGATCGGTGAAGCGGTCCGAGGCAACCTGGTGCCCCGCTTTGACTCGGCCTCTCAAGCGCAGGGGTATGAGGTGATGGCGGTGCCGCTGGAGTACGTCTCGCCAGCAAAAATGGCTGAGATCTTGATTCCGTATGCCCGCGAAGATGGGATCTTCAACGCCGATAACGCCCGAGGGATCTTGTTCATCGCCGGCACCCAGTATGAGTTGAACAACTACCTCCAGATCATCGACACCTTTGATGTCGATTGGCTGGCGGGGATGTCGGTGGGGATGTTTGCCCTAGAGCGCATTGAGGTCGGCGAGCTGTTGCCTGAGCTTGAGGCGGTGTTTGGCCAAGGTGGCGAAACGCCCTTGGCTGGGATGTTTCGGTTTATTCCCATCGATCGGCTGAACGCGGTGATGGTCATCACCCCCAACGAGCACTACCTGGATGAGGCCGAGCGGTGGATTGGTCGGCTCGACCGCTCCAGCCCAGAGGCGGGGGCTCGGCTGTATGTTTATCGGGTCAAAAACCTAGAGGCCGACGTGCTGGCCGGTTATTTGGGCGGCCTGTTCGGTGGCTCGGGGGGATCAAACCGCACCCCCTCACGGCGTGATGCCGGCGAGGTGGCGCCTGGCATGGAGCAAGCTGAGGTCTCATCGGTCAACGAGTTCAACGCATCGCAGCAACAAAGCGGTGGGGGTGAAACCGCGGGCGCCGGGGGCAGCGGGTTGGTGTTGGGGGATACCGAAGATGTGCGCGTCACCGCGGTCAAAGAGACCAACTCGTTGTTGATCCAGGCCTCACCGGGTCAATACGATGCGATTTTGTCAGCAATCAAGCGTCTCGATGAGGAGCCCTTGCAGGTCTTGGTCGAGGCGCAGGTGCTGATTGTGGATCTGAACGATCAGCTTCGTTATGGGGTCAGCTGGTTCTTGGCCAACCGCGGGTCTGAGTTATCCGAGGGCGGGACGGGGTCGGTCGACCTCCCGGATGGGTTTGCCTCCAGTCGAGACGAGAATACCTTGGTCTTTGGCGCCGGTGGCAGCGCGTTGGGCACCATCACGCGGCGTGATTTGAGTCGGAGCTTTGTCTCGGCCACGATCGATGCGCTCGAAAGCGTGTCCAATGTGCGCACCATTTCCTCGCCCTCGTTGATGGTCAGAAACAACTCCAGTGCCACCATCAATGTCGGCTCGCAGGTGCCCGTTCAGTCAACCAGCTTCATTACCGGGGCCAACTCCGGCAGCACCATCGGCAATGTGTCGTTTATCTCGACTGGTGTGACCTTGCAGGTGACCCCCCGGGTCAACCCTGGCGGGCTGGTGTATTTGGATATCGACCAAGAGGTCTCCTCACCGGGTGATCCCGGCGTGGGCAACAACCCAAGCATCAATACGCGGACACTGAACACCGAGATTGCAGTGCAATCGGGGCAGACGGTGTTGATGGGGGGCTTGATCCAAGACGACGAGTCGGAAAGTCAAAGCGGGGTGCCGGGATTGCAGCGGATTCCGGGGCTGGGCGCTTTGTTCCGTTCGACCAACACGCGCGCGACCCGCTCTGAAACGTTGGTGTTGATCACCCCCACGGTGATCGAGTCGACCGAACGCCTCAAAGCGGTCTCTGATGAGATCAGCGATCGCTTCCGGGGCTTGGAGCCACTGCGCGTGCAGGTCGAAACCCCCTAAACACCTGTGACCATGGAAGATCGACATGACTTTATATGAGGACAAGACAACGGTGAGATACCCACAAAAGAGACTGAATTTGAGGGCATGGGCCCTGGCGATGGCCGCGGCGTGGCTGGTGGCCGCCTGCGCCCCGCAAGCGCCCAGCCAGACGATTGAAGAGCGCGCCCAGGCGCGTTGGGATCTGTTGATGGAGCGCGATTTTGAGGGGGCTTGGGCCTACATGACCCCCGGATTTCGGGAAACCACCAACCAATATGACTATGCCCGGGACATGGCTGGGCGGCCCATTCGGTGGCTCTCAGCCACGGTGTCTGGCAAAAATTGTGAAGAAGATGTCTGCAAAATCAGTGTCTTAGTGGAATATCGGGCGGTTGGGGCCCCGTCTGGGATGGGCCAAATGCGCTTATCAAGGACCATCAATGAAACCTGGATCCGACTTGACGACGAGTGGTGGTTCGTTCAGAATTGATGTTGAAAGACCAATTGCTTTGCATTGAGAGATGTTTTAGCATAGAATTGCATTGGCTTTGCGGGTTTGCCCTACGGGATGCTCGTCGGCTGATGTTCACACAGAGCCCTGTGTCCAACAACTTTAGGAGTGTTGTAATGAAAAGAAATACCTTGAC
>JAVLCB010000027.1:0-7301 GCA_031580925.1 Wenzhouxiangella sp.
GTGATGTCATCATTCGCGGGCGCACGTATCACACCCGCAACACTTATGGCATTCAACAAAACAATGACCTGACGATCCACTCAGGCCAAGGCCAGATCACCCTGCACGGCAAGACCCGAACCGACCGCGATGGCGATGGGGTGGTATTGGCCAATGGCGGCACGACCAATGGGTTTTCGTTGGTCTCGGACAAAGCCACCGGCACCGCCGTTGAGATCATCGGTGAGGCGCACTCGTATGGCGTGAACTCGGGTTCGGGTGGCTCCACCAAAACCATCGAAGCCACCGGCGGCGGCGATGTCATCATCGATGGCCAGACACCCAGGGCCGGTTACGGCGTCTATTTAAGAGACTTCGATGTGCTGGCCGCCGATGGCGCAGTGACGATCGATGGCCACACCACCGGCATCTGGTTGTATGACATGACCTTGGGCCAACTGGACAACACCTTGGTGGCCTCGTCTGATGCCGATGTCACCCTCAAAGCCGACACCTTTAGGACCAGTGGATCATCAAGCATCGACACGGCGGGCAATGTGGTCATCGAGCCCCACAGCGCCAGCTTCAAGTCCAACCTGGTGTTTCCGCTGTCCAATGTCTCGTTGGACTCGAAGGCCAGCTCGCTTCGGTTGGGCAAGGCAGACAACACCAACGATGTTGATATCGACAACGCCGTGTTGATCAACGGCCCCATCGATGTGCACGGCAAGAACATCGCCATCGACGGGGCTCTAACGGCGGTGGCGGCCAACATCAATCTGTTCGCCACCGGCACGGTCACACAAACCGCGGGCTTAGAGGCCAGCGGCATCGGCTTAAATGGCCCCGCCCAATACACCCTTCAAAGCGAAGACAACCTCGCCAGTCGTTTGGCGGCCGGCTCATCGGCCACACCGGTCGGCTCGCTCAGTTACGTCAACGGCATTGGCGGGGTGCGCATCGGCGAGGTCAACCCCACCGGCATCCACGCCACCGGGGCGGTGTTGATCGAGACCTTAAACGGCAACATCGTGGTCGAAGAGCCGATCAACAGTGACTCGACACTGAACGCGGTGACCGGCTACACCGGCGCGGTTGTATTGAACGCCGGACGCGACCAAGACATCGGCATCCCCGAAGGCGGCAACGTCCAAGTCATTGGCGATGGCGACATCAGTGCGCCGGGGATCATCAAACTCTACGGCGGTGTTCGCTCGAAGAGCACAGGCGTGCCCAGCCTGGCCGGTGGCGATGACAACATTCGAGTGGGGGTCAACAAGACCACCACCGATTTTGATCCCGTGCTGACCGACAACGAGACCCACGCGCTGTTTCGGGCGGTCGCTCGGGGCGAGGGCAATCTGATCGTGGTGACCAGCGGCGGCGGTGATGAAGACGTGGAGTGGGATTACCGCGCCGAGTCGGGGTCGCTGTCAACGCTTGTGCCGGAAGCGACGATCGACGCATCAGAGCTGCTGACCCGACTCCAAGCCCGTGACTTGGTTGTCTCGGCCAACACCATCACGGTGGACTCGGCCATCGAGGCGACCACCACCAACAATGATCTGAGCCTGCACGCACTGAGCGACATCATTGTCAAAGCCGACATCGACACCAACGGTGGGCACCTGGTGCTTCGAGCCGCCACCAGCGAGGGCACGGACAAAGGCGCGATTATTGTCCACGAGGACGAGGGCGCATCGTCGACCACCACCATCGACACCCAAGGCGGCCACATTTGGTTGGGTGGGGGCTTTGCCGATGCCAGCTGGAATGGGCTGACCGTGGGTGATGGCTTGGCGCTGCTGGGTATTCCTAAGCGTGAAGTCCCCCAGTCGAGTGATGTGATCTATGCAGGCATCGCGATCGACTCGGCGCAACTGACCTCCGGTGGCGGCGATGTCAGCTTCAACGCCGGTGCGTTGGTTGGGGTGGACCCGATCAGCGGCGAGACCCACCGAGAAACGGGCTTGGCGCTTTTGGGTGATGCCAGCATCAACACCGGCGCGGGCACGCTGAGCGTGACCTCGAGCGTGGCCTCTGATGACGGCCATGGTCTGGCCCTGATTGCAACAGACAACGAGGCGATTGTGGTCGACAGCGCATCGTCGGATGCCACCACCGAAGCGATTGCCATCCAAGCCACCACCGCCTCAACCAGCCAGGCCCCCATCGATGTCACGGGTGAGGTGACCTTCAACGCCACCAGCGGCGCGCCCGTGAAGGTCAACGTGGACAATGCCGGCGCATCCAACGGCGTGTCGCTGCGTGCCGGGGCGGCGTGGGGTCTGTTGACACCCAGCACCACGGTTGAGCTCGACTTGGGTGGTTCGGGTCTCGATATTGCCAGCGACGCCGCGCTCACCTTGGCCTCTGATGACGCCACCAACTCGCCCTCGTCGGCGGATGTCTCGATGGTGTTTTCGACGCTCAATGGCCCCGTGGTCGTCAACACCACCGGCGATGTCTCGGCCAAGTCGCCGGCCAACACCGCCTTCGGTGCCACCCTCGACACCCAGCACTTGAGCCTTTCTGGGCCCCCAGGAGATGTTCAATTGGGTCAGGTCGGCAACACCAGCGACATCACCCTCGCTCAAGCGTTGGAAGCCACCACCATCGGGCTGATCGGCGACACCATCACCATCAACGATGCGCTCACCGCCGACCGGCTCGAGGTCACGGCGGCATCGGACTTGACCCAAAGCTCCAACGGTGATCTGGATGTGGCAGACCTTCGTGTTCGCGGCACCGCGGCGGTGGACTTGGATCAGGCCAGCAACACCATCGATCGCTGGCAGCTGCGGGGCAGCACCAGCCAATTGGCCAGTCTCGACTTACAGACCACAGGGGACATCGCCATCGGTGGCACGGCCGCCGAGCCGTTGCGAAGCTCGGGGGCGGTGATTATTGAGACCACCACCGGCAACATCGATGTAGACAGCGCGGTGGTCTCAGACAGCACGCAATCACCGGCCATCACCATCAACGCCGGTCGGGACAAAAATGCCGGCGATGTCGACGGTGGTGACATTCGTCTGGCCGCAGGCGCGGAGTTCACCGTGGGCAGTGGCGGCCAAGTCCGTCTGTTCAGCGGCACCGCCGCCAACAGCACGGGCGTGTTGGCCCAAGCCGACACCGTCCAAAGCTTTGTTGATGAGGATGAGACCGATTCGCTGACCAACCTGGGCCAGGTCAACGCGCTGTTTCGAAGCGCGGTGGCCGAACAGATCACCATTGTTCAAGCCCCCGACACCGGCACCGACAGCGGGGCCACCTTAAGCAGTGTCAAGGTTGCCCTGGCCGATGGCTTTGGCAACACCCTGCCGCTGGACAATGAAGACATCACCGTCGCGCTTTTCTCAGCGTCGGGTGTGCAGTTGTCGGGCACGCTCACCGCCAGCACAACGGCCGACGGCGAGGCGAGCTTTTCTGATTTGGTCTTCACCGGCTTGGTCGGCAGCAGCGCCCGCCTGCGCTTTTCGGCCAACGGCGTGGACCCGGCCATCCCCGCAACCATCAGCGAACCGATCACGATCACGGGTGCAGGCTCAGCCGCCACCGCCGCCTCGACAATCACCGCCACCCCAGCGGGCAACATCAAAGCCGATGGCGCGGATGCCTCGCTGCTGGTGGTCTCGGTGACCGATGCCGCCGGCAACCCGATCACGGGCCAAGCTGTGGGCCTCACAGACACCGCCGCCCCATCGGATGCCACCATCGGCTTGGAACCAATTTCGGGCACCACCAACCTGCTGGGCCAATTTGCCGCTGAGCTGACCAACGATACCGCCGGCGATGTCACCGTCAAGGCCTGTCTGTCGACCAACTGCGCCAGCGCCGAGATTGGCTCGGTTGACGTGGGCTTCATCGCCGGCCCACCGGCCAAGATCGAGGTCGAGGCCGGGAATAACCAGCCAGAAGAGGAGGTCAACACCCCCCTGCCCACCCTGCTGAAAGTGAAGGTGACCGACGCCAGTACCAGTAACAATCCGGTCGACGGCGCCACGGTCCAGTTTGCCGGCGACGGCAGCGCCAGCCCAGAGACGGCGGTCACCGACAGCAGTGGGATTGCTGAGACCACGTGGACACTGGGCGAGACCGCGGGCACGCAGACCCTGACCGCCACCCTGCCCGGGGCCACCACCGACAGCGACACCGTGGACTTCACCGCCACCGCCGGTCCGGGCCCGTTTGACCAGCTGGGGCTGTCGGTGGGTGATCAGCGGTTGTTAACAACCATTCCCTTCGACCTCGACGTGACCTTGCAAGACGAGTTTGGCAACACCACCACGCACACGTCTAATGTCGAACTCAGCGTGACCCACACCAATGAATCTTTCGACGCTAACCTCGACGGCGCCGAATCAGGCAGCCTGGACAACACCACGCTCACAATCGCCACCGGTTCAAGTCAAGACACGATCACCGACATGACCTACGGTGGGCTCAGCGCCCCGTCGGTGGAGGCAGGCGACATCCTGCTGACCGCCGAAGACAACAGCAATGGGACCCGCAGCGGTGAGCTGTCTGTCACGGTCCGAGACATTGAGCTCGAGATTTCCGCCGACCCGGCCAGCATCGAGGCCGGCAGCGATGAGCTCGCCACCATCACCGCGACGCTGCAAGACATCAACGAAGACGGTGTGGCCGACCAGCCCATGGCGTTCGAGACCACCTTGGGCTATTTTGTCGATGACAACGGCCAAGCGTTGGGGCCGGTGGCACAGCTGACCGGCGACAGCACGGGGCAAGCCACCATCAAACTCCAAGCCGCATCAAGCGAGGGCGAGGCCGAGGTGACGGTGCGAAGCCGCGGCGCGGATCCAGCGACCACCGCGGTGGATTTCACCGGCGGTGAGGCCGTGGCGAGCCAGTCCACCCTTCGCGTTGAGCCGAGTGTGTTGAGCACAGACGGTGGCGGTGTCGACACCGCGACCGTCACCTTGCAGCTGCGCGATCAGTTTGGCAACACCACCGATCAACTGCCAGACAACACCCCACCCGCCCTCACACTCACCAACAACCTCGTCACTCTGTCAGGCACGCTCACTGATCAAGGGGGCGGTGAATACACACAAACGATTGACGCCACAACAACGGCTGGGGTGGAGGAGATCACGGCCACGATTGGTGGTGAGGACACCGCACCGGCCACCGTCACCTTGGTCGCGGGCCCACCCAGCCAACTGACCCGGGTGTCGGGCGATGGGCAGGCCGGGCCGGTCGGCCAAGCCCTGCCAAATCCCGTGGTGGTGCGCTTGGTCGATGAAAACAACAACGCCATTGCCAATAAAAACATTGCCTTCGGTGTCGACTCGGGCAGTGTCTCGGCAGCCTCAGTGAGCACCGACCTGCAAGGCTTTGCCGCCACCACTTGGACGCTGGGGACCGCCAGCGGCGCTCAGTCCCTGACCGCATCGTATGAGGTTGATACCAGCACCACCATTGACGCGCAATTCAGCGCCACCGCGCAACCGGGCACACCGACCCAATTGAGCATCGACACCCAGCCTGACGCCACCCAGTCGGGCGAGCCGTTGACCACCGCGCCGGTGGTGGTGGTGCTCGATGACAATGACAACGTGGTCAGCGATGCCACCGGCCAGGTCGAGGCCAGCCTCGATGCCGGTGGCGTCCCCGGTCGGTTGTCTGGGACGACGGTCGTTGACCTGTCCGGGGGGCAAGCGACGTTCACCGGGCTGGTGCTGGGCGGCGAAATCAACCAAGACTTCACCATCGAGTTTGCAAGCCCGGGTTTGGGCAGCGTCACCAGTGAGTCTTTCCAGCTCTCCGAGCCGGGTGAGGCAACCAACATTGTGATCTTGAACTCAGCCGACAGCCCAGACCTGGGCGAGCAGTGGCAAAACCTGCCCTTTGACTTTAAAGCGCGGGTGACCGATGAGTTCACCAACACCGTCACCTTAAGCGGCGACGAGACCATTGAGTTCAGCGGCGACACGCTCGATGCGGCGTTCACCGCCGGGATCGATGGCGAGCTTCTAAAAGCGCGGACGCGGGAAAAAGTCAAAGCCACCGTGGGCGCTCAATCGACCCAGCCTGGGGACATGTCAAAAGACGACACAGCGCCCCGCACGCGGGCCTTGAAAGTCCCTGGCCAGTCAAGCACCGCCACCGGTGGTGAGGTGGACGTGGACTCGGCGGTGTACTCGGGCGCCAGTGCCCCCGATGCAGACGATGTGATCGTCACGGCCGTGATTGTCGACAGCAACGGCGACAGCACAGGCATTGAGGGCACCAGTTTGGGGTTTACCGTGGCGCCCACCAGCTTAAGCCTGAGCGCCGATGATTCGCAGTTGCTGGCCAAAACCAACAGTCAAACCACGGTGACGATAACGCTGACTTCTGAGGGGGACCCTGTGACCACCCCGACCGACATTGATCTGGAGGTCAATCTGGGCGAGTTTGTAGACAGCGGTCAGTCGCTGGATCTCACCACCCCACAAAAAACCGATGCCAACGGCGAGCTCACCCTCACCTACCAAGCGGGCACCACCGCCGGCACGGCCACCATCAAGGCGCTGTGTCCTGGCGTGTGCGAGGCCGAGACCACCATCACCATCGTCCCCGACTACGAGACCTTCTTTACCGATGTCCGTTCGGGCGATCTGGTGCCGACCGGGACGGATTACCAGGCCGTCTCGGCGCCGCTGGGATCGACAGGCAGCCTGGCGCTGGTGACCGATGCGATCATCGCCTTGCCCGATCAAATCAATGACGGCGCTGAGCTGACCGCGTTGGTTGATTTGGTTGACGACATCACCCAAGCCAGCGATGGCGATGCCGCCACCGAGCCCAATTTGACGCAGGCCGATTACCAGCTGCTGTCGTTGGCGCGGATTGATTCACAAGACAAGCGCGATTTGATGAACCACATTCTCGGCATCCAGCCAGCCGGCTCTGTGACCGAGTACACCGAATTGGTCGCCATCGCCTCAGCCACCAGCAAATTGGTGGACTTCACCACAGGCACCAACAACGCGCTGGGGCTGTCTGTCAGCGAATTCGATGCGATCGGCATCACCGGCGTGACCAGCAATAACCTCGCCGCCATCGTGTCTGGCCTGGAAGACCAGTTGCCACAAACAGGCGCGTTGACCGACACGGCGACAATACAAAGCATCGTCAATGACTTGACCAGCGAGGCGTTTGACGACTTGGTGGATCCCAATGCAGGCCAGGCCGCATCACCAGAACAATACGGGTTGGCCGGCATCAGCGGGGTCACCGCAGAGAACGTGGACTTGGTCAATGAGATGCTGGAGGCGTTCACCGACACGCAAGCCACACCCACAGCCGCACAA
>JAVLCB010000028.1:0-5408 GCA_031580925.1 Wenzhouxiangella sp.
GAAAACACCTTTAATGCGTTAATGGAGGCGGTCAAAACCTGCTCTTTGGGGCAAATTTCAAATGCCTTGTACGCCGTTGGCGGGGAGTATCGGCGCAACATGTGACTCGCACCGCTTGAGGGCGATGTGTTAAATTGTGGGCCTTGGGGCGGGATGCCAACCTAAACGGGGAGATGGATGAGCATGAATCAAACGCAAACCATTGAGTCATCGGGCTCGGTGGGCCTGATGGCACGTGTAAGCTGGCCGCGTTTCGGGCGTCGGCTGATTGTGGGCTTGGTGGCCATGTTCATCAGTTTTGGGGCGGTCTATTGGGGGTCGGCGCTGATGTTGGGTGAGCAACAAAAAGCCCGCTACACCTGGACCAGTGATCTCCAGTTTTTATTCTCCGGCGTTACCCGCGGCGAGTATCCCAATGGCATGGCCTTTTCAGCCAGCGATCTGGTCAGTGATGTGGTGTTGGCGCGTGCATTGGAACGCGTCGATCAACCCGATCTGGCGTTGGATGTGGACACGCTGTCCACGCAGCTGAGTGTGACCTCATACCTGCCGAGGTTGTCGCAATTGAGGTTGGAGTATGAGCAGCGGTTGAACGATGAGCTCACCCAGGTGGAAATTGAAGAGCTTGAGCAAGCCTACCTCAATGAGCTTCAGCGTGGCGTGCAACGCCAAGCGCAATTGATTCTCACCGCCGACGATCCCGACTTTCCCGGCGAGGCGATTTTGAGAGTGATTCCACAAGCGTGGGCAGAATACGTCACCGATCAGCTGAAAACCTTTTCCACCGACCGGATGCTGTATTCAGCGCGGTTGATCGACGAAGGCATCTTCAATGAGGCCGACTTTGTCTCGGCGTATAACTTGATCTTGGATCAATTGCGCCTGCTTCGCCACAACCTGATGGTGTTGGATGCAGAGCCCAATTCTGGTTTGGTCAGGGATCCAGACTCCGGCCGTCGCTTGTCTGACATCCGCGCCCGAGCCGATCAACTCGAGGCGGTGTATCTCGATAACTTATTGTCACAGGTGATTGGCTTGGGCTTGACCCGCAACCCCGAACAGACCCTGGCCTTTATTGAAGCGCGCTCGGCAGAGTTGGAGCGACGGGCCAATTTGCTCAACCAGCAGTCACAAGCCATCGACGAGGCATTGCAAGGCTATGGCCGCAACGATGGCGATCGCGACGATGGCGCGGGCCGAGCCGGCAGCGGTGATGCGTTTTTGGATCGATTGGTGTCGCTGGGCATGGAAAGCGGCGATTTGGAGTTTCGTCAAACGCTCACACGCGACCGTTTGGCCATTGATTTGGAAGCAACCTCGGTCCAGTCTGAACTTCGTCGCTTGCAAGGATTAACAGAGAGTGTCTCGGAGTTGTCGGGTCAGGGGAGTGCGCCAGACGCCGACAACGTTGCGGTCATCGAGGCGGTCTCAAAAGCCTTGGAAGATATCATCGTTGATATTCAGGCCATGTTCGGTGCCACCAACGGCATTGCCGAGCAAATGGATCGCCTGCAATTTGGTGATGGCAGCTCGCTGTTTCGGGTCAACAGTTTGTCTGGGCAACCCGCTGAGGTGTCTCGATTGTTCACCGCAGGCAGTGTCTATTGGTTTTGGGTGCTGACCGTGGCGTTGGCCTTGGTTGTTTTGGTTTGGGTGATTGGGCGTGAGATGCTGGACATCATCGCCCACCGTCGCCGCGAGGCTTAATGCTTGAGGGTCATTTGCAGGCCAGCCGTTGCCATTGAATTTAGAAGATTTTGAGTGAGCGCATGACAACACATGACATAGATTCAACCCAGGCCTACCGACCCGACGATGAGATTGATCTTCGCGAGTTGGTCAAAGCCATATGGGATACCCGCTGGCCGGTGATGGCCGCTGTGATTGGGTTCACGGCGTTGTTTTGGCTGGCGGTGGTTGCCCTTGGTGTTCGCTCTGGTGTGACCTACAGCTGGGATGCGCAGGTGCAGTTCACCTTTGAGGGCGTTGAGGAGGGCATCTACCCCGACGAGACACCTTTTGATCCCAGCGATATGCTCTCACCGATCATCGTCCAAAGGGTTTTTGAACAAAACCAGTTGGACGAGCACGGCCTGACGCTGGCCGAATTTTCTAACGCGCTGTCTGTTGAGCCCTTCGCGCCCACCCGCGAGTTCATCGTGCAGCGTTTTCGAGGCGAGCTGGAGCAAGCCAGCGGCAGTGCGCAGATCAACTCGATCCAGCAAGAATTTGCAGAAGCTTTAGAAGTCGCCAGCCGAGCGTATGCGCTGATCACGCTTGACTTGGAAGATGGTGTCTTGCCCACTCAGGGTATTTTGGATGATCGCTTGGTTCGTAAGGTGTTGCTGGATGTCCCCAAAATCTGGGCGCGCTACATGACAGAGCAGGCGGGGGTGTTTGCCGAGAGCATGCGAATTTACAGCGCAGAGACCATCGAGTCGGGTGCTTTGGGGGTCATGGATGGCATTGTGTCGGCCGACATTATTCGTGGACAGTTTGATTTATTGGAACGCAATATTGACGCCATCGAGGGCCTGGCCAATAGCGGCAATGTCCGAGACCCGGAGACGGGTTTGCGGTTGGGTGACATTAAAGCCCAAGCCAATTGGTTGGAGAACTTTGTCTTGGAGAATGCGCGCGTGTCGTTGGTGGCCGATGTCGATACCAACAATCCTCGCGCCACGGCCCGTTTCTTTGAAGGCCGAATGGCTGAGCTGATCCGCGAGCGCGATGTATTGTTGCAACGCGCCCAGCGGGTTGAGTCGGCGTTGGACAGCTACAACCGGGGTGGATCGTCGGGCTTGTCAGCGGGGGCGGGCCGATCCAGCAGCGTGTCATCTTTGCCCGATGAGTTTGGTGGCGGCACCACGATCTCTCAATTTGGGAGCGACTTTATCAGTCGCTTGATCGAGCTTGGCAGCAACGCCGCTGATTTGGAGTTTCGCCAAGAACTGACCCAAGAGCGGCTGGACTACACGCTGGAATCGGCTGAGGTCGATGTTGAAATCGCCCGGGTTGAAGCACTCAAAGCCATCATCGATGAACAAAGTCAAACCACACCATCGGCCACGGCAAGCGGGTCCGACGCGCAAGCGTCGAGCAATGTCCGCCTTGCTGAGATCTCCTCAGGCATCCGCGGCTTGGTGGCCTCGACCGAGCGTTTGGCCGAGCGGCTCAACGCGCTCCGTTACGGCGGACAAGCCGCGATTTATACCGTGGTCAAGCCGCCGGGCGAGGGTCAAGCACCGGCTTTGATTTTGACCCGCTCGAACCTGCAACGGTTCGTTCTGGGTGCTTTTTTGGTGGCTTTGCTCACGGTGATGCTGGTCTTTTTGATCAACATGTTGCGCTCGCGCGCAGACGACGAGCCATCGGCGTGAGCCGATGAGTCGGCGACTTTGAGAGTCAGGGGGATTTTGTGGGTGTGTTGACCTATCAACCGCTGGTGGCCATGGCCAGTGCATTTATCCTCACTGCGTTGTTGGTGCCGATGTTGAGCGCACCAGCCCAGCGGATGGGGTTGGTGGACGCCCCCGGCGGCCGCAAGCGCCACTTGGGGCGAGTGCCATTGACCGGGGGTTTGGCGATCTTCACCGGGTTTTCTTTTGCGCTGCTGCTGTTGGATGTCAACCTACAACCCTACGCCAGTCTGGTGGTGGGGATGGCGATGATGCTGGCCACGGGGATCATCGATGACTTGATCGAAGTCTCAGCCGGCGCCAAGCTGCTGGCACAAATCGCGGCGGCAATTCTGATGGTGTCTTGGGGCGAGGTCCAAATCCATGACTTGGGCAATTTGGTGGGTGTTAAGCCCATCGAGTTGGGCGAGTGGGCGATTCCATTCACGGTGTTGTGCGTGTTGGTGATGATCAATGCTTTGAACATGGCCGATGGCACCGATGGTTTGGCCGGTGGGATGACCTTTGTGGCTTTGATCGGTTTGTTCATTGTTGGTCTGATCGGGGGGGCGGGCCGTCCCTTGATGGCCGTTTTGGGGATATTGCTGACCACGGTGCTGGCTTTTTTGCTTTATAACTTACGCATCCCTGGCCGACGACAGGCGCGGATCTTTTTGGGTGACTCGGGCAGTTTGATGCTTGGCTTTGCGTTGGCGTGGTTGTCTGTCTACATCAGCCAAAGCCCTGAGCAAGTCGATATCTTCCCGGTCTCAATAGCCTGGATTGTGTTGTTGCCGGTGCTTGATGTGCTGACACTGTATGTGCGTCGAGTCATGCGCGGGCGCAGTCCGTTCTCGGCAGACCGCGATCACTTGCACCACGTGTTGCTGCGCTCGGGGTTTGGGCCAGGCGTGACCGTGATTGTGTTGTTGGTGGTGATGGCAATTTTTGGGGGCGTGGGGATCTATGGCTGGCAGCAGGCCTGGCCTGAGTGGGCGTTGTTTGTGGGCTTGATCCCTGTCTTCTTTACCCAATATTTGTGTTCGATTCGAGCCTGGCGTATGATTCGAATCTTACGTCGCATCCATAAAGCAGGCCCATGACCCAATCAACGAACGACCTTCCCGGCGCCAATCCACCCCCTGAGCACATTCCCAACGCCACGGCCTTTTTTGGTCACCCTTCAGGGTTACACACGCTTTTCTTCTTGGAGCTTTGGGAGCGGTTTTCATACTATGGCATGCGCGCCATTTTGGTGCTGTTTATGGTCGCCGCCGCTGATGCGGGGGGGTTGGGTCTGCCTGACGCCACCGCCACGGCCATCTATGGTCTCTACACGGCGGGCGTGTATTTGTTGGCGCTGCCCGGGGGCTGGATTGCTGATCGATTGATTGGTCAGCAAAAGGCCGTCTGGTATGGCGGGATCATCATTGCCTCGGGCCACTTCGCGTTGGCTGTGCCCAGCCAAGAGATGTTCTTTTTGGGTCTTGTGCTGGTGGTGATCGGCACCGGTTTGCTGAAACCCAACGTCTCAACGATTGTTGGCGAGTTATACCCAGAAGGTGGGTCTCGGCGGGATGCAGGCTTTTCCATCTTTTACATGGGCATCAATGTGGGGGCGTTCATTGGGCCCTTGATCTGTGGATTCTTGGGCGAAACCGTCAACTGGCACTATGGCTTTGCCGCCGCCGGTGTGGGCATGTTGGCGGGCCTGATCCAGTACCGACTGACCCAGAAAAACCTCGGCCAAGCGGGCTTGTTGCCGCACGCTGAAGAAACAGCGTCCACGCGCGTTAAGCTGTGGCGCTCGGTGTGGGGCGTGTCGGGTTTGGTGGTTCTTTTTGTCGGGCTGGTCTGGGCGGGTGTGCTGCAAATCAACCCAGTGGCGGTGGCCGGTGGCGCGACAGGCTTGATCGTTGGTGTTGCGGCGGTCTACTTTGTCTATATCTTGGCCCGTGGCAGCTTGGTGGGTTTTGAGAAAAAACAAGTCATGGCGCTGGCTCTGCTGTT
>JAVLCB010000029.1:0-5239 GCA_031580925.1 Wenzhouxiangella sp.
CCCTCGTACAACGCCATCCACATCTGATAAAAGAAATGCTCCTCATCGCTGTCAATCAAAGAGGTCGCATACCGACACTCCTTATCCGTCGGTGGCCTGAGCCAACGCCACATCCCTTGGGCACCCGCATACAACCGAGACATCATCGATGAGTAATGAGACCCCAACTGGCGATGGATCATCGCATTGATCACCGCATCCAACGCAATGTGCAGATTCGGGGTCAGTGTGTCGGTCAATGCCGTATGCCCCAGCAACACATGCAAGTATTCGTGCATGATCAACGCCTTGACCTCCTCATCGCTGTGGCAATGGCGAGACACAAAATCGAGATTGACCAATAATTTTGGCCTGACAGACCGCGTCACCGCGGCACTGGGCACTTTCGTGCTCTCTTCAATGGCAACCAAACGAAGCAACGCCTGAATCGCCATCGGATTGTCCTCAACCAACTCAAAGGCCAACGCCTTAATCTCATCCAGGGTTACCGGATTGACCACCGGTGGCTTAGAGATCACCAAACCCCCACCCTCGACCGCCCCAAGCCGGGTGTCGCGACTGGCCCCAGCACTTTTAGCACCACTGCCATGGCCTCCATGGCCCGCGTCGGCCCCATTAGCCCCACTGGCCTGCATGTCGAACCGAACCCATTGCACACTCATTGATAGAACCCTCCCACTGAAAAACACACCACACGACGAGACAAACCCCCATTCGTCCAAATCACCGGCCGGCTCGGGTCATAGCGGTGCGTACTGCACAACCCCAAACACAGCGCCTGATGCAACACCGCTGAAGGCTCAGCCTGATTCACATCCAATAAACCTGGCTGATGGTGACCTTTGCCATCCACCACCAAGTCCGCTGACCAAGGCCGAAGGATCAGTGGGGTGTTGGGAACATTGAACTGGGATTTCAGGGCATCGGGACCATCAATGCCTTGGTCTTTTAACAACGCCATCATCCAAGCCCTGGGCGCGTGATCCCCAAAATAAAGCCCCAAGCGCATCACCGGGCAACACAAGGCATCAACACCCGCCTCGCCCCCTTTGCCTGTGTCTGCGTCTCCGTCCGCGAATACACTGGCCTCCATGGTGTCCCGAAGCTTCATTCGTTGAATGGCTCTGAGCATCAAACTGGTCATGCCGCCACCTCCTGATAGCGCTCACCCAATTGGCTAAGCGCACCATCGAGCGCTCTGACCCAGCCGGACGGGTCATCAATCTGATGTTCATGCTTCACGGCCATCAAAAAGAACTGCTTTAACTGCTTTCGGAAACGCCCGTCGTAATCGGCGAGCACATCGACCGCCTCTTTGAGCTCTGGAAAGGCTTCAAGCTCAGCTTGGCGGATGGGCCCGGCCTGGTCATCCTCGTTTCTGATGTCCAGAAGCTTTAACCCCACCTCCGAGACCGCTTGCACGGCTTCAGCGTTGAGATCAAAGACATTCCCAACCACCGCCGGCGTGATCACAAACAACAACGCTTGCGCCTCCAAGCTCTTGTCTCTCAACGCCAACTCAATCAAAGCTTGGCTTTTGATATCGGCATGCAAGCGCTCATCCAACAGCCACTCAATGCGCTGATTGAGCCCCGTGTGTCTTTGGAAGTTCAACACATGCCGCTCCGGCAACGCCATCGCCTCAACCCAGGCCAGATGGTGGGCGGCTTTAATCTTCTCAGCTGATGGCGCGCCACCCCAAGCCACATGCGGCAGCGAGCATTGCAAGACCTTGAGGGTGTCATCGTATGACTGCAGCTGTCGGCCGGTCTCAGCATCGGGCTGGCCGTCTTGTTCTGTGTCGAGCGACCACCTGTCATCCATCACCACCTGCACAGCTAAGATATTTCGTACCAGTAAGCGAATCCGCCTGGGAGAGAGGCGAACCTCGCTTTCGATGAGCGCATCGGCCACCAAGCGTGCATAGGTGAGGATTTCTTTCGGTGCATCATCAACGAGGGCCTGGAATCGGGCTTTCCAAGCGTTGAGCTTGCCAAGCAAAGCGCCTTGGTCATCGGCCACGAGCCCCTCGCCTTTGGGGTTGGCAATCCCTGATTTGGCAGTGACGTCCAGATCCTGCCAATCTTTCACCTCAATGAGCAAAGAAAAGCGGTCGGCCAGGGCGGGGTCCAGGGGTTCTGAGCCCACGTAGTCTTCAACGCCTTGATCCATGCCTGAGGCGGGGTTCATCGCCGCCCAGCGGTATTGCAAGCGGTCCAAAGACAGCCCTTGGATCTTTCGTTCATGGATTAAAGCGAATAGGCGGTTTTGGTGTTCCGGCTTACAGCGACTGATTTCATCGATCAGCACGGATTGGGCGCCCCAGACAGTGGCCGGTGTTTGCAAAAACTCCACCGATTGGTTGTCTTGGTTGGGGAAAGGAAAGCCCACCAGGTCATCGAATGCGATCAGGCTTGCGTTGTAATGGCGGTGTTCTAGCCCCAAGACCTCTGAGAGGGTATTCAAAAGATAGGTCTTGCCGGTGCCTGAAGGCCCAATGAGCAGCAACGGGTCTTCAGTGACCAAAGAGGCAAAAATTAAGGGTTCGACATCATCGAAGCCGTAGACGCCACAGCGTGGCAGGTGAGGGTGTTGCACAGCAGGTAAAGTCATCGCCTTGTCCTTATGTTGGCAATGCCCTGTTTAGCAGTACTCATTTAGCGTCCCCTGCAAGTCGGGCTAAATCGGGACGGTGCTTCAGTTCAAACCACCAGGCAAGCCAAAAAACGCTCGGGGCGCAATACAGACCAAAGGGAAGGGGCGCTTCTCAGATTCCGCTTTAGCTGTATTTATAATGCGCCCGCAAGCTGGTGGCTTCAAATCAGCGCATCTTTAGAATAGCAATTGGTCGGGCGAAAAGCAAACCCTTTCAGAAATTCCTCATCACTGATGGATTCATCCTATGGAAAATACTCCTGAATGATTCGCTGTCGTGCTTTTCCATACTCTTCTTCACTGAGTGTTCCCGACTCTAGGGCCTCATCAAGCGTTCGAAGCCTGGCAACGCCCTCAGCAGTTTCATCTTGCTCTTCATTATCGCTGGAATCGGCATTGGTAACCGGCCTTAAAGTCACAAAAATCGTCTCAGGGCTGAGGTTGTATTGCGCACCAGAGGTCGCATCCACACCCCAACCGATGATGCCGCCAGCCAGCACATTGCCCCACACAGCACCCCCCACAGATTTGAGCACGGGCATTGTCACGGTCGAATAGCCCTCTTTTCGGATAATGACCTGATGGTCATTTTTGCGCTTAAGTTTGATTTCAGTGGGTGTGATGCCCAACATGTTGTTGTTAACCAGCACCTCAGCGCCAGTTGGATCAGAATTGACCGGTATCGCTTGCGTGGTGCCCTTAACGACAGTGGCACAACCACTGACAAGCGACAGCGCGAAGAAAAGACCCATGGCTCTAAACATCATAAATTCCCCTTTGGGTTGGTGTGTGACGGTGTGATCTCATAAAGATCAGCGATTAAGGTTTCGATATTCACGCGAACAGCCCCCTCGTTGGCGAGCTTTAGTCTCTCCACACCGATGAAGGCATCACTGAATTTAGCCGTGTGCGCGCGCTCAATCATTTGCTCATAGACCACCCGCTCGGTTGGGGCATGAATGAGTTCATAGCGAACCGTGGCTTTGACCGTCAATGAGGTGCCAAACAACGGCTGGTCGAGCTCAACCAGCTGCGCGTTGAGGTAGTGGTCCGCCAAATCGCTGTTGTTGAACAAACCCGCCTGTTCCAGCGACCGCTCCAATGCCGCTCGGAAGCTCACGGCATCAACCTGTGATGTCCACATCGGGTTGGTCTCTTTCCCACCGGTGACTTGGCCCACGCGGATGCTGTCCCTGAGATAGGCATCAGCGGGCGCCTCCACGCTGTCATACGATGCCACCATCCCGCTGATGCGAGCAGGTGTTGCACACCCACTCAATACAGCGGCCATGACAACCACAACAGCGGTTTTAAATACTGGGCTCATTGGTCATCTCCCTCAATTTTTTTTGAAATTCTTGGGCGGGCAAGCAACCCACCCCAAGCGAACGATATCGACGCGCACGACACATGGTGACGGCCAACCGTCATATCTCTTTCAAAAACACACCAAGCGATGACCGCCGCCTTAAGCCGCGGTGGGGACACAATCAACCTCACACCATTCAAGGCAACGTTCGAGGTGCCGTTCATCCATGAAACCCGGAAACAACAGACTCAAGGCAAGCTTAGAGATCCGCACCCACTGACATCAGCAACCCAACATCAAAGCGCTTCGTGGCAAGGTGGAGGGGATCGGTGATTGAGATGGCCTCAACGCGCGCGACGGCGCCCGCCAGTTCCGACTGGGCCGCTTGATTGGCTTGATTGGCAATGGCGTAGCACTTGCACACCGCGTGTTTAGGCAGGTCTAAGTCCCCAGACGGCATGCCTGGCCGCACAGCCCATCCAATGTTTGATGATTAAGAACTACCGTAGCGAGCTGCCATCTTGGCCACCTCAGCCGCGATTGTCCCCCGAAACTGATCCGGCGCCACCACTTCAACGCCATCACCAAACCCCAACACCCACCACCGAAGCTGCTGGGTGTCTTGCACCCGCGCCCGGATCTCAATTCGTCCATCTTCGAGCATCTTGGATTGCTGGGTGTCATTGATTGGGGTCTCTAGCAGATGTTGACCCACATAGCCATCAAACTGCAGCACCAGATCCAAGGGTGGGCCCTCCACATAAGCAAAATGCCCCTTGGCAATGTAGTCACCCAAATCAAACCCCGCCTGAATCACCGCATCGCGCCCGGTGGGCTCAGCGCTGATGATCCGGTGGATGGCAATGTGGCGGATGTCGGCATAGGTTTTTAGGGTGGCCAACAGATACATCACCCCATCGCGCATCACCAGTCCATGCGGGTGCATGTGGAGCGACTTGGGCGCATCGTCGGTTCTGTTTTGGTAGGTGACCCACAGCTCATCGCGGTGCCACAGCGCCTCGCACACCACCCGAAACACCCCCTCATCGATCGCCGGGGGCATCAACTCCATCGCCCGAGGCAGGATTTGGACGCTTTGGTACCAGCGCTTGGCATCAAAGTCCTCATCAGCGGCGTTGAGCAGCTGCCGCGCCTTGGTAAAAATCGGCGCCAACGAGTGGGTGACGTTCACCGGCAAGATGCGGTGGAGATAATCCTCCACCAAACAAAACGTCAGCGCGGTGTAGGTGTCGTGGATCGGCAACTCATCGTCAT
>JAVLCB010000002.1:0-216260 GCA_031580925.1 Wenzhouxiangella sp.
TCGATGGGCGACCCGGCCGAAGAGGTCATCCGCTACACCGAGGACACCCCGGGTGCGATGGTGGTCATCGGCCGACGGGGCTTGTCACGGATGAAAAGCCTGATGATGGGCAGCGTCAGTGACAAGGTGATTCGGCACGCACAAACGCCGGTGATGGTGATCACTTGATGCGCCGGTCAGGCCCAAGTCGCCGGCGCGCGGCCAGCCCTTGGGCCTTTGTGGCCGTCGCTGCGTGCCTGTGGATGACATCAACCGCTTGGGCCGATGAGGCGCCGGTGGCTGGCGCCACGTCCGGTGATAAGGGCTGCGGGGGCGTGTTGGTGGGTGAATACCGCCGGCTGGCCTCCAGCGAGCGGGTGGATGTGTGCCAAGCGTATGGCGACCGACTCGTGTTGGTGGTCAACACCGCCAGTCAGTGTGGCTTTGTGGGCCAATTCGAGGGACTGGAGGCGCTGTATCAGCGCTACCGCGATCAGGGCTTGATGGTCGTGGGCTTCCCCTCCAATGACTTCAACCAAGAGCACGCCGATGAGAACAAGACCGCCGAGGTGTGTGAGCTCAATTATGGGGTGAGCTTTCCCATGATGGCGACCACGTCGGTCAAAGGTGAGGGGGCAAACCCGCTGTTTAGGCGCTTAATCGATGCCAGCCAAGCCCCCGGATGGAACTTCAACAAGTATCTCATCAACCCGACCACCGGGGCGGTGGCGCACTTTGGTGCCCGCGCTGCGCCGTTGGCCGGTGCCCTCGAGGACCGAATCCAAGCCGAGCTCAGCCGCTGGCCCAACACGCCCGCCTCACCTTAGCATCGCGGCGGGGCGTGGCCCCGTCAGTCGTCCTGTTGTGGGGCGTTCGAATTAAACGCCAGCCAATCGGGCAAACCGCTGGGGGCCCGATGTTGGTCTTGGACACCGCGGAGGACGGGGTGGGCGGCGACCAAGGCGTGGTAGATGACGTTTTGTTCCAACACCCCGTATAAGGCGTCAGCCCCAGGGCCTTGGCTGTAGACGGGGACATCCTCGCCTGCGTGCGTGGCCGAGTACTGCCAGGTGCCTGCGTTTTGCTTGTAATCAGCTTCCAACGGGTCCATGCGCCGAAAATCGACCTTCGCGTCAGCGCGCCGGTAACCGGGGCCGTTGGCGTAGTTGAGCACCGTCATCGGGCGGTCCTTGTGGTCTTTCATGGTGCGTTCTGGCTTGTCGCCCTCGGCTTGGCGGACGGCGTAACCCATGATGGGGTTGCCGCGTTGGCCGTAACCGTCGAAGGTGAGCGCGTGGGCGTGGTCGGCGGTGACGACCACCAGGGTCTCATCCGGGTTGGTGCGCTCGGTGGCCGTTTCAATGGCGCGGGCGAACTCGAGGGTGTCGGTCAGTGCCCGCCACGCGTTGTTCGCATGGTGAGCGTGGTCGATGCGCCCACTTTCCACCACCAACAAAAAGCCATTGTCGCCACGCGTTGACAAGACATCGATGGCTCGGTCGACCATGTCGGTCAGCGATGGCTCGCCGGCCGGGTCATCGGGTCGGTCGAACTCATATTGCATGTGGCCGGGTTCAAACAGGCCCAAGATGGGGCCGTTGCCATCGAGCTTGAGCGCATTGAACCCATCGCGGTTCCACACGAATTGACCTTCAGGGTAGCGGGCCTGCCACTCGGCAATCAGATCGCGGCCATCGCTTCGGTGGCCGGTGATCTTGGGGTATTCCGGGTCTTGGGTTTCGGCGGGGTAGAAAGCCCGCCGTCCGCCACCGAGCACAATATCCAACCCTCGGCCGACATTGTAGCGAACCAGCTGCTCAGCAATATCGCGACAGCCCGCCGCTTTGGCCGACGGCGGCAAGCCGCGATCGCTCTCCCAGCCTCGATCCGGTGATTTCGCGTACAGCACCGCCGGTGTGGCGTGGGTGATTCGGGTGGTGGAGACAATGCCCGTGGCCAACCCCCCTTGCGAAGCCAAATCCAAGATACTCACCAGCTCATGGCCTTGGCTGCCCGCGCAGTCGCCGCGCTGAACGCTGGGATCCACGGCGATGGCCCCCGCGAAACTTTTGACACCGGTGGCCATGGCCGTCATGGTGCCGGCTGAATCCGGCGTCTGCTGGTTGGTGTTGTAGGTCTTGGCCAGCGCCAAGTGCCTAAAGTTTTCAAAGTAGAGGAGATTCTCCTCGCCGGTCTCGCCGCGCTGTTGCCCCTCCAAAATCCGCGCTGCGGCCACTGTGGTCAGGCTCATGCCATCGCCGACAAACAAAATGATGTTCTTGGCATCCGGCGCGTCACCGCTTTGGCGCTCGTTGACCACGCGCTGACCGGCCTCGAACCACGCCTTGGCCGTCTCGGCCGCTGCGGGGCTGGGGTTCAACAGCCAACCGGCGAGCATGGAACCGACCAGCGCCAGGGTTAAGGGGGATGTTGTGTGGCCCATCGGCGTTGTCTCCTCATTTGTTTCTATTGGCCCAGATCAGCAGTGTTGCGCGCTGGTATTGCACTTTCATGACCATTGACTCGAATTACCAAATGCTCGAATTACCAAATACTCGAATTACCAAATGCTCACCCGTTCCTCGGGGGGCAAGTAGAGATCATCGCCGGGCTGGACATCGAAGGCGGTGTACCAAGCATCGATGTTTCTGACCACGCCGTTGACGCGGTATTGCGCCGGGCTGTGTGGGCCGCGAATCAAGCGCGCACGCAGCGATTCCTCGGTCTCAATGGTGCGCCAAACCTGCGCCCAAGCCATGAAGAAACGCTGATCACCGGTGTAGCCATCGAGCACAGGCGCTTGGCCGTTGCTGTGTTCGGCCAAATACATCTGGTAGGCGTGGTGGGCGATTGACAAACCACCCAGGTCACCGATGTTCTCACCCAACGACAGCGCGCCGTTGACTTGCATGTTGGGCAGGGGACTGAAGCCGTCGTATTGGTCCACCAACGCCTTTGTGCGGGCCTCAAACTGCTCGCGCGAGCTCTCAGACCACCAGTTTCTCAGCACCCCTTGGCTGTCCGAGCGCGAGCCTTGGTCGTCAAAACCGTGGCCCATTTCGTGACCAATCACCCCGCCGATGGCGCCAAAGTTGACCGCCGGGTCGGCGAAGGGGTCAAAAAACGGCGGTTGCAAAATCGCCGCTGGGAAGACAATCTCGTTGCGGGTGGGTGAGTAGTAGGCATTGACCGTTTGTGGGCTCATGAACCACTCCCAGTCTCTAACCGGCTCGTCGAGCTTGGCCAAAGAATCCTCCCAGCCCCACTCGCGAAGGCGGGCGACGTTGCCGATCAAGTCATCGTCGGTGATCGTCACCGCCGAGTAATCACGCCACCGGTCGGGGTAGCCAATCTTGGGCAGAAACGCTTCGAGCTTTGCCAGCGCCTCTTCGCGGGTCGGCTCATCCATCCACTCGATGGTGTCCAAGCGCTCACGGAACGCGCGCCGAAGATAGTCGACCAAGCTCAGCATCTGCTCGCGGTATTCTGGGGGAAAGTGCTTGTCGACATACACCTGGCCGATCAGCTCGCCCAAACGGCCAGAGACAAAGTTGATGGCGCGATCGGCGCGGTCGCGCTGGCTCTCCACGCCGCCCAAGCGCTGGCGGAAGAACGCAAAGTGCGGGTCGGCGAACGCATCCGCCAACAGCGGGGCGTGGTTGTTGATCCAGTGAAACGCGTGGTAGCTTCGCCAGGTCTCAACGGGGGTGTCGGCAAAAATCTCGGCGCTGGCCGCCAGGGCCTCGTCGGTGGTCACCACGACCTCGCTGATGTCGCCCAAACCGCGCGCTTCCATCGCCACATCCCACGGAAATTCTGGCGCGAAATCAACGAGTTCTGAGACACTCTTGAGGTTATAGTTGGCTTGCCTGTCGCGCTGCTGGACCCTGGACCAGTGAACCTCGGCGAGCGCGGTCTCCAGCGCCATGATGGCCTCGGCGCGTTCGCGGGCTTGGTCAATGCCGGCGCGGCTGAGCGTGGCTTCGATGTAGTCGACGTAGGCCTCGCGGTGGCCGGGGAAGGGCTCATCGTCCCTAAAGTAGTAGTCGCGGTTGGGCAGGCCCAGACCACTTTGGGTGACATGCGCGACATAGCGCTCTGGGTTGCCGGCGTCTTGGCTAATATACACCCCGACGATGCTATTCGTGCCGTCTTGGGCCATCCAGCGGGCGACCTCGTCGTGGCTTTCCAGCGATAACAGCGTGTCGAGCTCAGCCTCAATGGGCGCCAGGCCCTTGTCGTTGAGGGTGTCGGTGTCCATGTAGGCCCGATACAGGTCGCCAATCTGTTGCTCCGGGCCTGAGCCCTCGGCGGCAGTGCGTTGGGCGGTCTCGATGATGGCGCCGACATTGTCTTCTGCCTCGAGGGCGAGCTCGGTGAAGGCGCCAAAGCGCGAGAACCCGGCCGGCATTTCGGCGGCATTGATCCAGCCCTCATTGACGAAAGTATTGAAATCCACGCCTGGGCGGGTGTCTTGGGAGACGTGCTCGACTTCAATGCCCCAGTCGCCGAGCCTCGGTTGGGCGTTGGTGGTATCGCCAGAGTTATCGGCAGGTTGGCAGGCCGCAAGCAGCGTCATGCTAAGCCATGCGGTAATTACGAGACTCAAGGGTCGATGGGTAGGGGTCATGGGGTCTGGGCCTTTGTCGGTGTTAAACAGTCTCCTATTATGCCTAGATTTTAAGCAGACGAGGGCAGGTGCTCAGATTCCGTTGGCGCGTTATTTTGAGGCCTTGGCGAACGGGACCGGGTGCCAGGTTTACCAATGCCCCGTCCCGGGTTCGCCCTTCCATGGCCCAACCAATTCCGATGTCACCCAGCCGCCGTAGTACCGACCCGCTTGCGCGTGAATAGACTCATCACCCACCTCGCACTGCAAGCGCTCGGGGTAGCAGGAGTACCACCCAGCAATTTTTTCAGCGCCCGCCAGCGGTGTTGGATAGGTCCAAACCGCCGCCTCAATGACACGATCGGGGGTGACCACATCAAAGTAGCTCGCCACGCCTTTCCACTCACAAAACGTGTGTTGTGGGTTGGGTTTTAGATACCCCAGCTCAAACGCGGCCGCCGGCAGATAAAACGCTGGGGGGCTTCCAGTTTCCAATGCTCGAATGCTCCCATCACTGTCTGCGATAACCCGCTCACCGACACGGACAACCACCCGGCGTTGATCAGCCACGTAAGCCGGCGGGCGAGGATAGTCCCACACAGACTCCTGACCCGGGCCCGGCTCAACCGCAAAGTCAGGCCGCTGTTGGCCACGGTGTTGCCACGCCTCACGGTGTTTTTTTAGCTGTTCGTCATCCATTCGCTCAAAACCTTGATATGTTCAGGGCCAATTTCGCAGCACCCGCCAACAATGCGTGCGCCGCGATCCACCCAATCGGCGGCATATCGAGCATACGCCTCAGGGGTCAACTCTTCGCGCCGGCTTAAACCCTCAACCGTGCCACCCGGCACCAGCTCCATGACCGACTGAAAACCATTGCCATAGCCGCCAAACGGCAAACCCAAATCCCCCAGAACAGACATCGATGCAGTGATCGCCTCAGGGGCAGAGCAGTTGACCAACACGGCCTCAGCACCAGAGGCCTTGGCTTGTTGGGCCACATCGATCAAACGCTCTCCTGAGCGCAACTGGGTGCCATCGTCATCGGCGACCGTCAGCGCCACCCAAACGGGCAACCCACTTTCTGTGGCCGCCTCCGCGGCGGCTTTGGCCTCGCGCGCCAGTGACAGCGTCTCAGCCAAAAACAGATCCACACGGCCAGCTTGGGCCTCGACAATGCGCCGGTAACTGGCCACGCAGGCCGGATCGTCGGGTGCCACCTCGCTGTGGTAGCTGGCCACGAGGGGCGGTAGACACCCAGCGATGATGATGTCATCGCGGCCACTGTCATCGCGCGCTCGGTGCGCAGCATCCAATGCGGCACCATGGAGCGCCTCAAACCACTCGACCGCGCCGTCGCGGGCGAGGCGCTCAGGCGTGGCGGCATAAGTGTTGACGGTGATGACCTGCGCGCCTGCGGCAATAAACTCGCGGTGGACAGCGGTCACCAGCTCAGGCTCGTCGAGCATCACTTGTGCAGACCACAATGGGGAGGCGGGTTTCGAGCTTCGGTGGCGAAGCTCTTGGCCCATCCCACCGTCCAAAATAAGGGTCGTGTCGTTGCTCAACGCGCTCACCGCCCAACTCCTTTAAAGACTGGCTCAATTGCCAAGGGCAGGGTACACGCCACCGACTCGTGAAGATGTCAACAGCCAAACCGCTGGAGCGCATGCAAAGAGAAATAGCGGGCAATAAAAAAACCCGCGCTCGGGCGGGTTTTTGAATGGAGGAGACGCTTAGAATTCGGTTGGCTCCCCGGGTCGGATTCGAACCAACGACCTAGTGATTAACAGTCACCCGCTCTAACCAGCTGAGCTACCGGGGAATCAAGCCTTGTATTATCCAACAGCGTGTGGATATCGTCAAGCAAGACGGCCACTCAACTCTCGTCTGCCTCGGTCTGGGCGGCCACGATCGCCGCCTCGATAACCCCTTCTTCCAGATAGAGGCCCTCAGTGCTTGCAATATCCATAAAAATACTGACAAGTTCAGCGTGACTTTCGGCCCGCTTCAGGCTCTCGCGATGGCTGGCGTTGGTTTGGATCAGTCGAACCAACTCGTCGAGCTGACTCATTGTGAGACTCCGTGCCATAGAAACTTAATTAGTGTAACAAACTCAAAACCGATCCTTGATGCTCAATCAGGTATGCTCACTCCATGGTTAAATCTCAACCCAATGCGATATTCAGACCATTGCCAACATTCAGCCCGTGGCGCGCCTGTCGGGCAATCACGGCCGGGGCGCTGACCCTGGCTGTGTCAGCTCACTCATGGCCCCAGGAGCGGCCCTGGGAAACTTTGGAAGGACTCGCTAAAGACCCACAAAGCGGCCAAGTTATCTACCAGGAACGGCACTCAATGGCCCAAAACGGCGAGGGCGAGTGGGTCATGGAATCCGACTATCTAGCGCCCGATGGCTCACTGTTTGCCGAGCGGACGGTCTCTTTCGACCCCAGCTACCCCCAGCGGCCGGATTACCGCTTGACCGACTACCGCGACGATTTTGAAGAGGGCGCGACCACCCTCGACGATGGTCGCGTGGAACTGTATCGGGTGATTGATGGTGAACGCAAAAGCGAGACGATCCGTCCCGCAGACGATAGGCCATTGGTGATCGATGCCGGATTCAGCGCGTTTATCGCCAGCCACTGGAGCGAGCTTTTGGCCGGGCAGAGGCTGACCTTTGATTTTGCAAGCTCCGCGCGATTGACCACCATCCCGTTTCGCCTGTCACATATCAAAACAATCGATCGTGATGGGGCAGGTCGACAACAGAAGTTCAAGCTCGAACCCAGCAATTGGTTTGTGCGGATGCTGGTTAACCCCATTATTTTGACATACGCCGATGACACCCGCGCCTTGATTGGCTATGACGGGTTGTCCAACATCCGCAAAGACGGCGGGGGGAATCACACCGTGGAGATCCAATTCCCCCCAGACCATCAGTTCTCGATGCGCCAGCTCCCATCAGGCTCGCGGCACGCGGTGCCGTAGACCTGCTCGGTTTGCCCACCGATTTGGGCATCCATCGTGAATTCCCGGCACGGCCCTTCGGCCGTCTCAGTGGTCTCGGTGGGGGTGACCGCATAGCTGTAGCCGGTATCGGGGTTTTGCCACTGGGTCGCCACACCTGTCCGGGTGGTTTCCATCGCGGTGGCCAGTTTCATCCGATCCAGCTCATCCATGGACCGGCCCACAGAGCCACCGATGGCCATACCGGCCATTGCCCCGGCAATGGTGGCCGCCGTTTGGCCGCTGCCGCCGCCGACTTGGCTCCCCAAAATACCGCCCAAGACACCGCCGATGATCATCCCGGCATCTTCATTGGGGCCTGTCGTGGTGGCACAAGCGGCCAGCACCAAACTGGTCGCGCCAATCACGGCCGCTCTAAAAGGTCGAAGCACTTGTTTCATACCGATTCTCCTTATCCAAAGTCCACAGCGAAGCGACGGGTTCAATCCGCCGTCAATGGTGTAGACAACTATTCTCCGAATTCGTCCTGATAATCTAACATTGAGGCTTCCACCACTTTGGCAGCGTGCTCGTGGCCATAAATCGTGTCCAAAGTGACATTCGACGGCTCACCTGGCAGCTGTTTGTAGGTCAAAAAGTAATGCCGGAGGCGCTCGGCCAGTGACTTGGGGAGTTCGCTGATGTCTTGGGCGTCGCCCCACAGGCTGTCGTTTTCCAGCACAGCGACGATTTTGTCATCCGCCTCACCATCATCGATCATTTGCAAGCCGCCGATCACGCGAACGTTCAAAAGCACCTCAGAGCGGCTGATGGGGCGCTCGCTGAACACGCAGATGTCCAACGGGTCGTGATCGCCGCCGCTGGCCTCCTCACAAAGCTTGCCAACACGCTCACCGCAGTAGGTGCGGGGAATAAACCCATAGAGGGTGGGGGGCTGGGATGAGGTGCGCTGGGGTCGATCGACACGCAAGTATCCGGTTTTCTTATCAATTTCGTATTTGACGGTGTCAAACGGGGTGATTTCGATGTAGGCGTGGACCCGGTGCGGCGGGGCTTTGCCCACCTCCAAGCCGTGCCAAGGGTGTGGACGCCAGCGGTAAAACGGTTGCGGAAATGGCATGAACGAGCCCCTAGTTGGTCAGTTGTGAGTCAGAACGCCCATTATACCGACCTGGCGCCCGCACAAGGCCCGCTACAGGCGTTCAAAGCAATAAACGCACTCATGTAGCGCGGTGAGGCCTTTGGCCTGCATGCCAGGGTGATCCGCGAGCACATCTTCGCGCGTCAAACGCTCGATGGACCAACCCGGCACGCCGTTGAGTTCTTCATATTGAACCGAGAAAGGCGGCCCATCCATCTGATTTTGTTCATATTCAAACGTCACCACCAGGCCCAAACCGCCGGGCGCAACCAACCCGTGCAAATGATCAAGGTAGGCGCGCCGCATGGCCACTGGCAACGCAATCAACGCCGCACGGTCGTAGAACAGATCAAAGGCGTGATCGCTTGCGTAGCTGAAAAAATCACCCGCAACCAATGCCAGGTGATCCACCTGAGCGGTCTGATGCCCAGACGGCAACGTCTCCCAAGCCACGCTGGGTGGAGACTCGGCGGGCCATTCGGCCAAAAACGCGTCGAGAGCGGACCGGTCGAGCTCGACGCCCGTCACGCGGGCTTGGTGATCAGCCAGCCAGTGAAGATCGACAGACTTCCCGCACAGTGGCACCAGCACGCGCTGACTGGCATCTTTTGCGATGGTTGCCCAATGGGCTGACAAGGCCCAGTGGGGGTGGGGCCGGTGAAAGCCAATTTCGCCCTGGGCCCAGCGTTCGTGCCAAAAGCTTGGGTCCATTTCAATTCACCCCATTAGAATTATACATAATATACATTATGCGAACTTATATGCCATGGCAGGTGGCGTGCCGAACACCACCACACTCACTCAATCCAGCAAATAGTTGGCAAACCAACCGTTTAACTCGCCATAAAAGTGGCGACTGTTGGGCCCGCTCATGATCCAGTGGTCCTCGTCTGGGTACACCAACAAGCGGCTCTCAACCTGCTGGCGTTGTAGCGCGGTCCAGTACTCTAAGGTGTTCGACAACGGCACCCGCTCATCTTTCATGCCCACGGTCACCAACACAGGCGTTGACCAGTTGTCGGCATAATTGATGGGGTTTTGGTCGGCCCAAACCTCAGGAATCTCCCAATGCGGGCCGCCCATGGTGGCTTCGCGGTGATAGACCGCGTCGCTGGTGCCCCATTGGGTGATTAAATTGACAAGCCCCGCGTGCGAGACCAGACAGCGGTAGCGGTCGGTGGTCGACTGCATCCAGTTGGCCAAGTGACCGCCGTAACTCGCCCCCGTGGCGCATTGACGCTCACCGTCGATGAAATCAAACCGCGTGATCGCTTCATCCACCGCCTCGTTGATGTCGTTGCCGGGCCCACGCAGCGGATCGCCCTGGATCGCTTGCGCAAACGACTCACCAAAGCCCGTCGAGCCTCGGTAGTTGGTCAACACCAGCACAAAGTCTTCGCGCGCCAACAAGTGATAGTTCCAGCGAATGAAAAAGTAGTCGCGCCACATCGAGTGTGGGCCACCATGCATCAAAGCAATCACCGGGTAGTCGCGGTCAGGATCAAAGTTCGCCGGTTTGACCAGCATGTTGTGGATTGCCATGCCGTCGCTGTTTTCGAACCAAAAGTGCTCCACAGGCGGCATGTCCAAGCCCGCAATCGCCTCAGCGGTGAACGCTGTCAGCGCCGAGTGCCCGCCGTTTTGGAGATCGATGCGCACCACTTCGGCTGGGCGGTGCGCCGCCTGCCAGCTCGCCACCATTCGAAGCTCATTATTCACCATCGCGCCTTGTATGCCGGCATACATGCCGCTGTCGATGTCAAAGCTCAACCGCGCCACCGACTCATCGGTCAGATCGGCTTGATAGATCTTCATGTGGCCAGCGTCTTGTCCCAGGGCATAGACTCGCCCATCGCCTGGAACAATGAACTGCCCCACCCCTCGCCGATCTGGCAAAGCGATCTCATTGACGCGCTTGGCATCTGGCCAAGACCACACCACCAGCCGTGAGGCGTTGAACACCTGATCGGTTCGCGGGCTCATGCGAGCGATCAGATGGGACCCATCCGGGGTGAAGGCGTGCCCAGAGTAGCTGTCATCGCCGGCGAGGTCATCATCACCGGTCAACCGCTGCGGCTCGCCACCGTCAGCGCTGACCTGCCACAGGTCTTGGTTGGTGAAGTCAAACGCGTAGCGGTGGCGGTTGTCGGAGGCGGAAAAAATCAGCGATTGTCCATCGGGCGTCCAAACCGGGCTTAACCGCGCGCCTGAGCTGGCTCTGGAGCCGGCAAACCCAGGCTGGGCAACCAGGTCGCTGCCTGCCAACACATCCACGGCCTCCTCTGCACTCAGGTCTTGGACGTAGAGGCGCGGCTTCTTGCCATCGAGCCAGCGGTTCCAGTTGCGAATGGGGAACCCTGTGTAGGTGCGCACATTCACGCCCTCACCCTCACCATCGCCCTCACCTTCGCCAGGCGCATCGTTATCGCCATCGGCGGCTGGATCGACGTGTGAGACAAAAGCCAGCCGGGCGCCATCGGGTGAGAAGACGGGTTCTGCCGCGCCATTGGGCACATCGGTGATGCGTCGGGCCTCGCCCCCCTTGGACAGTGAAAGCAGATAAATCTGTGCTGCCTCATCGTCGCCGCGGCGCGCCCGAAAGGCAATGTGATTTGAATCGGGTGACCAAGCGACCTGTGACTCTGAGCCGGCTGAAAAGGTCAGTTGGCGTGGCTCATCGTTGCCATCCAGGTCCAACAAGTATAAGTCCGTGCTTTGCTCATCGGCCTCATACGCCGGCTGGGTGACACGCACCACCGCATGGCGCCCATCCGGGCTGATCACTGGTGTGCCCACCCGGGGCATCAACCACACATCAGAGTGCTCAATCGGCTTGGCCTGGACGGGCGAGGCCGCCACCAAAGCCACGAAAAATACTGCATTGATCAAGACCCACACACGCCACTGTCTCATCGCTCTCTCCGTCACAAAATGTTAATTCATGTCAACTGGTGTAGACATCATGTCACATCTTGCATAGTCTAGACCAGACGTTCATTTGTCATGTAAGGGGGGTAAGACCATGGCCAGCTTTGATATTTTTTGTGAACCACACATGGCCTGTGTGAAAACCGCAGTCGATCACGCCAACGAAAACATACCCAAGCGCCACGATTGGAAAGGCACGTCAGCCGCCTATGCGCTGAAGGCCAACGCCATCGAGCTGACCGCCAGCTCGTACCTGCAACTTGACCAGATGCTCCAAGAGTTGTGTTGGGCGCTCAGACGAGAGCTCGTGAGTCTGGCTTTTATCTCAGTCGGCAAACCGAGAAAGATCAGTGGGGACTACAACGTAAGGCTTGGCATTGAGCGGGGCCTGACAAAAGATTGGGCCAATTACTTGATCGAGTTAATTGATGGCATGCCCATCAAAGCCAAGTGCAGCTACCAAAACGGCGAATTGCAGGTCAAAACAGAGGATCTAGACCAAGCCCAACAGCTGATCGGTCAGTTGAGATTGCAGCCTTTTGACATCCCGATACACTACCGCAATCTTGAAGCCTAACCGCCCAGCCCAGCACCCTGCCCTGGCGCAGGGTTGGCTCCCCTGATCAGCCGCGCACTAGCCGCACTTGGAATAGCCGCAGGCCAAACAAGTCTGACAGCCGTCCAACAAGACCATCGCTTTGGTGCTGCACTTGTGGCACAAGGTCGCGCTGGCTGGGAACGAGTCGGCAGACGGGCTGTCACCTTGGGCTACGTCAGCCGTTTTTTTTTCAGCCTGCTCGTTTTCAGCAACCGCGCGCTCGCGGGCCTCGACTTCGGCGCGTTTTTGTTCCAGCATCAACAGCTGCTGCTCGCTGAGCTCGTCGGGCTCGAGCAAGCCAATGCGGCGCAGGTGATGCTCGACCACCGCACCAATGTCAGCCACAATCGAGGGCACGAACCGACCGCCGGGCTTGAAGTAGCCGCCTTTGGGATCAAACACCGCCTGCAGCTCTTCAGACAAGAACGTCACATCGCCGCCTTTTCTAAAGACCGCCGACATCACGCGTGTCAAAGCCACGATCCACTGGAAGTGATCCATGTTTTTTGAGTTGATGAAGATCTCAAAAGGCCGGCGCTGCTCGTGCTCGGTGCCGGCATTCAACACAATGTCGTTGATGGTCACATACAGCGCATGGTCATCCAAAGGCGTTCTGATTTTGTAGGTGGCCCCCTCCAAACACTCCATGCCCTCGGGACGCTCGAGCTTTTCGTGCATCCGGATGATTTCGGCTTTTTGAGGCGCCGGCTCAGCGTTGCTCTGAGCGACAGCCGAACCCGCATCAGCGTTTTTGTCTTCCCCAACGTGATAGTTGACGATTTTTTTATCGATTTTAATGGCCATGCTGTGATCTCCAGAGTCTTTTAAAACTTACCGTAGTAGCCTTCTTTCAGGGCGTCGAACAAATTGGCGGCGGTGTGCATCTCACCATCGTATTCGACTTCTTCATGCCCTTTGAGCTCGACCGTTGACCCATCCTCAAGCTCGAACCGGTAAGTGGTTGACTCCAGGTCTTTGTCTGTGACCAAAACCCCTTGAAAGGCTTCGGGGTTGAACCTAAACGTGGTACAGCCTTTGAGCCCCTGCTCCCAGGCAAACATGTAAATGTCTTTAAAGTCCTCATACGGGTAATCCGTGGGGACGTTGGCGGTTTTTGAAATCGATGAATCAATCCATTTTTGCGCCGCCGCCTGGACCGACACATGCTCTTTCGGTGTGATGCTCTCTGCCGTCATGAAATACTCAGGCAGCTGCTCGTCGGCCTCTTCTGAATACGGCATCGCCTTTGGATTGACGAGGGTTCGATAGGCCAACAGCTCGTATGAAAACACGCTGACTTTCTCTTTGGACTTGCGGCCTTCACGAATCACATTGCGGTTGTAGTGGTGGGCAAAGCTCGGCTCAATGCCATTGGAGGCGTTGTTGGCCAAAGACAATGAAATGGTGCCCGTCGGCGCAATCGAGGTGTGGTGGGAAAAGCGCGCACCCACCTCGGCCAGACGATCCACCAACTCAGGCGAGACCTCAGCCACTTTTTGCATGTACCGGCTGTAGCGCGCGTGCAAGACTTTGCCCGTGACCTTATCGCCAATTTTGTACCCGTCATCTTTCATCTCTGGGCGCTGTCTGAGCATTTGTGCGGTGACTTCAAACTCATCGGCCATGATCGGTGCGGGGCCTTTCTCTTCGGCCAGCTCCAACGCCGCCTCCCAGCCTGTGACCGCCATCTCTTGGGCCACACGCTCAGTAAAGCCCAACGAGTCGGGCTGCCCGTAGCGCATGCCCATCATTGTCATGGCAGAGCCCAAGCCCAAAAAGCCCATGCCGTGGCGGCGCTTGTATTCAATTTCTTCGCGCTGGCGACCCAACGGCAGGCCATTGACTTCGACCACGTTGTCGAGCATCCGGGTGAAGATTTTGACCGTTTTTTGGTACTCATCCCAATTGAACTGAGCGTTTTCGGTGAATGGGTTGTCAACAAAGCGCGTCAAGTTCACCGAGCCCAGCAAGCACGCCCCATACGGCGGCAAGGGTTGCTCACCGCAGGGGTTGGTCGCCCGAATGTTTTCACACCACCAGTTGTTGTTTTGTTCATTGATCCGATCGACCAACACAAAGCCAGGCTCCGCGAAGTCATACGTCGAGGTCATGATCATGTTCCACAAGCGCTTGGCGGGCACGGTCGAATAGATCTTGCACGCCACCAGCCCTTCTTCGTTGCTGACGTAGCCTTGTGTGGTGGGCCACTCGCGCCACAGGACTTGTTTGGGGTCATGGACATCGATTTCGTTGGCTTCTTTTTCGAGCACGGGGAAGACCAAAGGCCAATCGGTGTCGTCTTGGACGGCCTGCACAAAATCATCGGTGATCAACAACGAGCAGTTGAATTGGCGAAGCACCCCATTTTCGCGCTTGGCTCGAATGAACTCCATCACATCCGGGTGGGAGACATCAAAAGTGGCCATCTGCGCCCCTCGACGCCCACCGGCCGATGAGACGGTAAAACACATCCGGTCATAGATGTCCATAAACGACAGCGGCCCGGAGGTGTACGCCCCTGCCCCAGAGACATAGGCCCCTTTTGGGCGCAGTGTGGAGAACTCATACCCAATCCCACAACCGGCTTTCAGCGTCAGCCCCGCCTCGTGGACCTTGTCCAGAATATCGTTCATGGAGTCTTCGATGGTGCCCGAGACCGTGCAGTTGATCGTCGAGGTGGCCGGTTTGTGCGCCTGCGCCCCCGCATTGGAGGTGATGCGGCCGGCCGGGATCGCCCCGCGTCTGAGCGCCCACAAAAACTCTTTGTACCACTGCTCCCGAAGTGCTGGGGTGGCTTCGACTTCAGACAAGGCCTTGGCGACACGCTGGTAGGTGGCATCAATGTCTTGATCGATGATCTCAGCGGTTTTGGATTTCAGGCGGTACTTTTTGTCCCAAATATCCAGTGACGCTTCTTGGAAATCAATCTCTGGAAGCGCTGCTGACAAGGCCTCTGCTGAAACACTCATGCCCTAACCTCTTGATTATGCTGTTTCGACGATGGTTATCCACAGGTTGTCCATGCGTTCATCCACAACCTGTTGTGCGTATTTGCTTGGGGCAACACAATATCTTGTGCTACACGGCTACTCTACTGTCATCGATGTGAAGAATCAAGTCGGGCGACTGATCTTTTCAGTGAAATAATTCTATTCGGGCTTTTGATCGCGCTCCAGGAGCACTTGGACCCCCTTGGCAGGGCTCCAGCCGCGGTGAATGATGCCAAACACCTGCTCGGTGATCGGCATCTCCACGCCGCAGCGCTCGGCCAGGCGCATCGCCTCTTCGGCGGTATTGACGCCTTCGACCACCTGGCCAATCTCGGCGAGCGCCTCGTCGACGCCTCTGCCCTCACCCACCATCAGCCCAAACCGGCGGTTGCGGGACAGATCACCGGTGCAGGTGAGCACCAAATCGCCGACACCGGCCAAGCCAATCAAGGTTTTGGTCTGCGCCCCCAACGCATCACCCAGTCGGATCATTTCTGCCAAGCCCCGGGTGATCAGGGCCGCGCGCGTGTTCAACCCCAGGCCCAAGCCATCGGCCAAGCCACACGCCACGGCGATGACGTTTTTTAACGCGCCCCCCAACTCCGCACCAATCAAATCGTCGGTGTAGTACGCACGGAACGCCTCGCCGTGGAGCAAGCTGGCCCACAGCGCCCCAAACTCGGCGTCATTGGCAGCCACGGTCACCGCTGTGGGCAGCCCCCGAGCAACCTCGTGGGCAAACGACGGCCCACTGATCAACGCCATCGGCCGGCCCTCACCCGCCACCGATTGGGCGACCTCGTGCAAGAACCGCCCGGTGTTGGGCTCGAAGCCTTTACACGCCCAAGCCAAGCCCACGGTGGCCGGCAACATGGGCACAATCTGTTCTAAAGTCGGGCGAAAGGCATGACTCGGGGTTGCCACCAACACCTGCTCGGCCGAGGCCAGCGCCGCGTCGAGGTCTGCGGTGGCCTCAATGCCCTCGGGAAGGCCGATATCCGGCAAGTAGCGCGCGTTGCAGCGGGCCTGCTGGATGGCTTCGGCGTGCGCTTGCGAGCGCACCCACAGGGCCACCCGATGACCCCGCCTGGCCAGTTGCAAAGCCAGCGCCGTCCCCCAAGCCCCGCCGCCCAGCACCGCCAGTGACGAATGGCCCGCCTGCGGCATTATTGGCTGGGTTGGTCGGTCTGTTCGGCCTGCGCTTGGGATTCTGCCAAACGCTGACGAAAGACAGTCTCGAAGTTGATCGGCTGCATCGGCGGCATCATGAACCCACCGGCGGTCACCAGATCAGCGATTTTCGCGCGGTTGTAGGGGTAGAGCACATTGGGGCACAGCACGTTGATCGCATACGGCATCTGCTCGTCGGTGAAGTTTTGGAACTGAAACAAGCCACCGTACTGAATCTCGCAGACAAAGACCGTCTTTTCGCCTTCTTTGGCGGTGACGGTCACCGTCAAAATCACCTCCCAACGGCCATCGCCCATGTCGGTGGTGCGCTGCGCGAGGTTGAGGTTGACATCCGGTTGCCCCGACGACTGGTCGAGCTCGTGGGGCGACTTGGCTTCAAATGAGGCATCTTTCAAGAAAATGTGCTGTAGCGACATTTGGGGCGCGGCTTCTGCGCCGTTGGCGGTCCCTGCTGCTGCGTTGTTTTTTTCTTCAGTCATTTCTCAATACTTCCATATAGATGATTGATAATCTTAGCTTTTGTCTTTCTTTTTCTCGTTCTTCTTTGATTTGGACTTGCCGTGGCTGACCGGCTGCTTGTCGCTCTCCCACTGGGCCAGACCGCCGGTGAGCATCTTGACGTTCTCAAACCCCAGCTTGGTGAGCTTGGTGGCCATCTGCGCCGACACCTGGCCGCTTCGACAGTACACCAACACCGGTCGGTCCAACTCTTTTAACAGCGGCTGATTGCCGCTGGCCAGTCGCGATGGCGGCATGTGAATCGCCCCTGTGATGTGGCTTTTGGCAAAGTCGGTGCTGTTGGAGACATCCAAGATCAACGGATCGTGTTGGTTGATAAACTGCACAGCCGCCAACGTGTCCAGCTCTTGCCACTTGCGCGTCAACCGAGACACCTCCCAGGCCAGCCACGCCACCAGCACGGCCACAAACAGGCCACTCAACAGCAGGTTGTCGGCCAGAAATTCAAACAGCTGATCCATCACTTTGGCCTCAATGCCTCCAAGTCAATCCCACCATTATCGTTCATCTCAAACCTTGATGCCAGCACATCGGTCACCACCACGGTGTCTGTGAGATAATTAAAGCCTCTTGACTGAGGACCCCACGCATGTCCACACCGAAACCTGTTGTGTTGCTGATTCTCGATGGGTGGGGACAACGCGAGCCCACGCCCGACAACGCGATCAGCCATGCCCACACCCCCCGTTGGGATGCCTTGGTCGAAGGCCGACCCGTGTGCCAACTGACCACCCACGGCCTGGCCGTGGGTTTGCCCGAGGGGCAGATGGGCAACTCAGAAGTCGGTCACATGAACATCGGTGCAGGTCGGGTGGTCTATCAAGACTTCACCCGCATCAGCCAAGCCATCAATGATGGCTCGTTCAAGGCCAACGACGCCTTGTTGGCGGCCATCGACCATGCCCAAGCGACCCAGACCACCCTGCACGTGTTTGGCCTGCTCTCGCCTGGGGGCGTGCACAGCCATGAAGACCACTTATTCGCCACGATCGATCTGGCCTTGCAGCACGCCGTGCCTGCCATCGCACTCCATGTGTTCACCGACGGGCGCGATGTCGCACCGCGCTCGGCGTTGGCCTCCCTGGACCGACTGCAACCTTGGTTGGCCAACGACCGCGTGTCACTGGCGAGCGTGTCGGGGCGCTACTTCGCGATGGACCGCGATCGGCGCTATGACCGCACCGAGCTTGCCTGGCGGGCGATGGCCTTGGCCGAGGCCAACCACCACGCCGACAGCGGGCAAGCCGCGGTGGAGATGGCCTATGCCCGCGGTGAGGATGATGAGTTTATCCAACCCACCGTGATTGGTGATGGGGCGCCATTCACCGGGCGCGAGGCGGGGGTGTTCGTTAACTTCAGATCCGACCGAGCAAGGCAGTTGGCGCACGCCTTAAACGATGAGCGGTTTGACGATTTTAAGCGCGATACCAACATCCACTTGGCGACATTGGTCACCATGACCGCCTACGCCGAAGACTTGGATTGCGCGGTGGCGTTTGAGCCCCAAAGGTTGGCGCATGGGCTGGGCGAGACGGTGGCGCGCGCTGGGTTGACTCAATTGCGCATCGCCGAGACCGAAAAGTACGCGCATGTCACCTACTTTTTTAATGGTGGCGACGAGACCGTGTTTGCTGGCGAGTCACGCCAACTGATTCCCTCCCCGAAAGTCGCCACCTACGACTTGCAACCTCAAATGAGCGCCCCTGAGCTGGCCGAGGCGCTCGATCAGGCCATCACCGGCCAACACCACGATTTGGTCGTGGCGAATGTCGCCAACCCCGACATGGTCGGCCACACCGGCGATCTCAATGCCGCCATTGCCGCGGTCGAAGCCGTCGACCGAGTCATCGGCGTCGTCGTCGACGCCTTGGATCGAGTCGGTGGCGAGGTGATCATCACCGCCGACCACGGCAACGCCGAACAAATGTCAGACCCGGTGACCGGCGGCGCCCACACCGCCCACACCACCAACACGGTGCCGTTGATCTACGTCGGCCCCCGCGCTTGGTCTTTGCACCGCACCGGCAGCCTTCGAGACATCGCCCCCACGCTGCTGGCGTTGCTCGGTCTTGATGTGCCCGATGAGATGACCGGCCAGTCGTTGCTTGATCCATCCAACGCCGCCTAAACAGACCATGCGCGCCGCCATCGTTTCTGGCTTGGTCACTGCCTTGGTCACTGGCTTGCTGGCGTCACTGGTGCTGATGCTCGCCAACGGGCACGTGTTGGCCAACCCCACCGAAGAACAACTCAACGCGCTTCGCCAAGACATGGCCAAACTGCAATCGCGTTTGGATGAGGAGTTGGCCGCGCGCGATGACGCTTTGGCTGCGCTGGCCGAGACCCAACAGACCATCAACAAAACACAAAACACCATCGACCAAGCCGCCCAACAACAAAAGAATTTAGAACAGCGGCTGGACGCGCTGTATGCCCGCCAACAAGACCTCAATGCTCAATCCCAACGAGCGTTGCAGGCCTTGACCGAGCTGTTGATCAAAGGCTATCCGGTGTCCAAGCAAAGCACACTCAAAGCGCTGTTGAATCAGACCCGCCCTGGACAGGCGGCGCGGTTGATGGCCTATCACCGAATCTTAAGCGCACAGACCATGAGTCGGCTCGGCCAAATCACCGACCAGATTGCGGCCGCCGTCACCGCCCAGCAAGAGATCGATGCCCAACTGGACGCTTTGGCGCAATTGGAGCGCGAGCAAACCGAACGCATGGCCCAGATGGCCGAACTGCGACGCCAGCGCCAAGCTGATTTGGAGCAACTCAACGCGCGCATCGTGTCAGACACCGAACGCTTGGAGGCGCTGCGAGCCGATGAACAACGCTTGGCTGAGGTGCTGACCGAAGCCAGCGAGGCGTTGCCACCGGATCTGTGGGATGACGAGGTGCCCCCGGTCACCGAGCTCAAGGGCCAACTGCCCATGCCGGTGGCCGGCACCTTGGTCAAACGCTTTGGGCAACGACGCCAAAACCAAGCGCGGTGGCGAGGCTGGCTGATCGAGACGGCCGAACAAGCGCCCGTCCATGCCATTGCCCCGGGGCGGGTGGTCTACGCCGACTGGTTGCGCGGCTACGGGCTGTTGATCATTGTCGACCACCAGCAAGAGCTTTTGAGTCTCTACGCCCACAACGATCGCTTGTTTTTTGAAGTCGGCGACTGGGTGCGCATGGGCGAGCGCTTGGGCGTGGCCAGCGCCCCTGGGCGCGACCCACTGCCCGACCACGCTGGGATTTATTTTGAGCTCCGCCACCAAGGCCAGCCCACCGACCCCAGCACTTGGCTCAACGCCAGCCGCCGACCCTCAAGCCCCTAACTCGCGGGGTAGACGTAACCCGCCTGCAGCCCCAACGGCAGGCCCAGCACCCAAAACAGCATCAGGGTCACGGTCCACACCGCAAACAACACCACCGAGTAAGGCAACATCAAAGAGATCAACGTGCCAATCCCCGCCCCGGTGACGTAGCGCTTACAAAACACCACCACCAAAGGAAAATACGGCAACAACGGGGTGATGATGTTTGACGATGAATCCCCAACACGATACGCCGCTTGGGTCAGCTCGGGCGAGATGCCCAGCTGCATCAGCATCGGCACAAAGATCGGCGCGATGATCAGCCACTTGGCTGATGCCGAGCCCACAAAAATATTGACAAAGACGGTCAAAAACAAAATACCAATGATGGTCAACTGAGCGGGCAACGCCATGGCCTCTAAGAGGCTTGCGCCATTCATGGCCAACAACAACCCAATATTGGATTGACCAAAGGCGGCAATAAACTGTGCGGCGAAAAATGCCATAACGATGTAGTAGCCCATCGACGACATCGACTTGGACATGCCCTCAATCACATCCCGGTGGGATTCGATTGTTTTGGCCGCGTAGCCATAGACAATCCCTGGCACCATAAAAAAGATCAAAATAAACGGCACAATCGAGAGCATCATCGGCGAGCTGAACGAGCCCAGCTGGCCTTGCTCATCGCGAAGCGGCGATGACTCTGGCAGCGCCACGGCGACCAACAAACCCGCCAGCACCACAATCGTCAACCCCGCCCAACGCAACGCCGACAGCTCGCCGGTTTGCAACGGCTCCATGGTCGGCAGATCCGAGGTGTCGGCATCGATGGGCGTTTCTTTTTGTAAGCGCGGCTCAATGACCCGATCGGTGAGCCACCAAGAGGCCGCCACCACCACCAGGCAAGACGCCGACATGAAAAACCAGTTGGACAATGGGTTGACCATCAGCCCCGGTTCAATCACCTGCGCCGCCTCTTGGGTAATGGCCGCGAGCATGGGATCCAACGCCGAGGGGATAAAGTTGGCCGAAAACCCACCCGACACACCGGCAAAGGCTGCGGCCACACCCGCCAGCGGGTGACGCCCAGCCGCATAAAACATCACCGCCCCCAATGGGATCACGACCACATACCCCGCATCCACCGCGGTGGAACTCACAACCCCCACAAACGTCACCAACGGCGCCAAAAACACCGTCGAACTTTGCCCCATGATCTTGACCGACAGCGTCTTTCTTAAGGCGGCATTGATAAAGCCGGTGTGCTCGGCCACGCCCACGCCCAGCATCGCCACCAGCACCACACCCAAGGGGGCAAACAAAACAAACGTGCGGACCATGTTGGATAGAAAATCAGCCATCTGCCCACCGGAGAGTTGGTTGATGATCTGGATGGGGTCACCGGTTTGTGGGTGAATCGCACCGAACTCGATGCCTGAGAGCAGCCACGACAGCCCCCAGGTGACGATCAGCAAAATAAAAAACAGCACGGCCGGATCCGGCAGGCGGTTGCCCACCCGCTCAATGGCATTGAGCGCGCGCTCTAAAAATGTCGTGTTGGTGCTCAACGTCGGTGCACTCATTCCTCATGCCCCCACGGCGCAGGCGGTGCCTCGACCGGTTCGGTGAGGTCAAACTCAGCGCGGAAGTGTCGATTGGGGCGCGTCAGCCCATACGCCAACCGACCCGATTCCACCGCCAGATACCAAATGTTGGTGACCGACACGTCGAGTCCTTCGGCAAAAAACAGCGATTGCGAGTAAGCGTCCACCGCAAAGGCTTGTCTGGAGGCGGTGCCGCCGTCTGTGGTTTGGCCACCGTACCAACTCACCGCGTCCAGGCTGCCATCGGCGTGTCGATGGACGTGCTTGAGCTCAAGGCCGTTGGCCAATTGTGTCAACACCCAAGTCCTGGAGCGATCATCGCCCACCACCAGCGGAATCTGGATCTGGTCATCGCTGCACTCGCGCACGTGGATGGTCATTGGCTGACCCACCCAATTGGCGTCTTCTGTGGGGTCATACACCGCCATTTCACCGGCAAAGGCCTGGCCACACAGCTCGCTCAACTGGCCCCAAAACGCACGCTGGGCGTCTTGGTGAAGCGCCGATTGAGCCGCCGCCCACGCCGGGACCAGCAAGGCGAGAGAAAAGACCATGACATTGACCGCCATCAATGGGCGAACCAGTTGGGGAAAGCGCAACCAAGGGTGAGATTTGAGCACGAGACATCGCCTGTCAGAACAACCAATGCTGAAGATAGCACATGGGCTGACTGCCCGTCATCTGTGGCCTTTATTCACCGTGGCGGGCGCCTTACGGTGCCACCACCCGACCAAGACGCCCTGGACCATCAGCGTTTCGAGCGTGGTTTGTCGAGCGGCAGTTGTGTCACCTTTTCGCCGGCGTGGCCATCGCGAATCACACTCTGGCCGCGCTTTTTGACTTTTTCGATCCGGATGATCGCGTGCATCGGCACAGCGATCGATTCAACATCAGCAAACTCTTCTTTGAGGCGCTCTTCTGTTGGATCAACCACCAGTTCGTGGGAAGACTCGAACACAAAATCAGACAGCTCAACAAACCCATAAGAAAACTCAGCGCCACTCACCCGTTGGCAATACATCTCATAGACTTGGTCTTTGTTGTGAAAGATGACTTTATACACACACACCACCTGCTGGTTTTGTTCTGATGTTTTATCTTGATGCTTTATTCATGACCGCTTCATCGAGTCCGACGTTGTTGCCGTGCCCACCGAGCCATCAGCCCGAGCACCACACCGCTGACGAAGCCAACCACATGCACGCTGCCAGCGACTTCTGGATAATTGGGGGCGTTGGCCAAAAAAATCAACTGCACCACCAGCCACGATGCGATGATCAACCAGGTCGGCACCACCACAAACTGAGGCACCACACCCAAGGGCAACCACAACCCCATTTTGTCGGTGGGCTTGAGCACCAATGACAAGCCCAACAGCCCCGAGATGGCGCCACTGGCGCCAATCATGACCGCATCGACGGGCGCCCACCACAGCATGGGAAGCACCAGTGCCACGGTGCCCAACAACACGGTTAAAACAATCAACCAAAGACCGCCAAGGACGCGCTCAACTTGAACACCAAAGACCAGAAAATACGCGCTGTTGCCCAACAGGTGCAAGGCATCGGCGTGGAAAAATTGCCCACAAAAGCCACCCAACAGCGTGGCTGTGAAGAATGACCCCGCGCTGGCATCACTCGAGTGCGCCACCGGCGCCAGTCCCCACTGGCTCAGCCAATGAAACCACCCCGCATCAAGGGCGTTGAATTCAGCCAGCGCAACCAGACACCAGACCGCCAACACCACGCCCACCCCCCAAGGCACCATCGAACCCCTCACTGACTCAACAAGAACCGGTAATCGTCGAAATCAATCAACGCACCTTCGGGACGAATCTCAGCCACGCGCAACCGACCCGAACCAAACACCTCGCCTTGCTGCAACCGCCGACCGTTGATCAACACAAACCGGTTTTCGGGCACGGGGGCATAGACGTGGACATTCAGCGTCAGTGACGGCAGTGCCTCGCGAACCGACAGGGGCAACTCCCAATAGCGAAGATAGTTGGGCTGGTCGGGCGACCATGAGGCCTCATCTTGGCGGGCTGATCCATTGGTCTCTTCGGCCCCGCTATCGTCTTCGCGCGCTTGGGGCGTGTCGTCTTCACTGTCCAATTGCTCCGGCAGCGGGATCTCGGCCAACGCCTCGGCCACCTCGGCCCCTTCGCCGACCACCGCCTCGGGCGGTTCAACAGCGGTGGCGTCATCATTGGCGGGCGCAGTGTTGGCGGACTCAACGTCAAGCGCTGCCTCATCGCCTGTCATCCCCCGATCGTCGGTCGATTCGGTGGTCGATTCGTCGGTTGATTCGGTCTGTTCGGGTGCCACCGCAGCCGACCGTGGTGGCGCTTCAACCGTTGATTGCCCTGGCGCCGGCTCAATGGCTTCGCCACCGGGCGTGGATTCAACGGCTGGGCCTGCCTGGGGCTGTGGGCGGCTGGGTTCGGTGGTGCGGTCGGGTCGAGTCACAAGCCAGCCGGCCCACGCTGAGGCGAGCACAGCCACGGTCACACTCGCAACCAGCGCCCAGCGAAGACCGGCCGGTGTGGGGGTTGGGCGCGCGGGCTTGCCCTGGGGCATGGCGGCGTGCAGCGTGGGCTGCTCGCCCGCGCGGCGCTTGGCGTCTGATTTTTTTAAAGCATCCAAAATAAACGACACGTCTAGCCTCGATCCGTTGATTCAGTCTGCATAAGCTTGGGTGCTTTGGCTTCAATCTGGGGGTGGCCCAGATACAACCGCGTCACCGAGCCAATGATGCCATCGCTGTTGATGCCCCGGCGGCGTTGGAATGCCCGCACCCAATCATCGAACGGGGCATCAAACTCAGGCGCTTGGTTGCCCCTCCACGGGCGGTCGTCTTGTTCGGCGGCCAGGGCTTTGTAGTCGCTGATCACCGGGTCGGTGCTGCCCAGCGACAGCCGCTCATCAGAATCGGGCCAGACCACCGCAAAGCGCCCCGTCCATAACCTGGCCAGTCGATTGAGCGCGACCGCGTATTGCTGACCACGGTGTTGGATGGTCGCTTGGGTGTCGTCCAATCCAACCAACACCACGTGCGCCTCAGGCGCCCCCACCAATTGCAACACCACCGGCATATTCAGCCGCCGGATGTCACCCCAATGGCCGTCAACCAGCAAACAGGCGGTGTCGGCCCGAACCGCCCCGGTGGGGTTTTCACAAGCGGCCTCGATGCCCGCCGCATCGAGCGCGCGCCACACCGCCGCGAGCTCTTGCCATGCCGCCACTGCCGGGCTCGACAGCACCGCTTGTTGCCACATCGGCTGCGGTTGATCGGGGTCGGTGCCTTGGGTGCGCGCAATCAACCCCGCCAACCCCAGCCCAAAGACCATCAGCAACACCACCGCCCCCACCGCCAACGCCCCCCGCAAAGGTGAACTGCCTGACATGGCCCCCTCGCCGGCGACCTCTTGGGCGGCTTGGTGAACAAGACCGGCATCAATGTGTGACGCGTCGGTGGAGTAACCGGCCAGCAAAGCTCGATCGGCGATGATGTTGATCAGTCGAGGCACCCCGTCGGCGTGGTCGTGGATGGCGTTGATCGCGTCGTCTTGGAACGGGCAATGCTCGGCGCCGGCCACGCTGAGTCGGTGGCGGATGTATTGATGGGTCTCGTCTGCGGTCAAAGGGTCCAAGTGGTAGCGCGCCGTGATGCGCTGGGCGAGTTGCCGCAGGTGTCTTTTTTTCAGGACCTCACGCAACTCAGGCTGGCCAATCAAAATGATTTGTAAAAGCTTATCGGTGGCGGTTTCTAAGTTGGTCAACAAACGAACCTGCTCCAACGCATCGCGACTCAAGTTCTGGGCCTCGTCGATGATCAACACCACGCGCTCACCGTCGGCGTGCGCTTGCAACAAATACCGGTTGAGTGCGCCGTGGATTTTTAAGATGCCCTGCCCGGCTTCGGCGGTGTAGTCCACCTCAAGCTCATCGCAAATGGCCTCAAGAAGCTCGCGCGGGCCGAGCATCGGGTTGAGGATCAAAGCGATGCGCGTTTTTTCGGGGGCTTGCTCCAGTGCCAGCCGACACAAGGTGGTCTTGCCGGTGCCGACCTCGCCTGTGAGCTGCACAAACCCACCCTGCCCACCGGTGCCAAAGCCATACAAAAGATGCGCCAGCGCGTCTTGATGGCGCGGACTCAAATAGACAAACCGAGGATCCGGTGTGATTGAAAACGGTCGTTGCGTGAGCTGATAGAACGCTTCGTACATCTACTCATCCGACAACGCCAGCAGCGAGGCGTTGCCCCCCACGGCGGCTGTGTTGGTGGTGCGAACCCGCTCGGCGGCAAAACGGTACAGATAGTTGGGGCCGCCGGCTTTTGGACCGGTGCCCGACAAACCCTCACCCCCGAACGGCTGCACACCCACCACCGCACCGGTCATGTTGCGGTTGACATAGCAATTGCCCACATGGACCCGGCGGGCAATGTGGTCTTGCGTGAGATCAATGCGGCTGTGGATGCCCAGCGTTAACCCGTAGCCGGTGGCGTTGATCTGGTCGATCAATGAATCCAAATCCTTGGCGCGGTATTTCACAATGTGCAGCACCGGCCCGAAAATCTCCTCACCCAACGCGGCCACCGAATCGATCAAAAAAGCCCTGGGCGCGAACCAGTGCCCCGGTGGCAAATCATCAGGCATCGGGGCTTGGGCCACACACTGCCCGCTTGAGTCCAACCGCGTCGCGTGCGCTTGAAGCATCGACAGCTGATCGGCGTCAATGATCGGACCCAAATCACTGGTCAGCTCGTGGGGTGGGCCGATTTGGAGTTCGGCCATCGCGCCTTGCAGCATCTCGATCATGCCCTCGGCGATGTCGTCTTGCAAACACAATACGCGAAGCGCCGAGCAGCGTTGCCCCGCGCTCAAAAAAGCCGAGGCGATGACATCGTCAATCACTTGCTCAGGCAGCGCCGATGAGTCGACAATCATCGCGTTTTGGCCACCGGTTTCTGCAATCAAAGTCGCCAGTGGCGCGCTTGGGCGCTCCAACAGACTCCGAGCAATCGAGCGCGCGGTTGCGGTCGAGCCGGTAAACGCCACACCGCTCACCGCACCGTGCTCGGTCAGCGCTTGGCCCATCGCGCCATCACCCGGGACGCCATGGAGCACCCCCTGGGGCACGCCCGAGGCGTGGAACAACTCAACCGCGCGCGTGGCGGTCAGCGTCGTCTGTTCGGCGGGTTTGGCCACCACGGCGTTGCCAGTGACCAACGCCGCCGCCACTTGACCCACAAAGATGGCCAGCGGGAAGTTCCACGGGCTGATGCACACAAAAAGCCCCCGCCCGCGGTATTCGAGCGCGTTGTGCTCGCCCGTTGGCCCGGGAAGCTCAATCGGGGTGGCCATCCCCGAACGGGCCTCGGCGGCGTAGTACCGACAAAAATCAGCCGCCTCGCGGACCTCGGCGATGCCATCGCGCAAGGTCTTGCCCGCCTCTTGCGCGCACAGCACAATGAATTCGTTGCGGTGGTCTTCCAACGCATCGGCCATCTGATCCAAACACTGGGCGCGGTGCTCGACACCGGCCTCATCCCAGGCCACCTGAGCGCTGAGCGCAGCCTCAATAATCCGGCCCGCCTGGGCTGGGTCGACCCCATCCACCTCACCGACCAGCCGATCGGTATCACCAGGCGCGCGGACTGACACCCGCGCGGGGGATGCGGGCAATTCAACACTGCCCCGATACCCGCCCGACCAGTGGTGCTGTGCCCACTCGGCCCAGGCCTTGGCCAGCGCTTCGCGCTCGCTCAACTGCGCGAAGTTGATGCCTTGGGAGTTCTTGCGGTGGGCGCCATACATGTCGACCGGCAAGGGAATCTTGGGGTGCGGGGTCGCGCCGGTGGCTTTCAGCGCAGCCACCGGGTCACCGACCACGTCTTGTACTGAGATCTTGGCATCAACGACTTGGTTGACAAACGACGTGTTGGCGCCGTTTTCAAGCAAACGGCGCACCAGATAAGGCAAGAGGTCTTTGTGCGCACCGACCGGCGCATAGACGCGGGTGGCATTGACATAATCGGCGTTGTCCAACACCTCATCGTACAGCTCCACCCCCATGCCGTGCAGGCGCTGGTATTCATAGCCCTCCAAGCGTGACGCGAACGCCTGAATGGCGGCGATGGTGTGGGCGTTGTGGGTGGCAAACTGGGGATAGAACTGCTCGGGCGATTGCAGCAGCTTATGGGCACACGCCAGATACGACACGTCGGTGGCCGCTTTGCGGGTGAACACGGGGTACCCATCCAACCCCTCCACTTGAGCAAACTTCACCTCGGTGTCCCAATAGGCGCCCTTGACCAGGCGAATGGGGATGCAGTGGCCTGTCTGTTCTGCCAGCGCTTTGAGGTGATCGATCACGAAGATGGCCCGCTTTTGGTAGGCCTGCAGCGCCAAGCCCAGCCCGTTCCATCCGGCCAGGGCATCGTCTAACAGCAAGGCTTTGAACACCGCCAACGACAGCGCCAAACGCTCGGCTTCTTCGGCATCGAGCGTCAACGCCACGTCATGCGAGCGGGCAAGCTTGGCCAGCTCCAGCACCTTGGGCGTGAGCTCTGCCAGCACACGCGGCGTTTGATCAGGGTGGTAGCGTGGGTGCAAGGCCGACAGTTTGATGCTGATGCTGGGCGCTTCGATGACACTGCCCCGATCGGCACGGTCGGCTGCGCGCGCGCCACCCAGGGCGACGATGGCATCGGCATACGAGCGGGCGTAGCGGTCGGCATCGGCTTGGGTCAATGCCGCCTCACCCAACATATCAAAAGAGTAGCGGTAGGCGCGGTTGGCTTTTTTGCGCGAGCGGTTCAGTGCCTGTTCGATGGTCTCGCCCATCACGTACTGGTGGCCCATGATCTTCATGGCCTGACGAATCGCTGTGCGAATCACAGGCTCGCCAGAGCGCGCCACCAACCGGCCCAGGGTGTGGCTCAGGCTGCTTTGCTTGGCTTGCCCCAAACGCACGACTTTGCCCGTCAGCATCAGACTCCACGTCGAGGCGTTGACAAACACCGACTCGCTTTGCCCAAGGTGGGTCTCCCAATGGGCATCGGCCAACTTGTCTGCGATCAAACGCTCGGCCGTGGCGGCATCGGGGATGCGCAGCAACGCCTCGGCCAGACACATCAAAATAACCCCCTCTTCCGAGGACAGGTCGTATTGGCGCATGAACGCTTCCATCGCACCGGCGTCTCGCGAGCGCTCGCGCACGCGCTCAACCAGCTCGATGGCTCGAGCCTGGATGGCAGACCAGTCGGGGCGCGCCTGGTCGAGATAACCCAGCAGCATTTCATTGTGCGCGGTCTCATCGCAGGCGTAGGCGGCATCGATCGCTTGGCTGGTGCGAAGGTCGTCTATCGCGACATGGTGTTGACTTGTCTGAGGCATACTCATGAGGTCCTAATCGTTCGGTGGCGCGGTGGTGACGAGCCCATGGTCAGTTGGTGGCCAGTGAGTGACCAGTTGGCGGTCCGTGACTGGCCGTTGTCGCTCCCGCTCAATGCCGAAAGTGTAACCGATGAGGCTGGCCGAAAGGACAGTGGACCGCGCCGACGCGCCGGTCCAAATGCCTCACTGGCAGCCGGGTGAGCCCAGCGGATGTTTTGGCTAAAATATAAGCCTTCGTTGGATTTTGACTTGTTCTTTTTTTTAATGGGGTGACTTTGCATGATCAAGACCCGCCACAACACCGACAGCGAAGACGAGCTCACCATTGAGCTTTATTCGAACCTGTCGATGTCTTTGGACCGCTTTTTTGCGGTGTTTTTGGTCATCAGCGCCGTCACCCTGTTGATTTCGATTTATCCCCTCGCGTTGGGCTTGTGGCCGGTGATGGTGATTTCCCTGATTCACATCGTCTTGGTGGGCCTGTGTTTTCGTTCGGCCTGGCGGGGCAATTGGGTGCGTGAAATCATCCATTTTGACGCCGAAACCGTTACAATAAGGCACTTGGCAGCCAGCAAGTCTTGGCGCGTCCAGTGGCCCGTGACCTGGCTTCGCCTGGCCCGCAGCGCTGACAGACAAGGACGCGTTCGACTGTATCTGGGCCAACACGGGCAAAAGCAAGAAATTGGTGGGTTTTTACCCTCACACGAACGAGACGAACTGAGTGGGTTAATCAAAACCGCATTGACACAACGCACCGGGTGGGTCTCTCAAGTCAACCAAGAGATGGCAGGCACATGAAAAAGCTCAATGAATGGATTGTCGGGGTGGCCACGTTGGCCGTGATTGTTGCGATCACCTGGGGCATCTTCGCCGTCGGCGACAACATGCGACCTGGGGTGACCCCCTTTAGCCAAGACGTCTATCAGCTGCACAACACCGTCATGGGCGTGGTGACCGTCATTGGCGTGTTGGTGTTCACCGCCATGTTCACCTCAGTTGTGTTGCACCGGCGCGCCCGCCACCCCGATGCCGCCAAGTTCTCGCACTCGACCAAAGCCGAGATCATCTGGACGGCCATCCCCGTGCTCATTTTGGTGGTGATCGCCATCCCAGCCACCCAAGTGCTGATCGACATGGAAGACACCGGAGACGCCGAACTGAACATCAAAGTCACCGGCTATCAATGGCTTTGGAAGTACGACTATCTCGAAGACGACATCAGCTTCTACTCCTCGCTGGATCGAGACAGCAACCGCGCCCGCCAGATTGGTTCGGACTTGGCACCGCAAGACGTTGACAACTATCTGTTGGAAGTCAACAAGCCGCTGGTGGTGCCGGTGGACACCAAGATTCGTGTCTTGCTGACGGCCGATGATGTCATCCACTCGTGGTGGGTGCCCGATTTGGGTTGGAAGCGCGATGCCGTGCCCGGCATGGTCAATGAGGCTTGGACGCTGATCGAGGAAGAAGGCACCTACCGCGGCCAGTGCGCTGAACTGTGCGGCAAAGACCATGGGTTCATGCCCATCGTGGTCGAAGCGGTCTCCAAAGAAGATTACGCCGAGTGGGTGGCCACCCAACAAGGAACAACCACCGCAAGCATGGGCGCGGCCACGCCGTAACGGCGCACAGACAAGAAATAGACAAGAAATAGACAAGAAATAAAGAATCACCCTTTGACTTTTGATGACTTTAACGACTTAGAAAAAGGTAACGCATCATGACAGACACAACGGCGGCTCAGCACGACACGCACGACCACCACCCCAAGGGATTGGCGCGCTGGTTGTTCACCACCAACCACAAAGAGATCGGAACGCTGTATCTGATCTTCTCGCTGATGATGTTCTTTGTCGGTGGCGCCATGGCTTTGGTGATCCGGGCCGAGCTTTTCGCGCCGGGTCTGCATTTGGTCAACCCAGAGTTTTTCAATCAAATGACCACGATGCACGCCTTGGTGATGATCTTCGGGGCGGTCATGCCCGCCTTTGTCGGCTTGGCCAACTGGATGGTGCCGTTGATGATCGGCGCGCCCGACATGGCCCTGCCCAGAATGAACAACTGGTCATTTTGGATCATGCCGTTTGCGTTCACCTTGTTGCTTTCCACATTGTTTATGCCATCAGGAGCGCCCGCCTCAGGCTGGACGCTCTATCCGCCGCTGTCACTGCAAGGTGGCAACAGCTTGGCGTTTGTCATCTTGGCCATCCACTTGATGGGCATCTCATCGATCATGGGCGCAATCAACATCATTGCCACGATCTTGAACATGCGCGCACCGGGCATGACCTTGCTGCGCATGCCCATGTTTGTATGGACGTGGTTGATCACAGCATTCTTGCTGATCGCGGTGATGCCGGTGTTGGCCGGCGCGGTCACCATGCTGCTCACCGATCGGTTCTTTGGCACCAGCTTTTTCAATGCTGCCGGTGGTGGGGACCCGGTGCTCTATCAACACATTTTCTGGTTCTTTGGTCACCCCGAGGTCTACATCATGATCTTGCCAGCCTTTGGCATTGTCTCGGAGATCATCCCCACGTTCTCGCGTAAGAAGCTGTTTGGCTACACCTCGATGGTCTACGCCACCGCCTCGATCGCCTTTTTGTCCTTTATTGTCTGGGCGCACCACATGTTCACCGTCGGCATGCCGTTGGGTGCTGCGTTGTTTTTCATGTACGCGACCATGGTGATTGCCGTGCCCACGGGCATCAAAATCTTCAACTGGGTGAGCACCATGTGGCGCGGGTCGATGACTTTTGAAACGCCCATGCTGTTTGCTTTGGGCTTTGTGGTGTTGTTCACCATCGGCGGGCTGTCGGGTGTGATGCTCGCCATTGTGCCGGCTGACTTCCAATACCACGACACCTACTTTGTGGTCGCACACTTCCACTATGTGCTGGTCACCGGCGCGGTGTTTGCCATCATGGCATCGGTGTATTACTGGCTCCCGAAATGGACCGGCCACATGTACAACGAGACCTTGGGCAAAGTCCACTTTTGGTGGTCCACCTTCTGGGTGAATGTGTTGTTTTTCCCGCAGCACTACCTCGGTTTGGCGGGCATGCCCCGTCGGATCCCCGACTATGCCATCCAGTTCACCGAATTCAATGTGATCTCCTCGATTGGTGGTTTCGCCTTTGGCATTGGCCAGTTGCTGTTTGTCTACATTGTCTGGCAGTGTGCCCGCGGCGGCCAAAAGGCCACCGACGGTGTCTGGGAAGGCGCGCGCGGCTTGGAATGGACCGTGCCATCACCGGCGCCGTTGCACACCTTTGACAACCCACCCAACGTGGACGACCCTGACTTGATCGCCCACACCGGCGGAAATCGATGAGCACAGACCAGCAAACGCCCAGCAAACAAAAACGCCGCGCCGTCTTAAAGACGGCCTGGTTTTTGGTGGCCGTTGTGTTGGCCATTTACTTGTTCTTTATTGGTCGCGCATTCTTACAGGGCTTGGGATGAACAACGCCAACAGCACACGCTCGACACTCAATTCAAAGCTCCGCTACGTCGGTCAGCTGGCGATGTTCGCGGTGGCCATGTTCGGGTTTGGGTATTTACTGGTGCCGCTTTATGACAAGTTCTGCGAAGTCACTGGCCTGGGCGGGCGAACCGCTGAAGGCCCCGTGGCTGAGTCGCAATACCTGCCCACCGAACCTGATTTGTCTCGACAGGTGACGGTGCACTTCGATGCCAACGTGAACTCCTCCCTGCCTTGGCACTTTGAGCCGGTGGAAAAGACCATGGCGGTCCATCCAGGGAAGATGTATGAGACGGCCTATATCGCGACCAACTACTCCGACCAGCCCGTGGTCGCTCAAGCGGTGCCCAGCGTCGCACCCGGTTTGGCCTCGTTGCACTTCAACAAAACAGAGTGTTTTTGTTTTACCGAGCAGCTGCTTGGCCCTGGAGAATCGCGTGAAATGCCCGTTCGGTTCTTTGTCCACCCCGACCTTGACGATGGCACCAATTTGGTGACGCTGTCTTATATCGTCTACAAAAACGACGATGCCACCGAGCGTCAAACCGTGGCAATGGGGCAGTAAAGTCGCTACAATCACCGCAACGCCCAAAAGCGCACATCACCGATAGACATTGAGGTAAAACAGACCATGGCACAGGGCAGCTACTACGTCCCCCATACCGCCAAATGGCCCATTGTCGGCTCGATTGGCTTGTTCACGCTGATGGTTGGTGCGGCCAACTGGCTCAACACCAACTCCTCTGGTCCTTGGATCTTTGCCATCGGCGCCGCGATTGTGATTTTGATGATTTTTGGCTGGTTTGCCGATGTCATCAAAGAATCAGAGGGTGGCTTATACAGCCACGCCGTGGATGCCTCGTTCCGCCAAGGGATGATCTGGTTCATTTTCTCTGAAGTGATGTTTTTTGCTGCCTTTTTCGGTGCGCTTTTTTATGCGCGCACCTTTTCAGTGCCCTGGCTGGGGGGTGAAGGCACGGGTGCGATGACCAACCTGTTGTTGTATCCAGACTTTGAGGCGGCTTGGCCCACCCACGGCCCAGGTGCGCTCGGCGGCGACTTCCAGACCATTCCAGGCTTTGGGCTGCCTTTGATCAACACCTTGCTGCTGTTGACCTCGGGTGTGACCATCACCCTCGCCCACTGGGCGATGAAAAAAGCCAAGCGCACCGCGTTGGTGCTGTGGCTGCTGGCCACCATTGTGCTGGCGTCGGTGTTCATGTACATCCAGGCCTACGAGTACGTGCACGCCTATCAAGACCTGGGCTTGACGCTGGGCTCGGGGATTTATGGGTCCACCTTTTTCATGCTGACAGGCTTCCACGGCCTTCACGTGTTGATTGGGTCGATCATCCTGGCGGTGATCATGTTCCGCTGCATGGCGGGCCACTTCGCCGGCAAAAACCACTTCGGCTTTGAAGCCGCGGCGTGGTACTGGCACTTTGTCGACGTGGTCTGGCTGGGTCTGTTTATCTTTGTCTATGTGGTCTAGCGCCTGAATGGGCTCACCCTCGCCCAAGCTGATCACAGCCGGCTTGTGGCTGGTCGTACTGGCCATCAGTCTCTATTTGTTGGTCATCGCCAGAGATCTCTTGATCCCCTTGGTGCTGGCCATCTTTGTGTGGTACCTGATCAATTTGTTGGCGAGGCAGTTTTCCCGGCTGTCCCTGGCTGGCAAACCCCTGCCGGTGGCGGCTCAGTATCTGGCCGCCATTATTGTCGCGGCCACCATCGCCGGTTTGTTCGGCACCCTGATCACCGCCAACATCAATCAAGTGATCGAAACCGCGCCGGCTTACCAACAAAACATCAACCAATTGATTCTGGAGAACTTTGAGCGCTTTGGGCTGGAAGAGCCGCCTGCCATTCGCAGCCTTCTCGAAGGCATCAACTTTGCAACGATTCTTCGAAACCTGGCGAGCGCGCTGGGGGGCTTGATGGGGAATTTGGGGCTGGTCACGGTGTATTTGGTGTTTTTGTTTCTTGAGCAAAAGTTCTTCAACCAAAAACTCAAAGCCATTTTTCCTCAGTCGCAACAGTTTGAGATGGCCCAATCGATTCTGCAACGCATCGATCGGGACGTGTCGATTTATCTGGGCATCAAGACCATGGTCAGCGCGCTGACCGGTTTGATCTCGTGGGTGATCATGGCCGCGGTGGGCTTAGACTTTGCAGGATTTTGGGCCCTGCTCATCTTTGTGTTGAACTTCATTCCCAATATCGGCTCGTTGCTGGCGACCATCTTGCCCACGCTGCTGGCCTTGTTGCAGTTCGACACCTTGGTGCCCTTCATGGTGATTGGCATTGGCGTGGGCACCACGCAGCTGATCATTGGCAATTTTGTCGAACCGCCATTGATGGGCCGCTCGTTAAATATCTCGCCACTGGTGGTGTTGCTGTCTTTGGTGCTGTGGGGCTCGATGTGGGGCATTCCAGGGATGTTCTTGTGTGTCCCCATCACCGTGATCTTGATGATCATCCTCTATCAGTTTGACGCCTCGCGCTGGATAGCCCTGGCGCTGTCAAAAAATGGGCAAGTCACCCCCTCAAGCCGCTGAGCTTGGTGCCCCGTCGTCAAGATACGACTCGAGCAAGCGCCCCGCCACAATCATCAGATCGTACTCGGTGACCAACCCCACCAGCTTGCCCTTGTCAATCACGGGCAGACAACTCAGCCGCTGATCGCGCATCAGGCGAATCGCCTCCACTGTGGGCGTGTCGGGACAAACAGCGCGTGGGTCTTTGTGCATGACCTCACTGACGCGGGTGTCACTGCTTGAACCGCGCGCCACCAGCCGAAGCAATTGACGGTGTGACACCAAACCAAGCAGTTGGCCTGAGTCATCTTCAACCGGCACATGGCGAACATAGCGCCACTCCATCAAACTGGCGGCGAAATCGACAATGTCATCGGGCCTGACCGTAAAAAGGTCGGTGGCCATGAATTGGCCCACGGTGCGGTAGCTTTCTCGCCAGTCTTGCGCAAAACAAAATTCAGCCAGGCCCCACTCACTGACCGGCGCCCCACTTTTTTGCTGCTGGATCATGCTGGAGGTCAGCGAGCGCAAACACTCGTGGGCCGAGCCCTTGCCTTTCATGGTATCCAGCGACTCAAGCTGCCACCGGGCACCCGTGCGGCGAAGCTCAACGCGTTTTTTGATCACGCCCAAATAGTGCTCAATGTCGGCAGGGTCGATTTGCGCCTCTTTGAGGCCCTCTTCAGCCAACGGCAACAACACCTCCAAGATCAGCTCTTGGGCGGTCATCTGGCGCTGGTCAAACCACACCTGCTGGGCCCGCAACCCCTCCCGAGCCGCGGCCATAAAATTGGCTTTAACGTCCGAAAAATTAAAGTAGGGGCGGATGTCGTCAATCGAGCGCGACAGCTTGGCCATCATCCCAAAGAAAAACGCCGCGTTGGCGATCTCATCGGTCACGGTGGGCCCTGCTGGGATCACGCGGTTTTCGATTCGAAGATGGGGCTTGCCGTTGGCCGAGATCCCATAACAGGCGCGGTTCCAACGATAGACCGTCCCGTTGTGGAGGCGCAAGGCATGCAACTTCGGCACCTCACCGCGCGCGACCATGCCAATCGGGTCGGCCTCTGAGTCGGTGGTCAAAATGGCGCGGAATCGGGCAATGTCTTCTTTGAAGATCTCAATCACCGAGTGGTCGACCCACTGATCACCAAAGTGCACCCGGGGCTTGTGTCCGCGCGCTTCATGCGCGCTGGACCGCGAGTCGACGGAGTTTTCAAACACAGCGATTCGGCTCTCGTGCCAAAGCCGCTTGCCCAACAGCACAGGCGAGTTGACACACGCGGCCAGCAGTGGGCCGGTGACCACCTGGGCAATGTTGTACAGGTGGGCAAATTCATCCGCATCAACCTGAAAATGCACTTGAAAACTGGTGTTGCAGGCCTCGAGCATCAAGTTGTCATGATCCAAGTCCAGATGATCAATGCCTTTGATGCTGAACTTAAAATTCCGGCCCCGCAAATTCATCAATGCGTTGTTGAGCTCGTAATAGCGCGCCTTGGGCACCATCGCATCGAGCGACAGATGGGATTTTGTCAACGTCGGCAATATCCCGACCAGCGCCACTTGAGCATCCTCATCGGCGGCATGATCCCGAGCAATTTGAACCACTTCATCGGTCTCTGCGTGCAACCGACGCAGACAGTCGCCCCCAAGCTCCAGTGGCGACAGGTTCGCTTCCAGGTTAAACAAGCCCAGCTCGTGGGTGAAGCGCTCATCGTTGATCCGTTCAAGGATCTCAGTGGCGCTCAGCGAGGGTCGGTGGGCGCCATCGACCAAGAACATCTCTTGCTCGGCCCCAATGCGGCGCACACCGCCTTCAAACATGCCGGCGGCGTGCATGTCCTCAAGCGCGCGCACTTCGGTCAGCAGCGCCTTCATGAACTCGCGGTGCGCCTGCTCATCAGCGCCTTGAGATATATTGTGCTCGCCCATGCCACGTGCCCGAGGTGGATATTGTGGCATGATAAACGCCCTGCCCTTGAAGGGCAAACGCCAAGCCGGGCGGGGACGGACTGAAAAGACTTGTCACCTCAGTCTGCCTGTGCCAAGCTTGGGCACGGGTAAAATGATTCAACGGTAAGGAGAGGCCACACAGATGACCAAACCATGGCTTGAGCAGTATCCCGCACACGTCCCCGAGCACATTGACATGAGCGAGTTCAGCTCGATTGTCGATGTCATCGACAAAAGCTGTCACGAATACGCACAGAAAGTGGCCTATGCCAACTTCGGGGCCGAGCTGACCTATCAGCAGGTCGACCAATACAGCGCGCAGTTTGGGGCGTATCTGCAGTCGCTGGGACTCAAACACGGCGACCGGGTCGCCATCATGATGCCCAATGTCTTGCAATACCCGCTGGCCGTGTTTGGCGCATTGCGTGCTGGGATGGTGGTGGTCAACACCAACCCCCTCTACACCGCCAGAGAGCTTAAGCACCAACTCAAAGACTCAGGCGCCAAAGCCATTGTCATTCTGGAGAACTTCGCCCACATTTTAGAGGCGGTGATCCATGAGACCGATATTGAGCACGTGGTCAAAACCTCGATCGGCGAAATGCTCGGCTTCCCCAAAGGCCTGCTGATCAACGCCGTGTTGCGACACATCAAAAAAGCCGTGCCGGCCTATCAATTGCCGCAAGCGGTCACATTTTCAGCCGCGCTGAGCCAAGGCGCGAAGGCATCGCTCAACAAGCCCGCGCTCGACCACGACGATCTGGCATTTTTGCAATACACCGGCGGCACGACCGGCGTATCAAAAGGCGCGATGCTCACCCATGGCAACATGGTGGCCAACATGCAGCAATCATCGGCGTGGCTGGGCGGCCAAATCAAACTCGGCGAAGAGGTGATCATCACCGCGCTGCCGCTTTATCACATCTTCGCGCTGACGGCCAACTGCCTGGTGTTTTTGAAGTTTGGTGGCCGGAATGTGCTCATCACCAACCCCCGCGACATGCCGGGTTTTGTCAAAGAGCTCGGCAAAGAGAAATTCACCGCCATCACCGGTGTCAATACGCTGTTCAATGGCCTGTTGAACACCCCAGGCTTTGATGCCCTGGATTTCAGTCATCTGACATTGTCATTGGGAGGCGGCATGGCGGTTCAGCGGGCGGTGGCCGAGCGCTGGAAGGCGGTGACGGGCGTCACGCTGGTCGAGGCCTACGGCCTCACCGAGACCTCGCCGGCGGCGTGCATGAACCCCATGGACCTCAAAGACTTCAATGGCGCCATCGGCTTGCCCATTTCTTCAACCGAGTGCCGTGTGATCGATGAGGACCAGGCGGTGTTGGGTGTCGAGGAAACCGGCGAGCTTTGCATCCGCGGGCCTCAGGTCATGAAAGGCTATTGGCAGCGCCCCGAAGAAACAGCCAAAGTATTGGATGATGACGGTTGGCTGCGCACGGGCGACATGGCCAAGATGGACGACAAGGGTTTCTTCTACATCGTCGATCGCAAAAAAGACATGATTTTGGTCTCTGGGTTTAATGTCTACCCGAACGAAATCGAAGACGTCATTGCGGCCCACCCGCAGGTGGTTGAAGTCGGTGCCATCGGTGTCCCCGATGAAAAATCGGGCGAAGTGGTCAAAGCGATCGTGGTGCGCAACGACGATGCACTCAGCGCAGAGGCACTGCAAGCCTATTGTCGAGAAGAAATCACGGCCTACAAAGTGCCCAAATACATCGAGTTTGTCGACGAGTTACCAAAAACCAACGTCGGCAAGATTCTCAGGCGTGAACTTCGCCAGATGTTTGGCGAAGCCAAGTCGAGTTGATTCGCACATCGAGTTGAGCTGCAAACGCAATTGATTCAACCAATGGCTTTTTGACCCGGGCGTGTCACCGACACCCCCAGGCCAAACAAGCGCAAAGCAAACTGTGATCGCCATTTGGCCCACTCGGTCACCAAGCCCAGCGCCGCCTCCACAAAGGCCTCGGGCTCGGTGCTGTCGTCGGCCAACGCGGACGCCCGGGTGATGGTCGAAAAGCCCCCTGATCGGAGTTTGATGTGCACCCCACGCGCGCTCAAGCCCTGTTTCAATAAACGCTCGGCCACCTTTTGGGCTTGGGCATGAATGTGCGGCATCAATGCCTCAATCGAGGTGATGTTCTCCTCGAATGTGGTCTCTTGGCTGACCGACTGGCGATCACGCTGTCGGTTCACTGCGCGATGGTCGATCCCCTTGGCCTTGTTGATCAAACTCGTCGCCCCCTCACCCAACGCGTCGGCCAACAGCCCAGGGTCGGTGGCTTGCAGCTGTGCCATCGTTAAGATGCCCATGGCCTGCAGTTTGTGGGCGGTGGCTGGCCCCACGCCGGGCAGCCGTCGAATCGGCAACGGATTGAGTGTGCGCTCGACCATGTGCGGCGCCAGATACACCAACCCATCGGGCTTGTCATAGTCAGAGGCGATCTTGGCGAGCAATTTGTTGTGGGCCAGCCCCACCGAGGCTGTCAAACCCGTCGCCGAATGGATGTGGCGCTTCAATTGACGGCCGAGGTTTTCGATATGGCTGGCTTGGCTCAGCCCCAAATCGGAGGCGTCGAGATACGCCTCATCGAGGCTCAGCCCCTCCACCGCGCTGCCGTATTCATGGAAGATATCGAAGATCGCCTCTGAGGCCTCACGGTAACGGTCCATCCGTGCGCGCACAAAAACCCCCTCCGGGCACAGCTGCCGGGCCACCCGGGCGGGCATCGCGGACGCCACCCCATATTCTCTGGCCTCATAGCTGGCCGCAGCGACCACCCCTCGCCGGCTGGCACCGCCGACCATCACCGGCCGCCCCCTCAGTGCAGGCCGATCACGCTGTTCGACGCTTGTGTAGAATGCATCCATGTCGACGTGGATGATTAAGCGCTCATTCATAGTAAAATAAGACAACCCTAATACAAAGAACCAGTATGCCTGAATTTGAAGACGCCACATTATTTCCTGTCATCAAACGCCACCATTGGCTGAATCATGCCGCCATCTCCGCCTGGCCCGAGCCCGTGATTGGTGCCGCGCAGAAGTTTGTCTCAGACAACCAGCACCACGGGGCCTTGCACTACGAAGACTGGATGGCCAACGAAGAGGCGCTGCGAGGCCAATTGGCGCGATTTTTGGATGCCGACAGCGCCGATGATATCTCACTGCTGAGAAACACCTCGGAGGCTTTGAACATCATCGCCACAGGCCTCAGTTGGTCACCGGGCGATGAGGTCATCTTCCCCGCCAACGAGTTCCCCTCCAACCTGTTGCCGTGGGCGGCGTTGGAAGCCCAAGGCGTGGTGGTCAAGGCCGTGACATTATCAAAGACTCAGCCTGAACAAGACATCATCGCCCAAATCACCCCCAAGACCCGATTGGTGTCGGTCTCGGCGGTGCAATTTGATACCGGCGTGCGGCTGGACCTTGACGCGATCGGGCAAGCAGCGCATCACGCCGGCGCGCTTTTTTGCGTCGACGCGATTCAGATGCTTGGCGCGTTGCCGCTGTCGGTGCGACACCTGCCGGTGGACTTCGTGGTCTCTGGCAGCCACAAGTGGTTGATGGCGCCTGAAGGCATGGGGTTTATGTGGTCTCGCCGGGGCGTTCGCGAGCGCATGAAAGTGGCGTTGCCGGGCTGGCGCATGTATGACGATCCGTTCAACTTCAACCGAACCGACTGGACGCCGCCACCCACCGGACGACGCTTTGAGACCGGCACGGTCAATATGTTTGGCGTGCACGGCCTGGCGGCGGCCATTGATTTGTTGATCAAGCTGGGGCCAGAACGCACCGCATCGGCGCTGTTGGACCGGACCGATCACATCGTCAATGCCCTGTCACAATCCCCCAACATCGACTTGCTGACACCGGTTGAGCGCGAGCGTCGCGCGGGCATTGTGTGTTTTCGTGTGCACGGCACGGACGCCGAGTGCATGGTCAATCAGTTGGCTGAACAAGACATCTTCGTGGCCAAGCGTGGCCACAACATCCGTGTCTCGCCCCACTTTTACACGCCCTATGACCAAATCGATGCGTTCTTGGCCCGGATACAAGACACCCGGTTGCTGGCCGACTGCGCGGCTTAAGCCACCCAAACGTGCATCACCCGCTGTGCCAGTGGTTTTCCCAAGCCAGCAGCCAGCGCCCCAGCAACAAATCCTGGCGCACACCGCTGCCGGTCAAGGCCAAACCCTCAAGCGCGGCGGACCACAACTCAGACCAGTCCTTGTGATGCGCTTGCCCAAGCACCCCATCAAGCCGGCCACCGTCGTCTAACGCCAGCACCTCGCCCGTGGCCAGCTCGCTGACCCAATAGGCCAAGCACGTCCAAGTCGCGCTGGCTTGGTCCGCCCACTGGGTCGGTAAGTCCGGTCGCACCCCTTCGCCCTTTGCAATCCCAACCAAGGCCGCCCACACCGACTCAGCGGTCTCGGTGAGGCCAGCCTCGAGGTGGCTCAATGCCAAACACGGCGCGCCTGACGCCATTTTCAGCGCCAAGCGCCGCTGGGTGGCATCAAACGCTTGCGCTTGAAGATCCAGCCACCGGCGGGCGTCTTCGAGGCTGGGGGGCTGAACCACGACTTTCTGGCAGCGGCTCCACACCGTCGGCGGCAACCGCCCGGGGGCATGCGAGACCAGAATCAACCACACGTTGTTGGGGGGCTCTTCGAGTGTTTTCAAAAGCGCATTGGCCGCATTCGCGTTCATCAACTCAGCCGACTCAATCACCGCCACCCGGTGGGCGCCCGCTGCCGGTGTCAACGCGACTTTCTCGATCAACGCGCGGACCTGGTCGACCACAATCTCTTTGGCGTCTTCCAAAACAGAGACCACAAACAAATCCGGGTGGCTGCCCGCGGCAATCATCTGACACGCGGCGCACTGTCCGCAAGCACCACCCGTGGCTTGCGACGTTGTGCCACCGTCTGAGGCCCCGCGGTTGAGACACAAGATGGCCGATGCCAATGCGTGCGCCAACGCGTGCTTGCCAATGCCTTGGGGGCCGTGCAGCAACGGCGCGTGCCCCAATTGGCCGCGCTCGAACTCGCCGCACAAGCGCACCGTTGGCGCATGCAGCCAAGGCAGGCCGTGCTCAGCCACCGGCTTTCCCCGACAGCCGTTGACTGAGTGCTTTTTCAATCAGGGCCTGCACGTTGTCAATCGATTGGGTGGCATCGATCACCACAAACCGCTCCGGTTCTCGCTTGGCTTGATCCAAATACCCCTGTCGAACGCGTTCAAAAAACGCCAGATCGGCCAGCTCAAATCGGTTCAGGGCCGCGCCGCGTTGGCCCACACGCTCCATGCCGATGGTCACGGGCACATCCAGCAGCAACGTCAAATCCGGTTTGAGCGTGGGGTGCACCCAATCGGCCAGCGCATCCACCGACGACAAGCCCAACTGGCGGCCGGCCCCCTGGTAGGCGCGGCTGGCATCGGTGAATCGATCACACAAGACATCCTCGCCTCGCGCCAACGCCGGCTCAATGATTTTGGCAATGTTTTCAGCGCGCGCGGCAAACATCAACAACAGCTCGGTGGTTGGCGCCATATCGCCTCGAGAATCCAACAGCATGTCTCGAATGCGCTCGGCCAGTGGCGTGCCCCCCGGCTCTCGCGTGCTGGTCACCGTCCGGCCTTGTCCGACCAGCCATGCCTGAATGAATTGCTGCGCGGTGGTTTTGCCCGCCCCCTCACCGCCTTCGAGCGTGATGAGCCATCCCCGGTGGTTGTCTGTCATTGCTCCAATCCTCGAATGTAACGATTCACGGCTCGGTTGTGCGCTTCCAGCGTCGCCGAAAACACGTGGCTGCCGTCGCCCCTGGCCACAAAGTAAAGTACCTCACCAATCTCAGGCTGACTGGCCGCGTGCAACGACGCCCGACTGGGCAAAGCGATCGGCGTGACAGGCAAACCGTGACGGGTGTAGGTGTTCCATGGGTGATCGGTTCGCAAATGCGCGCGCGTCAGGTCCCCATTATAGGACTCATCCAAGCCATAGATCACGGTGGGGTCGGTTTGCAGGCGCATGCCCAATCGAAGCCGGCGCACAAACACCCCAGCAATGGTCGCCCGCTCACGATCCAGTGCGGTCTCTTTTTCGATCAATGACGCCAAAATCAGCAGCTCATCGGGTGTCTCAACAGGCAGCCCATCCATCCGCTTGGCCCACAGCGCCGACACCGCGTCTTGTTTGGCCTGGTGCGCGCGCTCTAAGATGGACAAATCACTCTCGCCGCGGGCGTACAAATACGTCTCGGGCAGAAACTGACCCTCTGCAAAACACCCCTCGCACCCCACAGACGCCATCACCTCGTCGTTTGACCAGCCGTCGGTGAGCTGAACGAGCTTTGGCTCGTCGGCCAAACGCCGGCGCAAATCCGCGACCGTCCAACCCTCAACAATCGTGAGCGGATGGAGACGGACGCGGCCTTGGCCCATCTGCTCAACCAGGTCAGGCAATGATTGCCCCGGTTGAACCCAGTATTCGCCCGCCCTCACCTGGGGCCTGAGCAAACGCCCATAGAGTCGCCACAAAAGCGGCCGCTCGATCAACGACAGACGGTGAAGCTGCGCAATCAAGCCTTGAAAATGCGACCCTGTGGGCAGCTGCACGACGAGTTGCTCATCAGGTTCTGACAACAAGGGCGCATCGAGCGCGGTGACAAGCTTGTGGCCGATCAGCCCAGCAAGCATGACCAGCACCACCAGCACCCCACCCCAGCGAAACTTTGATCCTGTCAGCATGCGCTCACCTCGGATGCGTGCCCATTCATGGCAACACCTCGGCCCAAGCAGACTGCAGTCGGCGACACGCGTCCCGGCTGGCAAGCACTCGCCCATCCAGGCTGGCCACCGGGCGCACCCCGGCAATGGCATTGACCAACATCACCTCACTGGCCACGGCAACGGTGTCTTGGGCCACGGCCTCGAAGGCGATGTCGACACCTTGGGCGCGCAACCACTCAAGCCCCACACCCAAGACCTCGGGCGTGGCGGGTGACAGCAGCCGATCGCCCACCCGCACAATCACATTCGATGCCACCCCCTCAGCCAGACTGCCATCGGCTCGATAGGCCAACAACTCATCCACACCGCGGTGTTGGGCTTCTCGGGCCAGCATGACCTGGTCCAAGCGATTGCCGTGCTTGAGCCCCTGAACCCCACTGGCATGCGCGACCGGCAGCACCGCCTCGGCAGTGGCCACCGTCAGACCATTTTGGCGTTGGTCTTCGATGCCCAAAGGCCACGGCCTGGGCTGCACAATGCGTCGAGTCTGGGGCGATTGAGGCAACCAATACCCACCGGATGAGCTGCCGCGCGTCAGCGTCATGCGCACCACCTGTGGCTCGTTGGTCGCCACTCGAGCCAAGTCGCCCTCCAGCAGTGCCTGTTCGGGGCAGGCAATGCCCAAAGCGCGACAACCCGCCGTCAGGCGTTGCCAATGCCACGGCCACAACGGGGCACCATCGGCGCACTGCAACACGGTCTCAAACACGTGATCACCAAACAAAAAGCCCCGATCATCCACGGGAATGGTTGAGCTTAATTCGCCGTCGACCAACACCAAAGCAGACACCTTAAGCCACCACCCCAAAGGCCGACAGCAGCCCTTTTGCCTTGGCCTCGGTCTCACGAAGCTCCGCCCACGGATCAGAATCGGCGACGATCCCTGCCCCAGTTCGAAAGCGCACCCCTTGGTCGGTCAAACACGCCGAGCGAATGAGTATGTTCATGTCCATGTTGTCATGACAATCAATGTAGCCCATCGCGCCAGTGTAGGCGCCCCGCCCCACCCCTTCCAACTCGGCGATGATCTCCATGCATCGGACTTTCGGACACCCCGTGATCGTCCCACCAGGAAACACCGCACACAGCGCATCAATTGAGCTCGCTCCGGGCTTCAGCTGCCCGATGACATTGGACACAATGTGGTGCACGTGCGCATAACTCTCCACGCCCATCAACTCATCGACCTCCACCGTGCCAGGCCGACACACGCGGCCCAAGTCGTTGCGCTCAAGATCAATCAGCATCACATGTTCTGCGCGTTCTTTGAGGTTGCCGGTGAGCTCCTCGATCAGCGCCAAGTCTTTGGCCGTTGACGCACCGCGGGGGCGTGTGCCCGCAATTGGGCGGGTTTGTATTCTGTCTTTGCGCCGCTCAATGAGCCGCTCGGGTGACGTGCTGATCACCGTCCCACCGGGCAGATGGGCCAAGCCTGAAAACGGTGATGGATTGGAGGCCATCAGGGCATCAAACAAGGCCATCGGGCGCGTCTGGCCCTCGCTGGACAGCCGCCACTCCCGCGACAGGTTGACTTGGAACACATCACCGGCGTCAATATACGCTTGAATGGCGCGAACGCCCTCGACAAAGCGCTCGGGGGGGTCGACAGACACCCGCCACTGCAACGCATCCATGGCGATTTCGGCATCCGGCCCAACATCCGCGGGGTCCAGCGCATCCACCTCCGCCTGGGCCTGGCGTTGCCAGTCGGCCGATTCGCTGACCAGCCAGCAGCGGTTGAGCTGGTGGTCAAACAGCACCGCACACCCGCACTCGGCAGCAAACGCCGTGGGGATGGCATCGGGCGGCGCCGGCACGGTTAACGTCGGCTCGACAGCGCTGGCCATCTCATAGCCCAAATAAACAAACCAACCCCCCAAAAACGGCAATTCAGCGTCGCTGGGGGCGGGTGGGTTGGCGCCGAGGCGGGTGTTCAGTTGGGCAAAAAACCGGTGGCGATCAGCAAAGGGGGCCGACAGCGCCTCGCCGGTTTGGCGAAAGGCAATGGACCACCGAGACGAGCGGGTGCGCCCTTCACCGGCTGAGTGCAACAAAAACCGCCACCGGTCTGGGTAGGCTTCAACCAACGCCCGCAGATCAACTGGGGTCGCCACGGGGTCAATGGTCGGCGCGGCCCGTTGCAACATACGCAGCCGACGTGTCGTCAATCGATCGCGCGAAAGACCAACGACCCATTGGTTCCACCAAACCCAAATGAGTTGCTGAGGGCGACCTTGATGGCTTTGTCACGGGCGTGGTGGGGCACCAGATCAATGCCAGCACAGGCGGGGTCTTGCTCATCGAGATTGATGGTGGGCGGCACCACGCCATCGCGGATGGCCAAGACGCTGGCGATGGCCTCAATGCCACCCGCCGCGCCCAGCATGTGGCCGGTCATGGACTTGGTTGAGCTCATCATCAAGGATTTGGCGTGTTCACCAAAGACGGAATTCACGGCCGCGATTTCAGCCAGATCGCCCACCTGCGTGGAGGTGCCGTGGGCATTGATGTAGTCGACCTCGTCGGCATTGATGGCGGCATCAGACAGCGCCGTGGCCATGCACTGCGCCGCGCCTGCGCCCCCTTCGGGTGGTGCGGTCATGTGGTGGGCGTCGCCGCTCATCCCAAAGCCGATCAGCTCAGCGTAAATGTTGGCACCGCGCGCTTGGGCCCGCTCCAATGTTTCGAGGACCACCACCGCCGCGCCATTGCTGAGCACGAAGCCATCGCGATCCACGTCCCAGGGTCGGCTGGCACGGGTGGGCTCGTCGTTGCGCGTCGACAACGCCCGCGCGGCTGTAAAGCCACCGTAAGCGGTGGGCGTGGTGCCGTATTCGCTGCCCCCCGCGAGCATCACATCGGCATCGCCATAGGCAATCATCCGAGCGGCTTGGCCGATGTTGTGCGTGGCCGTGGTGCAGGCGGTCACGATACTGATGTTCGGGCCCTTATAGCCATACCGGATGGAGACGTTGCCGGCGATCATGTTGATGATGCAACCGGGCACAAAGAAAGGCGAGATCTTTTTGGGCCCCTTGTCTAGGAAACTTTGGTAGGTTTTTTCGATCGTTTCGATGCCACCGATCCCCGACCCGATCGCCAGCCCGTAGCGCTCGGCATCGTCAGGTTCACTTGGCAGCCCGGCATCTTCGATGGCCTGAATGGATGCGGCCATCCCGTAGTGAATAAAAGGATCAGAGATTCTGGCTTCTTTGCTCGACAGGTAGCGATCGATGGGAAAGTCTCTCACTTCCCCGGCAATCCGCGCACTGAAATCACTGGCATCGAAGGCCTGGAGCGGCCCGATGCCACTGTCGCCATTTTTCAGCGCATCCCAAACACTTGGGACATCACACCCCACCGGGCTGACACAGCCCAGCCCGGTGATGACGATGCGACGACCACCTTGCATGACGAGTCAGCCAGGCTCAGGAGTTGACGTGTTGATTGATGTAATCGATGGCCTGCTGGACACTGGTGATTTTCTCAGCCTCCTCATCTGGAATCTCACACTCAAACTCTTCTTCGAGTGCCATCACCAATTCAACGGTGTCCAGTGAGTCTGCGCCCAGATCATCCACAAAAGAGGCACTGGGTGTGACTTCTTCTTCTTTAACACCCAGTTGCTCGATCACGATTTTCTTTACTCGTTCTTCAATGCTGCTCATTGCCAGTGGTCCTCCAGATAGATAATCAATCAGCCGACCCATTGTAGTGGACACGACCCCATCATGCCAGCCAGCTCAAACAATTTAACGCATGAAAACAAGGGGTCTGTTTACGCTTAAAACTATTAAAAACAGACGCTTAAGATGAACTCTTAAGCGATCTATGTCAAATACATGCCGCCGTTGACATGCAGTGTTTGGCCTGTGATGTAACCCGCCGCTGGGCTGGCCAAAAAGGCCACCAACGCGGCAACGTCAGCCGCATCACCCAAACGCTTGGCTGGGATGGTCTCCAGCAGCCGCTCGCGTTGCTCATCACTCAGCTGCGCGGTCATGTCCGTGGCAATAAACCCCGGCGCCACGACGTTGCAGGTGATCCCTCGAGCCGCCACCTCGAGTGCCAACGCGCGCGAAAACCCTTCCAGTCCGGCCTTGGCTGCCGCGTAGTTGGTCTGGCCTGGGTTGCCTGTCGAGGCGACCACAGAAGACACGCTGACGATCCGGCCATGGCGGTTTTTGACCATGCCCTTGAGGCAGGCCCGTGTCAGGCGCATGGTGCCGGTGAGGTTGGTCTCCAGCACGGCTTGCCAGTCCTCGTCTTTGAGGCGCAGCAACAGTTGATCGCGCGTAATGCCGGCGTTGTTGATCAACACGCTGATGGGTCCATGCTGATCTTGGATGTCTTTGACCGCCGCATCAATGGTCTCGGGTTGGCCCAAGTCAAGCACCCAGCCGCGGCCGTTGCCCAGGGACTCATCAATGGCCGCCTGGCCGCTGCTGGAGGTCGCCGTGCCCAGCACGAAAAAACCTTGGTCGGCCAAGGTGGTGGCAATGGTGTGCCCAATCCCGCGACTGGCGCCTGTGACCAAACAAACCCCCGTTGGGGCCTCAACCGTGGATGTCATGATTGCACCTCATATCCGAAAGGACGCCATTCGACTGCACGCTCAATGCGCTTGCCCAGCCCTGTCAACACGCGACCCGGGCCGCACTCAAAAAAGACATCACAGCCTTGATCGACCAATTGGCGGATCGTTGACGTCCACTGCACCGGGTGCGCCAGTTGTTGGACCAAAGCGTGCCGGATGTCTTTGACGGCCCGATGGCTGCAGGCATCGAAATTGTGGATGACATCGCACTGCGGCGCCGACAATGTCACCGCATCGAGTTCGGTGGCAAACGCTTGGGCGGCCTCACCCATCAAAGCGCAGTGCGAGGGCACGCTGACAGGCAGCAGCAGGGTTTTTTTCGCCCCGGCCTGTTTGGCTTGGAGCATCAACCGCTCCACCGCGCTGGCGTGACCGGCGACCACCAACTGCCCCGGCGAGTTGTAATTGGCGGGGGCAACAACCTCATCGTCGGCCACCTCGCGACACAGCGCCTCGACCACGTCATCTGGCAAACCCAAAATCGCCGCCATCGAGCCCACCCCAGGTGCCACCGCCGATTGCATCAGCCGGGCGCGCTCACACACCAGCGCCAAGGCGTCATCAAACGACACCACCCCAGCGGCAATCAGCGCGTTGAACTCACCCAGGCTGTGACCGGCCACCGAATGGGGTGCTGGGTGCTGGTCTGCGTGGATCCGCCAAAACAGGTGATTAACGCCCAACAACACCGGCTGGGTGATCTCGGTTTGGTTGAGGCGCTGTTGCGGGCCGTTGGCAATCAAATCGAGCACATCAAACCCCAAACGCGCCGAGACGCGCTCAAAAATAGAGTGCTTCAGGGGCTGATGCTCGTCAGGCAAGTCATTGAGCATGCCCAAGGCTTGTGAACCTTGACCGGGGAAGATCACCGCGCTTGTCATCGACTCAATACCTCAACAAGGCCGCCGCCCAGGTGAAGCCGCCACCGAAGGCCTCGAGCAACAGGGTCTGCCCGCGCTCAACGCGGCCACTTCGAACCGCCTCATCCAACGCCATCGGCACCGAAGCGGCCGATGTGTTGCCGTGGCGATCGACGGTGACCACCACCTGGTCCATCGACATCTGCAGTTTCTTGGCGGTGGCTTTGATAATGCGGAGATTGGCCTGATGGGGGATCAACCAATCCAGTTCAGACCGATCGATGTTGTTGGCCTCCAAGGTCTCTTCCACAATCCGGCCCAATGTATTGACCGCCACTTTAAAGACCTCATTGCCGCGCATGAGCACCGCGATGCCAGCGCGTGGCTCGTTGACCTTAAAGCCACGAGACACCCCCACATCGACCTTCAAAAGATCCGCGTGCGCGCCATTGGCGTGCAAATGGGTCGACAAAATGCCCGGGGTGGTGTCTGCGCTGAGCACCACAGCCCCGGCGCCATCGCCAAACAACACACACGTTTGGCGGTCGGTCCAATCCAACAACCGGGTCAAGGTCTCCGCACCCACCACCAACACATGCCGCGCTTGCTTTGAGCGGATGTATTGATCGGCGATCGACAGCGCGTAGACGAACCCAGAGCAGGCGGCATTGACATCAAACGCGCCACACTCTTTTAAGCCCAAGCGGTGCTGCAGCAAACATGCCGTGGAGGGAAAAATCAGATCGGGCGTTGTGGTGCCCACCACCAATAGATCAATGTCAGTCGGTGACAGCCCAGCCGCATCCAACGCGGCTTTGGCAGCGCCCTCAGCCAAATCACAGGTGGTCTGGCCCTCAGCGGCAACGCGGCGCTCGCGAATGCCCGTGCGCTCTTGGATCCACGCATCGCTGGTGTCGACCAACTGCTCAAGGTCTTCGTTGGTGACCACACGTTCAGGTAAACACCGTCCGGTGCCCGTGATTCGGGAATAGATCCGTTCACTCATGCCATTTGCTCCCAACAGACATGGACAAAGTGTAGCGCAGATTGGGCCACGGTCTGCTACGCGCCAAAACCCCACACCCGTGGGGCTGGCTCGGTTGGACACCAGACCAGTCCAGCGGGGGATATGGAGAGCGATCTGGCATGAACAACGCCAAGCTCAAGCTGGGCCCGTGTTGCGCTGGGATGAACCCAGGCGCAAAAAAAAGGGCCCCGTGTGTGGCAGCAATCAACCGGCCAACAAGCGCCAGTGATTACTCGTTGCTGTCTTCTTCAGACTCGTCGATCTCAGGGGCCACTTCAACCACTTGGCGACCTCGGTAGAAGCCTTCAGCTGAGACGTGGTGACGGCGGTGGGTCTCACCGGTGGTTGATTCTTCGGACAGTGTCGCGCCGTGAATGGCATCATGTGACCGGCGCATGCCCCGGCGTGACGGTGTTTTTCGACTTTTTTGAACAGCCATTGTTTCAATCTCCAAAAATTACGACAGCACAGCCACACGGCCGCCCAACTACTGATTTTCGTCTTTCTTCTTTATTTTACCCAACATCTCAAAGGGACGATGCGTGGGCGGTTCTTTCGCCCTGTCCGGCTGGGGTTGTTCGCCCACGGGCTCGGATTCAGGACTCACTGGCACCAACGGGATGGCCAGCAGCAATTCTTCTTCCACCAACTCGGCCAACGCCAAGTCATCACCTTCATACAGCAACGGCTCATAGTCGTCAGGCAACTCATCGGCCTGGGACATCGCCGTGATCAAGCCAATGCGCGATCGGCTGTCGATGGCGTGGGCAAAACGGTGCAAGCCACGCTGACATATCAACGGCACGTGGCCTGACACGGCCACATCGGCGACCACCTGGCCTTGCTGATCGACATAAAACTCAATCTCAAAATCCACCCCATCGGACGCACCGGGACTTGCGAGCACGTCGGCCAATCGGGGCATGGTCTTAAGCGCAATGTGCCCAACAAATTGCCTGTGTGCCGCTGCCACTTTTTCGGGTCGCACCCGATCGGGAAAATTTCGCGACATAAGCCGGCTAGTATATCATTGGCAGTGCACCAGAAACAAACTCGACCATAAGTGACCCCCATGCCCCCAAAACTGATCCTTGCCTCCAGCTCGGTTTATCGGCAAGCCTTGCTGGACCGGCTCAATCTGCCGTTTGAAGCCATCAGCCCTGAGGTGGATGAGACCCCAATCGAGGGTGAGTCACCCAAGGCCCTGGCGGTCCGACTGGCGCACGCAAAAGCCCAAGCGGTGGCGGCTTCGACCACCCCCGATGCGGTGGTTATTGGCTCCGACCAAGTCGCCGAGTCCAATGGTCGCTGCCTGGGCAAACCGTTGACCGAGGCGCGCGCCGTGGAGCAACTGCTGTCACTGAGCGACCAAGCGATCACTTTCCACACCGCCATGGTGGTGGTCTGCGGCGAGCGGGTGTTTGAACACCACTGCCCAACGGCCATCAAAATGCGTCCACTGACGCGGGACGAGGTGGTTCGCTACGTCCAAATCGACCAACCGCTTCACTGCGCTGCCGCCTTTAAGAGCGAATCTTTGGGCATTGCGCTGACAGCGTCGTATCAAAGCACCGACCCCACGGCCATCATCGGGCTGCCGTTGATCGAACTGGCCAAAATTTTGCGCACCCTGGGCTTCATCACCCCATAAGAAAGCGCCGAACACGGCCCCAAAGTGGGGCGTTTAACTTTACAATGAGTGCCACACTGACACAATGGCGCGTGTCTAACATTGGTTTTAACTGTGCCCTCTGGGAGAACCCACCATGACAGCAACGCACACCGACGAATTCAAGCACTGGCGGCTGAGCACCGACCTCGATGGCATCGCCTGGCTGGTCTTGGACCACGCCGATGAAGCCGTCAACACATTGGGCAGCCCAGTTTTGGCCGAGTTGGATGGCATCATCGAAGCCTTGGAGGCGGATCACCCCACCGGGCTTGTGTTGATGTCGGGCAAACCCAAGACTTTCATCGTGGGCGCGGATGTGCGTGAATTCGACGCCACAGACAAGGTCTCCGAGCTTGAAGACAATGTCCGCCGCGTGCACGGCCTGTTTCAACGCATCGAGTCATTGCCCTTCCCGACCGTGGTTGCCTTTGAAGGCTATTGCTTGGGCGGCGGCTTGGAGTTGGCGCTGTGCTTTGACTGGCGCATCGCGCTGAATGCCGACCACACCCGCATTGGCTTTCCAGAGGTCAACCTGGGCATTTACCCAGGCTTTGGTGGCTCGGGTCGCTCGGTTGCTGCCATTGGCGCACTCAACGCCATGCCGATCATGCTCACCGGCCGGATGCTCAGAGCGGGCGCGGCGCGTGGCTTGGGGCTGGTCGATCAGTTGGTCTCCCCGCACGGCTCGCTCAAATGGGCCGCGCGCGCAGCCGTGTTGAAAAAAAAGCGCCACCGCCAACCCAACTGGATACAACGACTGGCCGTGCTGGGCCCCGTGCGCCGCTTTATGGCCGGGCAAATGCGCAAGCAGACCGCGGCCAAAGCCCGCCGCGATCACTACCCTGCCCCGTTTGAGCTGATTGACGCGTTCGAAAGCCAAGGCCACCACCCCCAGCAGATGATCGCGCTGGAGGCGGAGAAAGTCCCGCGCTTGCTCGCCGGCGAGACATCCACCAACCTTCGGCGCGTGTTTCGGTTGATGGAACAACTCAAAGAACAAGGCAAGCGCAGCGCGTTTCGAGCGCGGCGCGTGCACGTGATTGGTGCAGGCGTGATGGGGGGCGATATCGCCGCGTGGTGCGCCCTGAAAGGCCTTGAGGTCACCTTACAAGACCGACAAATGAAATACATCGAGCCGGCCATCGAGCGTGCGCATCAATTGTTTAAACGCAAACTCAAAAAGCCAAGCGCCGTGGCAGCGGCGAAAACACGCCTCAAAGCAGACCCCGATGGCGAAGGCGTGACGCGGGCCGATGTCATCATCGAGGCCATTTTCGAGAACCGCGAGGCCAAGCGCGAACTGTTTACCCAACTCAACGCCCGCGCGCCCAGTGATGCCCTCTTGGCCACCAACACCTCAGCGATCCCGCTGGCCGACATTGCTGATGTGCTCGACGACCCCAGCCGCTTGGTCGGGTTGCACTTTTTTAATCCAGTGGCGCAAATGCCGCTGGTCGAGGTGGTCTATGACACCCCAACCGAGCAACGCTGGGTGGATGATGCCAGCAGCTTTGCCACACAAATTGGCAAATATGCGCTGCCGGTGACCTCGACCCCTGGCTTTTTGGTCAACCGCGTCCTCGCCCCGTACATGCAAAACGCGATGACACTGCACCGCGAGGGGGTGCCGAAAGAAGCGATTGACAAAGCCGCAGAAAACTTTGGGATGCCCATGGGCCCGGTGGAGCTGGCAGACACGGTGGGATTGGATGTCGGCTTGGGCGTGATCGAAACCTTGATGGGCGAGTCGGCCGGCGAAGACAAAAAAATCCTCGAGAGCATGGTCAATCAAGGCCAACTGGGTAAAAAGTCCGGGCGTGGCTTTTATGAGTGGAAGAAAGGCAAACCCCAAAAAAATGCTCAGGCCCATCGCGGCCACGATCTGAATGCGCTCGCCGAGCGGTTGATGGCGCCGTATTTCAAAGAGTGCCAAGCGTGTCTGGCCGACGGCGTGGTCGCCAACAAAGACCTGCTCGATGCGGGGATGATTTTTGGGACAGGATTTGCCCCCTTCAAAGGCGGCCCGTTGCACGCTTTGGACAACCAACCATCGACCAGTGAGGAGAGCGCAGCATGACCCATTCAACGGTTCGACGCATTGCCATCATTGGCGGCACTCGCATTCCTTTTTGCCGCTCAAATACACTGTATGGCGAGCAAACCAACCTGGACATGCTCACCGCCGCACTTGAAGGCGTGGTTCAGCAGTACGGCTTGGCCGGCGAAGTGATCGACGAGGTGGTCGCCGGTGCGGTCACCACCCACTCCAAAGACTGGAACTTGGCGCGTGAGGCGGTGTTGTCGACGAGCTTGTCGGCGAACACGCCCGGGATCACCCTGCAGCAAGCCTGCGGGACCAGCCTGCAAGCGGCGCTGCTGTCGGGGGCAAAAATTGCCTCAGGGCAAATCGAGTGCGCGATTGTCGCCGGCACCGACACCACCAGCGATGTGCCGGTGGTATTCCAAGACCGCTTCGCCAAGCGGCTGGTGGCGTTGTCACGCGCCAAATCCCTTGCCCAAAAGCGCCAAGCGTTTAAGGGCTTCAAGTTCTCTGAACTGACCCCACAGCCACCGCGAAACGCTGAGCCGCGCACGGGCTTATCAATGGGTCAACACTGCGAGAGGATGGCCAAAGCCTGGGAGATTCCACGACAAGCCCAAGACGAGCTCACCCTTGAGAGCCACCAAAAGGCCGCTCAAGCTTGGGACGAGGGCTTTTTTGATGACCTCGTCATCCCGCATGCTGGGGTGTTGCGAGACAACATCGTCCGCCCAGACACCAGCAGCGATAAGCTGTCTTCGCTCAAACCGGCCTTCGATAAAAAAGGCGGCACGCTCACCGCGGGCAACAGCACCACCTTGAGCGACGGGTCGGCCGCGGTGCTGTTGGCGTCTGAAGACTGGGCCAAAGCGCACAACCTGCCCATCATGGCGTACCTGGTCGGCGGGAAAACCGCCGCCGTGGACCACGTGGATGCCGAGCAAGGCTTGCTGATGGCGCCCACAGTGGCCGTTTCAAACCTTCTCACTGACTTGAATTTAAATCTTCAAGACTTTGATTTTTATGAGATTCATGAAGCGTTTGCCGCGCAGGTGCTGTGCACCCTCAAAGCCTGGGAGTCCGACCAATACTGCCGCAACCAATTGGGGCTGTCGGACGCGTTGGGCGCGATTGAGCGCTCGAAGATGAATGTCCGCGGCGGCTCCATTGCCATCGGCCACCCGTTTGCAGCCACCGGTGCTCGGATCGTCTCAACGCTGGCGGCAATCTTGCAACAAGCCGGCTCGGGTCGGGGCCTGATCTCGGTGTGCACCGCCGGGGGCATGGGCGTGGCGGCGGTGATCGAACGCGAGTAAGGCCCGCGTGGCTTTAGGTGTCGGCGTGCGTCGCGGTGAGGCTGAAATCAGCGGGAATGATGCCCGCCGCTTGCAAGGTGTTTTGTAGCAAGGTCGCCACCGTCATCGGCCCGACCCCGCCAGGCACAGGCGTGATCCAACTGGCTTTTTCTCGGGCTTTGTCGTAGTCCAAATCACCGCGCAGGCGGCCTTGGGCGTCTCGATGGATGCCAATGTCCACCACCACCGCCCCCGGGGCAATCCAGTCAGGGTCAATCAACCCCGCACGGCCCACAGCCACACAAAGAATCGCAGCGCGGCCCACGTGCTTTTTGAGGTCTCGCGTGAACCGATGCGCGATGGTCACGGTGGCCCCGGCCAGCACCAACTCAAGCATCAGTGGCCGACCGACAATGTTGGATGCCCCCACCACCAAAGCATCTTGGCCTTTGGGGTCAATGCCGTAGTAGTTCAGTAAGGTGATCACCCCGCGTGGCGTGCAAGGGCGTATTTCTGGGGTGCGTTGCGCCAACAGCCCCATGTTGGTGGGGTGAAAGCCATCGACATCTTTGTGCGGCGCGATGCGGCGGGTCACCCGCGCGGCATTGATGCCCTCAGGCAGCGGCAATTGCACCAAAATCCCAGCAACGGCTTCATCGGCGTTGAGTTGATCGATTAAAGCCAGCAACGCATCTTCTGTGGTGGTGCTGGGCAGCGGATGCGAGAACGACCGGATTCCCACCCGCTCGCATGCTTTAATCTTGTGGCCAACATACACCTGCGAGGCGGGGTCATCGCCCACCAACACCACCGCCAGCCCTGGCGGTGGATGGCCTTGGGCGGTGTGGGCGTCGGTCGCCCGGGCCAAGGCCGCGATCAAATGGTCAGCCACAACCCGACCATCGAGCGTTTGAGCGGTGGGTTGGGCGTCAGCGTGGGTCATGCCGCCATTGTAGCGCCAATGGACACGATCGGGTCTGTCAGTTACTTGGAACGGCGGCGAAGTTGCTTGGTGCGGCGTCGTTTTTGGACTTGCCGCGGCGTGAGGGTGTTTTTTCGGCCCGCGTAGGGGTTGACCGACTCTTTGAATCGCAAGCCCACCGGCACGCCGGTCAGATCAAAAGCCCGCCGAAATTGGTTGATCAAATAGCGCTTGTAGGGGGCTTTGAGCGAATCGGTGCGGCTGCCATGGATGACCACCCGGGTGGGAAACAAGCCGCCCATGTGGGCATAGCGCAATTTGGGTCTGAACCGCTCGCCACCACCGGGCGGGTGCGCCTCCACGGCGCGTCTTAAGACCTCCGTGAGCTTGGGTGTGGACAACTCTTGACAGGCCAAGCCGTGGACGTGGTTCAGCGCATCGGTCAACTCCCCAAGCCCCGAGCCGTGGAGCGCAGACAACACCACCACCGGGGCAAACAAGGCAAACGGCATGCGCTCTTCCATGGCTTTCAGGCACTGCTCACGCCCGTGGTCATCCAACCGGTCCCATTTGTTGAGCACCAACACCAGCGCCCGCCCGGCTTCAATCACGTGCCCGGCCAAGCGCGCGTCTTGCTCACTGACACCGGCTTGTGCGTCAATCACCAGCACCACAATCTCTGCCCGATCCATGGCCTGCATGGCTTTGAGGGTGCTCAATCGCTCCAAGTCCTCTTGGGCGCTGCGTCGACGGCGAATGCCGGCGGTGTCGACCACATGGTAGGTTTGTCCAGCCCGTTCCACCGTGGCATAGATGGGATCCCGGGTGGTGCCGGGGATGTCGCTGGCCAAAGCACGCTCTTCGCCCACGAATCGATTGAGCAAGGTTGACTTGCCGGCGTTGGGACGGCCCAATAATGCCAAACGAATGCCATCGTCTGGTGTGGGTGGTGCGGCGGCGTGATCGGGCAAATGCCTGGCCACCTGCTCTGCCAAGGCATCCAGGCCACGCCGGTGCGCCGCGGCAATCGGACACACATCGACCAAGCCCAGCTCGCTGGACTCGCCCAGCGCGAGATCAACTTGGATCCCATCGGTCTTGTTGATGGCATGCACGATGGGTTTGTTGGTGCGCCGAAGCTGTTGAACAATATCAAAGTCCGCCGCCATCAACCCCGCTTGCCCGTCGCTGACAAACACCAACACATCGGCCTGTTCAATGGCGGCTTGGGTTTGATGCTGGGCGGCTTGATCCAGTGGCTGATCGGCGGCTTCAAGGCCACCGGTGTCAATCAAAATCACGCCATGCCCAGCCAGTTCGGCGCGGCCGTAGATGCGGTCTCGGGTGACGCCAGGAAAGTCAGCGACCAGCGCATCACGCCGGCGCGTGAGCGCATTAAACAGTGTCGATTTCCCGACATTTGGTCGGCCGACAATGACCACAACGCCGAGCTGGTCCAACGCCCTACTCCATCAGGGTCTGGCTTGCCAGGCTGTCAATCGACCCCCAGTATCCAGAACAAAGGCGGTGTTGCCCACCACCAACGGCGCGGCGTGTGCCGGGTCCGATCCGATGCGGGGTCGAGCCACGAACTCGCCAGAGTCGGTGTCTAACCAATGCATGTAACCATCGAAATCCACGGTGATGATGTGGTTGTTATAAAACACCGGCCGGGTGATGTCGCGCCGCTCAAGCCGCGGCTCACGCCACAGCGTGGTGCTGTTTTGTCGATCGACCAACCAAATGGCATCCTCACGATCGGCCACCGCCAACTGCGTGCGGCGCAAGCTCAATCCTTGCTCGGCGCTGATGTCTTTGATCCACAGCAAGCGCCCAGATTCTGTCGCCACAGCCGCCATCCGGCCTTTGTATGTCACCACATACAGCGTGTTGCCAACGATCGCCATCGGCCCATCGATGTCTGTTAAACGCTCAAGCTCCGTTCGGCCTTCGGGCTCACTGATGCGCTGCTCCCAAACCTGGGTGCCGTCGTCGGCGCGAATGGACGCCACCACGCCGTCATCAAACCCCAAATAAATCCGACCCGCTCGGGCCACCGGTGCGCTGTTGCCGCGCAGTGTTAACAATGGCACGGACCGATCATAGACCCAGGCTCGACGCCCGGTGTCTCGATCAAAGCCATAGACCCTGCCATCCAAGACACGAACCACCACTTTGTCATCGGCCAGAATCGGTGAGGCCAAAACCTCGGAGCTGACCTCGCGGCGCCACACGACCTCACCGCTTTGTTTGTCCATGACCACCACTTGGCCTTCAAACGTGCCGACAACAATGTGCTCATCGACAATCAAAGGCCCAGCCGAAATGGACAAATCGGTCTCAAAACGCTTCTCAACGCGACCCGACAGGGCATTCACGCCAACGACCTGGCCTTGTTCACCAGCGACCCAAACCCACTCATCAGCAAACACCGGTGCAATGGCTGAGCGGCTGCGTCCAAAATCACCGACGACCCGCTTGGACCACACGTTGTCGACCGACAAGCTGGCGTCAAACGCCACCAGCTCGGCTGGAGGCAAGCTGTCGTCGTCGCTGAACCAGCCGCCAATCGTTTGACACCCCGTCAAACCGATAAGCGCCACAACAGCGGCCAGGTGGCGAAGCGATCGTGCCGACATCATGGCGCCTCCGCGGCAAGTTGCCCCGGCCCGGTGGCATCAAATTTCATTTGCAACAGGCTGCTGCCAAAGCCCATGTCATCGGGCGAATCCAGCGCTTGTTGGTACGCCGCGCGCGCCTGGTCCATGTCGCCCAAGTCATAGTAAATGTCACCGCGCGCTTCGGCCCAGGCACCCTCATAACCGATGGGTGCTGCCCCGGAGACCACGTCCAAAGCCGCCTCATGGTCGCCTTGACCGTTCAATAAGCGCGCCAAGCGCAAGCCAATCAAGCCCTTAAATGACGCCATGTCACCCTCATTCCAAAGGGTTTGGTACAGCGAGGCGGCGGGCGCCAAACGGCCAGCCTCCACATAGCCGGTGGCCATGGCGATGCTCGCCAGCACATAAAATCCGCCTTGATCGACAGACTGCAACCGCTCGTAGTAGTCTTCAGCCATCTCCAGCTGGTCGCCGTCGATCAACTGTTGGATGGTGTTGAAGTAATTCGCCGCAGCGCTTTGGTTGTTGAGCTGGTTGGCCTGGTATTGCTGGAACCCAAACACGCCCCCCAAAGCCAAAACCACCGCCAGCACAATGCTGACGCCATTGCTCTGCAGCCAGCGTCGGACGCGCTCACCTTGCTCGTGATCATCGTACAGTTCAACGGCCATGTTGGGCTATTCCTTATCTGATAAAAGTTCTGTGGCGAGATATTGTGCCAGATCCGCCTTCGGGACGTGGCGTTGCGGTTGGTCTGAGCGGAGGTCTTTGACCAACACCGTGCCCGCCTCGCTTTCGGCTTGGCCGACAATCAGTGCCCACCGGGCACCGGACCGATCGGCACGCTTGAGTTGCGACTTGAAACTGCCACCCGGCAAGTCCACCCCGACGGGCAGATCAGGGAGCGCATCGCGCAGCGCTTCGGCGGCCATCATCAGCTCATCGCGCTCGACGCCACCGACCCAATACACCGCCGGTGCGACATCCTCAATGCCCCCTTGGATCTTGATCAGTTCCAACAACCGCTCGGCACCCATCGCAAAGCCGATGCCAGGCACATCTTTGCCACCGGCCATCGCCACCAACCCATCATAGCGCCCGCCCGCGCACACCGTGCCTTGTGCGCCAAGATCGTCCGTGATCCACTCAAACACCGTGCGGCAGTAATAATCCAGCCCGCGCACCAACCCAGGGTTGACCGTGTAGCGGATGCCCAGCGCATCCAGCATGGCTTTGAGCGCATCAAAATGCGCCCGCGCCTGATCGCCCAAGCTTGACTCAAATTTCGGCGCGTTGACCATGATCTCTTGGGTCTGGGGCACTTTCGAATCAAAAATACGAAGCGGGTTGGTGTGCAAGCGCCGCTGGCTGTCGGCATCCAATTGAGCTTCAAATGGGGTGAGGTAATCCAGCAACTGCTGGCGGTGGCGTTGTCGGTCTTCAGGGTCGCCCAAAGAATTGATCTCCAGGCGGATGTTGTCGGCCACGCCCAACTCACGCCACAAGCGCTCGACCATGGCGATCAACTCAGCATCAACGCTTGGGTCTTCCCAGCCAAACACCTCAGCACCGAATTGATGGAATTGCCGCTGGCGACCGCGCTGCGGCCGCTCATGACGAAACATCGGGCCTTGGTACCAAACTTTCAGCCCCGGCGGGTTCAACAAGCCATGCTGAATGACCGACCGGACCACCGCGGCTGTGCCCTCGGGTCGAAGGCTGAGTGAATCGCCGTTGCGATCGGCAAAGGTGTACATCTCTTTTTCGACCACATCGGTGCTTTGTCCGATGGCGCGGGTGAACACCTCGGTGTGCTCCAACAACGGCAGGCGGATCTCCTTGAATTGATAGCGATCGAAAAGCCGCGCGAGCTTTGCTTCCAGCTGGCGCCACGCCCCACTCTCGTCAGGCAATATGTCGTGCATCCCACGGATTGATTGGCGCGTGCTCATGGCTTGCGCTCGACTCGCCCGTCGGCGAACACGCGAAGCTCAATCAGCCCCACCGACCCCGACGGCTCGTCTTGTACAGCCAAGTGATTGAGCACTTGGCCGTTAAGCGCCAGCTCCACCGCTGCGCCTTTGCCGAGCAACAAATCAAATGGCGGCTCACCTTGGTATCGCTGGGCGGTATCGCCGCGCAGGAGGTTATGCTCCAAGCGGCTGTCTTCAGCGTCAACCACCTCAATCCAACTGTCTTCTGACAAACGAATGGTCAACTCATGGGCCACCGGTTGGGCCACGGGTGACATGTTGGCGGGTGGTTGGGGCGTGTCACCCGCACCGCGCCCGGGCTGTGAGCCGAGCGCGTTGGCCTCCGGTTGTTGGTTTGATGATTGCGGCTGCATCAGTGATTGCGGTTGTGATTGCGGTTGTGGTTGCGATTGCGACTGCCCGCGCGGTGGCAATTGACTGGCCCGTATGATCCGCACCTGACGGCGCTCGCTGTTGGCCTTGGCCGCGCGTTCGCTGCCTTCGGGTGTCGCCTCCAGCCCATCGGTCAACCACAACACGCTGTGGTTGATGCCAAACCACAGCATCGGGGCCACAATCACCACAGACACCAGCGCATAACGAAGCCAACTGAATGATGCGTTGATCCAATGGTTTTTTCGGATGCCGCGCACACCCGTCAAAATTGGCCGGATGGCCGGCGGTGGCGCGGTGGGTGCCACCTCCTCATCCATGCCCACCAGGTGCAAGTAACGGCGCAAGAAACCATCCCGATAGACCGGCGCCAACTCAGCGCCTGCGTCGCGCTCGAGGGAGGCCACCAAAGACACACTGGCACCAATGCGCTCGGCCACCTCCGCCACCGACCAGCCCTTGGCCTGTCGTGCCGAGTACAACGCCGCCCCCAATTGTTTGGACTTGGGGGTCTCGATCATGCCATCAGCGCCTGCTTGGCCAATTGGGTTTGCACCACTCGCCGGCGTTCGTTCGGGCTGAGCACTTGACCGACGAGCTGCCCGCAGGCGGCATCGATGTCATCGCCCCGGGTTTTTCGGATGGTGGTGACAATGCCCGCCGTTCTGACCGCCATTTGGAACGCGTACATGGTCTCATCGCTCGATGGCTGGAATGGTGTGCCTGGAAACGGATTGAATGGAATCAGATTGACTTTGCACGGCAGGCCATCGAGCAAGCGACGAAGCCCTTTGGCATGGGACAGCTGGTCGTTGACGCCATCGATCATGGTGTATTCGAAAGTCACTGAACGACGCGCGTCATGCGCGACATAACGACGACAAGCCGCCATCAAATCTTCAAGTGGATACTTGCGGTTGAGTGGGACCAACCGCTGGCGCAACTCGTCGGTGGGGGCGTGCAATGACACCGCCAGCGCAAACTCCACGCCCTCGGCCAACTGGTCGATGCCCGGCACCACGCCCGCGGTTGAAATCGTCACCTTGCGCGAGGCCAAGCCGTACGCCAGATCATCACGCAACAAGGCCAGCGCTGGCTTGACGGCATCCAAGTTCAACAACGGCTCGCCCATGCCCATAAACACCACGTTGGTGATCCGCGCCTGGCCACCGGTCAAATCATTGAGCCTTTGCTTGGCAAACCAGACCTGACCGATGACTTCATCGGCGCTGAGGTTGCGCTTAAACCCTTGGGTGGCGGTCGAGCAAAAGGTGCAATTGAGCATGCACCCCACTTGCGAGGAAATGCACAACGTGCCGCGCCCGGTCTCGGGGATATAGACCGTCTCCACCGCACTGCCGCCACGCTCACTCAACAGCCACTTCACGCAGCCGTCGCTGGACTCACTCTCTCGAATCGAACGCGGCGCCACGACCGTCGCCACCGAGCCCAATCGCTCGCGAAGCTTTTGCGACAAATCGGTCATGTCAGCAAAATCGGTCACACCACGCTGATGAATCCATTGCAAAAGCTGGCGCGCCCGAAAAGGCTTTTCGCCCAAGCCGGCAAAAAAATCCACCAGGCCTTGCTGATCAAGGCCCAACAGATTGACTTTGTCGTCGCTTACCTGGGACACAACTCGTCGGGCTTGAAAAAGTAGTCGATTTCAGTGGCGGCTGTTTCCGGCGCATCGGAGCCATGAACGGCATTGGCGTCGATGCTTTCGGCAAAGTCCGCCCGAATCGTGCCGGCTGCGGCCTCTTGGGGGTTGGTTGCACCCATCAACTCGCGGTTTTTCATGATGGCATCTGGCCCTTCGAGGACCTGGATCATCACCGGGCCTGAGCTCATAAACGCCACCAGGTCATTGAAAAATGGACGTTCTTTGTGCACTGCATAAAAGCCCTCGGCTTCTGCCTTCGACAGGTGCTTCATTTTCGCGGCCACCACGCTCAAGCCGGCCTTTTCAAAGCGCGACAGGATCTCACCGATGACATTTTTGGCCACGGCGTCGGGTTTAATGATAGAGAGGGTGCGTTCCATGATTGGTGTTTTCCTTGTGATTTCGAACAGTTACGAAAGCTTCCCATAATACTCGATATCTGCCCGGCCGTCACCGCAAGACCGACATTTTGCGCCTCAAAGACACGCCCTTGGGACTTTAAACGGGCGCCTACCGCCAGCGCACCCAGCGCAACAGGGCGGCGTATTGGTGCGGCGCCAATTGGCTGGCGAATAACCCCAGATGAGACAACCGACCACAAGCGATGCCGACAAAGAACGGACTGGCGAAGCCTTGGGGGCTGTCTATCTTGGCTTTCTTGCGGCCAGAACCATCACAAACTAAAAGAGATTGATCTCGTAGGTAAATGATTTTATTGGGTTTAATTAGACGATAGGCCGCGCTCAAGCCCACCAGCTCCACCCCGGCCAAGCCCATCAGCAGCCACCCCGACAGGGGCCAAGATTGGGCCCACAAGACCACCGCCCACTGCGTCAACACCACCACCCACAGCGCGGGCCAGCGGGCCGGGCGCACCACCCAGCCGCCGTCAGGCCGATCCGTTTTTAGGGCCGTGCCCATCACTGGCTGTGATCTGATCGACGAGCGCTGCCAATTCAGGTGATTGCGGGGAAGATCGCCCCAACAGCCAGTTCCAAAGCACGTCGTCTTCTTGCTCCAAAAGCAGCGCAAACTGCGCCCGGGCTTTGCTATCGGCTGTGGGATAGTGGTCGCTCAACCACCGGGTCAGCAACGCATCGAGCTCGCGCATCCCCCGACGACAACGCCACTGCAACCGGCGTTTTTCCAATTCATCGCCTGCAGGCTCAGCATCAGCCACGCCATCAGCGACCCCATCGGCCATACCGTGTTAAACGCCTCGACGCGCGAGCATCATTTTCTTGATTTCGGCGATCGCTTTGGCGGGGTTGAGGCCTTTTGGGCAGGTCCGTGCACAGTTCATGATGGTGTGGCAGCGGTACAGCTTGAAGGGATCTTCCAGCTCATCGAGTCGCTCGCCGGTGGCCTCGTCGCGAGAGTCGGCCAGCCAACGGTAAGCTTGCAACAAGATGGCCGGGCCCAAATACCGATCACCGTTCCACCAATAACTTGGGCACGATGTCGAGCAACACGCGCACAAAATGCACTCATACAAGCCATCGATGTGCGTGCGGTCTTCATGCGATTGCAGCCGCTCTTTGTCTGGGGGCGGTGCCGACTGGGTTCTGATCCACGGCTTGATCGAGGCATACTGCGCATAAAAATGCGTCAGATCAGGGACCAAGTCTTTGATCACGGGCATGTGGGGCAACGGGTAGAGCTTGACATCGCCTTTGATGTCATCGATGGCGGTGATGCACGCCAAAGTGTTGACGCCGTCGATGTTGAACGCGCAAGAGCCGCAAATGCCTTCGCGGCACGAGCGTCTAAATGTCAATGTCGGGTCCATTTCGTTTTTGATTTTGACCATGGCATCCAACACCATCGGCCCACAATCGTCCAGATCGATCTCGTAGGTATCGACCCGTGGCTTTTCATCGTCGTCTGGACTCCAACGATAAATGCGGAAGGTTTTCACCCGCCCCGCCCCTTCAGGCGCTGGGTGGTGGTGACCCTTCTGGATTCTCGAATTTTTCGGCAAACGAAATTCAGCCATGATTGCTCTCAATCCTCATCAATCAATAGGTCCGGGCTTTGGCAGGCACCACTTCAACATCGTCACTCAGCGTGAACATGTGAACTGGCCGGTAGTCAATGGTGGTCTCACCATTCTCTTTGGCCCAAATCAGCGTGTGCTTCATCCACTCATCGTCGTTGCGATCGGGATAGTCCTCGTGGGCATGCGCCCCACGGCTCTCTTTGCGGTTCTCGGCAGAGACCATGGTCGAGACCGCATTGCCCAGCAAGTTCCGAAGCTCCAGCGTTTCCACCAGGTCAGAGTTCCAAACCATCGACCGGTCTTTGACTTGAATGTCATCGAAGGCGGCGTTGACTTGTTGAATGCTTTTGACGCCGTCGGCCAAGGTTTTGGAGGTTCTAAAGACCGCCACGTCGCGCTGCATGACTTGCTGCATCTCATCGCGCACCTCAGCGGTCGGGTTCGAGCCATCGGCATGGCGCAAGCGGTCAAATTCAGCCACGATGTTGTCGACTTTCTCAGGCGACAAGCTTCTGTGGTTTTGGCCGGGCTTGATCGTCGCGCCACAACGCTTGGCCACCGCGCGGCCAAAGACGATCAAATCGAGCAAGGAGTTTGACCCCAAGCGGTTCGCGCCGTGGACAGACACGCACGCGGCCTCACCGATGGCGAACAACCCCGGCACCACAGCATCTGGGTCACCATCTTTCGAGGTCACCACCTCACCGTGGTAGTTGGTGGGGATGCCGCCCATGTTGTAGTGCACCGTGGGCAACACCGGAATGGGCTCTTTGGTGACATCGGCGTCGGCAAAAATCTTGGCGGTTTCGGCAATGCCCGGCAAGCGCTCGTGGATCACATCGCCCCCCAGGTGCTGGAGGTTGAGGTGGATGTGGTCGCCTTTCGGGCCCACACCTCGGCCCTCCCGGATCTCGATGGTCATCGAGCGCGACACCACGTCTCGAGACGCCAGGTCTTTCGCGTTGGGGGCGTAGCGTTCCATAAACCGCTCGCCATCGGCGTTGGTCAAATAGCCGCCCTCGCCTCGCACCCCTTCGGTGATCAAACAGCCCGCACCATAGACCCCCGTGGGGTGGAACTGAACAAACTCCATGTCCTGCAATGGCAGGCCAGCGCGCAGCACCATGCCGTTGCCATCGCCCGTGCAGGTGTGGGCGGACGTGCATGAAAAATACGCCCGGCCATAGCCACCCGTGGCCAAGATCACCGCGTGCGCCCGAAATTCGTGCAAGGTCCCGGTGGCCAGGTCCCAAGCGACCACGCCACAGCAGGTGCCATCGTCATCCATGATCAAATCAAGCGCGAAATACTCAATAAAGAATTGGGCTTGGTGCTTGAGGGACTGCTGATAGAGCGTGTGCAAGATGGCGTGCCCGGTTCGGTCGGCGGCCGCGCAGGTTCGTTGCGCCGTGCCTTCGCCGAAACGCGTGGTCATGCCACCGAAAGGCCGCTGGTAGATCTTGCCCTCTTCTGTTCTCGAAAACGGCACGCCAAAGTGCTCGAGCTCGATCACCGATGGAATCGCTTCTCGACACATATACTCGATGGCGTCTTGATCGCCCAACCAATCCGATCCTTTGATCGTGTCGTACATGTGCCAACGCCAGTCGTCTTCACCCATGTTGCCCAAAGCCGCACTCATGCCACCTTGCGCCGCCACCGTGTGCGACCGCGTTGGGAAGACTTTGGTGATGCAAGCGGTGGTCAACCCCGTGGCAGCCAACCCCATGGTTGCCCGCAACCCGGCGCCGCCGGCCCCGATCACCAACACATCATATTCATGCCGCGTTATGGAATAGGCCTGGCTCATTTAAACTCCTGATGCAATGGCAAACATGGAAAAAACAACAACCAACGCGCTGATCACAGCCAACAACTTAATCGAGATCAGCAAAAACATCTCAACGGCACGTTGGTGAACATAGTCTTCAATGACCACCTGCAACCCCAGCGTGGCGTGATACAAGGCGGTGAGCACAAACAATGACGCCAATGCCGCGTGCACGGGTTGGCCCAACCACGCGCGGGTGGTGGCGTAGTCACCGCCGACAACAACGCTCACCGCGTAGACCGACCATGCCGTCAACACCACCATCAGCATGGCGCTCAAACGCTGGGCCCACCAATGGCCCACGCCGTCACCGGCCGAGCCGTGGTTCAGTGCATTCGCCAAGGGGTTTCGAAACTTCATGACCACACCCCCCAAGCCAAGGCCGTCAATACCCCAGCAAGCACCACCACCGTCCAACCGGTGGCATAAGCACTTTTCAGGTCCAAAAAGAGCCCCGCGTCCCACAGCAAATGGCGGATGCCATTGCACATGTGATAAAACAGCGCAAAGCTCCACGCCACCCACAGCACCAAAGCCAGCGGGTGCGAGAACACCGCCATCACGGCCGCAAAGGCCTCAGGGCCACGACCCAATGCCACCAACCACACCACCAAGGGCACCAACCCCACACTGAGCAACACACCGGTGATTCTGTGTGAGATCGACAGCACAGAGGTCAGCTGCGGTCGGTAGATTTGGAGATGCGGGGACAGGGGTCGTTGTTGTGTTGCCATAGGTTCAATCACTCACATCGTGCGGCCAAACGAACATTCTAGCCGCGGTTAATAGTCAAAACAGGTGCCAATCTGACAGTTGGCAATCTGCGCGTCAACGCTCAAAAGTCAATGCACCGACCGTTTTTCTCCCAATCCCCATAGCGGGTGGGGTCCAAACCTTGCTTGCGCCCACCATATTCTTTGGGCGGTGTGGGTTTGGATTGTGGCGCTTCAGCACCCTGACCGATGCCGTCTCGGAGGCGCCGATCAGCATCACCGACCTCGGCTTTTGGGGCATTTTGGTCAGGATCGATTTGATCTGTCTTATCATGGGCAGTCATGGGTCACCATTATAAAGGGTTTGTATGTCCCGCATGGGGTTGATCGCCAATAAATACGCTGGGTGCGGGGCCTTTCCAGACCAACTGGCCTGCCCACCTCGTCGTCGGGGTGTGGACTCGTGACCTTGCACCCTGTCGATCATCTCAAAGGCTTTACCATTTTCGGTGAAGACGCCCAAAGCTTCGCCCAATCTCAACTGAGCTGCCATGTCGATCGACTGGCCGCAAAACGCTGGCACCCAAGCGCGTGGTGCAACGGCCAAGGGCGGGTGCTGGCCTGCCTGCTGATTCGAGTGGGCAAGGACCACATCGATTGTGTGCTGCCCGAGAGCCAGCTCGAAGACACCATGGCCGGTTTAACAAAGTTCACCATCGGCCGGCGGGTGTCGTTTGGCGCCCCGCAACGCGTGGTCGGCGCATGGCACGACACCACAGGCGCCACCGATCCGTTGAGCTTTGACGACAGCCGCGGGCTTGCGTGGGACGACGCTGATCTGGCCGCGTCCACCGGCGCCGCCGATTGGGTGCGGGAGTGGACGTTGGATTGGGCGCTGGCCGACATTCACGCCGGGCTGGCTTGGCTGAGCCCGGCGGTGTCGGGTCAGTTCCTGCCGCAAGCGCTGGGCTTGGAGCGGCTGGGCGGTGTGAGTTACGACAAAGGGTGCTACCCCGGCCAAGAGGTCATTGCCAAGGTCCACTACCGCGGTCAACTCAAACAACACCTGGTGCGCTTGCACTGGGCCAATGATATCCCGGTCCAACCCCCGGCCAGCGCGCTGTTTTTGCCACCCCATGCCGACGGGGAGTCGGGCCCGGCGGTGGGTCAGGTCATCACCCACCAAGGCGCGTGGGGCCTGGCGGTGGTGAAAACAAAGGTCCCCCCAAACACCACACTGGCGCTGAGTGCCGACGGCCCCGGTGTCGCTGAAATTATCGCGCTGGACTCGGGCGCGTGATGCGAAGATCTCGTATCATAGCCGCATGACACACGCCGCCCTCACCGCCCTGTCGCCGCTGGATGGACGCTACCAGAGCAAACTGGCCACGCTCGCCCAATGGTGCTCTGAATCGGGGCTGATACAGCACCGCCTCGCCGTCGAGGTGGCGTGGTTCAAGGCGTTGGCTCGGTGCCCAGAATTTGAGGCCCTGGCGCCGCTGACAGCCGATGATGAGCGGTTTTTGGACGGCCTGGTCAGCGGTTTCAGCCAAGACGACGCCGCCGCGATCAAAGCGATCGAAGCGACGACCAACCACGACGTCAAGGCGGTGGAGTATTGGCTCAAGGACAAGCTCGCCGAGCGCGCCACCCTCGCCCCGAGTGCAGAACTGGTGCACTTTGCCTGCACCTCAGAAGACATCAACAACACCGCCTGGGCGTTGATCTTACAAAAATCCATCACCGGTGTGCTCGATCCTTTGCTGGCCCAGTTGGACCAACAGCTCGAAGACATGGCCACCAATTGGGCCGATTGCGCGATGCTCGCCCGCACCCACGGCCAAACCGCCAGCCCCACCACCATGGGCAAAGAGATCGCCAACGTGGTGTTTCGTTTGCGCCGCCAGCGCCGCCAGCTGGTGCAAGTCGAGACCACCGCCAAGCTCAACGGCGCGGTGGGCAACTTCAACGCGCACCTGATCGCAGCGCCTGGTGTCGATTGGCCGGCGTTGTCGCGGGACGTGGTGGAAGATCTGGGGCTGGTGTGGAACCCCTACACCACCCAAATCGAGCCGCACGACGGCATCGCCGAGCTGGCGCATGCGCTGATCCGGCTCAACACCATTTGCTTGGATTTGGCTCGCGACATGTGGGGCTACATCAGCCTGGGCTACTTCTCTCAAGCCCTGGTTGAGGGCGAGGTGGGATCCTCCACCATGCCCCATAAGGTCAATCCCATCGATTTTGAAAACGCCGAGGGCAACTTGGGGCTGGCCAATGCCATGCTCGAGCACATGGCCAGCAAACTGCCGGTGTCGCGGTTCCAACGCGACCTGAGCGACTCCACCGTGCAGCGCAGCCTGGGCTCGGCACTCGGCTACACCGCCCTGGCCTGGCAATCACTCAGCAAAGGATTGGGGCGAGTGGCATTGGCCCCAGCGCAGATCGCCGATGATCTCAACGGCGCCTGGGAGGTGCTCGCTGAAGCCATCCAAACGGTGATGCGCGCCCACCACCTGCCAAATCCGTATGAACAATTGAAAACGCTCACCCGTGGGCACACCATCGAGCAGGCCGATGTCGAGGCCTTTATCGCATCGCTGGCCATTCCACCCGAGGCCAAAGCCCGGCTCCATGCACTGACCCCGGCCACCTACACCGGCAACGCCAGCACAATGGCCAAGGCCATTGGCCGCTACGTCTAACACCCACGCCGCACAAACGATCTCATCGGCCCCACCCACTCGCCCACACGGGCTTTTGATATCGGCAAACACCGCCCCAAACCCCGTGGGCATCGGTATAATCAAAGGTTGAACTTATGTGACCTTGGCCTGAGTAGCCCCGGATCATGACCAATTTCTTAAAAACGCAGTACTTGACCTCTCATTTGTCCGGCGCAAATGCGCATTATGTCGAAGCGCTCTACGAGCAGTGGCTCGCCGACGCTGCCAGCGTTCCTGCCCAATGGCAGCATATTTTTAAAGACCTCTCGCCCGAGCAACAAGACACCCACCACCAAGCGATCGCGCATGACTTTACGGACCTGCGCCCAGCACTGGCTGAAGGCGCCGGCCCGGCTGATCACAAACAAGCCGGCGTGTTGCGGTTGATCAATGCCTACCGGGTTCGAGGCCACCAACGCGCCAAACTCGACCCGCTGCAGCTGGGCGAGCGGCCCCACGTGGCCGATCTTGAGCTTGGCTTCCATGGGCTCGATGAGCAAGACCTCGAGACCTCATTTCACTCAGGCACGCTGGCAGGGCCCGAGCGCATGCCGCTGGCCGACATTGTGCAAAAGTGCAAAGCCACCTATACCGACACCATCGGCGTGGAGTTTATGCACATCACCGACACTGACCAACGGCGTTGGTTGCAGCAGCGGTTAGAAACTCAGGCAGGACAATTCGAGCTCGACAAAGAAGAAAAACTCCGCCTGCTCAGCAAGCTCTCCGCTGCTGAGGACATGGAGAAGTTCTTGCACTCAAAATACGTGGGGCAAAAGCGCTTCTCGCTGGAAGGCGGTGAGAGCATGATTCCATTGTTTGACACCCTGATTCGCCACACCGGCGCGCAAGGCGTGAAAGAAATGGTCATCGGCATGGCGCACCGCGGCCGCTTGAACGTCTTGGTCAACATCTTGGGCAAAAGCCCCAGCGAATTGTTTGCCGAGTTTGAGGGGGCCATTTCAGACGATGACCCCAGCCGCTCGGGGGATGTGAAATATCACTTAGGCTACAGCTCAGATGTCAAAACCAATGGCGGGGTGATGCACCTGGCGCTGGCCTTCAACCCCTCGCACTTGGAGATTGTCAACCCTGTGGTGGCCGGCTCTGCGCGCGCCCGACAGACGCGCTTGGTCGATGATCAACGCGAGCAGGTGATGCCCGTGTTGGTGCACGGCGATGCCGCCATTGCCGGTCAAGGCGTGGTCATGGAGCTTTTGAATATGTCACAGGCGCGTGGCTTCGCCGTCGGTGGCACGTTCCACATTGTCGTCAACAACCAAATTGGCTTCACCACATCCAACCCGATTGACGCGCGCTCGACGCTGTATTGCACCGAAGTCGCCAAAATGGTGCAAGCGCCGATCTTTCATGTCAACGGCGATGACCCCGAGGCGGTGTTGTTTGTCACCAAACTCGCTGCAGATTTCAGGCGCGAATTCAACAAAGACGTGGTGATTGATTTGGTGTGTTACCGACGCCATGGTCACAACGAAGCCGATGAGCCCGCGGCCACCCAGCCGAGGATGTATGACACCATCCGCAGCCACGACACCGTCAAAACGCGCTACGCCAAAAAGCTCATCGACCATAAGTTGACCGATCAAAAAACCCTTGATGAGGCGCGCGAGACCTATCGTAAGCACCTCGAGGCCGGTGAGCCGGTGATCGATCTGGTGCCCGAAGAAGACGCCCCCACCACCGTCGAGTGGGCACCCTATCTGGAGACAGACTGGCGCGCCAAAGCCAAAACCGCGATGCCGAAAAAAGACATCGAGCGGCTGAATAAGCAACTGACCGACTTGGGCGAAGATTTTAAGGTCCACCGCCAAGTCGATCGCATCATCGAGGCTCGGCGAAAAATGGGCGCGGGTGAACAACCCTTGGATTGGGGCTTTGCAGAGACCCTGGCCTATGCCGGTTTGATTGAGTCTGGTTTTGGGTTGCGGTTGGTCGGCCAAGATTCGGGCCGAGGCACCTTTTTCCACCGCCACGCCGTCCTCCATGAGCAATCAAGCGGCGAGGTCAAAGTGCCCTTGGCTGAACTCAGCGACCAACCCAATCAGGTCACCATCATCGACTCGCTGCTGTCAGAGGAGGCGGTGTTGGGCTTTGAGTATGGCTATGCGACTGCCGACCCCAACACCCTCACCATCTGGGAGGGCCAGTTTGGCGACTTTGTCAACGGCGCACAGGTGGTCATTGATCAGTTCATCACCTCCGGTGAGGCCAAGTGGGGGCGTTTGTGTGGTCTGGTGATGTTCTTGCCGCACGGCTACGAGGGCCAAGGTCCAGAGCACTCATCGGCGCGACTGGAGCGGTTTATGCAGTTGTGCTCGCACAACAACATTCAAGTGTGTGTGCCGTCCCTGCCCTCGCAGATGTTTCATATGATTCGCAGGCAAATGATTCGGCCGTTGCGAAAGCCTCTGATCGTTATGACACCGAAGTCATTGCTCCGCCACAAAGCCTCAACGTCATCGCTTGAGGACTTGAGCTCGGGGGCGTTCCAACTGGTCATTGATGACCCATCGAAACCCAAGCCCAAGTCGGTCAAACGCGTTGTGTTCTGCGCGGGCAAGGTCTACTTCGACCTGGCCGCCGAACAAGAAGACAAAGGCATTGATGATGTCGCCTTGGTTCGAGTAGAACAACTGTATCCCTTCCCCCGAGAAGAGCTGCAAGCCACACTCAAACGCTACAGCGAAGCCAAAGAGGTGGTGTGGTGCCAAGAAGAACCGATGAACCAAGGGGCGTGGTTCCAAATCAGACACCACATCCAAGCGTGCATTAAAAAAGATCAACAACTGCTGTATGTCGGGCGCGAGACATCGGCTTCTCCTGCGGTGGGTTATTACCAAATTCACCTGCAACAACAAAAAAAACTGGTCAGCGAAGCCTTAACCCAGGGTCAGGGTTATAAAGAAGGAGCAACTGCATGAGCATTGAGATCAAAGTCCCCAATCTGCCTGAGTCAGTCAGCGATGCCACCATCGCCAAATGGCATAAAAAAGCCGGTGACGCGGTCAGTCGGGATGAGAACCTGGTCGACCTTGAAACCGACAAGGTCGTACTCGAGGTGCCCGCGCCGGCCAATGGCGTGCTCAAAGACATCAGCCAAGCCGAGGGCGAAACGGTCACCGAAGGCCAGTTGCTCGGCTTGATGGAAGAAGGCGAGGCCCCGGCCAGTGAGCCAGAACAAGCCGACGACGAGGCCAACGAAAAAGCCAACGAAAAAACCGATAAGGCGCCTGCTGAAAAAGCACCAGAGCCGGCGCCTGCCGCCGCCCAACCAGCCCCTGCCCCAGCGGCATCGGGCAGCAACGATCTGCCGCCGGCGGCCCGACGTGTCGCCGCTGAAAACAATGTCGATCCTGGCTCAGTGGCAGGCACCGGCCGGGGTGGCCGGGTGACCAAGGGCGATGTACTCAAACACATCCAAGGCGGGGGCCCCCGTCCAGAAGAACGGGTCAAAATGTCGCGTCTGCGCGCGCGCATCGCCGAGCGCATGAAAGACGCACAAAACACCGCCGCGATTCTCACCTCCTTTAACGAAGTTGATCTCAAAGCGGTCATGGACATCCGGTCTCGCTACAAAGAGGCCTTTGTCCAGCGCCATGGGGTCAAGCTCGGGTTCATGTCATTTTTTGTCAAAGCCGCGTGTGAAGCCTTGCAAAAGCACCCCGTGGTCAATGCCTCAGTCGATGGCGACGAGGTGGTCTACCACGGCTATCAAGATGTGGGCATTGCCGTGTCCACCGAGCGTGGCCTGATCGTGCCTGTGCTGAAAAACGCGCATCAAATGGGCCTGGCCGACATCGAAGCGGGCATCAGCGATTACGCTGAACAGGCCCGCAAAGGCACCATCGCGTTGGAAGACCTCCAAGGCGGCACGTTCACCATCACCAACGGTGGCGTGTTTGGCTCGCTGCTGTCCACCCCGCTGTTGAACATGCCACAAAGCGCGATTTTGGGGATGCACACCATCAAAGAGCGCCCCATCGCGGTCAACGGCGAGGTGGTGATCCGACCGATGATGTATATCGCGCTGTCGTACGACCACCGCATCATCGACGGCAAAGACGCCGTGCAATTTTTGGTGGCAATCAAAGAATCACTGGAAGATCCAGCCCGCTTGCTGCTCGATCTTTAATCCAAGGAGTTTTTCATGGCCGACAAGCAATTCGACCTCGTTGTGATTGGCGGTGGACCCGGCGGCTATGCCGCAGCCATCCGCGCGGCACAATTGAAAATGAGCGTCATGCTCATTGACGATCGTCAATCCGATGAGGGCAAGCCCGCCCCGGGTGGCACCTGCCTCAACGTCGGTTGCGTGCCATCCAAAGCGCTGCTGGACTCGTCAAAGCACTTCCATCACATCCAGCACGAGTACAAAGACCACGGGATTCGCGTTAAAGACGTGGAGATGGACATCGAGCAGATGCTCAACCGCAAGCAAGGGGTGGTCAAGCAACTCAACAGCGGCTTGATTCAGCTTTTCAAAGCCAACAAAATCACATTTGCCAACGGCACAGGCCGCCTGCTGGCCGATCGCCAGGTTGAGGTGACCACCGATGAGGGCACGCAAACAGTGACCGGTGAACATGTCATCTTGGCCGCGGGCTCTGTGCCGTTCACCATCCCGGGTGTCAACATTGACAACACGCACATCGTCGACAACGAAGGTGCGCTGGCGTTTTCCGAGACGCCAAAGAAATTGGGCGTCATTGGCGCGGGTGTCATTGGGCTTGAGCTTGGCAGCGTGTGGCGCCGGCTCGGCGCTGAGGTCACGCTGTTTGAGGCGGCCGATGACTTCTTGCCCGTGGTCGATGACGACATGTCGCGGGTGGCCGCGCGTGAGTTCAAAAAGCAAGGGTTGGACATTCGCCTGGGCACCAAAGTCTCAGGCGCCAAAGTCAGCCGCTCGAAAGTCAAAGTCGCCTACTCAGACGGCGACAAAGACCACGAGGCCACCTTTGATCGGTTGCTGGTCGCTGTGGGGCGCCGCGCGGCGAGCGAGAACCTGTTGGCCGACGACAGCGGTGTGGCCTTGACCGACCGCGGGCAAGTCGATGTCAACGACCAATGCCAAACAAGCGTTTCACAAGTGTGGGCGATTGGCGATTTGGTTCGAGGCCCGATGTTGGCCCACAAAGCCTCCGAAGAAGGCATCGCGGTGGCAGAAACCATCGCAGGCCACCACGGCCACTTCAACCTCGATACCGTGCCGTGGGTGATCTACACCGACCCTGAAATTGCCTGGGTGGGTCAGACTGAAAAAGACCTCAAAGCCGCGGGCATCGACTACCGCAGCGGCAGCTTCCCATTTGCCGCCACGGGCCGGGGCCTGGCCATGGGCGATGCGGCCGGGCACGTCAAACTGCTGGCCGATGCCGAGACCGACCGCTTGTTGGGTGCACAGATTATTGGGCCACAAGCGTCTGAGCTGATCGGCGAGTGTGTGGTGACCATGGAGTTTGCCGGCTCCAGCGAAGACCTGGCCCGAATCGTCCACGCCCACCCCACGCTGTCTGAGGCGGTGCATGAAGCCGCACTCGCCGTCGATGGGCGAGCGATCCACAAAGCCAACTGATTGACTTGGAGCTTGCCGATGTCGGTCCCCGCCACATTCAATGCCTTTCGCATCCACGACGATGAGCAGGGCTTTCGGGCCGGTTGGGAGACCCAATCGATCGATGATCAAACCGATGGCGATGTCGTCATTGAAACCCACTACTCGAGCATCAACTATAAAGATGCTTTGGCGGGCACCAACCAAGGCAAGATTCTCAGACGTTTCCCGCTGAACGCGGGCATTGATCTGGCCGGCATTGTCGTCGAATCCAAGTGCGGTGACTTCAAAGCAGGTGATCGGGTCTTGATGACCGGCAGCGGTTTGTCAGAAACACACGACGGTGGCTACAGCGAGTACGTGCGGGTCAGTTCGGCGCAACTGATTCCCCTGCCCGATGCGATAACATTGCACGAGGCGATGATCATTGGCACCGCTGGCTTCACCGCCGCACTGGCACTGCATCGAATGGAAGTCAACGGCCAAACACCCGACATGGGGCCAATCGCCATTTCGGGCGCCACCGGCGGCGTGGGCTCGCTGGCTGTCGACATTTTTTCAAAAGCCGGCTACACCGTCAGTGCCATTTCTGGCAAACCCGAGGCCTTTGACTGGCTGCATGAGTTGGGCGCGGCGCAGTGCATCGACCGCCATGGCCTGCACTGGCCCGACACGCCCTTGGCCAGTGCGAAGTTTGCCGGCGCGTTGGACAATGTCGGCGGCGACATGCTCAATGGCTTGACGCGTGTCATCCAGCCTTGGGGCAACATTGCCAGCTGCGGGATGGCCTCCAGCATTGCACTGAGCACCACGGTGATGCCCTTTATCATTCGAGGCGTGACCCTCATTGGCATCAACTCATCGGGATGCCCGCGCGGCATTCGCGACATCATCTGGGCCAAGCTGGCCGATGACTGGCGCCCGCAGCACCTTGACAAGATTCATCAACAAACCATCCAATCCCAGGCGCTGGAAGACAACTTTGAGGCTTTTTTGAAAGGTCAAAGCCAGGGGCGGATTGTGGTCCAGATCAAACCCGACATTGAACCCACACCCCAACCGTGAGAGCAGATTATGATTGAGATCGGTCAACGCTTGCCGTCAACCCCCATCATGCAAATGAGTGCCGAGGGCCCCACTCCCGTGCCTGCCGATCAGTTGATGGGCGAGGGTCTGGTGGTGTTATTCGCCACGCCCGGGGCGTTCACCCCGACGTGCTCTGCGCAGCACTTGCCGGGGTTTATTGAAAAATATGATGCCCTGAAAAGCCACGGTGTGGATCAAATCGTGTGCATGGCCGCCAATGACATCTTTGTGGTGCAGGCCTGGGCAGACGCCAGCCAAGTCGGTGATCGAATCACCATGGTGGCCGACGGCAATGGGGACTTCGCCAAAGCGATGGGTTTGGACATGGACATCACAGCATTTGGCATGGGCCACCGCTGTCAGCGATTCGCGATGATCATTCAAGACGGTGAGGTCAAAAACCTGATGGTTGAGGCGCCCGGCGAATTCAAAGTCTCTAGTGCTGAATCTGTGCTCAGCGCACTCGATCGACTCAGTCAGTAGCGGCGGGATAACGCACCGGGTTGACGCCCTGGGGCTCGATCACGCCGAACTGAAAACCGGCCCACAGCAGCGCCAACAGCCCCAACGACAGGCCCACCCGCCAGCTGAGCCGGCGCACCGCCCGATCGCCGTCGCCTTGGTCTGTCACCAAGTAATAAAAGCTCGAGGCGAGCGTATACAAAATGGCCAAAAAGACACCGATGATAAAAACTTTGCCCAACACAGTGACAGGTCTCCGTCAAGAATTCTGCGCTCAGTATAAAGGGTTTGTGTGATGCCTCGCAGTATCGGCGGTGTGGTCGGTCGAATTCTCCCGCATCTGGCGGCCATTGGCTGCATTGTGGCGTGCGTCCAACTGGGCTTTTGGCAACAACAACGCGCCGAATACAAACAAACCCGGCTGTCCCAATGGGAACAAGCCCCCACCCTCATCCAACCCAGCGCCGAGCGGATGCGTCAGGCCCCCGCCTTTTCTCAAGTTCAGCTCACCGGCCGATTTGATCCATCTCGGCATATTCTCTTGGACAATCAAACGCGCAACAACCACCCCGGCGTGCATGTCTTTGTGCCGTTTGAATTGAGCAGCGAGCCAAGCGTTATTTTGGTCAATCGCGGCTGGCAACCTTACTACCGCCACACCAACGAGTGGCCAGACTACCCAACGCCCAGTGAAGAAATCACCTTGACCGGCCGGCTGAGCCCACCCCCACGCGTGGGTTTGCAGCTGGGTCAAGCCGAGCCTTTGGAACCGAGCGAATGGCCAAACCTCATGACCTATTTTGATCTGGGCCGCATCCAAACGGTGCTGGGCCCAGAGGTGTTTGATCAGGTGCTGTTGCTCGACCCCGATCATTCGAGTCATTTGACTCAAGACCCATGGCCCGAGGTCAATATGGGACCCGACCGGCACACCGCTTATGCTTTCCAGTGGTTTGCAATTGCCGCTGTCATTTTATTGATCTGGCTTGGATTAAGCTACCGGTTTTATTGGAAGAAAAATGAATAAAAAGACCATCATCCTCGTTTTTGTCATTTTCGGCGTGCCCGTACTGATTGCGACCTTACTCCACAGCGAGTGGGTGGATTGGCGCCCCGGTGGCACCCGCAATCACGGCGAGCTGATCTCGCCTGTCATAGAATGGCCTTCGCTGAGCGTGACCGATGTGGCTGGCGAGCCGGTGACCACCGCCTCGCTTGAGGGGCGCTGGCAGCTGGTCTACTACACCGACAGACCGTGCGATGAGGCGTGTCTGGAGTCTTTGTACTGGCTTCGGCAAGTCCGCCTGGCCCAAGACCGGCACGTGCCTGAGATTGGTCTTTTGATGATTCAAGAGGCACCGATGAGCGCGGACACCGCCGAGCAGATCCAAAGCCTGTCTGAGGCCTTTGTGGTCGTCGATGGGGCCCATGCCACGCGCTTGGCTGAGCACCTGCCCGAGCCACAACAAAGTGGTGAACGCTTCATCATGGACCCCATGGCCAATATAATGATGCGGTACCAGCCTGACCAAGAACCGGATCACATTCGCATCGATTTGGGCCGGCTGTTGACGTGGACACAAAGCCAACCTGGACAGGGCTATTGAGGCCCAATGTATAAGGACATACCGACCCGGACATGATCACCAAAAAACGCTACAGCCAGATGAGCCTATTCGCGGTGGGGCTCACCCTCATTGTTATCGTTCTCGGCGCTTGGGTGCGCCTGACAGACGCCGGGCTCGGCTGCCCCGATTGGCCGGGTTGCTATGGCGAATTGACGTGGCCAAAAACCGAAGACCAAGTGCTCGCTGCCAATACCCGTTGGGCAGAGCGGCCTGTGGAGACCGGCAAAGCGATTCGGGAAATGGTCCACCGCTATGCTGCCGGCATTTTGGGGCTGCTGGTGTTGTTTTTAACCATCAGCGCGTGGCGCGCTCGCCGATCAGACCCCACCTTCCCGGTGGTTTTGCCCAGCGCCATTTTGGCCTGGATCACCTTCCAAGCAGCGCTGGGCATGTGGACGGTCACCATGCTGTTGAAGCCTGCCATTGTGCTGGCCCACTTGGGCGGCGGCATGCTGACCGTGGCGTTGCTTTTTTGGTTGTATCTGAGCACACGACCCGCCCAGACCAAACCTTCATTGCCCGAAAGGGGGTTGAAGTGGCCGGTTCGGATTGGACTTTTGGCGATTGTCGGTCAGCTGTTGCTGGGCGGCTGGGTCTCGACCAATTACGCGGCTCTGGCCTGCCCCGACTTTCCCACCTGCATGGGCCAATGGTGGCCAGAAGGCAACTATGAAGAAGGATTCAAGCTTTGGCGGGGCGTGGGTGTGGACTACGAGGGCGGCATCCTTGATCAGAATGCGCGGGTCGCCATTCACATGGCCCACCGCGTCGGGGCCATTGTCGTCACCGCCATCTTTGCTTGGTTGTTGTGGCGTTTGTGGCGAGTCGCGAGCTTGCGGACACCGGCAGTGGTGGTCGGCGGGCTGTTGGGTCTGCAAATCACGCTGGGGATCTTAAATGTGGTGCTCGGGTTGCCACTCCACGTGGCCGTGGCGCACAACGGCGTGGCAGCGCTTCTTGTTTTATCGATGGTCTTTTTGGGTTATCGCACAGGTCGATCCGATCATTCTTGGGGCAACGCTGGATGATCGCGCGCGCGATCGAAATCCGTCAAAGCTTGAGCGAGCGGCTGGGCCACTACCTGGGCTTGTGCAAGTTGAAGGTGGTCAGCCTGATCGTGTTCACTGCCATGGTGGGGATGGCGTTGTCACAACCGGGGTGGTTGGCCCTAGACACCATGTTACTGGCCACCATCGGCATCGGCATGGCCGCCTCCAGTGCGGCCGCCATTAACCACCTGCTGGACGCCAAGGGCGACGAGCTGATGGCGCGCACACGAAATCGGCCGTTGCCGCGTGGCCATCTGACCGAGAGAGATGTGTTGGTGTTTGCTCTGACCTTGGGCGCGGCAGCGATGGCCATCTTGGTGGTCTTCGTTAACCCACTGACCGCCGGGTTGACGTTTCTCAGCCTGATGGGCTACGCGATCGTTTACACCGCGTTTTTAAAACGCGCCACCCCACAAAACATCGTCATTGGTGGCGCGGCCGGTGCCGCACCGCCGGTGCTGGGTTGGACAGCCATGACCGGTGAGCTCCACGCGCACGCCTTGCTGCTGTTTTTGATCATATTTGTTTGGACGCCACCGCATTTTTGGGCGCTGGCGATCGCCCGCAAAGACGACTACGCCAAGGCCGATGTCCCGATGCTGCCTGTCACCCACGGCGTGAACTTCACACGCTGGCAGATCCTCTTCTATACCATTATCTTGTGGCTGGTCACGCTGCTGCCTTGGCTGACGGGAATGAGTGGGTTGCCTTACCTGGCCGGCTCGACCATTCTCAATCTTGGTTTTTTGGGATATGCCATTGGTTTGGTGGTGACAAAAAGCCCCAAGTTGCCGATGCCGATGTTTCGATACTCCATCATTTATTTGATGGCGTTGTTTGCTTTTTTATTGCTGGACCACTACTTAATCTGACGCCCACAACGAGGAATGTTTGATGTCTGAGCGGAAAACTTCTGTAATTGACGGACTGCTCCAACCCGATGCCTTTGTTCGGCGCCACATCGGCCCCGACGCTAAAGGCATTGCGGCCATGTGTCAGGCGGTGGGCACCGACACGTTAGACACGTTGATGGCAGAAACCATGCCCGATCAAATCCTGCAGCGCGCGCCCTTGGCGCTGCCCGACCCGGTCAATGAAAGTCAAATGCTTGATGAGCTGGGGGAGATGGCCAGCCACAACCGTGTCCAGCACGCCATGATCGGCTTGGGCTACCACCCCACGGTCACCCCACCGGTCATTCAAAGAAACGTCCTTGAAAACCCAGGCTGGTATACCGCCTACACGCCCTATCAAGCAGAGATTGCTCAAGGTCGCTTGGAGGGCATGCTCAATTTCCAGCAGATGGTGATGGATTTGACTGGCATGCCTTTGTCGAATGCCTCGCTGCTGGATGAAGGCACCGCGGCGGCCGAATCCATGGCCATGCTCAAGCGCGTGAATCGCAAAAACAAAAGTGAGGTGTTTTTGGTCGATGCCAATTGCTTCCCACAAACAATCGATGTCCTCAAGACCCGTGGCAGGCATCTGGGCTTGGAGGTTGTCGTCACCGACAACCTCACCGACGCGCTCGAGACGCAGGCCTGCTTCGGTGTGTTTGTTCAATACCCGGGCAACAATGGCGACATTGAAGACTTGAGTCAAGTGATCGAAAAAGCCCACGCCATCGATGCGTTGGTGTCGGTGGCCACCGATCTGATGTCGCTTGTGCTGTTGAAGCCGCCCGGTGAGTTTGGGGCAGACGCCGTCATTGGCTCGGCGCAGCGCTTTGGCGTGCCGATGGGCTTTGGTGGGCCGCACGCGGCATTCTTGGCCACCCGTGAAGACTACCGGCGCAATGTGCCCGGACGCATCATCGGTGTGTCCAAAGACCGCCATGGCAACAACGCATTCCGGATGGCTTTGCAAACGCGCGAGCAGCACATCCGTCGCGAGAAAGCCATGAGCAACATTTGCACCGCCCAGGCACTGTTGGCGGTCATGGCCAGTTTCTATGGCGTGTATCACGGCCCTGAGGGCCTGAGAACCATCGCACGACGCATCCACCGCTTGACCCAAGTGCTGGCCTCGGGCCTCAAGGCCGGCGGATTCTCGCTTGAAAACAGCAACTTCTTTGACACGCTGTCGGTGCGCGTTGATGAGCCACAACGAAGCGCGATCATCCAATCAGCCGTCGATGCCCAGATCAACCTAAGAACCGACAGAGACGGCATCATTGGTATATCGGTGAATGAGTGCACCACGCCTGAACACATCGATCGGTTGCTCGAAGCGTTTGGTGCGTCGGCGCACTCAGTCGCTGATTTGGATCAAACACTGCCGGCCGGAGCGGTTGGCTTCGATGAGGCCTTGAAACGCACCAGCGCATTCATGACCCATGAGGTGTTTGGGCAGTTTCACTCCGAGACCGAAATGCTCCGCTACCTCAAGAGGCTGGAAAATAAGGATCTGAGTCTGACCCACTCCATGATCCCACTGGGGTCGTGCACCATGAAACTCAACGCCACCGCCGAGATGATTCCTGTCTCGTGGCCAGCGTTTGCAGGACTCCACCCCTTCTGCCCACACGAGCAGGCACGTGGCTACCACCAGCTCATTGAGCAACTCGAAGACATGCTCTGTCGCATCACAGGCTTTGATGCCATCTCTTTACAACCCAACGCCGGCTCACAAGGCGAATACGCGGGCCTGCTGGCCATCAAAGGCTGGCACGAGGCTCGAGGCGACCACCACCGCAACATTTGCTTGATTCCCTCGTCAGCCCACGGCACCAATCCTGCCAGTGCCCAAATGACCGGCATGGAGATCGTTGTCATTCGTTGCGATGACGATGGCAACGTCGACTTGGATCATCTCGACCAAATGATCGAGCAACATCGCGACCATCTGGCGGCCTTGATGGTGACCTACCCCTCAACACATGGGGTGTTCGAAGAATCGATCATTACCATCTGTGAGCGGGTCCGGGCGGCAGGTGGGCAAGTGTATCTTGACGGCGCCAACACCAATGCCGTGGTCGGTTGGTCGCAGGTGGCCGATTATGCCGATGTGTGTCACCTCAACTTGCACAAGACGTTTTGTATCCCACACGGTGGTGGTGGACCCGGCGTTGGGCCCATTGGCGTCAGATCCCATCTGGCGCCTTACCTGCCCGGGCATTTCACAGGCGCCCTCGGTGCGAGTGCACCGACCGACGGCGCTGTGGCCGCAGCGCCGTGGGGCAGCGCCGGGATCTTGCCGATTTCGTGGGCCTATATCCGATTGATGGGCCCGAAAGGCCTGTCGCGCGCGACCCAGGTGGCCATCTTAAACGCCAACTACATCGCCACACGCCTCAAAGACCACTACACCATCCTCTACACCGGCCGAAATGATCGCATTGCGCATGAGTGCATCGTCGATCTTCGGCCGTTCAAAGACTATGCCGGCATCAGCGAAGAAGATGTTGCCAAACGACTGATTGACTATGGCTTTCACGCCCCCACCATGTCGTGGCCCGTGTCGGGGACGCTGATGATTGAGCCCACGGAAAGCGAGTCCAAAGAAGAGCTGGACCGGTTTATTGAGGCCATGATTGCGATCAAAGCCGAAGTCGACCAGGTGGCGCGTGGTGAGTGGCCCGCCGATGACAACCCGCTGGTGAACGCACCCCACACGCTGGCAGAGTTGGCTGATGACACCTGGACCCATGCCTACTCTCGCCAGCAAGCAGGCTGGCCGGTGGACGCGCTCAAGCTCAATAAATTCTTTGCTTCTGTGGCGAGGGTGGACAATGTGCATGGCGACCGCAACTTGGTGTGCACCTGCCCGCCTCTCGACGCCTACCTCAAAGCAAGCTGATGCCGCGGCAGAAAAGGCGCATGGCTTGCGGGATGGGGGCGTCTTGAAAAGCTTGCGACGCCATTGACAATGCCGACGGCGCGAAACTCTGCGCCGCTGGCATCAATCCTCGGCTGGGGCCTCAGTCTCCCCCGCCAAGCCCGCCTCATTGCCATGACCATTGCCATGACCATCGTCATCGCCCTCGTCGTCTTCAGACGCGGCGACACGCGCCAAACCAATCAGGTGCTCACCCTCATCAAGGCGAATCAATGTCACGCCTTGTGTGTTGCGCCCCAAAACAGAGATCTCTGAGACCGAGGTTCGCACCAAAGTGCCCCCGTTTGAGGTCAGCATGACATCGTCATCATCGCCCACCGACAGTGCCGCCACCAGCGCACCGTTGCGCTCAGACGCCTGGATGCCGATCACACCCTGGCCCCCGCGTTTGATCACAGGAAACTCTTCGAGCTTGGTGCGTTTGCCGAACCCATTGGCGGTGCCCAGCAACACATCGCTCGATTGATCATCGCTGACCAACATCGATACAACAGCCTGCTCTGGCTTGAGCTTGATGCCCGTTACACCTCGGGTTTGACGACCCATGGGCCGCACATCATTTTCGCTGAAGCGAATGGTCTTACCAGACGACGAGAACAGCAACACATCGCGTGTCCCATCGGTGAACGCGACATTCACCAACTCATCGTTGTCTTCGAGCATGATCGCCCAGATGCCATTCGCGCGAATGTTGGCAAAATCGCTCAGCGCGGTCTTTTTAACCCGCCCTGAGCGCGTGGCAAAGAACACAAACCAATCGGGTGGAAACTCTCGGGTGGGCAAAATGGCATTGATCCGCTCGCCGTCTTCCAAAGGCAGCAGATTCACCATCGGTCGACCCCGACTTTGCGGGCCAGCCAACGGCAGCTCGTAGACTTTGGTTTTGTAGACTTTGCCTGCATTGGTGAAGATCAGCAGCGTGTCGTGGGTGTTGGTCACCCAAAAACGCTCGACAAAATCCTCGTCTTTGGTCTTGGCGGCACTCCGCCCTCGCCCGCCGCGCTTTTGTGCGCGATAGCGCTCAAGGGGCTGATATTTGGCATAGCCTGCGTGAGACAGGGTCACGACCACATCTTCGGGGGTGATGAGGTCTTCCATTTTCAAATCAAGATGCGTCTCGACAATCTCAGACCGGCGCTCGTCGCCAAACTGCTGTTTGAGCGCGGCCAGCTCATCTTTGATCACCTGCATCAGCGCATCCGGCTCAGATAAGATGCGCATCAGCTCTTGGATCTGGCCCAAGATCTCTTTGTATTCGTCTGAGAGCTTGTCTTGCTCGAGCCCGGTGAGCTTTTGCAATCGCAAATCAAGAATGGCTTGCGCCTGCGCGGGCGACAGCTGATAGCCGCCCTCACCCAGACCGAGCTCTGGAGCCAAGTCTTCTGGCCGAGACAACTCGGCGCCGGCTTGCCCGAGCAAAGCCTTGACAATCGAGCCGTCCCAGCGCTTGCCTTGCAAAGCGTCCCGGGCTTCCACTGGGGTCGGTGAGGCCTTAATCAAGGCGATGACCTCGTCGAGGTTGGCCAGCGCCACCGTTAGGCCTTCTAGGATGTGCGCGCGATCGCGCGCCTTACGAAGCTCGAACAGACTGCGCCGGGTCACCACCTCGCGGCGGTGTGCCAAAAACGCTTGCAGCATTTGCTGGATGTTCAAAAGCTTGGGTTGCCCATCGACCAACGCAACCATGTTGATCCCGAACACGGTTTGCAAAGGTGTCAGCTGATAGAGGTTGTTCAAAACGACCTCGGCCACTTCGCCCCGCTTGAGCTCCACCACCATCCGCATGCCGTCTTTATCAGACTCATCACGCAATTCAGAGATGCCCTCGAGGCGCTTGGCGCGAACCAAATCGGCTATCTTTTCGAGCAGTCGCGCTTTATTGACCTGATACGGCAGCTCGGTCACCACAATGCGACTGCGGTTGCTGCCTTCATCGGTCTCGACGTGCGAGCGCGCGCGGATGTAAATTCGTCCACGCCCAGTTCGATACGCCTCATGAATCCCCGCCACCCCGTTGATCACCCCAGCCGTTGGGAAATCCGGCCCTGGCAAGTGACTCATGATCCCCTCAATGTCGAGATCGGGCTGCTCGACCAAAGCCAGCAGCGCGTCAATCACTTCTCGGAGGTTGTGCGGCGGAATGTTCGTTGCCATGCCCACAGCGATGCCCGAGGCACCGTTGACGAGCAGATTGGGAACGCGCGTTGGCAGCACCACCGGCTCGTTTTCAGACTCGTCATAGTTGGGAATGAAGTTGACGGTCTGCTTGTCGATGTCCGCCAGCATTTCATGCGCCAGTCGATCCATCCGGACCTCTGTGTACCGCATGGCCGCTGGTGAGTCGCCATCAATTGAACCAAAGTTGCCCTGGCCATCGACGAGCATGTAGCGCATCGAGAAAGGCTGGGCCATGCGCACAATCGTGTCGTACACGGCCGTGTCGCCATGGGGATGGTATTTACCAATCACATCACCGACGACACGCGCTGATTTCTTGTAGGGCTTGTTGTAGTCATTGCCCAGTTCGTGCATCGCAAACAGGACACGCCTGTGAACCGGCTTAAGCCCATCTCGAACATCTGGCAAGGCCCGCCCGACGATTACGCTCATCGCATAATCTAGGTAGGATTGCCGCATCTCGTCTTCCAGGTTGACCTGGAGCACTTCTCGTGCCAATTCTGCCATCTGGAGGGTCCTATTGCTCGCTGTGCTAATTATTATAAGTATTTGATTTTCATTGCTTTCTTAAAGCAATTCTGGCGCCGGATTGGACTGGCCCGCGCCTTGCAAATCAAGCTCTTATTCTACCATATTTCCCCCCTAAGCAAGCGTCCGCTTGGTGCCCCAAAGCACCCGCCCATGCCCCTGTCTGACGGCAATCTGGAGTATCATCCCAAAGAGTGTCAACGGGTCATTCAACCCACAAACAAAGGACGAACCACAATGCGGGCAATGAAGCATTTAATGGCGTGCGTGTCGCTGTTTTTTATGTTGAGCGCGGCTGCTCAAGATCCCAACACCACCACCGGCCCTTCAGCCGACAATTCAAACAACAATCGAGAGGACAACCCCACAGTGATCATGCAAACCAATTACGGCCAGATCCAGCTGGAGCTGTTTGCCGACAAAGCACCCCTATCGGTCGCAAACTTTATCCAATACGTAGAATCCGGTCACTACAACAACACCCTCTTCCACCGAGTGATCCCAAACTTTATGATCCAAGGCGGCGGATTTGACGTGGACTTTCAGCAAAAACCCACCAATGAACCCATCACCAATGAGGCCGACAATGGCCTGACCAACAGCCGCGGCACACTGGCCATGGCGCGCACCATGTCGCCCCACTCGGCCACTGCCCAGTTTTTCATCAACGTCCAAGACAACACCTTTCTCGATCACCAAGGCACCTACTCCGGCCAAGCTTGGGGGTATGCCGTGTTTGGCCAAGTGGTCGAGGGCATGGATGTGGTGGAGGCCATTCGACAAGTCGACACCGGCCCCAAAGCAGGACACCAAGACGTGCCCATCGAGCCGGTGATCATCGAACAAGTCAGCGTGGCATCTGAGGGCTGATTGACCCCGCTCACACCCGCTTTCCCAGTTGATGTGGTCTCGGATGTTCATTTGAATGCCCGAGATCCACACACGCTGGCGCTGTTTTTAAAATTCTTAAGCGCGGATGAGCCCCAGGCGAAGACACTGATCATCCTGGGGGATCTGTTCGATGCCTGGATTGGTGACGACGCTGTCGATGAAATTGGCCGGACGCTGGCCAAGGCGCTGAGGCACAGGCGTGACCAAGGCACCGAGATTTATTTTGTGCCGGGCAACCGAGACTTTCTCATCGGTGAGGCCTACTGCGCTCAAGCCGGCATGAAATGCCTCGACGAGCCGATCGTGCTGGCCGGCACCGATCGGCCCACCGCCCTCATCCATGGCGATCGATTGTGCACCGATGACCCCGCTTACCAGCGGTTCCGTAAAAAGACCCAAGACCCACGTTGGCGGGCACGCGTCTTGCGTTGGCCCGTTTGGGTTCGCCAACTGCTGCGCGGTTGGGCCCGCCATCAAAGCAAACGCCACGGGTCAGCGCAGATCAAACACCGCCCCGAGATCATGGATGTGAATGGCCAAGCGGTTGATCGGTTTGCCACACACCATGGGATCCAACGCCTCATCCACGGCCACACCCACAGACTCGGCATTCACCCCGAACACACCCCCTCGACACCCGAACGTTGGGTGCTTGGCGATTGGCAAGCCGGTCACGGGTCTTATTTGCGCATCACCCCGACAGGGTGCTCGCTTTACACCTTATCGACACATCCTCAATCAACACCGCCTGCATCGATTGACTCAGACACACAACTCATCCAAGAAGCGATTGAGCCGCCTCAAGGCCACTGAGCCACGCGCCCTCAACGCGATTGCCGTGGCACCAATCGCCGGCAACCCACAACCCGTTTGCCGGGTCGGATAAATGCCCCACATCCAACGGGGCTTCGCTTTGGGCGTAGCGCCACAGATGAACAGCGCAGGCATCCGCGCTGGGTGAGCTCACCTCGACGGCGTGTTGCCACGCGTCAAACAGCGCCCGCGAGACTGCCGCGGGGTCATCGTCCACGTGCTCGCTTGACCAATCGGGTGAGGCATGTGCCACCCAAGACTCGCCATGACGCTTCGGCTTGCTGTTTTGCCGACACACCCAAGACAACGGGCCGTCGTTGACAAACGCCGCATCAAACTCGATCGCCAGACTGGCATTGAACCCCAGCATCAATGTCCAACACGGTCGCATCGGGTGATCGGCCAGTGTGGCGTGCAGCGGGTGGGAGATGCCCAGCAATGCCGCGACTTGTTGTGGTGGTGCGGTGATCAGCACGTGGCGGGCCTTCCACTGCTGGAGCGCCTCTGCACACCGAACACCAATCTCCCAGCAGCCGTCGGCGCGCACGAGGTGTTCGATACGGTGTTGATACAACACGCGCTGAGACGAAGCCAGATGCTTCAAGACCGCATTGTTGCCCGGCACCCCAACCCAGCGGGTTCGCTCTTGGGGTTGCGTTTGATTGGGGATCTTCCCAGGCCTGGGTCCGATGACCTTGATGTTCGGCTGCCAAGCCTCGACCAACCCCAACTGAGACCACTGTGCCAGCTGGGTTTGAAACGCCGCTGAGTCGGCGGTCATGTATTGGGCCCCATGGTCAAACGACCAGCCGTCGTGGCGTCGCGTCGCCGAGCGCCCCCCGGGACCGCGTGCCTTTTCGACCACCACCACCTCACGCCCGCCCTGGCTGAGTGCCTGTGCGGCCGACAAGCCAGCCCAGCCTGCCCCCACCACCAGCACATCAATCACCTGTTGGCTCATCCCTCGCCACTGGCCTCAGGACGGAGATAGGGAAACAGCAGCACATCGCGAATGGAGGCCGAATCGGTCAACAGCATCACCAACCGGTCGATGCCAATGCCTTCACCGGCCGTCGGCGGCAGCCCGTACTCCAAAGCGCGGATGTAGTCGTGATCAAAATGCATCGCTTCAGCATCCCCCGCATCCTTGGCCGCCACTTGATCTCGAAAGCGTGCTTCTTGATCTTCGGGGTCATTGAGCTCCGAAAAACCATTGGCGATTTCCCGGCCAGCAACAAACAACTCAAATCGGTCTGCCAGCTCTGGGTCTGTGTCATTTCGCCGCGACAGCGGTGAGACTTCGATGGGATAGCTTGTCACGAATGTCGGTTGCATCAAGGTGGGCTCAACGGCGTGCTCAAACAAAGACATGACCAACTGGCCCCACCCCCAAGTGGGTTCATAAGACACCCCCACACGATCACAGACGGCACGCAGATGATTGGTATCGCGGGTTTGGTTGTCATCGATGTCTTCAAAGTGCGCCACCACAGCCGCCTCAACCGATTGGCGTTGATAGGGCCCTTTAAAATTGATGTCGTGGCCTTGGTAGGTCACCACCCCGCCATCACCTGCTTGGCATGCCTCGACAATCTTGGCGAGCATTGACTCGGTCAGCGCCATCAAATCCTCATAATCGGCATGCCCCCAATAGAACTCAAGCATGGTGAACTCTGGGTTGTGGCGAGTGGACACGCCTTCGTTTCGAAAATTCCGGTTGATCTCATAGACACGCTCAAGACCACCCACCACCAAACGCTTGAGGTAAAGCTCAGGCGCCACACGAAGATACAGATCCAAGTCCAGTGCGTTGTGGTGCGTTACAAATGGGCGCGCCGTGGCCCCGCCGGGGATGTAGTGCATCATCGGCGTCTCGACTTCTAAAAACCCGCGCTCGTCAAGAAAGTCACGGATGGCACGGATCACCTGTGAGCGGCGCTCGAAGGTCTGCCTGACTTTGGGGTTTACAATCAAATCCACATAGCGTTGTCTGTACCGCGTTTGCTGATCGGACAGCCCGTGCCACTTCTCTGGCAAAGGTCGCAGTGACTTGGTCAACAACCGCAGTTGGCTGGCATGGATGCTGAGCTCGCCTGTTTTGGTGCGCATTAAGCGGCCTTGAACGCCGAGGATATCGCCCACGTCCCAGTGCTTGAATGCCGCGTATTGCCCTTCTGCCAGGTCATCTCGGCGGGCATACACCTGGATACGCGCACCCGAGCCGTCTTGGATGTCAAAAAAACTGGCCTTGCCCATGATCCGACGACTCATCATCCGTCCGGCCAATTGAAAAGTTGTTTCAACCGCGGCCAACGCATCGGCATCGAACTGCTCTGGGTCACCATATTCGTTGAGCACCGACTGGGCTTGGTGCGTGCTGCGCCAATCGTTGGGGAAAGCCGATGCATCGACATTGGTCTCACGCAACTGCTTTAACTTCGTGCGCCGTTCAGCAATCAGGTGATTGTCGTCGATCGGGTGACCATCGTCGGTCGGGGTGCTGCCATTGTTGGGTTGGTGTTCGTCGGTCATGAAATTGATGACTCCATTGAAACAGGCCGAGACCTGAGGATGTGACTTAAGTCAGCCCCATTTTAAGCGATGCTTGGACGAATTCATCCAAGTCGCCGTCTAAAACTTTCTGCGTGTCGGTGCGCTCGACACCCGTTCTGATGTCTTTAATTCGGGATTGATCCAGCACGTAGTTTCTGATTTGGCTGCCCCAGCCAATATCGGCTTTCTCAGCCTCAGCTGCTTGGGCCTTTTCACGTTGCTTGAGCATCTCCAACTCATAGAGCTTGGCGCGCAACTGAGCCATCGCGCGGTCTTTGTTCTTGTGTTGCGAACGATCGGTCTGGCATTGAACAACGACGCCGGTCGGTTCATGCGTGATCCGCACCGCAGACTCGGTTCGGTTCACGTGCTGGCCTCCCGCGCCTGAGGCGCGGTAGACATCGATGCGAAGATCGGACGGATCGATATCAATCTCAATGCTGTCATCGATTTCAGGCGCGACAAAGACACTGGCAAACGAGGTGTGGCGACGGTTGCCGGAATCAAAGGGTGACTTCCGGACCAGCCGGTGCACCCCAATTTCGGTCCGACACCAACCGTAGGCAAACGCGCCCTCCACTCGGACGGTGGCGCTTTTGATGCCCGCCACTTCCCCGGCTGACACCTCGACAAGCTCCACGCTCCAGCCTCGCTGCTCGGCCCAGCGAAGGTACATGCGGAGCAACATTTCCGCCCAATCCTGGGCTTCGGTGCCACCTGATCCCGCCTGGATATCAATAAAGCACGGGCGGTCATCCATTTCGCCTGAGAACATTCGCTGAAACTCAAGCTCACCGACCGTCTTCTCAATGGCGAGCAGGTCATCGGCAACCGCTTGAAGTGTTTCTGCATCGTCTTCGGCCACCGCCATACCAAATAACTCGGCGGCTTCTTTGATGCCCTCAATGACACGCGTCTGCGCGTTCACTGACTTTTCGAGATCCGCTCTGGATTTGCCCAACTTTTGAGCGTGTTCGGGGTTTGACCAGACGTCGGGCTGTTCGAGCTCGCGTGTTAACTCCTCGAGTTGTTCACATTTGCCTTCGTAGTCAAAGATACCCCCTCAGCGCCTCAATGCGGCACTCCAAATCATCCAATACGCCCTTGATTGCGGTCTGTTCCATGGCCGTTTTCCATTCTGATTTAAGCTAGGGCATAGTGTAGCGGTGATTGTGGCGCCGAGGGCCTGAAAAGCCAATAATGGCGGGTTTTTTGGCCCCATATCGACAAAATTTTCACATTCTATTGAGGAATTGTGTCGATTTCGAGTCTAACAATCTGATTTTCAAAAAAAACGGCGCCTGTTCACTCAACCGCCACAATCTTGACACCCAGTGTTTACAGGCGTATCGTGTGCAACCAAGGCGGAAGCTTTGCTTTTGCCGACGTGGACAACTGGTGATTCCAGCTTTAAACGTAAGTTATCCGGAATCCCCAGCTCACAACAAGCCTGTTAATGGGAGATTGTTTTATGGAACTTACATTTGGCCAATACGAGTTAATCTACAACTCGTTTTCATTTGGTGTAGCAACATTCTTTGCTGCCACTTTGTATTTCTGGCTGGGGTTATCACAAGTCGCTAAGGAATACAAAACAGCAGTGATCATCACCGGTTTGGTGACCTTCATTGCGGGTTATCACTACTTCCGGATCTTTGGCAGCTTCGGTGATGCGTACGAAGCGGTCGATGGCACCGTGACAGCAACAGGTGTTGCTTTCAACGTGGCCTATCGTTACGTCGACTGGTTGCTGACCGTGCCGCTGCTTTTGATTGAGCTGATCTTGGTGATGGGCCTGTCAAAATCAGAAACTGTGCGCAAGAGTGTGTCACTTGGTGGCGCGGCCGCATTGATGATCATCTTGGGCTACCCAGGTGAAGTGTCTGGTGGCATCGACGGCACTCGCATGTTGTGGGGTGTGTTGTCTATGATTCCATTCCTGTACATCGTCTATAACCTGTTTGTGGGTCTGTCAGACTCCATCAACAGCCAGCCCGCTGAAGTGCGTGGTTTGGTGAGTGGCGCGCGCTGGATTGTGGTACTGGCCTGGTCTTTCTATCCAGTCGTGTACTTCCTGCCGTTCGCTATCCCAATGGACGGTGGCACAGCCAAAGCAGTGATCGAAGTGGGTTACACAGCCGCTGACATCATCGCGAAAGCAGCCTTTGGTGTGTTGATCTTCACCATCGCTGTGCGTAAATCACGTGGTGCTGCGTAAGGATCCAGCGATCCTTTAAAACGGAGCCATCACACAAGTGATGAATAAAAATCCCCGGTCAGTCCCGCTGGCCGGGGATTTTTTTATGGCACATCTTTCTTGCGACACCGCTCAGCGTTTGGCCAACGAGCTGAGGGTGGCGAATCAAACCATGATTGACGCTGTTGAGCGCGATCTGGGCGCCAGCCCGGTGCTGGCTGCCGTGCAACACCACCTCAACGCAGGTGGCAATCGCTTAAGACTGGCGATGGGCCTGGCCGCCGGCCAAGCGCTCAACATCGCAGCACCCAAGCGCCAAGCGCTCGCCATTGCTTGCGAGCTGGTGCACAATGCCTCACTGATTCACGATGACTTGCAAGACCAAGACCCCACACGCCGCAATCAACCCGCGGTTTGGGCGAAATTCGGCAGTGACATGGCGATTTGTGCAGGCGATTATTTGCTCTCATCGGCCTATCGGCACGTGGCCATTGGCCACCATCGAGTGGCTGACATCGTCGAGCACCTGCACCATCGCATCAGCGAATTAATTGACGGCCAAGGGCTCGATTTGGCTTGGTCCAATTCACAATCGGTTCAAGACCCCATGGCCCACTATCAAACGGTTGCAAAACGCAAATCAGGGCCGTTATTGGGGCTTCCGATGGAGCTTGGGTTGCTGGCTGCTGATCAGGACACGGCCCTGGCAAGCGCGCGAGCGGCCGGCGATGCCTTTGCCATCGCCTACCAAATCAGCGACGACTTAAAAGACCTTAAAAACGACATCCGCCACCAATCTTTGAACCTCGTGCACATGCTGATGGTCCAAGGACACAATGCGCCTGTCGATGCTGCAATCACAGAAGGCGCGTTACAGTTGGAAAGGTGCATTCAGTATGCGACCACCCTGCCCAATGGCGTGGGTGAATTCTTGGTGCAGTGCGCACAACACATGATGGGCGCCTTCGAACACACTGGAGAACAAGCAGACCCATGAAACACATCGTTGTCATCGGCGCAGGATTTGGCGGAATGGCCGCGGCCTTGCGCGCTCGCGCCAAAGGCTATCAAGTCACCTTGGTGGATCGCTGCCCACGCCTTGGGGGACGCGCCCAAGTCTTTGAGCGCGCCGGATACCGCCACGATGCCGGCCCCACAGTCATCACCGCGCCATTTTTGTTTGAAGAGCTTTTCGCCCTATTTGATAAGCCGATGGAGGACTACATTAAGCTGGTGCCACTCAAGCCGTGGTATCGGTTTCGCTTCAACGATGGCGAGCACTTTGATTACGGCGGCAGCATGGAAGACACCCTCAGTGAGATCCGCCGCTTAAGCCCTGAGGACGTGGCCAATTACAAATCGCTCCTCGATGACTCGAAGCGCCTGTACGATGTGGGCTTCACCCAACTGTCTGATGCGCCTTTCCACAGCGTGGGCTTCATGCTCAAACAGGTTCCGCACCTCATTCGACTCGGCGCTTGGCGCACGGTCTGGCAAATGGTCTGCCGACGAATCAAAAGCGATTACCTTCGTCAGGCTTTTTCAATCCAGCCCTTGTTGGTGGGTGGCAATCCATTCGATACCACCAGCATCTATGGCTTGATTCATTTCCTCGAACAGGCCCATGGCGTGCACTTTTCGATGGGCGGCACCGGCGCGCTGGTCGATGGGCTGGCGCGCTTGATGGACGAACAAGGCATCCATGTGGAACTCAACACCACCGTCGAGGGCATCGAAACCCGGGGCAACACCATCACACGAGTCAAAGTGTATGACCAAGAGCACCGCCAACGCGAGATTCCATGCGATGGCGTGATCTCGAATGCCGATCCTGCGCATCTGTATGGCGAATTGCTGCCCGCCCAGTCTGTGAAAAAGTCCGCGCATTTCAAAGTGCGTCATGCAAAAAAATCGATGGGGCTGTTTGTGTTGTTTTTCGGGACACGCAAGCAATACCCAGACATTGCCCACCACACGATCTGGATGGGACCGCGCTATCGAGAGCTGTTGAAGGATATTTTCAAAAAGAAAATTCTGGCCGATGACTTTTCCATCTACTTGCATCGACCCACAGCCACCGATCCCAGTTTCGCGCCCAAAGGCTGTGACAGCTTCTATGCGTTGGTGCCTGTGCCCAACTTGCAAGCCGAACTGGACTGGGAGCAAGAAGGCCCGCGGCTGAGCCAACGCGTGATTGAGGCGCTCGAAAAGACCATGATGCCCGGCCTGAAAGACTGCATCGAGGCGGACTTTTTTATGACACCGGAAGATTTTGAAGAACGCTATCTGTCCCCTCAAGGCGCAGGCTTTTCGATCTCGCCGTATTTCAGTCAGTCCGCTTGGTTTAGATTCCACAACCGCTCAGAGGGCCCGGATAACCTCTATTTGACCGGCGCTGGCACCCACCCAGGTGCGGGACTGCCCGGCGTGTTGTGTTCGGCCAAAGTGGTGGACCAATTGCTGGAGCCTGCGCGGTGAACACCGAGCAAGACACCGCCATGCCGCATCCGCTGGCCATTTTGGCCGAGCACGGGCGCACGTTTCATTTTGCCAGCCACCTGTTGGGCAGCACATTCCGGATGCGGGCCGCCAAGCTTTACGCTTTTTGCCGATACGTCGATGATTTGGCCGACAAGACCCAAGACGTGCAGCTGGCCAAAAAGCGCCTGCAAAACGTCAAACGAGACTTAAGCCTCCGCGCCACGCACCAAGACCGGTGCGCGCAGATGCTGGCACTGGCTGAGGAGACGTCCATGCCCATGACACCTGTGTTGGCGCTGATCGACGGTGCGATGCAGGATTTGGAGCCTGTCTCAATTCCTGACGAGCGGGCGCTGATCCAATACGCTTATCAAGTGGCAGGTACCGTGGGGCTGATGATGTGCTCAGTGCTTGATGTCGAAGACGCTGATGCGCTGCCTTATGCGATTGATCTTGGTATTGCCATGCAGCTGACCAACATTGCCCGCGATGTTGGTGAGGATGCCGAGCTTGGGCGGGTGTATCTGCCCAACGAATGGACCGGTGGCTTGACACCTGACGACATCCTCAACCCCACGCCAGTCCATGCCGAAACGCTCAAAGTGGCCACCCGTCGCATGCTGTATTTGGCAGATGAGTACTACCACAGTGGACTACAAGGGCTGTACTATCTGCCCCGCAGCGCGCGTTGGGGCATCTTGGTCGCCGCCAAGGTCTACCGAGAGATCGGCACGCTGATCGCAGCAGCCGATTATCAATCTTGGGATCGGCGCGCCATTGTATCCAAGCGTCGAAAACTCAAGCGCGCGGGGCTTGCGATCACAACACACGTGTTGCGCAATCGATTCAAGCCCCGACATCCGGTGCACAACCCCACCCTTCATCGTCACCTTGACGATCATTACGGGGCCAATGAATCCAAGGCGGCCTGATCGCCAGCGGCATGACACCCACCACAACAAGTGATGTGCTGATCATTGGTGGCGGGCTGTCGGGCCTGTCATTGGCATTGGCGCTGATCGACAACGCGTCTGAGCTGACCGTTGCTGTGGTTGAGCCTCGAACACGCTATCAAGATGACCGCACGTGGAGCTTTTGGGGCCCCGTCCACCATCGGATGGACTCGCTTGTCAGCCACCGCTGGTCGAGGTGGTGCTTTGGGTTGGCGGACAACGACCCGCAGACCATCGATTATCCATCCATGCCTTACCAAAGCATTGCCAGCATCGATTTTTATCGCCACGCCGCCGATCGCATTGGTGCGTCTGACAAGGTCACGCTGTATCTGGGCGAGGCGATTGAGCACTGTGAGAAACGCTGTGACACGGAAGGTTCAAGTTGGCGCGCGCATTCACCCGATCATGAATTCAACGCCCGGGTGGTGATCGATACCCGCCCGCCGCCCACCGAGCAGTTCCTGACCAGTACGCTGTATCAGTGTTTTGTGGGTGATGTGATCGACATCACCGATGGCTTTGATCCTGCCTGTCTGGAGCTGATGACCGACATGGCCAGTGACGCGCATGGCTTGAGTTTCACGTACTGCTTGCCTTTCAGTCCCCACCAAGCACTCGTCGAGATCACCCGGTTTTCACCCCACCCGGTCGATTGGGCGGTCCTTGAGGATGACCTTCAAGCGCTCAAGGCGCGCCGCGGCTGGCTCGATGCCCCCATCCAGCGCACAGAGCGTGGCCAACTGCCGATGGGCATGGCACCCCGCCAGGCCACCGACAGCGGCTATGTGTATGCCGGCACCAGCGCTGGGGGCCTGCGAGCGGCCACCGGCTATGGCTTTTGGCGGATTCAACGTTGGGCGCAACACTGTGCGGCCTCACTTGATGCTGACATGACGCCTTTGGCACACCCACCCGAACCCAAAATCCAAGGCTGGATGGATGGTCTGTTTTTACAAGTGCTCCGCCATCACCCGAAGCGCGCACCCGAGTTCTTTTTTAGGCTATACCAACGCGTCCGCGCTGATGTCTTGGTGCGCTTTCTCAGCGATCAATCCAGTGCCATCGATAAATTGAAAGTGGTGTTGTCGCTGCCCAAGCGACCATTTTTAGCTATACTGTTTAAGCGATGAACTGGTCTTTTGAGAGCAGAGCTTTTATCCCGGTGGCCTTCACCGCCGCCCTTGTATTGTTGATCGCGCCCACACTCATCCCTTGGCCCGTGCAACTGGCGCTTTTGGCATTGGGTGTGGTGGTGCTGGGGTTGCCCCACGGCGCGCTCGATCCCGCCACAGCCGAGCACGCCAAACTGGTCCACTCAAGGTCATCTTTGGTTGTCTTCAATGCCCTCTACACGCTGGTCGCCCTGGCGGTCATCGGCTTGTGGTGGCTGTTTCCTGTCTTTACCTTGGGGCTTTTTTTGGCCGTGAGTGCTTGGCACTTCTCCGGCGACTGGCGATATGTGCTGCCCATTTGGGCGCAATGGATTGGGGGCGCGGGCTTGTTGATGATGCCGATTGTTAGCCACACACCCGCCGTGGCCGAGATCTTCACCATTCTCTCTGGACCTGGTGGCGGGCAGTTGGCTGAGTTTCTTGGCCAAGCCGGGCTGGCCGTGCCGGCGTTGATGCTCGCTGTGGCGGTGTATGCGGCCGCACGTGGGGCGTGGGTCAGTGCCTTGGAGTTCGCCGGCTTGGTGGCGCTGGGCTGGGTCGCACCGCCTTTGGTCTTTTTCATCGTCTACTTTTGCCTGCTGCACAGCCCAAGACACTTGCGGGAGCACTTTGATGCCAGCGCGCCCAGCGAACATCCCAAGCTTTGGCGCATGCTGGTGATCTATACCCTGGCCACCCTGTTGTTGGCCATCCCGCTGCTGTGGCTGTGGTCGGGTGGCCAACTGGGCGAGGCGACCCTTAGACTGGTGTTTATCGGCTTGGCGGCTGTGACTGTCCCGCACATGCTGTTGATGCTTTATGCGGAGTCTAAGACGCGCTCAACCCAGTGCTGAACGATCAGCTGGACCCGTTGCTGACCCCGCCAGCGGTTCACATCCAACCGGTAGGTGATATGCCAAGGCTCAGGCAAGTCGAACGACGCCAGTGTCGCCGCTCGAAAGGCAATGGCATCAAAGACTTGGGTGCCATTGGGCACCCTCAAGCTCAGCTTGAGGTGCTCCCCCCCCACGACCCGGCGATCCACGACCTCGAAGGCACCATCAAATAACGGCTCAGAAAAACCCTGGCCCCAAGGACCGGCGTGCTCAATCATCAACGCCAACTCGTCTGTCAACAGCTCAGCAGGCAGTACGCCATCCGACCGAACCACTTCGCTGGCCTTGGGGATGTCCTCAGCGATGCGATTGAAGGCCTGCTCAAACTGGACCAGCGCGTCTTTGTCGAGGGTCAACCCCGCCGCACCAGAATGACCGCCAAACTGGTCAATCACCCCCGGCGCGCGTCGATCAATCTCAACCAGCAAATCGCGCATGTGAACCCCCGATGGCGAGCGGCCTGACCCTTTGAGTTTGGATGGATTTTCTTCATCGATGGCAAACGCAACAACAGGACACTGAAGCTTCTCGGCCACTTGTCCTGCCACCAAACCCACAACCCCTTGGTGCCAACTGGGATCAAACAGGCACAAACCCACCCCCGCCTTTGTTTGTTCTGCCATCACGGCCTTGGCTTGCTCATGCGCTTGCGCTTGCATGGTGGCTTGTAACGCGCGCCGCTGTTGGTTGATGGCATCCAAAGTCTCTGCCAACGGCCGCGCCGCGGTCTCCTGATCAGCCAACAAACAGCGCACACCGACACTCATTTCCTCCAAGCGGCCGGCAGCATTCAGCCTTGGCGCCACGGCAAAGCCCAGATCCGCCGCGGTACAGTGGGCCAGGTTGCGTTTGGCCACCTCCAAAAGCGCCCGAATCCCAGGGCGTGTTTTGCCTGCACGGATGCGCGCCAAGCCCTGCGCCACCAACAGTCTGTTGTTGTGGTCCAGCGTGACCAAATCGGCCACGGTTCCAAGTGCCACCAAATCAAGCCATTGATCCAATCGAGGCTCGCTGCGCGTTTCAAAGTGCCCGGTTTTTCGGAGGTGCTGGCGCAGTGCCACCATCACATAAAACACCACCCCCACCCCAGCCAGGTGCTTCGAGCCGAAAGGGTCATCGGCCCGATTGGGGTTGACGATGGCATCGGCTGACGGCAACGTCTCGGATGGCAGGTGATGGTCGGTCACGATCACACGCATCCCGCGCGCTTGAGCACACGCCACGCCCTCGTGTGCGCTGATGCCCTGATCCACGGTTAAAATCACATCAGGCTGTGGCGCCCCAATCTCATCGATGACCTTTTCACTCAAGCCATACCCGTGGCGGAAGCGATCGGGGATCAGCCAATCCACATGGGCCGCGCCCATGGCTTTGAGGGCATCGACCGCCAACGCCGTTGCCGTGGCGCCATCGGCATCAAAGTCACCGACAACCAGAATGCGCTGATCCCGATCGATCGCGTCACTCAACATCGCAACGGCCTCAGAAAGCCCCATCAGCTGTGGTGTCAACATTGAGCTGAAGGCATAGTCAGGCGCTTGCGACAGGCCCCGGTTGGTCCACAGCGCATTCAAGACATCACTTGGGCGGTGCACAGCCTCCCCTTGGACACCGCGTTCAATCGAGACCTTACGCACCCTTAAGCCCCAACCAGTCTCGCCACACAGCGCCTGGCGTGATGGCCCACCGCTGCTCACGCGTGGCCAGTTCGAGCCGGCTCAAACGGCCCATGGCCAGTCGACGGAGCGCCCGAGAGAGGGCGTCATCAAGCGCGTGGAGCGCCACCTCAGCGCTCGCCGATTCAGGTGGCACAAACTCGACCAACTCGCCGGGTTTGATAGCGCCGATTGCAGGCGGGTTGGCATGTGCTTGGTCCGGCCCGCTTTGTTGATCTAAACCGCTTTTTCGATCCAAGCCCAAAGCCCGCGCCAAGCCGATCATTTCGGGAGATTGGGCGACAACGGTGCTCACCCGGGGCGTGAGCTGATCGGGACTGGGCATCGAACCGGCCCCCCAAAACCAAACGCCCTGGGGCGCCGTCTCGTCGACACCGGCTTGCTGCGCGTATTGGTGCAACACAATTTGGCTCTCACTGATCAATCGGATCCACTGGGCCGCGTCACGGCCAGATGGCATCAACGCATCCAAGCTCACCCCATCCAGTGCCCAGATCGGCTGAAACCTCGCTTCAGGTGCAGAGGGCAACACCGCATAAGCGCCGTGGGCATCTTCAGACAGCGTCACACCAGACGATTGCAGCACCTCATCGATTAAGGCGAACACCTCGCTCGAGACAGGGTGCTCGACTGGGCTGGCCCAGACCGCGTTTAGATCCGGCCGCAAAGCGACCCAGCCCACGTTGATCAGCACTTGATCCGGCGAAAGGTTGCCACTCAAGGCGCGCCACAGCGGCGCGGGGGCAATCGGCTGATCCACCAACCACTGACCGGCAAAGCCATCCTCGCTTGCCTTGTCATGCACACCCGCGCGTTGTACACGAGCCAAGGCCTTATAAGGGCCCGGGCTGACCGACAGCCAGCGCTCGAGCTCGGGGACAAAAACAATGGCGGGGTTGTCAGTGGCCGTAGCTGACGTCCAAGATCTCATAGGCGCGCATGCCACCAGGGGCTTCAAACTCGACCACATCGCCGGCTTCTTTGCCAATCAACGCACGCGCCAACGGCGCACTGATGCCCAAGCGTCGCTCTTTTGTGTCGGCTTCAAGATCGCCAACCAACTGCCAGCTGATCTCTTCGCCATCGCCGGATTCTTCAGCCAAGACCACCGTGGCACCAAAGACGACCTTGTCGCCGGGGTTCAATGTGGCCACATCGATGACGCGGGCATGGCTCAAAGCAGACTCAAGCTCTTTGATTCGCCCTTCGATAAACCCTTGTTGTTCACGCGCGGCGTGATACTCCGCATTCTCTTTGAGATCGCCGTGGGCACGCGCCTCAGCAATCGCTTCGATCACCGCAGGGCGATCGACTTTTTTCAATTGATTCAGTTCTTCTCGAAGCCGCTCAGCGCCTTCTCGAGTAATGGGCACCTGACTCATTGGCCCTCCTTTTGCGAATACAACTCTTCCAAACTGCGAACGTCAGTTTCATGCCAGTGGGCCAATGCTCTAAGCGTGGCTTTCGCACCGGCGATGGTTGTAGAGTAATTGATTTTGTTTTGTAATGCCTGGCGTCTGATTGAGAACGAATCTGCAATCGCCTGGCGGCCTTCCGTTGTATTGACGATATAGTCAATTTCTCGGTTTTTTATGGCATCAACAATGTGTGGCCGACCTTGGGTCACCTTATTGATGTAGTCACATTCTACGCCATTGGCGGTTAACGTCTCGTAAGTGCCTTGCGTCGCCACCAGTGAAAACCCTTGGGTGGTCAGCGCCTTGGCAATTGGTACGAGCCGCTGTTTATCGGCATCGCGCACGCTCAAAAACGCCCGACCTGATGAGGCGGCGTTGATGCCCGCGCCTTTTTGACCCCGGGCCACCGCCGCCCCAAAGGTCAGACCCGCGCCCATGACCTCACCGGTGGAGCGCATCTCCGGGCCCAAGATGGGGTCCACACCCTGAAACTTAATAAACGGATAGACCGGCTCTTTGATGGCGTAGAACTTCGCCACGAGGTCTGAGTGAATCCCTTGCTCGGACAGGCGATTGCCCACCATACACCGCGCTGCGATTTTGGCCAATGCCACGCCGGTGGCCTTGGCAACAAAAGGCACGGTTCGAGAGGCCCTGGGGTTGACCTCGATGACATAAATGTCTGTGCCTTGCACCGCAAACTGCACGTTCATCAGGCCGACCACATCCAACGCTCGGGCCATTTGGCGGGTTTGTTCGGCAATCTGGTCGGTGATGGCCTTATCCAACGAAAACACCGGCAAGCTGCACGATGAGTCCCCTGAATGCACCCCCGCCTCTTCAATGTGTTCCATGATGCCGCCGATGATGACCGCCTCACCGTCACACACGGCATCGACATCCACCTCAATGGCGTGGTCCAAGAATCGATCAAGCAACACCGGTGAGTCATTGGACACCTTCACCGCTTCGGTCATGTAGCGGGTCAACTCCGAGGCGTCATAGACAATGTCCATCGCTCGCCCACCCAAAACATAAGATGGCCGAACGACCAGTGGATAGCCAATTTGCTCAGCCAACAGCAAGGCTTGCTCGTGGGTGCGTGCCGTGCGGTTGGCCGGTTGTTTCAGGCCAATGTCATTCAACAGTGCTTGGAACCGCTCGCGGTCTTCTGCCAGGTCGATGCAGTCAGGCGTCGTGCCGACAATCGGTGCGCCGTTGGCTTGCAGGTCGCGCGCGAGCTTCAATGGGGTTTGACCACCAAACTGGATGATGACACCGTCGGGTTTTTCGACATGCAAAATCTCCAACACACTCTCGAGCGTGAGCGGCTCGAAATACAACCGATCGGAGGTGTCGTAGTCGGTGGAGACAGTCTCTGGATTGCAGTTGACCATGATGGTCTCGTAGCCCATCTCGCGCATGGCCATGGCAGCGTGGACACAACAGTAGTCAAACTCAATGCCTTGCCCGATGCGGTTGGGGCCACCACCGAGCACAACGATCTTTTTCGTGTCATTGGCGCGGGCCTCACAACGCTCGCCCCAGGTCGAGTACATGTAGGCCGTCGTTGTCTCAAATTCCGCCGCGCAGGTGTCGACCCGCCGATAGACGGGATGAATATCAAAATCATGGCGCAAGGCGCGGATGGTGGGCTCATCGACCGCCAACAGCCGCGCCAGGCGCGCATCCGAGAACCCGTGTCGCTTGAGCATCAACAAGCTGGCGGGCGTCAAGTCAGACACGCCACCGCCAGCAACCGATTGCTCAATCTCGATCAGTTCAGCCAATTGATCGATAAACCAAGGATCAATGCGCGTGAGTTGATGGACATCCGCTGCACTCAACCCCATTCTGAGCGCTTGGGCGACATACAGCAGCCGATCCGGCCCCGCCTGGGAGAGCTCGCGCTTAAGAAGATCGAGTTCGGCAGTTTCGTGTTCGAGCGCGGGTGGCTCATCAAGCCCCGTCAACCCCGTCTCGAGGCTGCACAATGCCTTTTGGAAGGACTCTTGAAACGTTCGCCCGATGGCCATCGCCTCGCCCACAGACTTCATCTGCGTGGTCAAACGATCATTCGCCGCTGGGAATTTTTCAAACGTAAACCGCGGGATCTTGGTGACCACATAATCAAGTGTGGGCTCAAACGACGCGGGCGTTTGCCCCCCAGTGATTTCGTTTTGCAGCTCATCGAGCGTGTAGCCCACCGCCAACTTGGCCGCCACTTTGGCAATGGGAAAGCCCGTGGCTTTGGAGGCCAACGCCGACGACCGCGACACCCTTGGGTTCATTTCAATAACAACAATCCGCCCATCGTCTGGATTGACAGCAAACTGGACGTTTGACCCGCCTGTATCGACCCCAATTTTTCGCAACACCGCAATGGCTGCATTTCGAAGGGCCTGATACTCGCGATCGGTCAAGGTTTGCGCCGGCGCCACCGTCACCGAATCGCCGGTGTGTATTCCCATCGGGTCAATGTTTTCAATCGAGCAGATGATGATGCAGTTGTCGGCCTGATCACGCACCACCTCAAGCTCAAACTCTTTCCAGCCCAGCACCGACTCTTCAAGCAAGACCTCAGTGGTGGGTGACAACTCCAGGCCATGGCTGACGATCTCGTGGAACTCTTCTCGGTTGTAAGCGATGCCGCCGCCCGATCCACCCAAGGTGAATGAGGGCCGAATAATGGTCGGAAAACCAATCTCTTTTTGTATCTCAACGGCCTCATCGAGGCCGTGTGCCACGCGTGCCTCGGGCACGGCCAAACCAATCTCGCCCATCGCAACACGAAACTGCTCACGGTCTTCTGCCATATCGATCGCTTGTTTCGATGCCCCGATCATCTCGACACCTAACGCATCGAGCACGCCTTCTCGGTCCAAGTCCAAGGCACAGTTCAATGCCGTTTGCCCACCCATGGTGGGCAGGATCGCATCGGGCTTTTCTTTGGCGATCACTTCTTTGACCGTCTCCCATCGGATCGGCTCAATGTAGACCGCATCGGCCAAGTCAGGATCGGTCATGATGGTGGCTGGGTTGGAGTTGACCAAAATCACCCGATACCCCTCGTCGCGCAATGCCCTGACCGCCTGCACGCCCGAGTAGTCGAATTCACAGGCTTGACCAATCACAATCGGCCCCGCGCCAATGATCAAAATCGATTGGATGTCACTTCGTTTAGGCATGGTCTGCACTCACCCAGCGCATAAAGGTTTTAAAAAGCGGATACAGGTCGTGAGGACCCGGGCTGGCCTCGGGGTGGCCTTGGAATCCCATGGCGCGTTTGCCTTTGATGCGAATGCCTTGGATGCTGCCATCAAACAGCGATTGGTGAGTCACGACCACATGCTCAGGCAAACCAGACCCATCCACCGCAAAGCCATGGTTTTGGCTGGTAATAAACACCTCGCCGGTGTCCAGGTCTTTGACGGGGTGGTTGGCGCCATGGTGGCCGAGCTTCATTTTCACCGTTTGCGCACCGGCACCCAACGCCAGCAACTGATGCCCCAAACAGATGCCAAAGGTGGGCACATCATGCGCCAACAACTCACCGACCAATTCAATCGCATAGCCGCAAGGGCCCGGGTCCCCTGGGCCGTTAGACAGCAACACACCCTGTGGCTTCAGCGCCATGATCTCATCGAATCCAAACTGACCGGGCACCACGCTCACCCGGCACCCTGATTCGACAAGCAAGCGCAAGATATTGCGCTTGGTGCCAAAGTCCACACAAACGACGTGGGGTCGACCACCCGCCGGTTCAGCTGGGCCTTCACCAGGCTGCCATTCAGCTGCCAAGTTGACCACGCCCTCGGTCCACTCAAACGGCGCGGCGGTGCCCACCGCTTTGGCCAAGTCCAGACCCGCCATGGATGGGCACGCTTTGGCCTGCTCGATGGCTTGGTTGGGGTCGATCTGCTCGCCCACCATCAAACAACCATTGCACGCGCCATGCTCACGCAGGTGTTGGGTTAACGAGCGCGTGTCGAGATCAAAAATACCGGGTCGTTGGTGTGCCTTTAAAAACGCATCCAGTGAGTCTGTGGCGCGCCACGACGAGGCATATCGAGGGTAATCTCTGACGATCAAGCCCGCGCAGTGCATGCGGTCAGATTCCTGATCGTCGGGGTTAACGCCGGTGTTGCCGATATGCGCCGCGGTGAGCGTCACCAACTGGCCGGCATAACTGGGATCGGTGATGATTTCTTGATAGCCACTCATGGCGGTATTGAACACCACCTCGCCGGTGGCGATACCGGGCGCACCAAACCCCACACCAGAAAACAGTTCCCCGTCTTCTAGCGCCAGTACTGCCTGCAAATGGGACAACGTCTGAGACCTCCGGTTTAAGGGCACACAATGTGCTCCGTCCGGAGGTCTATTCTAACCAATCCAGGGGCAATGAGCCAGCTAAATACTCAAAAACTCAGGAATTTCATCCAAGGGGGTGAAGGTCGCCGCGCCGTGGCCTTGATCCAACAGGTAGTCCAGCCATTTCACCAATGCGCGGTTCAACCGCCAGCTGCGCACCACCTGCCCGTGAATGGGCAGATTCGGGCCGGCCAGCCGATCGATGCCCTGCTCTGGACTGAAAGCGGTGGCTTCGGCCATGTGGGCATCGTGATAGATCCGGATGTAGGCATTCGGGTTTTGTACATTGGAGCCTGCAAACACATAGGTCAGCTGCACATACGAGGTGTAGTCGTGTCGTTCCAAGACATTGAGATACAAATCGGCACTGGCAGGCACGCTGGACACCAGCGTGTCCGCGCGCGCCAACGCATCCGGCAACAACAGGTTCAGCGCCGCATAGATCGTCGCATGCAAATTCGGCAGTTGCCGCGCAAAGCGCTGGACTTGGGGCCTTTGGGTATCAACACGAGTCAACATGACCCGCACTATACCAAATCGTTAAGGCTGGACATCGCAATCAGCGCGCTGTAGGCCTTGGCTGAGCAAGATGCGACTGGCCAGCTCTTCAATTGATGAGCCCGTGGACGACAACTGGGGCACCCCTTCTGCCCTGAGCATGGCCTCGGCGGCCTCGACCTCATAGCGGCACTGTTTGATGGAGGCATAGCGGCTCCCGGGGCGACGCAACTCGCGGATTTTGCTGAGCCGGTGGGGCTCAATGGTCAGCCCAAACAGCTTGTGTTTGTGCTTTCGCAAAAAGTCTGGCAACCGAGGCTGCTCGAGATCCTCTTCGGTGAGCGGGTAATTCGCGGCTTTGATGCCATAGTGCAGCGCCATATACAAACAGGTTGGGGTCTTGCCCGAGCGCGATACACCCACCAAAATCACCTCGGCTTGGTCGAGCTTTTGCGAGATCCCATCGTCATGGGTCAGCGCGTAGTTGGTGGCCTCCATGCGATCTTCATAGACCCCCCGATCACCCATGCCATGCGCTTGCCCAATGCTGGGCTTTCTGGACTGGCCGATGGCTTTCTCGATCTGTTCGATGAAATGGTCGAACAAATTAAACACATGCGCATCACTGCTGGAAATTATTTTTGTGATTTCAGGGTCCACGGTTGTGGTGAACACCAAACTCGGCTCGCCACTGACTTGGCTGGCTTGGTTGATCAAACCCAAAGAATCCCTGGCTTTTGAGGGGGTGTCAACAAAAGGCAGGCGAATTTGGCGAAACTCCAAGTCACCGAATTGCGTGAGCAAACTGTGGCCAAAGGTCTCGGCGGTGATGGCGGTGCCATCAGAGACAAAGAAAACGGTTCGTTTCATTACACCCTCTTGGGTTTACAATACGGTTTAGGCGTCATCAATATAGGACTTGTGACCTGTGAGTGAGTATATCTTGTGGCTTGACCAGCTGGGAATGAATGACCTGGAAAAGGTCGGGGGGAAGAACGCGTCTTTGGGGGAGATGATCAGCCAGCTGGCTGATGCTGGGGTCAACGTCCCTGGGGGGTTTGCCACCACCGCCGAGGCCTTCCGCGCCTTCTTGGACCAGTCGGGCCTGGCCAAACGCATCCAAGACCGGCTGGTCGATCTTGACACCGAAGACACCCGCGCACTGGCCAGCGCCGGCAGTGACATCCGTGGCTGGATCATGGAAACCCCTCTACAAGACGATCTGCAAAAGGCCATTGTCGCCTCTTTCGACACGCTCAAAAGCCAACACGGCGACGATCTGGCCGTGGCCGTTCGCTCGTCAGCCACCGCCGAGGACTTGCCCGATGCCTCGTTTGCCGGTCAGCAAGAGACCTTTTTGAATGTGGTGGGCATCGACGATGTCCTCGAAAAAATTCATGCCGTGTTTGCCAGCCTGTACAACGACCGAGCGATCGCCTACCGGGTCCACCATGGCTTCGACCACCATGATGTGGCGTTGTCGGCTGGCATCCAGCTGATGGTGCGCTCCGACACAGGCGCCGCCGGCGTGTTGTTCACGCTCGATACCGAATCAGGATACCGCGGCGTTGTGTTTGTCACATCCAGCTACGGCCTGGGTGAGAGTGTCGTTCAAGGCGCAGTCAACCCCGATGAGTTCTATCTGTTCAAAGACAACCTGCGCGCAAATCGTCCCGCGCTTCTCCGGCGCACCCTGGGCACCAAAGCCACCCGCATGGTCAACCAGCCCCAGCGCGGCGTGGTGGTCGAAGACACCCCGCAAGATCTGGCCGCTGAGTTTTCTTTGAGCGAGGATGAGGTCACCCAGCTGGGGCACATGGCGCTGGCCATTGAAGACCACTACGGCCGCCCAATGGACATCGAGTGGGGCAAAGACGGTGCCACCGGCGAGCTGTTTATCCTGCAGGCCCGCCCAGAGACGGTGAAAAGCCGCCAAGACCAAACGCTCGAGCGGTTCAAGCTCGAACAAACCGGCCCCGTGCTGGCCCAAGGACGGGCCATCGGCCAACGCATCGGCAGTGGCCAAGCGCGCATTGTGGAGGACTTAGAAGCGATCCACGAAGTGCAGCCGGGGGATGTGTTGGTCACCGACATGACAGACCCAGACTGGGAGCCGGTGATGAAGCGCGCCTCTGCGATTGTCACCAACCGCGGGGGTCGGACCTGCCATGCGGCCATCATTGCCAGAGAGTTGGGGATACCCGCGGTGGTCGGCTGTGGCGATGCCACGCAAACGGTGGTGGCCGACACGGCAGTGACCGTGGCCTGCTCAGAGGGCGATACCGGCACGGTCTATCAAGGCCAGTTGGCCTACAGCGTGGCAGAAGACGCCATGGATGAGATGCCAAAAGCCCCACTGAAGGTGATGATGAATGTCGCCAACCCCGATCGGGCGTTTGATTTTGCACAAATCCCCAACCACGGCGTGGGCCTGGCCAGACTGGAGTTCATCATCAACCGCATGATTGGCATCCACCCGCTGGCTTTGCTGAATTACAACGACCAACCCGAGTTGGTCAAAGCCGAGATCGACCAGCGCATCCAAGGCTACGCTGACCCGGTGTCGTTTTATGTGGATCGGCTGGCCGAGGGCATCGCGACCATCGCCGCACCGTTTGGCCCCCACCCGGTGATTGTTCGGCTGTCGGACTTTAAGAGCAACGAATACGCCAACTTGATCGGTGGGCGCCGCTACGAGCCAGAAGAAGAAAACCCAATGATTGGTTGGCGGGGTGCCTCGCGTTACGTGGACGAGCAATTCAAGCCAGCGTTTGAGCTGGAATGCCGGGCACTTAAAAAAGTCCGTGAGGTCATGGGGTTTGAACACATTTGGGCGATGGTGCCCTTTGTGCGCACCGTCGATGAGGCCAAAGCCGTTGTTGATGTGATGTCGGGTTTCGGCTTGCGTCGTGGCGACAACAACCTCAAGATCATCATGATGTGTGAGCTGCCTTCGAACGCCTTGAACGCTGAGGCGTTTTTGGAGTTCTTTGATGGCTTCTCAATTGGATCGAACGACATGACGCAGCTGAGCTTGGGCTTGGACCGCGACTCAGCGCTGATTGCCCACCGGTTTGATGAGCGTGACCCTGCGGTCAAAGCGCTTTTAAAAATGGCGATCGAGGCCTGTCGCAAACACGACAAGTACATTGGCATCTGCGGTCAAGGGCCGTCAGACTATCCCGACTTGGCTCAGTGGCTATTGGATCAGGGCATTGAGAGCATGTCGCTCAACCCCGACACCGTGGTCGATACTTGGCGACGACTCGCTCAATGAGTCAAGCCGGTCATGGCGTTTTAGCCCGACGCCTGCCCGCCCAAGGTGCCCATGTGGACGCGATAATGGCGAAGCTCATCAATCGACTCGAGGATGTCATCCAGCGCGCGGTGACTGCCTTTTTTCTGAAAGGCTTTCACAACCTCCGGCGCCCAGCGCTTGCCCAATTCTTTGAGTGTGCTGACATCCAAGTTGCGGTAATGAAAAAACGCCTCGAGTGTCGGCATTTGCCGGGCCAAGAAGCGCCGGTCTTGGCAAATCGAGTTGCCGCACATCGGCGAACACCCCGGCCCAATCCAAGCGCTCAAAAACGCCAAGGTTTGGGCTTCGGCTTCGGCCAAGCTCACTTCACTGTCCAGACAGCGCTTCACCAAGCCTGACTCGGTGTGTGTCTTGGTGTTCCACTCATCCATGGCCTCCAACGTTATCGCTGGCGTTTGGATGGCCAACACCGGCCCTTCAGCCATCACGTTCAACTCGCCATCGGTGACGATCGTGGCGATTTCGATGATGGTGTCGTGCTGGCAATCCAAGCCCGTCATTTCCAGATCGATCCAGACCAGCCAGTTTGGGTTGTGGGTTTCTGTGCTCATGCGACGTTTGATCAACCTCCCCGTCTGTCAAGCGTGTGACTATATCAGCCTTCGAAGTGATTATGAAGCTTGAACGTGCCCGAGTGATGGTCAGCCATTCAGACCATGGCATGGCCCAAGCCGACACCGGTGAGCTGCACGCGTTTCGACACAAGCGCAACCTCGCACGCCCGTTGCCAGGGGATTTGATTGACGTGGACGATCAGGGCCAAGTGTGCGCCCTTCACCCACGCCAATCGACGTTTGGGCGCGGCGACCACAAGGGCCGTTTCAAGCCCACCGCAGCCAACATAGATCAGTTGTTGATTGTCATTGCACCGGATCCAGCGCCGAGCATTGATTTGTTGACGCGCTACTTAACCATGGCCGAGCTCGGCGGCATTGAGGCCACGATCGTCATCAACAAATCTGATCTGGGCGCACCCGATCAAGCACCCTTTAGCCACCTCGATGCCCTCCAAACATTGGGGTATCGCCACCACTGGGTCTCCAGTCACCACTCGGACTCTCTTAAGCCGTTACGTGCCCACATTCAAGACCGCGTGAGCGTGCTGGCGGGGCAATCGGGGGTCGGCAAATCATCGCTTTTAAATGCGTTCATCCCCAACCTGGATGTGCTGACCAACAGCCTGTCAGAGGCCACCGGCAAAGGCAAACACACCACCACCACCACCACGCTCTACCCCTTGCCTCAAGGTGGCCACTTGGCCGACTCACCGGGCGTATGGGAATACGGGCTGTGGTCTGTCGACAGCCAGACGCTGGCGCACACCTTTGTGGACTTTCGGCCATTTCTGGGCAGCTGTCGTTTCAGGGACTGCACCCACCATCACGAGCCCGGGTGTGCGGTGATCCAGGCGGTGGCCGACGGTAAAATCGAGGCCTTTCGCCTCGATGCTTGGCACCGTTTACTGAAAGAGCAGCGCCGCTACACGCCCGCGCGCACTCACCAGGGCAAAGACTCGCCGTTGGCGTGAACAAAGGCGCCTGTGGTGCCCATGTCCAAATCATCGATCCGTTGAATCAACTGGCCCGCCGCCGCATCCGGGTCGACGTGACCGGTGTGTTGGGTCATGCCTGTGCGCACATAGCCAGGGTGGAGCAAGCCCACCGCGATGCCTTTGGGCGCCAACTCATGGGCCAATGAGACGCCTGCGCTATTGACGCCGGCTTTTGAGATGCGATACGCGTATTGACCGCCGGTGGTGTTGTCGGCAATCGAGCCCATCCGCGAGGTGATGATCACCACCTTGCTCCCCTCGCCCAGGTTGTCGATCAGTGCCCGCGTCACGCGCAACGGCGCCAGCGTGTTGACCTCAAATTGCTGGCGGTACGCCGCCAACTCATCTTCCACATGATCAAACTGTGTGCCAATCAACAACCCAGCGTTGTTGATCAACACATCAACAGCCACCCCCGCCAACCGCTCAGCCAACGCTTCGATGCCCGCCGTTTGGGTGATGTCGATGCCCGACTCAACCGTCACGCCCGCCAACCCATCCAACGCCTCGCTGCTGCTTCGGCAGATGGCAATCACTCGCCGGCCGTGTTGTGACAGTTGCTTGGCCAATTCAAAGCCGATGCCACGATTGGCGCCGGTGATGACAACAGTTTGCATGGTCTCGTCGCTCCCAACAGGTTAATGAATGCGCCCATGATAACGATTCAAGCCAGACCCAGTGGCGTGGGCGGCTGATATACTTCAGGCCATGCCCCCCTCAGCCCCCGCCGGTCGTGATCATTGCCCCCAGTGGCGCCTGCCCGGAGAATTCGAACCCCAACAGGCGCTGATCGTGGCCTGGCCGCACGCCGGCACCGACTGGGCGCCCACGCTCGATGCCATACGCCAAGAGTTGAGCGGCCTCATCCAAGCCGTGCTGGCCCATCAGCCGGTGATTGTATTGACAGACCCATCCGACCCCGATCCCTTGCCCAGTGCTTGGATCGATGCGCCCGGGCTTCAGGTGGTGACGGTGCCGTTCGACGACACGTGGTGTCGCGACTATGCCCCGATCACTTTGGTGGCTCAAGGCCGACGGTGTTTTTTGGACTTTCAATTCACCGGCTGGGGGAAATACCCAGACCATGCCAATGACAACGCCGTCGCCAACCAACTTGTCCGCCACCCCGACTTGGCCGGCTGGTTTGATCCAATGGCCTACACCCCCTGCGCGTTTGTCTTGGAAGGTGGCGCGATTGAGTCCAATGGACAAGGCAGCGTGTTGGTCAATGCGCACTGTTTGCGCACCCGCCTGCCCGATTGGACAACAAGCGCTATTGAAAAAGCCCTCACAACCCACCTCAACGTCCATCAAGTCTTGAGCATTGATATCCCCCCACTGCCGGGCGACGACACCGATGGCCACATCGACACCTTGGCTCGGTTTGTTGATGATCGAACGCTGGTGGTGCAAACACACCCCGATGCTCAAACCCACCAAGCGCTTTTACAACAACTGGCCGAGCTGTCGATCAACTTGCCGCACGGCGCGGTCAAGCCACGCATCATTGAGTTGCCCTGCCCGCCAACCCAGGGCCCATGGCCAAAAAACTACGCCAACTTCATCATGATCAATGGCGCGGTCTTGGTGCCGGCTTACGGGCTGGCCACCGACCAACTCGCCTGCGCTGTTGTGCAAAGCGCCCTGCCCAATCGCGATATCATATCGGTGGAGGCCAACGCCTTGGTGACCCAGCTCGGCGGCCCCCACTGCACCAGCATGCACATCCCGCAACCGGACCAATAAAGGGCGCGCCATGATGGATAACAAGCTCACCGTTGCCCTGGCTCAACACGCCATGGTTGATGAGGCCGAAACCAACATCACCACCAGCCTCGACTGGGTGGCCCAAGCCGCCGACGCCGGCGCGCGCTTGGTGGTGTTGCCCGAGTTGCACCGCCACCGCTATTTTTGTAAGTCCCAGACCCGCGCCTTTTTTGATTGGGCAGAACCGCTTCAAGGCCCAACCTTGCAAGCGCTGTCGAGTGCAGCCAAGGCCCACGGGGTGGTGATTGTGGGCAGCATTTTTGAATCGCGCCAGGCGGGGCTGGCCTCGAACACCGCCATCGTGGTGGAGTCTGACGGCTCATTGGCTGGGGTCTATCGAAAGATGCACATTCCCGATGACCCGGGTTACAACGAAAAATACTATTTCAGCCCGGGCGATGGCGGCTTCCAGCCCATTGACACCTCAGTGGGGCGGCTGGGGGTGTTGGTGTGCTGGGACCAATGGTTTCCAGAGGCCGCGCGGCTGATGGCGTTGGCCGGCGCCGAGGTGCTGATCTACCCCACCGCCATTGGCTGGGATCCCAGCGATGATGAGACAGAGCAGCAACGCCAGCTCAACGCCTGGCAGATCATGCACCAAGCCCACGCCATTGCCAACGGCCTGCCGGTTATCGCCTGCAACCGGGTCGGTTATGAAGATGACCCGGCCGGTCAATATCCTGCCCACTTCTGGGGCCACAGTTTGATTGTGGGCCAACAAGGCGAGCCGCTGGCCCCCACGTTGGGCACCGATCCTGGCTTGATGCACGCCCAGGTCGACCCAGGACGCACCGCGACCATCCGCCAACAATGGCCGTTCTTGCGAGACCGTCGCGTGGATGCCTATCAAGGCCTGACCCAACGCTCGCTGGAGCAACCCAAATGATCCAAGCCCCCGGTCCTGACGTTGCCATCTATACGCCCGCCCAGCTTAACCAAGAGGTCAAGCAGCACATTGAAGCGGGGTTTGGCCGGGTGTGGGTTCAAGGCGAAATCTCCAACCTCGCCCAGCCGGCCTCGGGGCATCAATACTTCAGTCTAAAAGACGGCAAGGCCCAAATACGTTGTGCGTTGTTCAAGCCCCACGCACAAAAACTCAGCGCCCAGCCAGGCAATGGCGATGAGGTGCTGGTGCGCGGCCAGCTGAGCCTGTATGCGCCCCGCGGCGACTACCAGCTGATCGCCGATGCTGTATTGGGAGCCGGCGTGGGCGCACTGCACGCTGAGTTTGAGCGGCTGAAAAAACAGTTGGACGCAGAAGGGTTGTTTGATCCCGCGCACAAAAAACCGCTGCCGCAGTGGCCCCGCCGAATCGCCGTGGTGACCTCAGCATCCGGAGCGGCCATCGAGGACATCCGAAACACCTGGGCGCGGCGCTGGCCGGTGGCCACGCTCGAGGTTTATCCGGCCACCGTGCAAGGCGATCAGGCCCCAGCCAGCATCGGTGCGGCGTTGCAACGCGCCGATCAAGACCCGCAAACCGATGTCATCATCTTGGCTCGGGGCGGTGGCTCGATTGAGGACTTGTGGGCATTCAACAATGAAGCCTTGGCGCGCATCGTGTTTGCTCTCGACCGGCCGGTGGTCACCGGGGTTGGCCATGAAACCGACACCACCATTGTCGACTTCGTCGCCGACCACCGGGCCGCCACCCCCACCCAAGCGGCGCTGGTGGCCACCCCAGACGCGGTGGAGATCAACCGCACACTCGACCAACACCTGACCCGCTTGGCCGAGGGGCTGCAGCGCGTGTTCAACCACAAAGCCCAAGGGCTTGACCTGCTGGGACAGCGGCTGTCTCGGGTCCACCCCGCCAAGCAGCTCGAAGACAGCCAACGCCGACTCAATGAACACCACCGAAGGCTCTCGCTCACGCTCCCCATGGCGCTGGATCGTCACCAGCAACAGCTCCAAGGCTTGGGCCGGATGCTGCACCAATTGAGCCCGCTGAATGTGCTTGAGCGCGGCTATGGGATTGTTCAAGACGGCCAGGGCCAAGCCTTAGACAGCAATAATCCGCCAATAAAAGACATGGATATCAATATATTGCTGAGATCTTTTGAGATTACATCTAAAGTCGAGTCTGTCCGTCCGAGAGCGCCTGAGTCGACACCCAACGACTAGATGGCGCGCTGCACCACCTGGGCCAATTCGCCGGCCAGGGCCTCCACCTGATCGGGCACCTCACCTTCGATCATGACCCGCACCACCGGCTCGGTGCCCGAGGGTCTTAGCACCACCCGCCCACGGTTGGCCAGCGCTTGCTTGGCGTCTGCAAGCGCCGCTGCGATCGCTGGCACCGCCTCAATGTCGCCTTGAATCGGCGCTTGGATGGGCACGTTCACCATGGTTTGGGGGTATTTTTGCATGCCCGAGGCCAACTCAGCGAGCGAGCGCTGCTGGACGGCCAGCTGTTCGCACACCTGCAAGGCGCTGACGATGCCACAGCCTGTGCGGGACTTGTCCAAACACAGAATGTGCCCCGAGGCCTCGCCGCCCAACGACCACTGATTGCGCTGCAAACGCTCGTGGACGTAGCGATCACCCACTGCGCTGCGCTCAAAAGGAATGCCGGCCGCCTCCAAGGCTTGCTCCAGCCCCAAATTGCTCATCACGGTCCCCACCACCCCGCCGTTGAGCCGTTGGTTGGCCAAGCGCGCCTTGGCCAAGATGTACACAATCTGATCGCCATCGACCACCTGCCCTTGGTGGTCCACCAAAATCACCCGGTCACCATCGCCATCAAAAGCCATGCCCACATCGGCGCTGTGCGCGAGAACCGCCTCGGCCAGGCTGTCGGGGTGGGTTGACCCACAATCGGCGTTGATGTTGAGCCCATCGGGCTGGTCGTGGATGGCCACCACCTCGCAGCCAAGTTCGCGAAACACCTCCGGGGCAATTCGGTAGGTGGCGCCATTGGCGCAATCCAAAACACACTTTAAGCCTTTCAGCTGCGTATCGGGACCGATGGTCGCTTTACAAAACTCGGTGTAGCGCCCCACCGCGTCTTCCATCCGCAACGCCTTGCCCAAGGATTGGGCATCGACCATGGTCATGCCATTTGACAGCCCTTGGTCCAGCTTGTCTTCAATGGCCGCTTGCAACGCCTCATCAACCTTCTCCCCACTGCTGGAGAAAAGCTTCAAGCCGTTGTCATAAAAAGGGTTGTGCGAGGCCGAGATGACGATCCCCGCGGCGGCATCAAAACTGTGGGTCAAGTGCGCGACAGCCGGGGTGGGCATGGGGCCAAGCAAGATGCTGTTGGCGCCTGCAGCCGACAGGCCGGCCTCCAACGCCGCCTCAAACAAATACCCCGAGATGCGGGTGTCTTTGCCGATAACAACCGGACGCGGCGATTGTGTCTGGCCGAGGACGGTGCCCACGGCCCAACCAAACTGCAAAACAAACTCTGCCGTCATTGGGTGCTCACCGACGCGGCCTCTGACCCCATCCGTTCCAAAATACTTCATTGTTTGACCCCTACTGTTATGTGCGCTCAATCAGCGCATCATCGTCCACCACATCATCGTCTATTGCAAACCACACCTTCAAGGCATCCATGGTTTGCTCGACATCGTGCACCCGCACGATCGCAGCGCCGGCTTGCGCGGCAATCAATGCCGCTGCAACCGAGGCCGTCACGCGCGTTTCAGGGGCCTGGCGGCCGGTGATCGCGCCCAACATGGATTTTCTCGAAAGCCCGGCCAGCACCGGATGGCCCAGGTCACAGACTTGACCCAGGTGCTTGAGCAGGGCCACATTATGCCCCAAGCTTTTGCCAAACCCAAACCCTGGGTCGAACACAATGGACGCAGGATCGATGCCGCCTTGCTGGCAGGCTTGCGCCCGGTCGAGCAAAAACGCACAGACCTCGGCCACCACATCGCTGTAGGTGGGCTGGGTTTGCATGGTCTTGGGCTCGCCTTGCATGTGCATCAACACCACAGGCACCCCCGCCTGGGCCACCACATCAATCGCCCCTGGGGCTTGCAGCGCTTTCACATCATTGATCAAGTCTGCCCCAGCGCGCACCGCTTGGGCCATCACCTCGGGCTTGGTGGTGTCCACAGAAATATAGGCCGAGGTTTGGGCTCGGAGGGCCTCAATCACTGGAATCACGCGCTCGAGCTCTTCGTTGGCAGCCACCGGCTCGGCCCCGGGTCGGGTCGACTCCCCACCGACATCAATGATCATCGCCCCGGCGTTGTGCATCGCCAAGGCATGCGCCACCGCCGCGTCGGTGGCCACATACGCGCCGCCATCAGAGAAAGAATCGGGGGTGACATTTAAAACGCCCATCACCAACGGCCGGCGCTGGTGATGGGCATTGATCAACGCATGCCGCAGGGGTGGTGTCGCCAAACTCAGCTCGGCGCAGGCTCACCCGAGGGGGCATCATCATCCGACCCCGCTGGGCCGGCGTCAGGCTCACCCGCGCTGGGCGCCGACGGCGGCGGTGTCGAGTCGTCCTGCCAACCCTTGGGCGGATCTGGCTCTTGTCCCAACATGATCTGATCGATCTGCTGGGTATCGATGGTCTCATAGCGCATCAACGCATCGGCCATCACTTCCAGCTTGTCGCGGTTCGTTTCGAGGATGGTCTTGGCCTCAGCGTACGCATCATCGATGAAATGACGCACCTCTTGGTCCAACTGGCGGTGGGTCTCATCGGAGATGTGTTTGTGCTGGGTGACCGAGCGCCCAAGAAACACCTCGTCTTCGTTCTCGCCGTAGGCCAAAGGCCCCATGGTGTCGGATAAACCCCACTTGGTCACCATGTTGCGAGCGATCTGGGAGGCCCGTTCGATGTCGTTGGACGCCCCGGTGGTGACGTGGTCTTTGCCATAGATCAGCTCTTCGGCCACGCGTCCACCAAACAGACTGGCCAATTGTGAGCGCAGCTGCTGACGAGACATGGAGTACTTGTCCTCTTCGGGCAAAAACATCGTCACACCCAACGCCCGTCCACGTGGAATGATGGTGACCTTATAGACAGGATCGTGTTCGGGCACCATGCGCCCGACGATGGCGTGACCGGCCTCGTGGTAAGCCGTCAAGCGCTTGTCATCTTCTGACATCGCCATGGACTTACGCTCAGCCCCCATCATGATCTTGTCTTTGGCCTGCTCGAAGTGGTGCTGGGCGACCGTTTTTGAGTTGTCGCGCGCAGCAAACAGCGCCGCCTCGTTAACCAAATTGGCCAAGTCAGCTCCCGAAAAACCGGGCGTGCCACGGGCAATCACCCGCGGCTCAATGTCATCGCTGCTGGGGACTTTTTTCATGTGCACTTGGAGGATGTGCTCGCGGCCCCGAAGATCGGGCAACGGCACCACCACCTGGCGATCAAACCGCCCGGGGCGCAACAACGCCGGGTCCAACACATCAGGTCGGTTGGTCGCGGCAATCAAAATAATGCCTTCATTGCCCTCGAAGCCATCCATTTCAACCAACAGCTGGTTGAGGGTTTGCTCGCGCTCATCGTGGCCGCCACCCAGACCGGCGCCGCGGTGGCGACCGACGGCATCAATCTCGTCAATGAAAATAATGCACGGGGCGTGTTTTTTGGCGGTCTCGAACATGTCGCGGACGCGAGAAGCCCCCACCCCGACAAACATCTCGACAAAATCAGAACCTGAAATCGAGAAAAATGGCACCTTGGCCTCACCGGCGATGGCCCGCGCGAGAAGCGTCTTGCCTGTGCCGGGTGGGCCGACCATCAAAATGCCTTTGGGAATGTGGCCGCCCAGGCGCTGGAATTTCGCGGGACTTTTCAAAAAGTCCACCAACTCGGTGACATCGTCTTTGGCTTCATCGCAGCCAGCAACATCGGCGAAGGTCACCTTCACTTGGTCTTCGCCTTGCAGCTTGGCTTTTGATTTACCAAAGCTCATCGCGCCACCACGCCCCCCCATGCCGCCTTGCATTTGACGCATGAAATACACCCACAACCCCACCAACACCAAAACAGGCAGCAGGCTGATCAGGATATCGAGAAACACCGAGCGTCCCTCGGGTTCTTTGGCGACAATCTCAACGCGGTTGTCCAAGAGGTCTTTGATGAGTCCATCGTCTGACGGCGCCATCACGGTGAAGGCTTGGCCATCGCGGCGCGTGCCGGTGATGGTTTTCGCGCCCGGTGACTCCTCAATTTGGACGGTGCTGACCGAACCGCTGCGGACTTCTTCGAGAAACATCGAATAGGTCATTTCTCGAGTCTGGTCGGGGGTGGGCTGAGAGTAGTAATTGAATACACTCATCAACACCATCGCGATGACAATCCACATCAATAAATTTTTCGCAAAATCACTCAAAGTCTTTACTCTCCCGGCCCTTGACCGTTTATTTTACCGCACTTGGCTCGAGCCCAAAGCGGTGTTTGTCGACCGGCGCTGGCGCTCATCAAATCGATGTTTTCAAATTGATGTTTTCAAGCCCCTGGCCACCAAATACACCTCGCGGCTCTCAGCCCTTGAAGCCTTGGGCTTTTTGCTCTTCACCGACTGAAATGATCGCCTAAGCTCGGTGAGGAAGGCGTCAAAACCGGCCCCTTGGAACACTTTGACCACAAATACGCCATGAGTTTCCAGCCAGTCTTGGGCAAACGCCAGCGCCAACTCGGCCAGATCCATGCTTTTGGCCTGATCCGACGGGCCAATACCTGAGATATTGGGTGCCATGTCAGACAACACAAGGTCGAGCTTTTTGATCTCACCGGAGGCATTCAAGGCCGCCTCAAACTCGGCCAACACCGCCGCTTCCCGAAAATCACCCTGAACAAACGCCACCCCCTCAAGGGGTGCCATGGGCAAAATATCCAACGCATGGATGCGGCCACCGGGGCGAAGCCGAGCGCGAGCAACTTGCGACCACGCGCCTGGCGCAGCCCCGAGATCGGCCACGTGATTGGCCTTGTCAAACAGGCGCTCGCTGTCGTCGAGCTCCAAAAGCTTGAACGCTGATCGAGCCCGCCAGCCTTGCTCTTGGGCTTTTTTGACGTAGGGGTCGCTGCGCTGGCGTTGAATCCAGTTTTTCTTCGACAAAATCCTTCCTTAACCGCTTCGCTGAAAGCCATCAGTTACAATGGCATCATGCCACTAAGCATCCCACAAAAAAAGTATCTTCGCGGCCTGTGCCATGACTTGGCGCCGGTGGTGACCATCGCGGATAAGGGCTTGAGTGAAGCGGTGGGTCAAGAAATTGAAAACGCGCTGACCCACCATGAGCTTATTAAAATCAAAATCCGCCAAGACAAGACACAACGCGCTCAATTGGCGGCTGCGCTGGTCGATCAAACTCGAGCCGAGTCGGTGATGGCCATTGGTCAGGTGGTCTGCTTGTACCGCACCAACCCCAACAAACCGGCGAGCAAACGCATCACTTTGCCCAAGCGCTGATCATGCAGCTGACCGAACACACCCCAGGCGACCACTATTTCATCCGGTCTGTGACCCCCCAATCGGTTCAGATCAACGACGACATCCACCACACCAGCGTGATTTTGGGCGCGCGTTTGCTCATTGGTGATTGGTCAGTGCGCTCGCTTGCTGACTTGTCCGAGCAGACCGTCGCACCGCTGATTGAGCACTCGCCCGAGGTCGTTGTTTTGGGGGCAGGCACCCAGCAGGCCTTCCCTTCCACCGACATCTTGCGCCTGTTTTTGAGCGAACACATCGGTGTTGAGTGCATGACCTTGGATGCAGCGTGCCGAACATTCAATGTCTTGATGAGCGAAAACCGGCGGGCGTTGTTGGGCCTGATCCTGCCGGGCAGCAATCAATAAATTGAAACTGTTACGCGTTTTTAATAGCGCTTGTATATAATTACCCCATGAACTTAAGGGCCTTGCAATACTTCATCGCGCTGGCGGAGCTGCGGCATTTTCGAAAGGCCGCAGAGCGCTGTCATGTCAGCCAACCCACCCTCAGCACCCAAATTCGCAAGCTCGAACAGCAACTGGGCGCCGATCTGATTGAGAGAAACTCTCGCCAAGTGCTGCTCACCACCTTGGGTGAGCGGGTCTTAGAGCACGCCAAAAGAGCCATCAGTGAAACGCAAGCGATTCGCCAACTGGCCCGGGACGCCGACGACCCGTTTGCCGGGACCCTAAGCTTGGGGATTTTTCCCACCCTGGCGCCTTACTTGTTGCCCCACGTCATCCCACAAATTCGCAAACAGCACCCCAAACTGACCCTGCGGTTGTTTGAAGAAAAAACAGAGCGTGTCATGAGCATGCTCCTCGATGGCCAATTGGACGCCATCTTACTGGCCTTGCCTCTCGACAGCGAGCAGTTGCACGTCGAGCCGCTGTTCAACGAGCCGTTTGTCTTGGTCGCGCCAGCCAAACATCGACTCAGCCAAAGGCCGGCCATTGACCTGGGTGATCTACAGAAAGAACCGGTGTTGCTCCTCGAAGATGGGCATTGCCTGCGCCAGCATGCCCTCGATGTGTGTCAGCTGGCCGGTGCATTGGAGAACCTGGACTTTCAGGCCTCCAGCCTGGAGACCCTGCGTCATATGGTCGCTGCCGGCAGCGGCGTGACATTGCTTCCCATCTTGGCCACCCAACCGCCCCTGACGACGATGGATGGCTTGGTTGCCCGGCCCTTCAAAACACCAGCACCGCAGCGCACCATTGCCATGGCTTGGCGCAAAAGCTCGCTGCGTGAGGAGCTGCTTGTCAGCATCGCCACCGTATTTAAATCCCTCAACCCCAAGCTTTTGCAACTCCAACACGCACCCAGCTAACACATGCGCCCAGGACTTATCGCCGCACGCGATGCGTCCGTCGCCACCGCGCAACACCCATCCACAAAATGACCACAGCCGGCATCAACAGCAGGTTGATCCAGGTCACGCGCTGGGTGAGCGCTTCAATGTCTTGATCCAGCTCGCGCCGGACTTGCCTGAGCTCTTGTCGAAGACTCAAACGCTTCTCGACAAACGCCTGCAGTTGCGCTCGGTCGTCATCGCTCATCGACTCGGGGTCTTCCAGCCGCAGCTCAGACAGCGCCTGATCGGCCTCTTGCAATGCCGCTGACAGGCGATTCTCTGTGGCCAATAAGCGCGCTTCAGCCAACCGCCTGAGCTCATCGACCAAGGTGAAGGGGCGATAGGCCACATCGCGACTTCGGATGCCGATCAAGCGCGCATCACCCACCAAATGATCAGCCGCATTCATCACAAACGCGCCGTTGCCGGCAAACGCCTCGGTCAATTCAGTGCCCAAAAACTGCTGGCGCGCGACCCAATACCGATCCTCCAAAAAGTCCACATCGGCCACCACAATCGCGTTCACATCACCCACAACACGACCAGCCAACACCGACCGCTCACCGCGCGCTGGCACCTCTTGACTCAGCTGGGCAACCCGCTGCTCGCCCGTGACATCGGTCTCCAAGCGTGTGGTCGGCAGCCGCGCGGATTGCTGTGACGACCACAACAAAGGCTCGAATGTCAGGCCCTTGGTGTCTTCAAAGCGCCAATGCCCGGCGGTGGCCAAGTGGATGACATCCAGCTGGCTGGTGACCACGTCTGTTGAACTCATCTGCTCAGCGCCCACACCAACAATCGCTGGGTGTCGCACCGGCGGGCCCTCAGGCGATAGGTTGACCTCCAGCCCAAGCGTGGAATCGGCAACAAAGGTGTCAAGATCAATGTCCAGCCCCAAAGCCTCGAGCAATCCGCTCAGTTCAGCGGCCGGGGGCGTTGGCTCAGTCAACGATTGGATGAACGGATCGATCGCCAGCAGCACGCCGCCGCCTTGTCGCATGAACGCCACGACGGCATCGACCAAGGCTGGGTTAATTTCTTTTGGGTGGAGCACCAACACCCCATCGAGCTCGCTGGCCAACTGGTCAGCACTCGTGGGGATTTCGACCAGATCAAAGCGCGTTGAAAGTTGCTCATAGACCAAACCCGATTGGATCGGCAAATCGGTGATCAAGCCAAGACGTGGGCTCGAGTCGCGTTGCACCCGCTCGATGGTTTGAATCAATTCAAACTCCAAAAGCGGTTCTCGTTGCGGTGAGATCAACGGAATGCTCACCGCATCTTTGTCCGCGACTGCCGCGCTGGCCCCAAAATACACGCTGGCATCCTGCGGCCCGATGGGCAACGCCGTCAATCCCGCCAACAAGGCCTCGTCCTCCGCCTGAGAAAACGGCGCCGGGTCGACCCACTCGACTTGCAGTTGCCCATCGGCCGCCCACACCATTTCGGTGACCAAATCACGCACGCGCTCGGCAAAAAACCGAAGGCTGGGCAACTCACTCGTGGCCTCATCGCTGAAATAAATGGTCAATGTCACGGGCTCATCGAGTGCGGCCAACACCTCTTTGGTCCCCGGGGCCAAGGTGTAGAGCCGATTGTCAGTCAAATCCATTCGCGCCGACGAGCCCAGCATCCAAGATGACAACCCCACCAGCGTCAAAAAAAGCACGGGAAGCAACAACAACAAACCCATCAATGCGCGACGTTGCATCAGTTAAGCCGCCTTTTTCATTTCAATAACGACCCAGTTCATCGCCAAAGCGGTCACCATCAAACCAAAGAAGTACACCAGGTCGCGAACATCCAACACACCCCGCGCCATGGCGGCGTAATGAACCAACACGCTCAGCCGAGAAATGCTGTCGATCAGCCACTGTGGGGCAATGCTTGCCAGCGGCTCGAGCACCAAAGGCCAGCCGGCCATCAACAACACAAAACAGATCAAAGCCGACACAATAAACGCAATCACTTGGTTTTGCGTGGTGGCCGATACAGCCGCGCTGATCGCCAAGAATGCACCGCTCACCAGCCAGCTGCCCATGTAGCCGGCCACGATCACGCCATTGTCTGGATCACCCAACACATTGACACTGATCCACAGCGGCACGGTCATCAACAGTGCCAGGCCCAAAAACACCCAACCGGCGAGGAACTTTCCCAGCACGACTTGGCCGGTGGTCACCGGCAGCGTCAACAGCAGCTCAGCCGAGCCCGAGCGATACTCCTCGGCCCACAAGCGCATCCCCACCGCCGGCACCAAAAACAGATAGATCCACGGATGAAACTGGAAAAAAGGCCTTAAATCGGCGATCTCGCGTTCGAAAAAATCACCCAAAAAAAACGTCAGCGACACGCTCAGCACAGAAAAAATCACCAAAAAAAACGTCGCAATGGGCGTTTGGAAGTAAGCGCTGAACTCCTTGGCCACCAGCATCCCAAGCTTAGTGTTCATGGACACTCGCTCCGGTGACTGTGGCAAACACATCATCGAGCCGTCCTGCTTCCAAATGAAACTCCGACACGCGCCAGTGTCCGTCTTGGATCAGGGCATAGACCGCTTGAGCCAAATCCCCCGAGCGGCTCGGAAAGGCGGTGATTCGCCCCCCTCGAACCTCAACGCCGGCCACCTCGTTGAGGCCGCTGAGCTTGGAGGCCACCGACTGGGGCTCGTCGACCACCAAACTCACCGCGTTGGCGTAGCGCGACAATTGACGCACGCCGTCTGGAGTGTCATCGAGCTTCAACTGCCCTTGGGCGATGATCATGATGCGGTTACACAAAATCTCGACTTCTTCCAAAATGTGTGTCGAAATAACAATGATCTTGTCTTCGGCCATCGCTTGGATCAAGCGGCGCACCTGTATCTTTTGGGTGGGATCGAGCCCATCGGTCGGTTCATCCAAAATCAATACATCGGGATCGTGAATCATGGCTTGGGCGATCCCCACACGACGACCGAAACCTTTGGAGAGTGTCCCGATGGTTTGGGCCATCACCGAAACCAAATCCAAGCGCTCAGCCACGCGATCGACGGCTCGGTTGAGTGCCGAGCCGCGAAGACCGCGAATGCCACCGACAAAACGCAAAAACTCACCCACGTTCATCTCCGGATACATCGGCGCGCCTTCGGGCAAATACCCCACCGCTTGGCGAGCCCCCAGCGCCTCGGTTCGAAGGTTGTGGCCATTGATCAGCGCATCCCCCGCGCTGGGCCGCAAAAACCCGGTGAGCATTTTCATGGTGGTGGACTTGCCGGCCCCGTTGGGCCCCAAAAACCCAAGCACCGTGCCGCCTGTCACTTCAAACGACAAGCCATCGACGGCCTTGATGGGGCCGTACAGTCGGGTCAATGATTGTGCAACAATGGACGCCATGGGCGTTAAGGATACCGCATGACACCAACCGTTCTCGACCATGTGCCCGATCGGTTGCTGTCACTGCCTGCAACAGCCCTGCACGCGCACCTGAATGGCCCCACCTTGATCCACCTGCCCGGTCGCCAAACCCAACCTGTGGTGGTGTCAGTCTTGCAGCACGGCAACGAAACCTCGGGCTGGGAGGCGCTGCGTCGCTTGCTCAAAGGCCGATACCAGCGCGACCCGCTGCCCAGAAGCTTGATCATCTATATCGGCAACCCACAAGCGGCTGCCGTCAATGTCCGCCACCTCGACCACCAACCCGACCTCAACCGCTGCTGGCCCGGTTCGACCCTGGCGCCAACACCCTGGCATCGCTTGATGGCGGCCATCACCGACCACATCAAGCAATGCCAGCCCATGGCCAGCATTGACATCCACAACAACACCGGACGCAACCCCCACTATGCCGCGGTCAACCGACTCGAGCCTGAGCATCTGTCCTTGGCGTGTGAGTTCTCTCGCTCGGTGGTGTTTTTCACCGAACCCCGCGGGGTGCAATCGCAAGCGTTTGGGCAGTTTTGTCCGGCCGTGACCCTAGAATGCGGACTCGCCCAAGAGGCCGGTGGCGCGGATCACGCGATGGCGTATCTCGACACCATGCTCCACTGTGAGGCACTGTCGACTGCATTCCCAAGCCCCGGTGAGCTTGAACTGTTCCAAACACAAGCCACACTCAAACTCGACCCCGCTGCGCGCTTTTGTATTGGCCCAGACACAGCGCACAGCCCACCGACCCCCGATGTGGTCTTCAGCCAAGACCTGGATACCCACAACTTTGAAGAGTTGCCTTTGGGCTTTTGTCTTGCCACCACAAAAAGCGACCACCCAAAACCATTGATCGCGTATGGGCCCAACGATAAGGATGTCAGCGCGCGCTATCTAGAACAGGGGGATGGACACATTCGAACGACGCGGGCGGTCACACCGGCGATGATGACGCTGGATGCGTTTGCCATCCGCCACGATTGCTTGTGCTATCTGATGGAGCGGATCCAAATCAGCGAACTCAAGACCGGCGCGCGCGCCATCCAGGCGGGGATGACACTCCCCGAGGCCGAGGCCGAATCGAGTTAACGATCCGCCAAGGCGGGCACCGGTCGCGGCGCGGGGCCAGTGTATTCAGCGCCGGGGCGAATGATGCGGTTGTTGGCGCGTTGCTCCATCACATGCGCGCACCAACCAGTGACCCTTGACATCACGAAGATGGGTGTAAACAGCGCTGTTGGAATCCCCATGAAGTGATACGCGCTGGCATGAAAGAAATCCGCGTTGGCAAACAGTTTTTTCTCATCCCACAGCATTTTTTCTACAGCCTCAGAGACAGGATAGAGGGTCTCGTCACCCACCTCTTGCGCCAGTTGTTGGGCCCAGTGTTTGATGATGGCGTTGCGTGGATCGCGCTCGCGGTAGACCGCGTGCCCAAAGCCCATGATTTTTTCTTTCGCTGCCAGTTTTTTGGCGACATCAGCGCGCGCGTCCTCCACCGAGTCATACTGCTCGAGCATCGCCATGGCCATCTCATTGGCGCCCCCGTGCAACGGCCCCCGGAGCGACCCAATCGCGCCGGTGATGCACGAGTGCATGTCCGACAGCGTTGAGGCGCACACCCGGGCGGTGAATGTCGAGGCATTGAACTCGTGCTCGGCATACAACACAAGCGACACGTCCATCACTTTGGCGAACAACGCACTGGGCGATTGGTCGTGGAGCATGTGCAAAAAATGCGCGCCAATACTCGCCTCACCTGTGTGGGTGTCGACACGCACGCCATCGTGGCTGAACCGATACCAATAGGCCATCATCGATGGAAAAATCGCCAACAGCCGATCGGCACAGGCCTGTTGGCCACTGAAATCAACCTCCGGTTCGATGTTGCCCAAGAATGAACAACCCGTTCTCAGCACATCCATCGGGTGGGTGTTGCCAGGAATTTGCTCGAGCACGGTTTTTAATGCCGCTGGCAGGTCACGCAGCGATTGCAAGTGCGCTTGATACGCGTCAAGCTCGGCTTGTGTTGGCAACTCGCCTTTAAGCAACAAATGCGCCACTTCCGTAAAGCTGGCCTCATTGGCCAGTGCGTCGACATCATAGCCTCGGTATCTGAGGCTGTTGCCGGTGGCGCCGACGGTACAAATGGCGGTCTCACCGGCCGACTGGCCGCGCAATCCTTGGCCTTGTTGTGCTGCTGTCATGGTGTCTCCTGATCGTTGAGGGCGTCGAGCTTTTGCTCGAACGCGTGATAATCCAATACCTCGTAAAGCGCTTCTCGGGTCTGCATGGCATCAAGCAGCTCGCTTTGCGTGCCGTGCTCGGCCAGTGTCTGATACACCGACAGCGCCGCTTGGCTCATCGCACGAAACGCCGACAACGGATACAGCGCCAAGCCCACACCTGCTTTATTGAGCGCATCGGTGCCCAATAAAGGGGTGCGCCCAAATTCTGTGATGTTGGCCAACACCGGCACCGGGCACGCCGCGCAAAAGGTCTCAAAGTCGTCCAAAGCGCTCAGCGCTTCAGCAAAAATCATATCCGCGCCGGCCTCGACGTAGGCCAGGCTACGCTCAATCGCCCCTTGCATGCCTTCATTGGCAAAGGCATCGGTGCGCGCCATGATCACGAAGCTTGCATCGTGGCGGGCGTCGACCGATGCTTTGATGCGATCGCTCATCTCCTCGGTTGAGACGATGGCTTTGTTGGGCCGGTGGCCGCAGCGCTTGGCTTGAACCTGGTCTTCAATATGCACAGCCGCCACGCCACAACGCTCCAGCACTTGAATGGTGCGGGCAATGTTCAAAGCCCCCCCAAAGCCTGTGTCGATGTCAACCAACAACGGCAAATCAGACACCGAGGTGATGCGTTGGGCGTCTTCGGCGACATCACTGAGCTGGGTCATGCCCAGATCGGGCAACCCAAAGGAGGCGTTGGCCACGCCCGCACCGGATAAATACAACGCCTCATGGCCGGCTTTTTCAGCCAGCAGCGCGCAATAGGCATTGATGGCACCGACCACTTGCAGGGGTTGGCGCTCGTCGACCAACCGACGAAACCGTGCGCCGGGCGGTGTGATCGATGACAGGCTGGGCATGATCGAAGCATCCGTAGACAATTGAACGGCCCGATTTTAGCACGCACCATTGAGGACAGGCCCCAAACGGTGCCCGCAGACTCGCCCACAAAACCACCCACCTTGGCGGGGCATCAGCACCCGACCATCGGCTTTAGCGGCCTTGGCGGCGGATGATGCGTTGGCAGCGCCACAGCAGGTAGTTCACTGCCGTCCACAGGTGGCGAAACTGGCGGTTGGTGGTTTGTTTGTGGTGGTAGCGGTAATAAATCTGCTGGGCAATCACCGCCAAGCGGAACAGGCCATAGACCTCATAAAATGCCCACTGGTCGGCCGACAGCCCGCGCTGGGCGCAGTAGTAGGCCACCACCTGATCTCGGCGCCACATGCCCGCAATGTCGGTGGGTTGGCGGCGGAAATTCTTGAAATAAAAATCGTCATCGCCTTGCACCCAATAAGCCATGGCGTTGCCCAAATCCATCAGCGGATCACCAATGGTCGCCAACTCCCAATCCAAAATGGCTTTCACCCCAATGGGGGCGTCGGCCTGATCGAGGTTGGGTTCAAGCACCAGGTTGTCCAGGCGATAATCGCCGTGGATCATGCACAGCCCCACCTCATCGGGACAGTGGGCATCCAACCACGCCATCACCTTCTCGCCCTTGCCGACATTCCAAGTCCGCGCCTTTCGAAACCGCCCCGACCAGCCTTCGATTTGGCGGCGGTTGTAGCCTGCCCCTTTGCCCAGCTGATCAAGACCGGCCGCTTGGGTGTCCACCGAGTGCAGCGCGATAAGCTCATCCACCGCCGCTTGACACAAAGCCTCAGCGCGCGCTGGACTCAGCGCCAAACCCTCAGGCAGGCGCGATCGCAAGATCAGCCCCTCAACGTGCGCCATGACATAAAACTCGCTGCCGATGATGGACTCGTCGTCGCACAGGGCGAGCATCTCAGGCACCGCCACTGGGGTCGCTGCCAAGGCTTTTTGAATGCGGTATTCGCGGCCCATGTCGTGGGCCGATCGGGCTTTGTGGCCCATCGGGGGACGGCGCATCACCAACCGGCGGTTGGGGTAGTTGAGCACATAGGTGAGGTTCGAGGCGCCTTTGGGGTATTGCCCGACCTCGGGCAGGCCCGCGCCAAGGCCGTCGACATGCCCACGAATCCAGCGGTCCAAAGCCTCAATATCGATGGCGTCTTCTGAGCGCACAGCGCGCGCTTGGTCCAAAAACGCAGACGGGCGTTGACTCATCGGGTTGACAAAAAGGGTTTGAGTTCGAGTTTGGCGATCAATTGGCGGTGGACTTCATCGGGCCCATCGGCCAGCCGCAACGCGCGCGCGGCCGTCCAAGCCATGGCCAGTGGGAAGTCATCGCTCAAGCCCGCCCCGCCGTGAAGCTGCATGGCCATATCGATCACCTCCAAAGCCATGTTCGGCACCGCCACTTTGATTTGTGCGATCTCGCTGAGCGAGGCTTTGATGCCCCGGTGATCGAGCGACCACGCGGCTTTCAATACCAGCAAGCGCGCTTGTTCGATGTTGATGCGCGCATTGGCGATGCGTTCTTGGTTGCCACCCAACGCCGCCAGCCGATGCCCAAACGCCTCGCGTGAGGTGGCGCGCTCGCACGCCAGCGCCAAGGCACGCTCGGCGAGGCCAATCAAGCGCATGCAATGGTGAATCCGACCCGGCCCCAACCGACCCTGTGCGATTTCAAAACCGCGACCCACGCCGGCAATCACCGCGCTGGCCGGCAGACGCACGTCGGTGAAGCTGACCTCACCGTGGCCATACGGGGCGTCAAATTGCCCCATGGTCTTGAGCATTCGCTCGACCTTGACCCCCGGGGTGTCCATTGGCACCAACACCATGGAGTGGCGGCGGTGTCGGTCGGCGTCAGGGTCACTCAAGCCCATGAAAATCACCACTTGGCAATCGGGGTGCCCCACCCCGGTTGACCACCACTTTCGGCCATTCAAGACAATCTCATCGCCCTCGAGGCGAGCGGTGGCCTCCATGTTGGTGGCATCTGACGAGGCGACATCGGGTTCTGTCATGCAAAACGCCGAGCGGATCTCGCCGGCCAACAGTGGCGTCAACCACCTTGCTTTTTGCTCTTCAGAGCCATAGTGGTAGAGCACTTCCATGTTGCCGGTATCGGGTGCGTTGCAGTTGAATAACTCAGGCGCGACCAGCGAGCGGCCCATGCACTCGGCCATGGGCGCGTAGTCGAGATTGGACAACCCCTGCCCCAGGGTCTCGTCGGGCAAAAACAAATTCCAAAGCCCTTCTTTTCGGGCCTTGGCTTTTAACGCCTGGACCTGGGGCAACACCACCCAAGGGTTGTCGGCCGTGGCCAAGGTATGGTGCCACTGCGCCTCAATCGGTTCGACCTCATCGCGCATGAACTGGTTAAGTTGCGCGCTGAGTGTCTGGGCTTTGGCTGACTGGGAAAAGTCCATGGCCCTATCCTATCAGCGCGGCTCGCGGCTTGCGCGCTTTCTCTCGTGCTCTTTGAGCAATCGTTTTCGCAAACGAATGTGGGTTGGGGTGACCTCAAGCAACTCATCATCGGCCAAAAATTCAAGCGCCTGCTCCAGGCTCATTTTGACCGGCGGCGTCAACAACAGCGCATCGTCTTTGCCTGCTGCTCGGACATTGCTCAATTGTTTCTTCTTCAGAGGGTTCACCACCAAGTCGTTGTCGCGGTTGTGCAGCCCGATGATCATGCCCTCATAAACATCCTCGCCTGCCCCAACAAACAGCTTGCCGCGCTCTTGCAAGTTAAACAATGCATACGCGACCGTGGTGCCCACATCCATGCTAATCAAGGTGCCGTTGATGCGGGCATTGAAACTCTCGGTGGGTTCGCCCCAATGGTCGAACACGCGGAAAAACAACCCCGTGCCCGCGGTCATGGTGCGGTACTGGCTTTGAAACCCAATCAAGCCGCGCGCCGGCGCCAGGTAATCCAACCGCACCCGGCCGCGACCATCGGGTTGGATGTCTTTGAGTTGGGCTTTTCGCTCGCCCATGGCCTGCATGACAGCGCCCTGGTAGTCCTCCTCGCAATCCAACACCACCTGCTCCCAAGGCTCTTTCACCTCACCTTCGATCTCAAGCTTTCGGACCCGAGGTCTGGACACGGCCAACTCGTACCCCTCGCGGCGCATGGCTTCAATCAGCACCGACAAGTGGAGCTCACCGCGACCGGCCACTTCGAACTGCTCAGGATCGGGGGTGTCGCTGATCTGCAACGCCACGTTGTGGCTGGCTTCTTGGTAAAGACGCGCGCGCAACTGTCTCGAGGTCAAATACTTGCCCTCGCGGCCAGCGAACGGCGAGTCATTGACTTGGAAGGTCATGTGAATCGTCGGCTCGTCGACTGTCAGTGGCGGCAAGGGGTCGACGTGGTTGGGGTCACACAGCGTTGACGAAATGCTTAAGTTCTCAATCCCAGAGACCCCAATGATGTCACCGGCGCTGGCCTTGGGGACCTCCTCGCGCTTGAGGCCATTGAATCCCAGCACCTGGAGCACGCGGCCCGAGGTTTGCTTGCCCTCGGCATCGACCACCGCCACCGACTGGTTGGTGGCCACCTCGCCACGGCGAATCCGACCAATCCCGATCAAGCCCACATAGGTCGAGTATGCCAATGATGAAATCTGCATCTGAAAAGGCGCATCCGGCTCCACTTGGGGCGCGGGCACTTTTGAAACCAGGGTCTCAAACAATGGGTTCATGTCCCCCGAGCGCACCCCCGGATCGGTGCCGGCGTAGCCATTGAGCGCCGAGGCGTACAGCACGGGAAAATCCAATTGCTCATCCGTGGCCCCCAGTTGATCAAACAAATCAAAGGTTTGGTTCAACACCCAATCTGGGCGGGCGCCATCGCGATCGACTTTGTTGATGACAACAATCGGACGAAACCCCATGGCAAACGCTTTTTGTGTCACAAACCGCGTTTGCGGCATCGGCCCATCGACCGCGTCGACCAGCAACAACACCGAGTCGACCATCGACAACACCCGCTCAACCTCGCCGCCGAAGTCGGCGTGTCCGGGGGTGTCGACAATGTTGATCCGCCAATCATTCCAAGTGATGGCCGTGTTCTTGGCCAAAATGGTGATCCCGCGCTCGCGCTCTTGATCGCCCGAGTCCATGACCCGATCGGTTAGGCGCTCGTGCGCGGCGAACTCCCCAGACTGGCGAAGAAGTTGGTCGACAAGGGTGGTTTTGCCATGGTCAACATGGGCAATGATGGCGATGTTTCTCAGTTTCATGAACAGGCGGGCCGTTAGGAAAAACCAATTATAACGTTATTGCCCACCCTCATCCGCGCTCAACGGCAAGTATTGTTGCTGGCTGTCTTGGCGCTGCAAGGCTGATCGGTAGTAATGCGCGGCTTGCTTGGCCTCGCCTTGGCGATCCATCAACCGCCCCAGCGCCATGTAGGCCTCCGCTGAGGCGTTCCGCTCGATGGCTTGCTCTAACAGGCGCTGGGCTTTGTCGTACTGACGATCATCCAGGTATAAAAGCCCCAAGGTCTCGAGCAACTCAGGCCTCGTGGGCGCAGCCGCCAAGCGCTTTTCTAAGTCTTGGATGCGCCTGGCCCGTTGGGTGTCGTTGCTGATGCGACACAACGCCAAGGTGTCTGGATCCAGCGATTGATCGAGCAGGTCACTCAACAACTGATCGGCTCTGTTGTGGTGGCCCAACGCTTTTGCTCGCTGCGCATAGGCCAACACAATGCGTTTGTCTTGGCGTTGTCGCCGCGGCAACGCCTTCCACGTTTTCTCCAGCGCCTGTTCATCCATCGACTGAGCCAACTCACGGGTGGCTGCCAATTGGCTCAACGATTGGGCTTTCTTGGCATCCAACATGCCCGCGCGTTGCAACGCTGGGGTCAATTCTCGAAGGGCTTGCCACTGGCCTGCGTCTTGGTAGGCGCTCAACAGCAATCGCAACACGCCCAAGTGTTTTGTTTTTTTGAGGTGCAGCGACTCGAGCAACTCAATGGCCTGGTCAACCCGGCCCTCTGACAGCCATAGCCGAGCGCGCGCCAATTGGGTAATAAAATGCTTGCGACCGAATCGACCATCGGCTTGGGCCAACCATTCATCGCGCTTTTCAAAATCATTCAAGCCTTGGGCGGCCCGCGCCGCCCCCAACAACCCAGCGGTGGATTGTTGCGTGCTCACCGAGCGCTCAAACAGCCCTTGCGCTTGCGCCCAGTCGCCCTCGGTGAGCGCCAAAAACCCCTGCTCGAGCTGCTTTCGCGAACGCCGTTGGCGGCGTTTTTTCAACACCCGCCCCGGCCAGCGGATCAACCCAACGACCAGCGACAAGGCCACCCACGCCACGACGATGGCGACCACCCACACCAACAGCGGCATTTCGATCAACCAAGGCCCCACCCCAACACTGACAACGCCCGGGTCGTCGAGCAACCGCGGCGCCACCCAGGCCGCCCCAATCACGGCCAACGCCACCACCACCATCACCAGCGCGCGTTTCATGGTGGGTCGAGCAAGGCCTGCGCGGTGGACTTGGCCTGCGCTGGGGGTTGCGCATCATCGGGCCAATCCAGCGCTGTCAAGCCCACCAAATCATTGAACACAGACCGATCGATCTGCTCAAGCCCGAGGGTGTCCAAATCCCGCATCACCTGTGCGGCGTGCCTGCCCACCATGGCCACATCGCGTGTGGCGATCGCGCTTTCCAACAGCAACAGCCGTTGAGACAGCATCGCCCGAACGGTGGCTTGTTCATGCGCGGACAATTGCGCGGGGTCACGGGGTCGCACATTGACCAAGGCCGAGGCCGCCGTCTGGATCCGCCTCCAAAGCGATTCGCCTTCGGCGGCATTGGCGCTGGCAGCGACCGCTTGGCGCGCTGACTCGGGGGAGGCCTGGCTGGTGGCCGATTGGCCTGACCTGAGCGCCTCGCCGACATCGATCACCGCCCGCTGATGGCCTGCCCAATCAACCTGGGGCCAGCTTTGAATGGCTTGATACTCACGCTCGAGCTGATCGGCCAGGCGCTGCAAACGCCGGCTGGTCTGGTCACGAAGCAATCCAAGCCCCGCCTCATACGCTTTGAGCGCGCTGTCGACTTCCAAGCGTTGCAAGTGCTGCTCGGCCTCGGTTAAGCGCTGCAACACCCCAACGATGCGCGCTTGTTCGCGCGCCAATGCCCTGACCGCTTGATCGTCAATGGTGGCGGGTACTGCGCCCTCATCCCATTGATCGATGGTGTCTGTCAGCGTTTGTGACAGCGCATCGATTGCGCGCTTGTTTTGTTGGCGCGCTTGGCGCGCGCGCTCATCGGCCAAGGCCTGTTGATCGAGTGCTTCGGTATTGTCGCGAAGACGGGCTTCAATGCCCTCGAGCTGACGAGTCCGTGCGTTGAGCTGCCCAGACAAGTCCTCGACCCGCGACCGGCTCGCCTCGAGGGCCTCTTCCAAACGCGCCAAAGCCTCGGACTGCGCTTGGGTCGCGTTGTCCAACCGCGTGGTCAACGCCACCACGCGCTCGTCCAGGGATGGCTCTGACGAGTGACCCAACGCCGGCCAGCCGATGGGGTAGCTCAGAAAATACATGCTCGCCCCCAAGCTCCCCAGCGCCAACACCACCAAAAAGAGCAGCGCCCGCTTCCAACGTTTCGGCTTGTTAGGCGTCGATGGCAAGGCGGGATTGGGCTCAGTTGAGGTTGAGTCACTCATCAACGCGTCCTCCTGTCACAGCGCGAGACGAGGCGGCGTCTGGGTTGAGGCCACCGTCGAGACAACACTCGGCCAAAAATTGATCCACGCACCGGATTTCATCCAGACACACCTCATGACCCATCGGCCAAGTCTGCCAACGGGCGGCCAAACCTGCCTCGGTCAGCGCCTGATGCCCCGATTGGCCCAAGGCCATGGGCACAATCGGATCGGACTGGCCGTGGCCCATGAAGATATCGACATCGGCTTTTGTGGGTGACATCCACGTTTTGAGCTGGTCTTGGTTGAGCAGGTAGGTGGATAAAGCGATGATCCCGGCCAGGCGCTGGTCGAAGCTCAGGCCCGCCCGCAGCGCAATCGCACCGCCTTGCGAGAAGCCAGCCAGCACGACCTGCCCGATTTCAGGCTTTGAGGCTTGCTGCTCGATCAGGCGGTGAATGTTGTCCACTGAGGCCATGATGCCGGCTTGGTCTTGGTCCCGAGAGACATCAAACCCAACAATGTCATACCAAGCAGGCATCACCATGCCTTGGTTGATCGTCACCGGGATGCGGGGGGCGTTGGGGAAGACAAACCGCATGGCCAGACGCTGGGTGATTGTCAGCTGCGATACAATGGGCACGAAATCGTGGCCGTCAGCACCCAAGCCGTGCAACCAAATCACACTGACTTGGGGTTCGGGGGCGGTGTCGATGACCACACAATCCATGCCCGCTAAGGTCTGTTCGTTCATGCCCATCAGTTTAACGCCTTCGCTCACCGATCAGGTAAAAAAGGCCGGCCTGCCCGTGGTTGCGGCCTTGGCCAGCACCTTGCTGGTGGGTTGCGGGCTCAAAGATGACTTGGTCTTGCCCGAACGCGAACAAGCCAGCGTCCCCAAAGCCAGCGTCCCCAAGGCCAGCACCCCAATTGAGGCGCCGTGGTCATGAAACGCGTGCCAGAGCCTGAGCTGATGGACTCGGTGGAACAAACCACCGCCTACGCAGCGGCGGATTTCTCTGAACCCAATGGCTTGTTTTGCCAACACGTTCAATCGTTACTGGCCAAGCGTCCCCCGAGCCAACGCCCGAACCGACTGTTGGATTTGGGGTGCGGCTCGGGCGGGCTGCTCGCTGACATGGCGCGCGCGCTCACCGATTGGACCTTGGTGGGTGTTGATGCCGGGCCCAACATGCTCGCGCTGGCTCAAACCACCCTGCAAGACCAGCAGCTGTCACCGCGGGCCTCGCTGGTGCAAGCCCACCTGCCGGCGGAGCTCGATCGGTTGACGCCCTTGGGTCCATACGCGGCCATCACCTCAAACAGCCTGCTCCATCACCTGACCGACCCGATGACCTTGTGGCAGGCGATCGCGCACCTGGGTGAGACCAACACCTCGGTGGTGGTGATGGATTTGCATCGCCCCAACAACCACAACGAGGTCGACGCTTTGGTGGAGGCGCACACCCAAGGGGCGGGTGATGTGTTGAAACAAGATTTCTACAACAGCCTGTGCGCGGCGTGGCGAGTGGACGAGGTCATGGACCAATTGCAAGCCATGGGCTGGCGCGACTGGCGCCTGACCCAACCGTCCAACCGGCACTGGCTGGTCACCGGCCAGCTGTAGCGCCACGCGGTGAGTGCTCAACCCCACGCCATTGGCTTTGACCGCTTCAGCGCCCAAGGCAATGTGTTTTGTATCGTCAACGCCCACGATGTGTTGACGCCCCTCGACCCAGACGACATCAAGCGTTGGGCGGGGCCAACCCATGCGCGGTTTTTCGATCAACTGCTGGTCATTGACCCAATTGTCGACACCAAAAAGCCCTGCCCGGTGGCGATTTACAACGCCGATGGTTCGACAGCCGAGCAATGCGGCAACGGCATGCGCGCGCTGGCGTTTTGGCTGATGCGCCTTGGCGGTCAAGCCCACCACGCCCTGCAACCGCCGGCGGGTGTTGTCGAGATCCTCGACATTCAAGCCGACAACAACCCCATCGACCGCCCCACGCGCGCGTGGGTCAACGTGCGCCTGCCCGGCCCCCAAGGGCAACAACACCACGACCACTGGCCCAACACGCCCGCGCTGGCTGCGGTCAGCCTGTCGTTGGGCAACCCCCACTTGGTGTTGCAATGGCCCCACCCACCCAGTGTTGACGAGTGCTTCGATGTCGGCGCGCGGCTGCAAACCCACGCCGACTTTGACGGCGGTGTCAACGTTGGCTTGGCGCACGCGCCCAACCCATCACACGACCACGCCATCGACTTGCGCGTCTATGAGCGCGGCGTTGGACCCACCCAGGCGTGCGGCAGTGGCGCGTGCGCTGCCGCCAGTGCATTGGCCGGCTTGGGTGCCGCCCAAGCGCCGGTGACCGTCGCCCAGCCCGGTGGGTCGCTTGTGGTAGATTGGGCCGGTGATGCCAGCGCCACTCGAGTGGTCGAGTTGGCCGGCGATGTCGACTGGATCGAGCAAGGTCAATTCCAACCATGAGCCAAGCAGACAACACCACACCCCTGACCACAGACGATGTGCTGGCCTGGATTCGAGACCACCCCAAGTGCTTGATCGAGCACCCCGAACTGTTGGCCATTTTGGAGTGGCCCATCGATGCCACCGATCGGGATGGCGCCACCTCGCTGGCGGATTTCCAAGCCCGCCGGCTGCGCCAACAGGTTGGACAACTGCAAGACCAACTCAAGCAACTGACTCAAATTGCCATCGATAATGAGGCGCTGATGCATCGATTGCACGCGGTGACCTTGTCGCTGATGTCGATCGACGCGCTTGATGGGTTCTTAGAACAGTTGGCCGAGCGGCTCAAGACTGAATTCAGCGCCGATGTGATGTGCTTGCATCTCCACACCCCCATTCCTATGCTCGATAACACGCCCAATATTGTGGCGCTGGATGCTGCCGCGCTGGCCTGGCTCACCGACGAGGGCCCGTTGACCCAGCCGCGCTGTGGTCGTTTCACCCAACAAAAGCTCGCCTCGCTGCTGCCTGTTGAGGGGGAACCCCACTGTCAGTCGGCCGCGGTGGTGCCCATTGAGGCTTGGGGCGTGCTGGCCATCGGCGCGACAGACCAAGGCAAGTTTCAGCCCCACATGGGCACGCTCTTTTTGGAGCTGTTGGCTTCATTGGTTGCCCATCGACTCAACCAAGCCATGCCGAACAAGGCGGGGGATTGACCGTGGCCAAGGCCATGCCCAACGAAACGCGCATCGAAACGGCCATCGAACAATTCTTGCAGCGTTTGGGACAAGAACAATCGCTGGGGGCCGCCACTCAGCAGGCCTACCGCCGCGACCTGATGGCTTTTCAGCACTGGACCCAATCGCAGCAGCTCACAGACTTGGCTGCTATCGATGTGGCCGTGGTGCGGGCGTTTGCCGCAGCCGAGCATCGACGCGGTTTGAGCCCACGGTCGATCGCACGCCGCTTATCCGGGCTTCGGCGATTTTTTAAAAACGCACGACAGCAAGGCTGGGTGACCCATGACCCCACACAAGGCGTGCAAGCCCCCAAAATCCAGCGCAAATTGCCAGAGACGTTGGACATGGATCAGGTGCTGGCGCTGTTGGATCTGCCCGAGGACACGCCGCTGGCGATTCGCGACCGGGCGATGCTCGAGCTTTTTTATGCCAGCGGTCTGCGCGTGAGCGAATTGGCCCAGCTGCGCTGGCAAGACTTGGATCAAGCCGAGGGCTTGGTCCGGGTGCTGGGCAAAGGGCAAAAACAACGGTTGGTGCCGGTCGGGCGCCACGCGTTAAAAGCCCTGGCGAAGTGGCAAAGCCATCAGCCCGAAGGCACCGAACACGTCTTAACCAACTTGGCTGGCCGATCGCTGACCACCCGCGCGCTACAAAAACGCGTGGCGTATTGGTCGCAACGCCAAGGCTTGGACCAACGCGTCCACCCCCATCAACTCAGGCACTCATTTGCCTCGCATATTTTGCAATCTTCAGGCGACTTGCGGGCGGTGCAAGAACTGCTGGGGCACGCCAACCTGTCAACGACACAAATCTACACCCACCTCGATTACCAACATTTGGCCAAAGTCTACGATCAGGCGCACCCGCGCGCCAAAAAATCGTCATAAAGCATTACAATAACCCAACGGCTTGGCCGACCCCGCCCCGCAACCGGGCGGGTGGCTTGTAACCGGGCGCATGAGCCCCCATCTAACTGGGCACATCCCAAGCAATCACCGCATCAGCATCGAAGGCAGGATCATGGAACAGTTCCACGGCACCACCATTGTCTCAGTCCGGCGCGGCAACCAAGTGGTTGTGGCCGGTGATGGCCAAGTCACCTTGGGGCAAACGGTGATGAAATCCACCGCGCGCAAGGTCCGCAAGCTCTATCACAACCAAGTCATTGGTGGGTTTGCCGGCGCCACCGCCGATGCCTTCACCTTGTTCGAGCGCTTTGAGACGAAACTTGAAATGCACTCGGGCCACCTGACCCGCGCCGCGGTTGAGCTGGCCAAAGACTGGCGCACCGACCGGTTGCTGCGACGCCTTGAGGCCTTGCTGGTCGTTGCCGACGCCACCGCGTCGTTGATCATCTCCGGCACGGGCGATGTGATCGAACCCGAAAACAGCTTGATCGCGATTGGCTCAGGCGGCCCCTACGCGCAAGCGGCAGCCAGTGCGTTGATCAACCACACCGAACTCGATGCCCAAACCATTTGTGAACAGGCCCTATCAACGGCCGCAGACATCTGCATCTACACCAACCACAACTTCACCATTGAATCTTTAACACTGGACTGAACCGATGTCAGACCTCACCCCGCGCGAAATTGTTGATGCGCTCGATAAACACATCATTGGCCAAGCCAACGCCAAAAAAGCGGTGGCCATTGCGTTGAGAAATCGCTGGCGTCGGATGCAAGTCGCCGACCCGCTGCAGCGCGAAATCACCCCGAAAAATATTTTGATGATCGGCCCCACCGGTGTTGGCAAAACAGAAATTGCCCGTCGGTTGGCTGGCCTGGCGCAATCCCCATTTATCAAAGTTGAAGCCACCAAGTTCACCGAAGTCGGTTACGTCGGCAAAGACGTCGAGGCCATCATCCGTGACCTGGTTGAGACCGCTGTCAAAATGGCCAAAGAACAAGCGATGGTCGATGTGCGGGCCAAAGCCGAGGACGCGGCCATTGAGCGCATCGTCGATATCATGCTGCCCAAACGCCAAGCCTCTGGTTTTGCCAACGCCCCAGACGAGCCCGATGAGCGCGGTGACGCCACCCGCCAAAAACTTCTTGAGCGGTTGTTGGCCGGTGATTTCAATGACAAAGAGATCGAGATCGACGTGGCGCTGAACATGGGCGTGGAAATCATGGCACCACCCGGCATGGAAGAGATGACCAGCCAGCTCCAGCAGATGTTTTCGAACTTCTCGGGCGACAAAAAACAAAAGCGCACCCTCAAAGTCAAAGACGCCATCCCCGTGTTGATCGATGAAGAGGCACAAAAACTCATCAACGACGAAGAGGTCAAGCAGCAGGCCATTGCCATGGCCGAGAACAATGGGATTGTGTTTATCGATGAGATCGACAAAGTCGCTCGTCGGGCCGAAGGCGCCAACAGCGGTGAAGTGTCCCGAGAAGGCGTGCAGCGCGACCTGCTGCCGTTGGTTGAAGGCTGCACGGTCAACACACGCTATGGCGCGATCAAGACCGATCACATTTTATTTATTGCCTCGGGCGCGTTTCATGTCTCCAAGCCCGCTGATTTGGTGCCCGAGCTGCAAGGCCGCTTGCCGATTCGTGTTGAGCTTCGGGCGTTAAACGTGGATGACTTCAAACGCATCTTGACAGAGCCCGATGCGTCATTGATCGCCCAATACACGGCGCTTTTACAAACAGAAGGGCTGTCGGTGACGTTCAACGACGAGGCCATCACCCGGATTGCCGAGATTGCCTATTCGGTCAACGAGTCGACTGAGAACATCGGCGCGCGCAGACTGCACACCCTCATGGAGCGCCTGCTCGAAGAAATCTCGTATCAAGCCCCCGAGATGGCAAACCAAACCGTGGCGGTTGATGCCGAGTATGTCGACAACCACCTCAAAGCCTTGGCCGACGATGAAGACCTCAGCCGGTATATCCTATAGGCATGGCCACCGCACCCCTCAACACCAACGGCTTCATTGAGTTTGAAGATGTTCACCTGTCGTTGGGCGGGCGCGTCATCCTCGATGGGCTTAACCTTTCCATCCCCAACGGACAGGTCACCGCCATCATGGGGCCCAGCGGGGCGGGAAAGACCACGCTGCTGCGCTTGATCACCGGCCAGCTCAAGCCCGACCAAGGGCGGGTGGTGGTCAACGGCCAGGTGGTCAATGAGATGACCACCAAGGCCCTGAACCAATACCGCAAAAACGTGGGCGTTTTGTTGCAAAACGGGGCGCTGTTTACTGACTTGACTTGCTTTGACAACATCGCCCTGCCCCTTCGCGAGCACACCGACTTGCCTGAGGTGCTGATCCGCAAAGTGGTGTTGATGAAACTCCACACCGTGGGGCTTCGAGGGGCTGCTGAGATGTATCCACGCGAGCTGTCGGGTGGCATGAACCGACGCATCGCCATGGCCCGCGCCATGGCCATGGACCCTGGCGTGATGCTCTACGACGAGCCGTTCGCCGGCCTCGACCCAATTTCGATGGGCATCTCGCTGCGGCTGATTCGGCGGGTCAATGAAGCCCTGGGCATGACCAGTCTGGTGGTGACCCACGACATCAACGAAGTCGCCAAGCTCGCGCACCTGGCCTGCATCATTGCTCAGGGCAACATCATCGCCGCGGCCACGCCCGACGAGCTCGCCCAGTCCAAAGAACCGCTGGTCGAGCAATTCATGCAAGGCCTGCCCGATGGGCCGGTGGCGTTTCACTACCCGGCCCCGGATTTGGCCGATGACCTGTTGGGCGACGGGAAAGACCATGCGTAGGGGCTTGGAGCAAATGGGCCGTGCGGTGGTCTTTTTGGGCCAATTGTTCTCGCGTGTGCGCATCACGCCCTTGCAGGTTCGAGAGACTTTGCGCCAAACCTACTACGCTGGCGCGCGGTCGCTGGTGATCATTGTCACCTGCGGGTTTTTTGTTGGCTTGGTGCTGACCTTGCAAACCTATGACACCCTCACCCGCTTTGGCGCCGCCGATGCCGCCAGCACGGTGTTGGCGCTGTCGCTTTTCCGGGAGCTGGGTCCCGTGCTGACCGCGATTTTGTTTGCCGGCCGCGCGGGCACCTCGATCACCGCCGAAATTGGCTTGATGCGCGCCACCGAGCAGCTCGATGCCATGGACCTGATGGCGATTGATCCCATGGAGCGGATTGTTCAACCCCGATTTGTTGCCAGCCTGATTGCGGTCCCCGCACTGACGGTGATTTTCAATTTGATGGCGTTGCTCGGCGGGGTGTTTTTTGCCGTGTTTGTGATGGGCAATGATGTCATCAGCTTTTGGGGCAACATGCAAGCGTCGGTTGAGTTCGGTCGCGATTTCCTCCACGGCATGGGCAAAGCCGTGGGTTTTGGGTTTTTGGCGGCGTGGTTGGCGGTGTATTTTGGCTGGTCGGCCAAGGCCACCAGTGAGGGGGTGGCTTTGGCCACCACCCAAACCGTGATCGCCACCGCCATTGCGGTGCTTGTCCTTGACTTTGTGTTGTCGGCATTCATGCTTTAATAAGAAGGTAGCTATGAGATCATCCAATCAAATTGAACTGACCGCCGGTCTCTTTTTGGCCTTGGCCATCGCGGCGTTGGTGTTTTTGGCACTGCAAGCCACCGATCGGGGCGTTGTCTCTGGGGGCAGTTACAACATCACTGCCACGTTTACCAATGTCGGCGGTCTAAAGCCCAAAGCCGAAGTCAGCCTGGGTGGGGTGACGGTTGGGTTGGTCGAGCGCATCGAGCTCGACCCGGTGAGCTTCAATGCGCGGGTGCACATGCAGATATCCGATCAATACAGTGACCTGCCAGAAGACACCTCAGCGGCGATCCTAACCGCTGGTATTTTGGGTGACCAGTACGTGGGCCTCGAGCCCGGTGGATCGCCCGTGGCTTTGGAAGACGGCGATGAGTTGATGATCACCAACTCTGCCATGGTGCTCGAACAATTGATCAGCAAATACTTACTCAACGGAGACGACACACAGCAATGAGCTCAATCGCGCGCGCCACAATCGTGTTTTTCATTGGACTCTCGCTGGCCTTTGGCCTGACGAGTCAATCGGTGCTGGCCCAACCTGCCCCCGACCGCTTGGTGGAGGAACTGACCGAAGACTTTTATGAAACACTCGAGGCCAATCGCGACCACTACCGGGCCAATCCCGACGCCTTGAAAGCCGAGATCGATCAAAGAATGCGCAAGCACATGGACACTGAATACGCCGCTCGGCTGGTGTTGGGGCGCTACGGTCGAGGCTTGGGCCAAGACGACATCAACCGCTTTGCAGACGCGCTGGCCACCAACTTAATGGACGAATACGCCACGCGCGTGCTGGAGTTTGACAGCGAAAACGAGATGACGGTCTTGCCCATCAGCCCAGACCAAGACCCCAGAAGAACGCGTGTGAGAACGCGCCTTCGATTGGACAACGGCTCGATGATGCCGATTGATTTTGTGGTGCGCAAGCAAGACGATCAGTGGCTGTTGTTTGATGTCATTGTTGAGGGCATCTCGTATGTGGCCACCTACCGCACCCAAATTGGGGAAGAGATTGCTCAGCGTGGGTTCGAGACCATGCTCGAGCGTTTGGAACGAGGCCAGGTGCCGCTGGATCAAGACTCATGAGCACCGAAGCCAACACACCCTCACTGCAAGGCGGGCTGACCATGGCCGACGTGCCGGGTGTGTTTGCAAAGCTTTGCCAACAACCGGTGGATCAATGGCCCGATGCGCTGGACTTGTCCGGCATCGATCGGGCCGACTCCAGCGCGTTGGCGATGCTGCTGACACTCAAAGCCCAAGCCACAGCGGCTGGGCGCGCGTGGGGCGCCACCAACCCGCCCGAGGCGTTGCTCACCTTGGCCGATTTGGGGGGTGTGAGCCAGCTGCTCGATTGGCCCACCATCAACGAGACCACACCGCAAACCGATGCGCCAACAACTGACAAGGGGAAAACACCATGAACACCACCACCGGCCCATTGAGATTCCTTGCATTGATGTTGGTGTCGGCCAGTCTTGTTGGTTGCGCGACCACCGCCAACGAACTCAGCGCGCCCTCACCCGATGACCCATGGGAGTCGGCCAACCGGTCGGTGTTTGCGTTCAATAAACGCGTTGACTCAGCGGTGTTGCGCCCTGCTGCGGTGGCGTATGACCGCATCACCCCAGACCCTGCCCAACGCGGCGTCAGCAACTTTTTCACCAACCTCAAATCCCCCTGGGTAACCAGCCAACTGCTGTTGCAAGGTCGGTTTGAAGATGGCTCGGAGCAGTTCGGGCGGTTTGTCGTCAACACAGTCTTTGGTGTCGGCGGGTTGTTCGATGTGGCCGACCAAGCCGACTTCCCAGAATACGATGCTGATCTGGGCAGCACCCTGGCCCGCTGGGGTTGGGCCGAGTCACGCTTTGTGATGCTGCCTTTGCTCGGCCCATCAACCGTTCGCGATGGCGTGGGTCAGGTCACAGAGATTGTCGCCGAACCGGTCGATCAAGAGTTTCAGCGCCGCACACACTCGGCGGTGACCGCTTTCGATGTCATCCAAACGCGTGCAGCCTTTTTAACGTTTGACGACAGATTTGACGATGCCTTCGATGAATACGCCATGGTGCGCGACAGCTGGTTGCAGCGCCGGCAATATGAGCTGTTTGGCGAGACCTCTGACTTGCCCGACTACGACGCATTTATAGAGGACAGCAATGACACACCCGACTCCCAAGGCCGCTGAGCACCACTGGCAACACGCCCTAGAGCAAATCGAAGCCGATGGGCTTTATAAGCGCGAACGTGAGCTGACAACGCCCCAACGCATCGAAATTGAGACCAATCAAGGCCAGCCGGTCCTCAATTTTTGTGCCAACAACTACTTGGGGCTGGCCGATCACCCCGCGCTCATCGCCGCGGCCAAACAAGCGCTGGATGACTATGGGTTTGGCTTGGCCTCGGTGCGCTTTATCTGCGGCACGCAAACGCCCCACCGCGAGCTGGAGCGGACCATTGCTCAGTTTCTGCACCAAGACGACAGCATCTTGTATGCGGCCTGCTTTGATGCCAACGGCGGGTTGTTCGAGCCCCTGCTCGATGCCGAAGACGCCATCATCTCGGATCAATTGAACCACGCATCGATCATCGACGGCGTTCGCTTGTGCAAAGCCCAGCGGCATCGCTATCCCAACGCCGACATGAACGCGCTTGAAGATTGCTTAAAAAAGACGCAGCAACAGCGCACGCGCATGATTGTCACCGATGGCGTTTTTTCCATGGACGGCACGATTGCCCCACTCGATCAGATCACCGAGTTGGCGGAACGCTACGATGCGCTGGTGATGGTGGACGACTGCCACGCCACCGGCTTTTTGGGCCCAACAGGCCGCGGCTCGGGCGAGTACCACGGCGTGATGGACAAAATCGACATCGTCACCTCAACCTTGGGCAAAGCCATGGGCGGTGGCATGGGCGGATTCACCGCCGCCAATGGCCAAGTGGTCGAGCTGTTGCGGCAACGCTCTCGGCCTTATCTGTTCTCCAATTCACTCACGCCCTCACTGGTCAGCGCTGCGCAGACCGCCTTTGAGTTGGTGATGGATTCAGATCAGATGAGACAACAACTGGTCGATAACACCCGCTTTTTCAGACAGGCCATGACTGAGGCCGGTTTCGATATTAAAGGCGATGACCACCCCATCGTGCCGGTGATGCTCTACGACGCCAAGCTGGCCCAGACCATGGCCCAAGAGCTGCTCGCTGAGGGCATCTACGTCATCGGCTTTTTCTACCCGGTGGTGCCCCAAGGACAGGCGCGGATACGAACCCAGATCTCGGCGGCGCACACCCAAGCCCACCTCGAACAAGCGGTGGCGGCCTTCACCCGAGTGGGACAGCGCTTGGGCGTGGTGTGAAGCCCCGCATCACCAAAGACGATAACAACCATGATGTGCTGATCATGGGCGCTGGCTTTGCCGGCATTGCCATGGCCGCTGAGCTCAAAAAAGCAGGCGTGGCGCGTTTCGTTGTCTTGGAAGCCGAATCTGGCATTGGGGGCACGTGGTGGCTCAACCGCTACCCAGGCTGTGGGTGCGATGTCCAGTCCCACCTGTACTCGTTGTCGGGCGCACCCAATGCCCATTGGTCGAGCGAGTTTGCCAAGCGCGCTGAGATCCAACGCTACCTCGAAGACATTGCCCAAACGCAAGGCCTGTGGCCACACATTCAGCTCAACTGCCGCGTGGCGTCCGCGCGCTGGGACGAGACGGCCAATGGTTGGCAGGTGGTCGACAGCACGGGCCAATCGCACCACAGCCGGTGCTTGGTCAGCGCGGTGGGTGGGCTGGCTCGCCCACGCACGCCCAACATCCCCGGTTTGGAGACCTTTGCCGGTCAAACGGTGCATTCGCAAAGGTGGCCCGACACACTCGATGTGGGTGGCCAACGCGTTGGGGTGATCGGCACCGGCGCCTCTGCGGTTCAGTTCATTCCCCCCGTGGCGAAAAAAGCAAAGCACTTGACCGTCTTCCAGCGCACCCCCAATTGGGTGCTGCCCAAACCCGACCACCCAATCCGACCGATTTGGCAACGCCTGTATCAACACGTGCCCGTGTTTCGCTACCTGAAACGACTGAGGCTTTTTTTGTTGCTCGAGACCCGCCTGCCGGCCTTCACCCGTTGGCCGAAGCTGTCTTTCTTTCACCGCCGCCGCGCCCTTCGCCACCTGCGCCAATCGATTCAAGACCCCAAGCTTCAACACAAGCTGGTGCCTGACTACGCGATGGGGTGCAAGCGGGTGTTGATGTCCAATGACTACTACCCGGCGCTGGCCCGACACAATGTGGCACTGATCACCGATCCCATCGAGCGGGTCACCAGCGACGGCATCGTCGATCGAACCGGCCACCACCATGCCTTGGATGTCTTGATCCTGGGCACGGGTTTTGAGGCGACCGCGCCGGTGCCCCACGGCCTCGTTGTGGGTCGTCACGACCAAGACTTGGCGCGCGTCTGGGACGACGGGCCCAGCGCGTACAAAGGGACCACCGTGGCGGGGTTTCCGAATTTCTTTACCCTGCTGGGTCCGAATACCGCCTTGGGGCACAACTCTGTGCTGTTGATGATCGAGGGGCAAGTGCGTTACGTCATGGCGGCCCTCAAGACCATGCAAGACAAGCGCCTACACTCCATCGAAGTCAAAGACGAGGCGCAACAACACTGGCAACGCAAACTGGATCAAAAACTCGAGCGGGCCGTGTGGAGCCAAGGCGGCTGCCAAAGCTGGTATCTGCACCCCAAAAGCCAACGCAACACCACCTTGTGGCCGGCGACCACCATCACGTTTAAGCGCCACACCAAGCGCTTTGACGCGGCCGCCTACCGGTGCAAATGATGCTAGGATATGGCAGCGTTCAATCAGTCGAACCTGCTCCATGACCCCCTTAATCAACGCCCAACAGGTCAGCTTTCACCGGCACGGTGAGCCCATTTTTATGCCTGTTGATTTGGTTGTCGAGCCTGGGCGGTTGTGCCTGATTCAAGGCCGCAACGGTTCGGGGAAAACAACACTTTTGCGACTGTTGGCGGGCATCCTCAACCCCACTGAAGGATCACTCCAACGCAACGCCAGTGTTGCTTTTGTCGGCCACCGCCCCGGTGTCAAAAACGACCTGGGTGCCCTGGAGGTGCTCAAGTTCTACGCGCAATTTGCCGGGGCTGATCCCACCATCGAGCCGCTCACACCCCAGCAGGCGCTGAAAGCCGTTGGTCTGGCAGGCAAAGCCCGCCACCTGGCCGCTCAGTTGTCGGCCGGTCAACGCCGACGGTTGGGGCTGGCCCGGCTGTTGGTCGCGCCCAAGTTAATGTGGTTGCTCGATGAGCCCCACACCAGCTTGGATGCTGAAGCTTGTGCATGGGTCGATGGCCTGCTTGATCAGCACTTGGCCGCGGGCGGTGGTGTGGCTGTGACCGCACACGTCCACCAACCTCGAGTCAGTGGCGCCACCGACAGGCTCAATATTACCCCCGGGCCACACGCCGCATGAGCTCGCGCCGTCCACTGTGGGCGCTGGCGCGCCAAGACCTGCACCGCGCCTGGCAAAATGGCGGGCAGTCGTTGTTGCCTTTGGTGTTTTTGTTTGCCGTCATTGCGATGATCCCGCTGGGCCTGGGGCCAGGACCCAATCTGTTGGCAACGATTGCACCGGGCATGATCTGGGTGGCGGCCTTGCTGGCCAGCCTGCTGGCCTTGGATGGTCTGTTTCGTCCTGACCTGGACGATGGCACCCTCGAGCAATGGTGGGTGGATGATCAGCCGGTGTTGGCATTGGTGTGTGTGCGCATCACCACCCACTGGCTGATCAGCGCCCTGCCCATCATTGTGGCCACCCCCATTGCCGGGGAGATGCTGTACTTGCCCCAACAAGGCTTGGGCTTGTTGATGCTCACGCTGGTGATTGGCACACCCATCTTGTCATTGATCGGCGCATTGGCATCGGCGTTGACGATCAATGCCCGCCAAGGCAGCGCGCTTTTGGGTCTTTTAATCTTTCCCTTGGCAGCACCCGTGCTAATCTTTGCAACGGGTGCGGTGTCTGCGCATCTGGATGGCTTAACAGCCCGACCCTATGTGCTGTTGTTGACTTCGCTTTTGGTGCTGGCCGCCACGTTGGTGCCCATCGCCACCAAACACGCGTTGCGGCTGAATATTGAATAGTGATGTGGACAAAACTCAAAATCGCATTTCATAAACTGGGTTCACCACCGATTTTCTATCGGGTCGCTCAGGCCCTCATCCCTTGGCTTTGGGCGCTGACCGGCGTGGGCCTGGCGGTGGGTTTGTATCAAGCCCTGTATGTGGTGCCGCCCGATTATCAACAAGGCGACAGCTACCGGATTTTGTATGTGCATGTGCCGGCCGCGTGGCAGGCCATGGCAAGCTATTTGGTGATGGCCATCCTCGCTGTCATCGCCCTGGTTTGGCGCATCCGAACCGCTGAGATCATGGCCATGGCCTGTGCCCCGATTGGCGCGGGGTTTACGTTGATCTGCCTGGTCACTGGCGCCATCTGGGGCGAGCCGATGTGGGGCACCTGGTGGGCGTGGGATGCGCGGTTGACCTCGATGCTGATTCTCTTGTTCGTCTACCTGGGGATCATGGGGCTGTATGCCGCCTTTGACGATCGCCGACAAGGCGCCAAAATGGCCAGCATTTTGGTGTTGGCGGGTGTTGTGAATATCCCCATCATCCATTTTTCTGTCGAATGGTGGACCACGCTGCACCAAGGCTCAACCATCAATCTTTTTGGGCCCTCAACGATGGATCCGGCGATGCTGCCACCCCTCATTTGGATGACAATTGCGGTAAAATTGATGTTCGGTGCGCTTCTTTTGCAGCGCGCCAGAAATGAACTGCTCTTCCAAGATCAGAGGAAACAATGGGTATTGCGCTTTGTCCAAGGTAGGCGAGATGATTCCTGAATTCAGTTACGCCAGTTATGTGTGGTCAAGCTACGCCATCGCCGCAGCCGTTGTGTTGTGGCAAGCCACCATCCCCGCCTTCAAGCACCGAAAGCTGATCGCACAAATCCGCGAGGACCACGCCCTCAATGATGGGGATGTTGATCAATTCACAACCAACCAGGAGTCGAGATGACGCCCCGACGTCGCAAACGTCTCACCGTGGTCATTGCGCTAATCGCCGGCATCGGCGTGGCCGCAGCAATTGCCATTTCTGCCCTGCAAGACAACATGCTTTATTTCATTGCCCCGAGTGACGTGCAAGCCCAGCCTTTGCCGCCCGATCGCAACTTCCGGCTGGGGGGATTGGTTGCTGAAGGCAGCATCCAGCGCGATGCCGATTCACTCCAAGTCCAGTTTCTGGTCACCGATGGCGCCCACGAGGTGCCCGTGACCTATGCGGGCATCCTCCCTGACTTGTTCCGCGAAGGCCAAGGCGTGATCGCCCAAGGCCGGCTCGATGAGGCGGGGATGTTTCATGCCCGCGAGGTGCTGGCCCGGCACGATGAGACCTACATGCCCCCCGAGGTCGCCGCGGCACTGGAGCGCGCAAGCGCACCGCACGGGGTGCTCGAATGATCGCTGAGCTGGGACAAGTCTTTTTAAGCCTTGCGCTCATTTTGTCGCTGGTCCTGGCGACGGTGCCGTTGTATGGGGCGCACAACAACAAGCCCGAGCTGATGCGCATGGCACACACCTTGGTCATTGGCCACTTTGTGTTTGCGCTGGCCGCGTATTTGGCACTGACGGCTGCGTTTATCAATCATGACTTCACGGTGGCCTATGTGGCCACCAACTCCAACCTGCTGCTGCCTTGGTTTTATCGGGTCTCTGCTGTGTGGGGCGGCCACGAGGGCTCGCTGCTGTTGTGGATCTTGATGCTGGCCGGGTGGATGGTGTTGGTCAGTGTGTTTTCCAAAAACTTGCCCCGCGACTTTGTGGCGCGGGTGCTGTCGGTGATGGGGATGATCGCGGTGGGGTTTTTGCTGTTCACGCTGCTGACCTCCAACCCATTTGATCGTTTACTGCCCGGTCCGCTCGACGGCCAAGACCTCAACCCCTTGCTGCAAGACCCGGGGATGATTTTTCATCCACCCCTGCTCTATATGGGCTATGTCGGCTTTGCTGTGGCGTTTGGTTTTGCCATCGCCGGATTGCTCAGTGGCCGGGTTGAGACCCAGTGGGTGAAATGGTCGCGGCCATGGACTTTGATGGCCTGGGCGTTTCTCACCGTGGGCATTGCGTTGGGCTCGTGGTGGGCCTACTACGAGCTTGGCTGGGGTGGCTGGTGGTTTTGGGATCCAGTCGAAAACGCCTCGTTTATTCCTTGGCTGATCGGCACCGCCCTGATCCACTCCCAAGCGGTCACCGAAAAGCGCGGCGCATTTCCAGCCTGGACCGTGTTGCTGGCCATCGCGGCGTTTTCGATGTCGTTGCTGGGCACCTTCTTGGTTCGCTCGGGCGTGTTGACCTCGGTCCATGCCTTCGCCAATGACCCCGAACGGGGGATGTTCATTTTGGGCTTTATGGTGGTGATCACCGGTGGTGCGTTGTTGTTGTATGCGCTTCGCGCGCCCAGGATCATGACCGGCAAGGGCTTTGACTTTATGAGCAAAGAAACGATGTTGCTGCTCAACAACGTGTTCTTCGCCGTGTCTGCCGCGATGGTGCTGTTGGGGACTTTGTATCCATTGATTATTGATCTGATGGGTTGGGGGCAGATCTCTGTGGGCCCGCCCTATTTTGGGGCAATGTTCATTTTGTTGATGACGCCGGTGGTGATGCTGATGCCGCTGGGGCCATTCTCGCGCTGGGGGCAAGACAGCCTTTGGCGTGTGGTCTTTCCCATGCTGGGCACGCTGGCCGGTGCGCTGATTGCGGCTGTGGTGATTGTGGCCTGGCTGGATGTTTGGAGTTGGCGAGCGGTGACCGGCTGGATGGGCGGGTTGTGGCTGATCGCAGGCTCAGCTCATTTCTTGTTTGATCGCAAGAAACAATCTCGCTTTGCGCTGCCTCGGCATCAACTCGGCATGGCACTCGCCCACGCCGGCGTGGGCGTGTTTGTCATCGGCGTGGCCATGGTCGAATCAGCCACCTATGAGCGCGATGTGCGCTTAGAGCCAGGTCAAACCATTGAGGTGGCTGGCATGGCCTTCACCCTCGATGAGGTCGTCTCGGTCAAAGGCCCCAATTGGATAGCCGATGAAGCCCGCTTCACGGTCTCCAAAGGCGATCGCGTGATCGAAAAGATGACGCCACAAAAACGTCGCTATCATCAAAGCGGCCAGACCATGACCCAGGTGGCCTTGCGGCCTGGATTGTTTCAAGACCTGTACGTGGCCATGGGCGAGCAAATGGATGAGCAGTCCAATGCTTGGAGCATGCGCATCCACATCAAACCGTTCATTCGATGGATATGGGGGGGTGCGCTGTTGCTGGCGTTGGGTGCCACACTGGCCGCCTCAGACAAGCGCTACCGCTTGGCCCGCAAACAGCAAACCGAGCCGATCCGCGCCAACGCCGCCCCATCGCGCCCATGATCCGACTGCTGATTCCACTGGTCATGTTCATTGGCCTGACGGCTTTATTGATTGTCGGCATGCAAACCGCCGATGATCGAAAGCTGGTCGACTCTCCCCTGGTGGGGCGAGCGATCCCGAACCTTGTGTTGCCCAGATTGCACGCACCGGAGCAAACCACCGGCACACAAGACCTTTTGGGCGCGCCATGGATATTAAATGTCTGGGGCAGTTGGTGCCAGTCGTGTCGCATCGAGCACCCCTACATCGTCTCACTCGCTGACAACGCCGGCGTGCCGGTGATCGGCTTCAATTGGAAAGATGAGCGTGACAACGCCCTGCGTTGGCTCGACCAGTTTGGCGACGCTTGGACCCATCATATGGTGGACTTTGAAGGGCGCGCGGCCATTGACCTTGGTGTCTATGGGGCGCCAGAGACGTTTTTGATTGATCACCGAGGCATCATCCGGCACAAGCACATCGGCCCGATTGATGAGGACAGCTACGCTGACCTGATGGCACGAGTCAGCGCCTTGGTTGAGGAGGCCAACTCATGACATCACGCCTGTGGCTGACAGTTTGTTTGGCGATAAGCCTATCGGCTGGGGCATTTGCATCAGCCATTGAGCCGTTGCCGTTTCGGTCTGAAGTCGAAGAAATCCGCTTTAAGGCGCTCGCAGCAGAGATCCGCTGCACCGTCTGCCAAAACCAATCGTTGGCCGACTCCGATGCGCAACTGGCACAAGACCTGCGACAAGAATTGTTCTTGATGATCCAAGACGGCCGCTCGGACCAAGAGATCAGAAACTTCATGGTCGAGCGTTATGGTGACTTTGTGCTCTATCGACCACCGTTGGCATCGCACACGGTACTGCTTTGGGGCGGGCCGGGGCTGTTGTTGGTGATTGGCCTGATCGCTTCATGGCAAGTGATTCGGCAACGTCGCCGCCTGCTGCAGTCATGACCTTATTTTTATTGCTCGCCCTCGCGGCAACCTTGCTGGCCGTGGCCAGCCTGGTCATCCCCCTGTGGGCCAAAGGCACGGGCCAAAGTCGTCTTGCGCCTGGCTTGGTTGCTTTTTTTGCCGTCCCCGCGGCACTGATGGCAGTGTATTGGCTGGTCGGCGAACCCCAAGGCATTGACCGCCCCGCCACCTCTACAGATGATCTGCGCGATCAGTTGATTGAAATTGCCAATGACCTGGAGAGAAACCCCGACAACGCCACCGGCTGGCTTGCACTGGGGATGGCGTATAAGAACATTGAAGCCTTCTCGTCGGCCGAGCACGCGCTGCGCCGCGCGTTGTATATCGATGAAGACAACGACACGGTCCAAGTCGAATTGGCCGAGACCTTGATTTTTACAAGCGCCGAGGCGCCACCGCCCGAAGCGGAGCGCCTTTTGGATCGCGCCTTGGAACGAAACCCCGCCAGCCAAAAGGCCATCTGGCTCAAGGGCGTGGTGGCCTTCAGCAACAGCCGGTTTCAAGAGGCGATCAGCGCGTGGCAAGGGCTTTTGGCATCCCTCCCCGAAGATGCCTCCATCAGGGCCTCTGTTGAACGCCAAATTGATTTGGCCCGCCAACAAATCGAACCGACCAGAAGCAACCGAGTGATTCAGCTGAGCATTGAACTTGATCCCGCATTGATCAATGAGATCACTGGCAACGAGACCGTGTTTGTCATCGCCCAAGCCGTGGATGGGCCAAACACCCCCCTGGCGGCCCGAAAACTGACCGTCAATGAGCTGCCCACCACCCTCACCTTATCCGACCAAGACGCCATGATCGACGGTTTGGTGCTGTCGCAATTCGGCGAGCTGGAATTCACGGCACGGGTCTCGTCAAGCGGTGAAGTCGCACCCGAGCCCGGTGACCTTGAGGGCCGTGTCCGCGTCGGCCCCACCACCCAAGCCACGTTGGTCATCGACACGCGTCTTGAGTAGGCGACTCGAGTAGTTGACGCAGCTCGGTTGCGCTACTTCTTGGGGAAGATCGCACCCAACGCTGAAGTCAAATCGGGGTATTGGAATCGAAAACCGGCCTGGCTGAGCTTCTCAGGCACCATGCGTGCCCCATACACCAACAGATCGGCCATTTCGCCAAACATGACCCGCAACATGGGCTCGGGCAAGCGCAGCACCATCGGTCGATGGAAGTGTTGAGCCAAGGTCTTCGAGAAAGTCAGGTTATCCACCGGTGTTGGGGCTGACAGGTTCACGGCCCCATCGAGCGTGTCGTTGTTCAACAAAAACTCAATCGCACGCACCACATCAACCCGGTGCACCCACGGCATGAATTGCCGGCCTGAGCCCATCGGGGCGCCCAGGCCCAATTTGAATGGGGGAACCACCCGGTCAAGCATGCCCCCGGGCTGATCAAAGACCAAGCCAATCCGAAGTCGGACCAGGCGCTGCACGTGGGCTTTCGCGCGTTGCGCGGCCTGCTCCCATTCGGCGCACAGCCGGTGTGAGAAATCCTCCCCGGGCGGGCTTTCCTCGGTGACGGTCTCTTGCCCGCAGCGACCGTAATACCCCACCGCCGATGCCGAGATAAATACCTTGGGTGGGGTTTCTTGGGCCGCCATCAGAGCCACCAACGCCTCGGTCGTTTGCGTGCGCGACTCAATCAGTTGCTTTTTTCGTTGGGCTGACCAGCGTCGGGCAGCGATCGGCTCGCCGGCCAGATTGATCACCGCCTCGGGTTCAAAATCACCAAACGAAGCCACCGAAGACCGCACATCCACCCCAGCGGGCAACACCCGAGCAGACCGATCAGGCGATCGCGAGACCACCCCGACGCGATGGCCTTGATCGACCAATGCCGCGCACAATGGCTGGCCAATGAAGCCACTTCCACCGGTGATCAAAATGCGCATAACGCTCCTTCGCTAACCCTGTGCTAGCCCTGTACTAACCCTTGTGTCAGCTTACACGAAGCCAGCAAAGCCCACGTCAATCCCCCGATGCGCCCGCCAGCATCCGCTCGGCGGCCTGTTGAATGCCCTGTTCTGTCACCATCACCGCCTCCGCGGCTTGGCCCAGTGGGATATAGCAATCGTGGCCGGTCAATGACGCCACATTGGGTTGGGCCTGGGCTTCAGCCAACGCGGCGATGACCGCATCGCGCAAGCTGCCATCGGGTCGGCCTTCGTCAACCACCAACACCCCCGCCACCTCGCACGCGTGTGCCAGCACTTGATCCAAAGGCAAGGGCTTTAACCATCGAAGGTCCAGTACCCGAATGGCATGGCCAGAGGCATGAAGCGTGCGCGCGACACGCAGTGACATCGCCACCCCATTGCCATAGGTGACAATCAAGAGGTCTTTGGCCTCGGGGTGATAGATGCGCGCCTCAAAAGCCGGCATGGCTTGGCTGGGATCCGGGTAGTCAAAGCACCAGCCCCGGTCGTCGGGCGCGTACAAATCTTTGGTCATGTACAAAGCGATGGGTTCGATCATCGCGCACACCCGGCCATCGATGTGGGCGAGTGCCATCATCGTTCGAAGCATCAACACCGCATCATCGCCCCGGCTCGGACACCCCAGCACCAGCCCTGGAATGTCTCGAAGGGCGGTCACCGAGTTGTCGTTGTGGAAATGTCCACCAAACCCTTTTTGATAACCCAGACCCGCGATGCGCAACACCATCGGGTTTTTGAAGCGGTTGTTCGAGAAAAACTGCAACGAGGCCGCCTCACCACGAATCTGGTCACAGGCGTTATGGAAATAAGCCAAATACTGGATCTCGGGGATGGGCAAAAACCCCATGTTGGCATAGCCTTGCGCCAAGCCCAAGATGGTGGTCTCATCGAGCAAGGTGTTGAACACCCGGCGCCCCCCGAAGGTCGACCACAGCCCCTTGGTCACGGTATAAACGCCTCCTTTCTTGCCAACATCTTCCCCAAATACAAGGGCTTGCGGGTATGTAATGAGAAGATCTCTTAAGGCGTGGTTGATCAACACGGCCATGTGCTTTGGTCCCGCGTTCTCTGGCAACCGGTTGCCCCACACCGCCGCTCGAGCGGCGGGCTCGACCGCGCGTGACGCCACCTCGTCGGTCAACGACTCCGCGCCCGAAAATGGTGCCAGGGGCCCTGCAATGTCCCCAGGGTCTCGCAACCGATCCTGACCGTCGGCCCAGTCAACGCCAGCCAGGCACTGCTGGTGCAGCGCCTGATAGCGCGCCAACACCTCGTTGGGGGTCATCAGACCGCGCGCCACCACAGTGCTCGCCGTGACGAGCAGCGGGTCTTGGGCCTCGACCTCGGCCAACTCGGCCTCGTCTCGGTACTCAATCTCAAAGTCGGTGCCGGCATGGCCCATCAATCGGACGGTCTTGAGGTGCAAAAATACCGGCGCCCTGCGCTGGCGGGCGTGCTCGATGGCAGCGGCCACCGTGGCCGAGGCGGACACCACGTCCCGCCCATCGGCGTAAAAATACGCCATGCTGTGGCGAGATTGCATGCTTTGAGCCACCCACTGGGCGGGCGTGGGCACTGAAATCCCCCAGCCGTTGTCTTCGCAGACCAAGACCAAGGGCACCGGCAGCGTCTGGTGCTGCGCCCAACTGGCGGCGTTGAGGGTGGTTTGGGCCGCGGCGTGGTTGACAGACGCATCCCCAAAACTGCACACCACCACCGAGTCATCGGGCACCGGCAGCGTGTGGTCGCTGGTCGCGCCCAAGCCCACCGCCAAAGCCGTTCCAAATGCCTTGGGCAGGTGCGATGCGATCGTCGAGGTCTGCGGCAACACCCAAAGCTCGGGGTGCCCCCACACCTTGTGGCGCCCACCCGAGGCGGGATCAAGCGCCGATGCGGCAAGCGACAAGCACGTGTCTTGGATAAAGTCCAGATCCGGCCGCTGTCGGTAACGCTCGGCCATGAACGCCCCCGATCGGTAGTGCAAAAATGCAGGATCAGTCGGCCGCGACCAATGCGCGACCAAGGCGTTCGCCTCGTGGCCCGATGAGCCAATGGTATAAAAGACTTTGTTTTCTTGGCGCTTGATCCGCGCCACCAGATCGAGCTGCCTGGACTGCAACTGGCTGTCGAAGACCCCCAAAAGCGCCCGATCGTCCAGCCCAGAAGCATGCCCTTGGACCGGCTGGCTCGGGCTCAGCCGCTGCAGGTGGTCGATGAACTGCTGATCGATTCTGGCGGCGCGATCGATGCGACTCATGGCGGGGGCCGGTGTTGCCGATTAAAAGGCGTTGTGGCCTGTCAGCTCGCGGCCCACCACCAACTGGTGAACCGTTTCCGTGCCCTCATAGGTGATCACAGACTCCAAGTTCAGAAGGTGACGGATGGCGGCGTACTCCAGTGTGATGCCGGACCCACCGAGCACATCGCGACAATCTCGGGCGATATCAAGCGCCATGCGCACATTGTTCCATTTCGCCAGCGAGATTTGTGTGGGGTGCACTTGGCCGGCGTCTTTCAGTCGGCCCAAGCGGAGCGACAACAACTGAGCCGTCGAAATGCGTCGGGCCATCTCGGCTAAGCGGATTTGTATGGCCTGATTGGCCGACAGCGGCCGCTCAAACAACTCCCGATCCCCAGCATAGTCCAGCGCTTCTTTCAGACAGGCTTGCGCTGAGCCGATCGGCCCCCAAGTGATGCCAAACCGGGCTTGTGACAGACACGACAGCGGCCCCTTGAGCCCTTTGACGTGGGGCAAGCGGTTTTCATCGGGAATGCGGACGTTGTCAAAGTACAACTCAGAGGTGACAGACGCGCGCAACGACATCTTGGCGTGGATGTCTCGCGCCTCGAACCCTGGGCTTTGGGTCTCGACAATAAACCCTTGGATGCCATCGTCGGTCATCGCCCAGACGATGGCGATATCGGCCAAGCCTCCGTTGGTGATCCACATTTTCGCGCCATTGAGGATCCAGTCGTCGCCGTCGCGTTTGGCGTGGGTTTTCATGTTGCTTGGATCAGACCCACCGTGGGGCTCGGTCAGGCCAAAACAACCAATGACCTCGCCGCGGGCCATGCCGGGCAACCAGCGCTCTTTTTGTTCATCAGAACCAAACGCGTGGATGGGGTACATGCACAGCGAGGACTGCACCGAGACAAAGCTCCTCAGACCAGAATCCCCCCGCTCGAGCTCTTGGCAAATCAAACCATAGCTCACCGCATTCAGGCCAGCACAGCCATACCCCTCCAGACTTGAGCCCAACAGCCCCATCTCAGCGATCTCAGGAATCAACTCTTTGGGAAACCGCCCCTGATCGAAACACTCGGGCATCAGCGGCAGCGCCTTTTCATCGACGAAGCGCCCGACGGCCTCTTTGATCATCCGCTCGGACTCATCGAGCTCCGACTCAATATCGAACAAATCCAATGGGTTAAGGGAGCGCATTGCCGTCACCAATTAAAGCCAGCTGTCATTTTAAAGCATTTATCCGACCGCATGGCAGACTACACCCCCTGCTTCAGGGCCGTTATAATAACCCCTTGGATGATTTGGAGCGATCTGTGTTGACCCAAACGATGCGAATGACAGTCACGGCTCTGGCCGTTTTGGCCACTGGATTTTTGGCCTCGGGCGCCCTCGCCCAGCAAGGTGACCCCGATGAGGGCAAGGTCATTGCCTACACCTGCAATGGTTGTCACGGCATCCCATTTCAGAAAAATGTCTATCCGACCTACTCGGTGCCCCGCATCGGCGGCCAAAACTATGGCTACATTGTCTCCGCTCTCCAAGCCTACCGCGACGGCACCCGCAAACATTCAACGATGAATGCCCAAGCGCATACCCTAAGCGATGAGGACATCCATGATGTGGCGGCCTATTTTGTCAGTTTGACTCCCAGCAGCGACGACGCGGCCAATGCGGACGATGCAAACGACGAATCCGACACACCCGCTGAGACCAATGCAGCTGAAGGAAGCGCCCGATGACTCGATTGTTGAAGCTGTTCATGGCCCCCGCTGTGGGCATTTTGCTGAGCTCATTCACCGTCGATGGCGTCGCGGCGGCCGGCAGCCCGCAACGTGGGCTTGAAAAATCCACGGTCTGTCAGAGCTGTCATGGCGTGGATGGCAACTTGTCGCTGCAAGATGACTACCCCAAGTTGGGTGGCCAGCACCAAGACTACCTGGTGCAAGCGCTGAAAGCCTATCGTTCGGGCGATCGGGAAAACGCCATCATGGCGGGCTTTGCCGCGGGCCTGTCCGACCAAGACATTGAAGATCTTGCAGCGTGGTATGCCAGCCAGGATGGCTTGGTGGATCTAAGCGTCGACTGAGACCAATCAGTAGTAGGGGTTTTCGCCGCTGGCGTGGTCGGTGGCGTCAATCACGCCCCTGACCTCAGGCACTTCTTGCTTGATGGTGGTTTCCACCCCCTGCTTGAGGGTGACATCGATCATTCCGCAACCCTGACAGCCGCCGCCAAACTGCAACACCACGTCGTTGTCGGCGGTCACTTCAACCAACCCAACGACGCCACCGTGTGAGGCGACCATCGGGTTAATCCGCGCCTCGAGCACCCAGCCGATCCGCTCGGCGATGGGCGCATCCGACGCCGGCCGTTCGCCTTTGAGCCCCGGTGCGCGGATGGACAGATCACCCCCAGTCGCGTGGCGCTCAAAATCGATCATGGCGCCATCCAAAGCCTCAAGGCTGGCCTCGGCGACGAACAAAGAAAACGCACCACACTCGATTTCGTGGTCGTTGGCGGCGTGCTCGCCTTTGGGGCAAAACGTCAGATCAACTTCAGCACGTGGCGTGCCGGGATGCAGCACTTGAAGCCGCAAATGGGTCCCATCGGGTTGCTGCTCGAGCAGCCCCTGAAAGTAATCTCTTGCACTCGGCGTGACCGTCAACATGGCTTTTATTGTAACGTCAATCGTGGCTCAGTCGCTCGACAAGGTAGCGAATAGATAAATCCAAACGCCAATCGATGCCCGAGTGGGTGCCATCGAATTCCTCATACGCATGATCGATGTGATGGTCGTCCAGCGCCTGGTGAAGCGATCGGACGCCATAATGCATGAAGTACTGATCTCGAAAGCCGACATCGAGCCACAACCCAGCCAAGGCGTTGAGCGCGTCGGCGTGGTGTTGGACCCGAATCACCGGATCCATGTCGGCCCAACGCGACCAGACCGCGCCGATGCGCTCGCAGGTGTGGAGGTCAAACGGCAGTGCCAACCCCAGGGGTTGGTCGGGATCCGGCGAGTAGCTGGCCGCCAAACACAACACCATCATGGCGTGAAAGTCAGCATGCCCCGGGCGCTTTGATCGCCAGAACTTGCGCACAAACTGTGGGATGTCGCCCTGGTGGCGCGCCAAGACATCGCACGCCACGGGAAAATCGCGCGGATAGATGCGCTCAAAACCGCAGTCGCCTGCATGCGAGGCGACCCCGGAAAACACCCCCGGGTGGGTCATTGCCAAGTGGAGTGCGCCGAAGCCACCTGACGACTTGCCCATCACCGCACGCGCTGCTGGCTCGGCGCGCGTTTGGAACTGTGCATCGATGGCGGGAATCAACTCATCGACGATGTGGCAAGCATAGCGGCCCACCGCCGGTGAGTCGACGTATTGGTTGCCCCCAAGGCTGGTGTAGCAATCGGGAAACACGGCCATGACTGGAGGAATGGCGCCACTGGCGATCAAGCGATCCAATCGCTGCGGCACGGTCTCGCCGTGGTTGCGCCACGCCACTTGGCCCGGGCCTGCGTTGGTGTAGGCCGCCAGCACCCAAATCACGGGATAACGCTTGGCTGGGTCGTCGTCGTAGCCTGGGGGCAGATACACCGGGTGAGCGCGTGTGGTCGGGTCACCCAGTGGGTTATCGGCCAACACTGCAGAGTCGAATGTCCAGTCAATCACCCGACCGGTGGGGTAATCCATGGCAGGTCGAAGCGAGTCCACAGCCATTAACCGACCAGGCGAACCACCTTGCCATCGGGCGAGCCACTGCGCTTGGCCAGCTGTGGCACCATCTTCAGCAGCAACGCCGACAACGCCTCGGTATCGTAACTTTGGCAGGCCCGCTCGGCTGGGCCCATGTGCTCAACGATGGTGTTCAAGCGCCCCGGGTTGAGGTTGGCGCGCGATAAAAAGATTTTTTCGTGCTGGGTCTTGGCGTGCGGTTCGTGCTCATGGAAGAGCTCTTCAAACAGTTTCTCACCCGGACGAAGGCCCGTGTAAACGATTTCAATGTCCTCACCGGGCTCTTTGCCCGCCAAGCGAATCAACTGCTCGGCGAGGTAGCCGATCCGAACCGGCTCGCCCATATCCAACACAAAGATCTCGCCACCCTCACCCAACACACCGGCTTGCAAAATCAGCTGACCGGCCTCGGCGATGGTCATAAAATACCGGGTGATGTCGGGGTGGGTCACCGTCACCGGCCCGCCTTGGCGGATCTGCTCATTGAACAATGGCACCACCGAGCCGGTGGAGTTGAGCACGTTGCCAAACCGAACCGTGATGAAGCGGGTATCGGAGGCTTGATTGATGTGCTGGCAATACAACTCAGCGATGCGCTTGGTCGCCCCCATCACATTGGAGGGGTTGACCGCTTTGTCGGTGGAAATCAACACAAAGGTGTCCACCCCGTGAGTGATGGCCGCATCGGCCAGCCGCTTGGTGCCCAGCACGTTGTTGCGAAACGCCTCGCGTGCTTGGTTTTGGAGCATGGGCAAGTGCTTGTATGCTGCCGCGTGGAAAACCACATCGGGCTGGCCTTCTTGCATCACCCGATTCAAAGTGGCCGAGTCGCACACGTCCCCAAGGACAGTCTCAACAATCAGGTCCCTAAATTCGCTTTGCAGGCGATAATCGATGCGATACAGGTTGTATTCGCAATTGTCCAACACCACCAGCGCTGCCGGGTCCAGTCGGGCAATTTGTCGGCACAACTCTGCACCGATTGAACCACCGCCGCCGGTCACCAGCACGCGCCGCCCGGCCAAACCGGCGCGCAAGCCATCCCAGTCCAAAGAGATGGGGTCACGGCCCAACAGGTCCTCAATCGCCACGGGCTTGAGATCGTCAAAGCGTGTCAGCGTGGCGCCGAGTTGTTTCAGTGTGGGCAGTGTCTTGAACTCCACATCGGCCGCTTCACAGTGCGAGACGATGCGCTGCATCTGCAGGTTGGTTGCCGATGGGATGGCAATCACCACCAAGTCAATGGCGGCTTCACGACACACCCGCGGCAAGCGCGTGATCCGCCCCAAGACGGGCAAATCGCTGACCAGCTTGCCTTGCAATGCCTCATCATCGTCGAGGTAACCGACGACATCGTAATGACCGCGTCGACGAAGTTCGGGCAACAGCAGCTGACCCGAGCGCCCGGCGCCTAAGATCAATGTGCGCTGAGTCACGCGTCGCTGGTGGACTTCTGAGCGCATGTCTTTGAGCATGCGATAACTCAATCGGGGCAGACTCAGCAGCAGCAGCAACAACGCTGGGAATGCCCAGACCACCAACAGCATGGTCTCCAATGACACATCCAAAAGCAGCATGACGCTGATGCCCGCCACCGCGCCCAAGATGGACGCCCGCAGGAGGTTGCCCAAATCCGGCAACGACGCAAAGCGCCACACGCCCCGGTACAGACCCGCGCGCCACTGCAAAAAACCTTGGATGATCAGAATCAAATTGACTTCAACGGCCAACTGCTTCCAACTGAAGTCAGACCCCCCAATTAAAGACGCGGACAAATAGCGCGCGCCCACCCAGGCCACCACCAACACAAGGAAATCGTGAACAATCACCCAGACCCGTCGGTTTAGACCCATTCCAGAATTTCCCATGGTTGCCTTAGCCTTTCTGTTTTGGCCTGTCTGCCATTTTCTGTACGCGCCACCAACCCAGCAAGAGTGTGGCGTATACCATTGCCCCAAGCCAGCCTTCCAACCGCGGCCAAATCAAAGCGCCCACGATAAAAGGCAATACCCAAATCACGTTGACCCCCACATAAAGCATCAACAATTGGGCGTGGCTCAAGCCCCCTGCAATCAAGCATTGAAAAGCATGAGATGCATGCGGAGTATACCATCTGTGGCCTCGACTCACCCGCCGCACCAGTGTCGCCGTGGCATCGACCACAAACACCGACGTCAGCATCAAACACACCAGCAGCGAGATCTGGCCGCTGGCCACCCCTTGATAGGCCAACAACCCCACGGTGCCACCGATCAACAACGAACCACTGTCGCCCATGAAAACCGAGGCCACGGGTCGGTTCCACACCAAAAATCCAGCACACCCCCCCGCCAAACCGGCCGCCAGCCAAGCCCAGGGGTAGGCCCCTTGCTCAGCAAACAGCAGCGCAAATCCCACCCCTGCCCACACCCCTTGCGAGGCGGCCAAACCATCTGAGCCATCCATGAAGTTGTGGAGGTTCATCAGCCAGACCACCGCCACCAACCCCAACGCGGTCCAAACCAGACTGTTCGAGACGCTCAACGCCCCCACGGTGACCCCATCGATCGGGCCCAGGGCCAACAGCACCAACGCCCCCACCGCGAATTGGCCGATCAAACGCCAGCGAATGGGCCGCGGGCGGGTGTCTTCCAACCAACCCAACCCAGCCACACTGACCAAAAACAGCACCACCCAGACCCCTTGCAACGACGACTCAAACGCCTGCAACTGGCCAAGCACGAGCGCGCACAACACCACAGCCATCACCGCACCACCCCCCCGCGGCGTGGGCTGGGTGTGCAGCCGTCGACTGGGCTCGGGTTGATCGACCATCCCAGACGCCCGCAGCCAGCTCATCAATGGCCAGGTGCCCGCCGCAACCAACACCGCGCCGATCAAGCCCGACCACCACCACGCGATCAACTCAGTCTCCCCAAGGGCCAGCCACCAGTCGGGTGGTGTCCCACTGACGGCAACTCGGGCAACACCAGTGGTGCTCGCCGCCGCTGAAGCCACACTCTTTGCAGCGATACCGCGGCTGCGCCTGGCGCAATCGCGCCATCAGCTGCCCGATCATCTCTGGGTTCACCGACGCCAATGTGCGCCCGTGCTGCGCCAACAGATTGACCAGCGCCTCCAAACCACGAATCGTCGGGTGTTTTTCGAGACCACGCACCAAAATCTCCACGCCGCGCTCAACGTCAGCCTGGGCACACAGCTCGGCCAGCATCATGGTCGCACTGGACAGCCCACTGCGCTCACTGAAGGCCTCAAGCCACGCCTCGAACATCGGGATTTGGTTCACCTGTCGGTGACATTCCAACAGCTGATCGGCGACCAACACAAAGCTTTGCGGGTCTTTGTCGCAGGCGAGCTGATAATGCTCAATCGCTTTGGCCGGGTCAGCGACCGCCGCGGCCATCCGGCCGGCAATCATATGCGCCCTGGCGTGGTCGGACTTGTAGCGCCTGGCTTGTCTGAGCGCTTTTTCAGCGGCCTCAGCATCATTTTGGCTCAAAGCTTGCTCGGCCAACTCACAATAAAACTGCGCCAATAAGGCATTGGTCTGCTCGGGTGATTCGGTTTGCAGGTGCTGGGCCTGTTCGATGGCTTGGGGCCAGTCTTTTTCTTGTTGGTAGATGTCCATCAACTGCTCAGCAGGCTGGTTATCGCCTTGCTCTCGCTCGACCAATTGGCTGAACAGGCGCTCTGCCCGGTCCAACAGGCCGGCTTTGAGATAGTCACGGCCCAGCGCCTTGAGCGCTTGGGTTCTTTGCACCTCAGTCAGGTTGGGCTGGGCGATGATGTGCTTGTGGAAGCGGATGGCCTTGTCCATTTCGCCGCGGCGTCGAAACAAACTGCCCAGCGCCAAGTGGGTGTCAATGACCTCATGGTTGACGTGCCCGCGGCCTGTTAAAGACCGCGCTGATTTTCGCTCGGCCAACTCCAAGAAGATCTCAATGGCCTTATCGGGCTCTTCGTTGAGCAGGTAATTGAGGCCCCGGAAATAATGGTTGGAGAGATTGCCTTGCCGAGAACGCTCTTGGCGCGCCTGCCAGCGGGCCATCCCCCAGCCCACCGCCGCGGCGATGACCAGCATCAGCAATAACAAGAGACCATCAAACACCGCCGCGCCCTATCTTCAGCGACGCTTTTTCAGGCGCATCCAACCAAACAGCGTACTGAAAAGCCATGTCACTACCCCGCCCAGAATAAAAGCCACCAACAACAAAGCGCCCAACGGCCACTGCCCTTGGATCCACATCAGATCAAACGTGACATCTTGGGGGTTGAGCACCCCCACGAACAGCCCCAGCGCGACCGCCACCACCACCATCAGCAACAGCACCCAGCGAAACATCGCTCAGCGGCCCTGGGTTTGTTGCTTGAACACCCTCAGCACAGACACACTCGGGCGATAGCTCAGCATGTCTGTTAAGCGTCGCTGCGGGGCGTTTTGGGGTGGTCGACGCGCGCCCTCAGTGCCTTGCCCGGCTTGAAGTGCGGAACATACTTGGCGGGCAAAGCCACGGCCTCTCCGGTCTTGGGATTGCGGCCCACGCGTGGCGGGCGGTGGTGCAACGCAAAACTGCCAAACCCGCGGATCTCAATCCGGTCACCCGCGGACAATGCCCCGCTGAGCTGATCGATGATGGCCCGCACGGCCAGCTCCACATCGGCCTGACTCAGATGCGTTTGGTCGGCTGCCAGTTTTTCGATCAGCTCGGAGCGGGTCATCGGACCACCTTAGTCTTTGTCGAGTTGTTCTTTGAGCAAGTCACCCAATGAGGTGCCCGAGCCGGTCGAACGGCTTTGATATTGGTCGATCACACCAGCCAACTCGTCGTCGTCCTTGGCACGGACCGACAGCGTCAGCTGGCGGGTCTTGCGGTCGATGGAGATGAATTTTGCCTCGATATCGTCACCCACAGACACGACCTTGCTGGCGTCCTCAACGCGATCAACAGCCAGATCGTTGGCTTTAATGTAGCCTTGCACACCCTCGGCGATATCAACCACCGCGCCTTTGGCGTCCACTTCACTGACTTTGCCATTGATGATCGAGCCTTTCGGGTGATCCGCCATGAAGCTGGCAAACGGGTCTTGGTCCATTTGCTTGATGCCAAGCGAAATGCGCTCCCGCTCGGGATCCACCGCCAGCACCACCGCCTCAATTTCATCGCCTTTCTTGTAATCGCGAGCCGCGTCTTCACCCGTGTCCATCCACGAGACATCGGACAAGTGAATCAGCCCATCGATGCCCCCCTCAAGACCAATGAAGATGCCAAAGTCAGTGATTGACTTGATCGCGCCAGAGACTTTATCGCCTTTGTTGTACTGCGCTGCAAACGCCTCCCACGGGTTGGGCTGACATTGCTTCATGCCCAACGAGATCCGGCGTCGCTCTTCGTCAACATCCAACACCATGACCTCAACCTCTTGGCCGACATGCACCACTTTGGCCGGGTTGACGTTCTTGTTGGTCCAATCCATTTCAGAGACGTGGACCAAGCCCTCGACGCCGTCTTCAATCTCCACGAAACAGCCGTAGTCGGTGATGTTGGTGACCTTGCCAAACAGCCGCGCGGTGGGTGGATAACGCCGATCAATGTCGCTCCAAGGGTCTTCGCCGAGCTGCTTCAACCCAAGCGAGACGCGCATGCGTTCGCGGTCGAAGCGCAACACGCGCACTTCCAGCTCGTCACCCACATCGACAATTTCTGATGGATGGCGCACGCGCTTCCAAGCCATGTCGGTGATGTGAAGCAATCCATCGACACCGCCCAAATCCAAAAAGGCACCGTAGTCGGTGAGGTTTTTGACCACGCCCTTGACGACCGCGCCTTCGGCCAAACGATCCAGCAAGTCATCACGCTCAGCGGCATACTCGTGCTCAACAACCGCGCGACGACTGACCACCAAGTTGTTCCGGCGACGGTCCAGCTTGATGATCTTAAATTCTAAGTCTTTGCCTTCTAAATACCCAGGGTCTCGCACTGGGCGCACATCAACCAACGAGCCGGGCAAAAACGCACGAATCGTATCGATGTTGACGGTGAATCCGCCTTTGACTTTGCCAGAGATTTGTCCCATCACCGTCTCGTCGGCCTCGTGCGCCGCCTCCAGTGTGGTCCAAACGCGCGAGCGCTTGGCTTTTTCTCGAGACAAGCGTGTCTCACCGAAGCCATCTTCGATGGCATCCAAGGCCACCTCGACCTCATCGCCAACGCTGACTTCCAATTCACCATCGCTTTTTTGGAACTGCGAAATGGGCACAATGCCCTCAGACTTGAGGCCTGCATTGATGACAACCACATCATCGCGGATTTCAACCACCAAACCCATGACAATGGTGCCGGGGCGCAGTTCGCGCTCGGTCAGGCTCTGTTCAAATAACTCAGCAAAAGATTCACTCATGTAACTTCAATCATCCTGGTGGGCCGTCGCCTGTCGGTGCTTATTAAAGCGAATTGACAGAGGTCGACTCATTCATCTGCAAAACCTGGCGGTTTCACTCGTTTAACATCCTAGACCACCGATTGACCACAAGCCCACCGATTGTCAGGTCCACTTACTTACTCACTTGCGCGCCCGCTCATTCACTGTCTTGGCGAAGCGCTTTGGCGTCGACAAGCGACAACGCTTGTTCAATCACCGCCTTAAGCGGCATCGACGTTGAATCAATCACGATGGCATCGTCAGCCGGTACGGTTGGCGACACCGAACGCTCCCGATCGCGTCGATCGCGCTCAGCAATATCACTGAGTAAGCGCGCTAGAATAACATCTTCCCCCTTTTCTTTCAACTGCTTGTGGCGTCGATTGGCGCGCTCTTCGGGGCTGGCGGTGAGGAAAATTTTCAGTTTGGCGTCGGGAAATACCACAGTACCCATGTCACGACCATCGGCAATCAGCCCCGGTGGCTGCCTGAAGCTGCGCTGCAGTGCCATCAACGCCTGGCGCACCTCAGCAATCGCGGCCACTTTTGATGCCATTTGGCTGACCGTCTCCCCCCGCAGCCGGTCATCGACAGACACCCCATCAATCAGCACACAAATGCCACCGCCTTGCGCTCGAAAGTCCAAGTCCAGACCCGCGGCCAACGCCACCAGCTTGGCTGGGTCATCAGGCCCAACGCCGCGATCGTCTGCGGCCAATGCCACCGCCCGGTAGACGGCCCCTGAATCCAGCAGGTGCCAGCCCAATGCATCTGCCAGCGCCGCTGACACCGCGCCCTTGCCGACCCCAGAGGGGCCGTCAATCGCAATGACTGGCGCGTTATCACAAGGCGGGATCATGCCTGCCATTCTAGCTGAGCCCCGAGGGCATTCATATCATCGACAAACCCCGGGTAGCTCGTTTGCATCCAGTGGGCCTGGCGGATCACGATCGGCGCTTGAGCGATCAGCCCAAGCACAGCAAAGGTCATGGCGATTCGGTGATCACCCCCGCAATCGACCACGCCCCCTTGAATCGCACCGCCCTCAATGACCGCGCCGTCGGTATGCTCGGTGACCCGGACGCCCAACAGCTTAAGTTGGCTGCACATTTGCGCCAGTCGATCAGATTCTTTCACCCGAAGTTCTTCGGCCTTGGTGATGGTTGTGGTGCCAGACGCGGCCGCGGCCAGCCCCATCACAATCGGAAACTCGTCGATCGCCAAGGGCACCCAAGCCGGCTCAATGGTCGCACCCATCAAACGCGAGCCTCGCGCTTCAATCTGCCCCACCGGCTCATCACCCACTTGGTGCTCGACAGCGACGGTCAGATCGGCCCCCATCGCCTCACAGATTCTCAAAAACCCATCGCGCGTGGGGTTGAGCCCCACCCGGTTGAGCACGATGTGGGCGTTGGGCACCAACAGCCCCGCTGCCAACACAAACGCCGCTGAGCTGATGTCGCCGGGCACCTCGTGATCGCCCGGCTGCAGCGTTTGACCACCGGCCACGCTGACCTCGGTTGGGCTGTGGCGGACCACATCGACACCAAACGCCGGCAGCAATCGCTCGGTGTGGTCACGACTCGGTGCGGGTTCTTCAACATGTGTCGTCCCTTCGGCGCTGATGCCCGCCAGCAGCAGCGCTGATTTAACCTGCGCGCTGGCGATGGGCAAACAGTGTGTTTGCCCTGTCAGGCGCTGAGGAATGACCGTCAGCGGCGCGTGACCGTCGACCGACTCGATCACGGCGCCTTGCGCGCACAGCGGGTCAATGACACGCCCCATGGGACGGCGCGACAACGAGTGGTCGCCGACCAAGCCAATGGGGGTGTCTGCAAAGCCCGCCTGCCCGCCCATGGCCGACAGCACCCCCGTCATCAACCGACACCCGGTGCCTGAGTTCCCAAAATCCAGTGCCTCAGACGGTGGGTGCAATCGCCCGCCTTGGATGCTCAAGTTCCAACCGTTCTCTCCTCGCGTCCAACCGATATCGGCCCCCATCGACTGCATGGCGCGGGCGGTATTGACTGTGTCTTCGCTGTCTAAAAAGCCTCGAATTGTCGAGTGCCCCGTCGCCAAGCCGGTCAAAATGGCCAGCCGATGCGAAATCGACTTATCCCCCGGCGGTCGGTATGGGCCTTGCAGCGGTTGAGCGATCGGCGTCGAGGTCAAGTCCATGGTTCAGCTCAGCGCATCGGCCAACGCGTTCAAAAAGCGCGTGTTTTGCTCTGGGGTGCCGACACTCACACGCAGCGCGTTCGGCAGGCCATAGTTGGCCACCGGTCGCACGATGACGCCGTGGTGAGACAGTTGGTCACTGAGTGAGTGCGCGGGTTGATCAAAATGGATCAACACGAAATTGGCTTTGGAGGGCGTGTGCGCCACCCCCAATTGATCAAGGCCGGAAGTCAGTTGCGCCAAGCCCGCCTCGTTGGTGGCCTTGGTCTGTTTTAAAAACGCTTGATCATCCAGTGCCGCGCGCGCGGCGGCCAATCCCAGCGCGTTGACGTTGAAGGTGGGGCGCACGCGGTTAAGCAGATCGGCAATGCCGGGGTTGGATATCGCATACCCCACCCGCAGGCCCGCCAGTCCGTAGGCTTTGGAGAATGTGCGTGTCACCACCAGGTTGGGGCATGAGTCCACCCAAGTGGTGGCATCGCCGAGCACGTCGGGCTCGCCGTACTCGGTGTAGGCCTCATCGACCACACAAATGACTTCAGGGGGCAACGATGCGACAAAATCGCGCAACCGGTCGTGGTGCAACCACGTGCCCGTGGGGTTGTTGGGGTTGGCGACAAACACCAATCGGGTGCTGGGCTCGATGGCGGCGTACATCGCTCGAAGATCGTGGCCCAACGCCATGGGGTGATCGTGAGCATGCGCCGGCACCACCTGGGCCCGCGCACCCATCATCTGGGTGACGATGGGGTAGACCGCAAACGCGTACTGGGAGAACACCGCACTGGTGTCGGGCCCAAGGAACACTTGGGCCAAAAACACCAACAGCTCATTGGAGCCATTGCCCAAGGTGATGCACTCGCGGGGGACAGCGTGTTTTTCTGCCAAGCGTTTTTTAAGCTCAAAGCCATCGGCATCGGGATAGAAATGCAGCTTGGTCAGGTGCTCATCCAGTGCGGCTCGTGCCTTGGGGCTCGCCCCCAATGGGTTTTCGTTGGAGGCCAGCTTGATCGCATCGACAATGCCCAAGTTGCGCTCCAGCGTCTCGATCGGTTGGCCCGGCGTATAGGGCACAAGGCCCGCCACCCCGGGCCCCACCAAATCGCTGTAGTCGTGCCGCTTCACGAGCTCACCATGCCCTCAATCGCGCGTGGGTAGCACCCCAGCACCTTGACCAGCCGCGCCTGCCCCTCCAACGCTTCAATTGCAGCGGCGAGCGGGCCGTCGCTGGCGTGGCCATCGACATCAATAAAAAAGACATAGTCCCAGCGGCCTTGTCTGGACGGACGCGATTCGATGCGGCTCATGTTGATGCCGTGCTTTGATAGCGGCTCAATCATCTTAAACAACGCGCCGGGGCCATCGCTGCCTGCGATCAATAAAGTGGTCTTGTCATCCCCCGAGGCGGGCAGCAACGCCCGACCGAGCACCAAAAAGCGGGTGGTGTTGTCCACGTGGTCTTCGATGTTGCCAAACAACACAGGCAAGCCATACACCTCCGAGGCGTGTTGACCGGCAATCGCAGCAGCATCGTCCATCACCCGCACCCGGCGGGCGGCCTCGGCATTGCTCGAGACACTGATCAATTCAGCCTGGGGCAGGTGCGCGTGCAACCAATGCTTGCATTGGGCCAAGGACTGCTGGTGCGCGTAGACCCGCTCGATCTTGGCCAACGACTTGGCTTGGGTCAGCAAATGCTGGTGGATGCGAAGCTCCACCTCAGCGGCGATCTTGGTATCGGAATTGAGAAACATATCCAAGGTATGGGAGACGATGCCTTGGGTTGAATTCTCAACGGGCACCACCCCAAAATCTGCCTCGCCGGCTTGGACTTGCAAAAACACATCTTCAATCGCCGGCTGCGCGATGGCACTGACCGAATGCCCGAACTGCTTGTACACCGCTTGCTGGGTGAATGTCCCCTCCGGCCCCAAGTAGGCAATGCGCATGGGCTCTTGTTGGGCCAGGCACGCCGACATAATCTCTCGAAACACACGAAGCATGACCGCATCGGTGAGCGTGGCGCTTTGATTGTGGGCATTGCGCTCGATCACTTTACGCAACACCTGCGCTTCCCGATCGGGTCGGTAGTAAGCGCCCGGCCCTTCAAGCTGGCCCTTGACCTCGCGAACTTGAGCCGCCAAAGCGGCGCGTTGATTGAGCAGCGACTGGATCTGCTCATCCACCGCGTCGATGTCGGCGCGGATCTTATCGAGTGGGTCGTTATCCATGGCTGCGCTCAAACTGTTGCATGTACTCCACCAATGCACCAACTGCATCGGCCTCAATGGCATTATAGAGGCTCGCGCGCAGCCCGCCCACCGCGCGGTGACCTTTGAGACCCAACAGCCCCGCTTGCTCGGCGCCGGCCAAGAAGGCATCGTGCAAACGCGCATCCACAAGGCGAAACACCACATTCATCATCGAACGCGCGGCCGGGTCAACGGGGTTGGTATACAGCCCACTGCCATCAATGCACGCATACAGCCGCTCGGCCTTCGCTCTGTTGCGCTGCTCGATGACCTCCAAGCCACCTTGGTCTTCAATCCACCGAAGCATTTTCAAAGCGACGTACCATGCAAAAGTCGAGGGCGTATTCAGCATCGACTGGGCGTCAATCCAGGCCTGGTAATCCAAGTACTTGGCCAGCGGCTGGTCGCGCTGGGCTGGCGCTTGCGCCCACCAGTCTTTTGCCAGACCGACAATGGTCAAACCCGGCACGCCCAGATTCTTTTGTGTGCCCGCATAAAACCCCGCCAACGATGCATACGGATAGACGCGAGACAAAAACTCCGAAGACAAGTCAGCCACCATGGGCACCGCTTGCCCAGTCGCGTCATTGAGCTCTGGCGGGCGATCAAACTGCACCCCATGAACGGTTTCATTGCCCGTGATGTGGGCATAGGCCACCGGATGATCACACACGAACGCCTCGGGGAGCTCGGTGTAGCCACTGTCTTGAGTGGTAGCGATCAGCCGGGTTTGGCCCACCCGTTTTGCTTCGGCCATGGCCTTTTCGCCCCAGTGCCCAGTCACAATGAACCCCGCCGGGGCGTGCTGGGCCAAGTTCAACGGCAATTGGGCAAACTGCAAATTCGCGCCGCCTTGGAGCAACATCAAGTGGTGAGAATCACCGACACCTGTCAGTGCGGCCAAGCGTTGGGATAACTCTTCGGCCAGTTGGCCAAATGCCGGCCCGCGGTGGGAGACTTCGATGATGCTCGGCGTGGCATCTGATCTCGGGCTCAGCTCGTCGGCAATGTCTTGTCGAACCGATCGCGGCAGTGCCGACGGTCCGGCACTGAAATTGGCGATCACTTCAGCCATCAACAGCGATCAAGTCTTGACCGGCCATGTAGGGCTTGAGCGCCTCGGGGATGGTCACCGAGCCGTCTTGATTTTGGTAATTTTCCAACACCGCCACCAAGGTGCGGCCCACCGCCAACCCCGAACCGTTGACGGTGTGGACAAATTGGGGCTTGTTGGTTTCGGGGTTACGCCACCGCGCTTTCATCCGACGCGCTTGGAAGTCTGAAAAATGCGAACAGCTGGAGATCTCCCGATAGGCTTGCTGGCCCGGAAGCCAAACCTCCAAATCGTAGGTGCGGTGCGCTGAGAAACCCAAATCGCCCGCGCACAGCGCGCTGACCCGGTACGGCAAGCCCAGCGCTTGCAAAATGGATTCTGCATGCGCGGTGAGCGACTCAAAGGCCTGACCGGCCTGGTCGGGGCGCGTGATCTGCACCAATTCCACCTTGTCAAACTGGTGTTGACGAATCATGCCCCGGGTGTCTTTGCCATACGCCCCGGCCTCGGATCGAAAACACGGGGTGTGCGCGACAAACTTCAAGGGCAACTCACCGGCATCCAAGATCTCGCCGGCGACCAGATTGGTCAACGGCACCTCTGCGGTCGGCACCAAAAACCGGCGGTGCTCACCCACAATCTCGAAAGCATCATCGGCGAACTTGGGCAATTGGCCAGTGCCTTGCATGGCATCGGCCAACACCACATAAGGCACCTGCATTTCTTGATAGCCGTGGTGCTGGGTGTGCTGATCGAGCATGAACTGCGACAGCGCGCGGTGCAAGCGCGCCAGCGGTCCAGACAACACCACAAACCGCGAGCCCGATAGTTTGGCTGCCTTGTCAAAGTGCATGCCGTCCAGTCGCTCACCAATGTCCACGTGATCGCGTGGCTCGAACTCAAACGGCGTGACATCCCCAACTTGGCGAACGACGACGTTGTCCTCTTCACTCGCGCCATCGGGCACGTCCTCGTGGACGAGATTGGGCATGTTGAGCATCAACTCATCGAGCTGGTGTTGCAGCTGCTCCAGCGCTTGGCTCTTGTCTTTGAGGGTTTCGCCGATCTCGGCGCTGGCGGCCAGCAATGCGGTGACATCCTCGCCTTTTGACTTGGCTTGACCGATGGCTTTGGCTTGCGTGTTGCGGTCGGCTTGAAGTTGCTCTGTCTCCACTTGCAGCGCTTTGCGGCGCGTCTCCATCGCCGCAAAACTCTCCAAATCAAGATGATACCCCCGCTTGGCCAAGTTGCTGGCAACCGCTTCGGTGTGTTGGCGAAGGTGGCTGGGGTCAATCATGACAATCAGGCTCCAAACGGGTCTCGGAAAACGATGTTGGCGTCTCGCTCCGGCCCCGTCGACAAAATATCAATCGGCACCCCGACCAACGCCTCGATGCGATCAAGGTAGGCGCGCGCTTCGTCGGGCAACTCAGATTGGTCGGTGATGCCCTCGGTCGACCCCGACCAGCCGGGGTGGCTTTCGTAGACGGGCGTTAACCGCTCCCAGTCTTCTGCGCCAACCGGAAAGTCATCCACGCCAGCATAGTCAATGCAGACCTTCACTTCCGAGAAGGTATCAAGCACATCAAGCTTGGTCAAACACAAGCCGGTGATGCCGTTGCTTCGAACCACGCGCTTGAGCGCGACCGCGTCCAGCCAGCCACAGCGCCGGGCTCGACCGGTGGTTGAGCCAAACTCGTGACCACGCTCGGCCATCAACTCGCCATCGGCGTCATGAAGTTCGGTGGGGAATGGCCCACCGCCAACTCGGGTGGCGTAGGCCTTGGTGATCCCCAGCACGTAATCGATGTCGTTGGGTGCCATCCCAGACCCTGTCATCACACCGCCAATGGTGGTGTTCGATGAGGTGACATACGGGTAAGTGCCGTGATCGATATCGAGCAACGCCCCTTGCGCGCCTTCATACAAGATCTTATCGCCTTGATCGCGCATGCGGTGCAGTTGGCCGGTGACATCGGTGAGCATCGGTGAGAGTGATTGGCCAAAGCCCAACGCCTCATCAATGACTTGAGCTGAATCCACACTGTCTTGGCCGTAATAGTGCGCCAGCAAAAAGTTGTAGTAGTCCAACAGCGGCTCGAGCTTATCGCGCAAGCGTTGTTCGTGGATCAGATCGGCCAACCGCAAGCCGTGCCGCACCACCTTGTCTTCATACGCCGGGCCAATGCCACGGCCGGTGGTGCCGATCGCGCCCTTGCCACGCTTGTGTTCGCGCGCACCATCCAACGCTTCGTGGTAGCGCAAAATCACCGGACACGCCGGCGAGATGCCCAACCGCGAGGTGACATCCACCCCGCGCGCTTCCAAGCCGTCGATTTCTTTGAGCAGGGATTGGGGCGACACGACCACCCCATTGCCGACCAAACACTTGGCCCGCGGCGTTAACACCCCCGATGGGATGACATGCAACACCGTTTTTTGGCCATCGATGACCAAGGTGTGGCCGGCATTGTGCCCGCCTTGGAAGCGAACAACCGCGTCGACATCGTGGGCGAGCAGGTCAACAATCTTGCCCTTGCCCTCGTCGCCCCACTGTGTGCCAACAATGACAACAGATTTAGCCATTGTATTGTGCCTTGTTGTCTCGACTACTCGGGCTGTTTGGCTTGATCGAAGTACCGGAAAAACTCAGACCGGGTGTCCATCAGCATGATGTCGTTTTCAGTACCAAACGCGGTGTCGTAAGCTTCCAAGCTCCGCAAGAAGGAGTAGAACTCCTGGTCCTTGTCATACGCTGCGGCATAGATCTCGATGGCACGCGCGTCACCCTGACCACGGATCTGGGCAGACTCTCTTTCAGCGTTTGCCACCAACACGCGAACTTGGCGATCGGCGTCGGCACGGATGCGCTCAGAGCGCTCGCGACCCAGTGAGCGAAGCTCGTTGGCAAACTCTGTTCGCTGTGTCTCCATCCGATCGAATACCGAGTTCAAGACCTCTTCGGTCAGCTCGATCTTTTTGATTCTGACATCGATGACATCGATGCCAAAGTCTTCAAAACGCCGATCAGCGCGCACCTGCAGCTCATCCATCATGGTCCGGCGTTGCTCTGAAACAACCTCACTCAATGTTCTTTGCGCAAACTCATCGCGCAAGTCATTCCGAATCAGCTGCGCCAAGCGCGACCGGGTGAACATCTGATCGCCCCGGGTGGCCACGTAATATGCCGCCGGGTCGAAGATCCGCCATTTGACGTAGTAGTCGACTTCGACAAACTTCTGCTCGGCGGTGTTCATCTGCTCGGGCTGCATGTCCAAGGTGATGAGCCGGTTATCGAATTTTCGAACGTTGTTCACAAACGGTGCTTTGAAGTGCAGACCAGGCTCGTAGTCGGCCTCGATAATCTCACCCAAACGGAATTTGATTGCAAAGTCGGTTTCTTTGACCACAAACAGGCTGTTGAGGCCAACGAATAAACCGGCAATGATCACTATCGGTAGAATGATGCGCATATCAACGGCCCTCCCGACCTGTTCTGACTCGTGGATCGCTGCTGCTGTTGGGCGAGCGCTCTGAAGCACCCATCAGCGGTGGTGGCGGCATCGTGCTCGAATCGCTGCCGCCTTGGCCGCTGAGCATGCGATCCAGTGGCAGATACAACAGGTTGTTTTGGTCTGAAACGTCCATCAGCACTTTGGCCGAGCGACCATAGACCGCCTCAAGCGTTTCCAAATACAACCGCTCTCGGGTCACTTCAGGCGCGAGTGCGTATTCGGTGTAGATTGAGTTGAACCGATCAGCCTCACCGGTGGCTTTTGCAATCACCGTCTCGCGATACCCTTCGGCCTCTTCTAAGATACGCGCCGCTTGTCCGCGCGCCTCTGGCACCACCTGATTGGCATAGGCTTGAGCTTCATTGGCGAACCGAATCTGATCCTCTCTGGCCCGAACCACGTCATCAAATGCCGAGCGCACCTGGCTTGGGGGGCGCACTTCTTGCAAGTTAAACGACGTGATCTCAATGCCCGGCTCGTACCGGGTCAAAATGTCTTCCAACAACACCTGCGTGTCCAAGGCGATCTGGCCCCGGCCAATCTCCAAGATGTAGTCCATGGTGTTGGTGCCCACCACCTCGCGCATGGCACTGTCGGCCGCTTGCGCCAGCGACTCCTCGGGCACGGCGACGTTGAATAAGAACTTCTCAGGTTCGTTGACCCGGTATTGCACCGCAAACGCCAAATCAATCAGGTTCTCATCCCCGGTCAGCATCCGACTGGCGCTTTCAATCGAGCGCACCGTCGACACGTTGACCGTGGTCACCTCTTCAATGGGGCGTGGCAAGGTGAAGTTCAAACCAGGGCTTAGGGTGCGTGTGTACTCACCAAACCGAAGCACCACGCCGCGTTCAGACTCATCGATGATGTGGATTGAGTTCCACAAAATCCAGCCGGCGGCCAGCAGCGCCACCACAAAGACCAGACCAATGTTGGACCCACCGCCCCAACCGCCTGAGCCTTTGGTGTTGCGACCACCACCGCCTTTGTCTTGGCCACCCATGATTTTTTTCAAGCGGCGCTGGACATTGGCAAAGACCTCATCGAGATCGGGCGGCTGATCGCCGTTGCCTCCCTTCCAAGGGTCTTTGTCGTCACCATTTGAGCGACCTGGTTCATTCCACGGCATTGTTGTCTCCGAATCGAAAATCAGTCATTTAAGACATCGTAAGGGATCTAGTTTAACAGGAGTTGCTCGGCCATTTGCCCATCCGAACCCCCCAAGCGCATCAACCGCTGAACATCGCGCTGGTCGAGCTCGATAGACAACACACTGCCGCCATCGGGCTGGATGCGCTCGGATCGAACCGCGCCCAGATCAAACAGCTTCGCCCGCAACCGCTGACCGGTCAGCGGCACGGTAATGTCGCGCTGGATCCGGCCCTGGCTGAGCTGGGCTTTGGCGACCTCTTTTAAAGCCTCAAGCCCCTCGCCCGCCAACGCCGAGACCACCACCGCCGAGACCGCACCGCTGGCGTCGTGCTCAACACCCACGGCTCGATCAGCCAAATCCGCCTTGTTGATGACCTTAACAACAGGCACATCACCCGCGCCAATCTCAATCAACACCTCCTCAACAACGGCTTGGTAGGTCAACCGATCAGGGTCTGCGCCATCGATGACATGCAAAACCAAGTCCGCTTGCGCGGTCTCTTCGAGTGTTGAGCGAAAGGCCGCCACCAGCTCATGCGGCAGGTCACGCACAAACCCCACCGTGTCACTGACAAGAATGTCACCTGAGGCGGGGTCTTGGAGTCGACGCACGGTGGAATCCAAGGTGGCAAACAGTTGGTCTTTGACCAGCACATCGGCGTCGGTCAGGCGATTGAACAATGTTGATTTGCCCGCGTTGGTGTAGCCAACCAAGGCCACCATCGGCACCTCAGCACGCTGGCGCGATCTGCGGCCTTGCGCGCGCCGACGCTCAACGCGTCCCAACCGCTGGGTCAGCTGGCGAATGCGCTCGCCCACCAAGCGCCGGTCGGTCTCGAGCTGGGTCTCCCCCGGCCCGCGCATGCCGATGCCACCGCGCTGGCGCTCCAAGTGGGTCCAGCCCCGGATCAATCGAGTGGCCAGGTGTTTTTGCTGCGCCAACTCGACTTGCAACTTGCCTTCATGCGAGCGCGCGCGCTGGGCGAAGATGTCCAAAATCAGGGTCGTTCGATCGAGCACGGGGCACTTTAACCGCCTTGACAGGTTCCGTTCTTGAACCGGGGTGAGGGTGGCGTTGATCAGCACCAAGCCCGCCCCGTGCGATGCCAGCGCCTCGGCCAGTTCGTCGACTTTGCCCGACCCGACCAACGTGCCCGGGTCGGCGCGGTGGCGGTTGGCGCCCAACTCGGCGAGCACATCCAAACCCGCCGCCTTGGCCAACAACTGAAACTCTTGCTTGGCCTCTAAGCTCAGCGGCGCGCCCAGCTCTGGGTGCAACAACACACACGCCGAGCTCTTCGATTCAACCGGGTCGTGCTCGATGCCCTTAAAAATCAGTCGCTCTCCTCGTCTGCCACAGACCCGTAGTCGACATGGCGCGCCGGCACGATGGTGGAGATGGCGTGCTTATAGATCATTTGGCTGACGGTGTTTTTGAGCAAAATGGCAAAGCTGTCGAAAGACTCGATCTGGCCTTGCAGTTTGATCCCGCTGATGAGGTAAATCGACACTGGCACTTTGTCACGCCTCAACACATTGAGAAATGGATCCTGAAGCGACTGCCCTTTAGACATTCTGTTTGGTTCTCCTTAACAATCAGCAGTTTAGGGTTTGCTGGTGGTCTGTTGACGGGCCATGAACCGGGCCACTTGGCGCGCCACGCTGTCGGCCAATGACCCACACGTAGAATCATACCAGAGGGCATGCGAAAGTTTACGCAACGCCGTCAGCTGACGCTTGGCCAGCTGGCGCGTGGCGGCGACGGCCTGCCCTTTGACATCGGCCAAGCTCCCCTGCCCTGACGCCAACCACTGCCACACCTGACGATAGCCGACGCTTTTCATCGAGGCATGCTCGCCGGTCAAGCCCGAGCGCGCCATCAGCCCATCGACCTCGTCAATCAATCCCTGATCGAGCATGGCATCAAACCGCTGGGCGATGCGCTCGTGCAAGCATTGCCGATTGGCTGGGGTGACCACCACCCGGCACGAGCGATACCGGGGGAGGCGGTTGCCCTGCATTAAACTGCTCGGCGGTTGACCGGTCAAGGCATGGATCTCCAAAGCCCGCTGGATGCGCTGTTTGTCGCTGGGCACAATGCGTTTTTCGAGCGCGGGGTCAATGGCCATCAAGCGCGCGTGCAAGCCGGCCCAACCCAACCGCTTGGCGTCCTCAGCAATCGCGGCGCGAACATTGGCATCGGCTTTTGGCAAGGGATCCAAGCCATACAACACCGCCCGAAGATACAACGGCGTGCCACCCACCAACACCGGCCACAGGCCCTGGTCGAGCGCCTTGGCAATGTGGTGATCGGCATCGGCCAAAAACGCCGCCGCCGAGTAGGTCTCCTCGGGGTCTTTGATGTCAATCAGCGCGTGTGGGTATTGGGCTTGCGTCGCCACACTGAGCTTGGCCGAGCCAATGTCGAGCCCCCGATACACCTGCGCTGAGTCCACATTGATCAACCGAACCGGGAAACGATCGGCCAACGCCAGCGCCAAATCGGTCTTGCCCGCCGCCGTGGGCCCGGTGATGACAATGATGGGGCTCATTGGCCTCTCAAAAACAACCGATCCAACGCGTCCATGCCAAGCTCAATCCACGTCGGTCGGCCGTGGTTGCACTGATCGGCCCGCTCGGTGACCTCCATCGCCCGAAGCAACGCGTTCATTTCATCCAAGTTCAAGCGGCGGTTGGCGCGCACCGAGCCATAACAGGCCATGGTCGCCAACAAATGATCCAAGGCCCCCTCGACTTTGCTCGACGAACCCAACTGCGCCAACTCATCCAGCACCTCGCTGACCAAGGACTGGCCATCGGCGTGGGCCAGCAGGCTGGGCACCGCGCGCACCATCACCGTTTGTGCGCTGGCCAGATCCAACTCAAACCCAAGCGCTTGCAAGGCATCAAAGTGCTGCTCGACGGCGCTGGCTTGCACCGGACTCACGTGCACGGTTGCGGGCACCAACAGCCGCTGCGACTGGATCTTGGCCTCGGCCCAGGCGGTTTTCATCTTCTCGTAGACGATTCGCTCGTGGGCGGCGTGCATGTCCACCAAAATCAAACCGCGTGCGTTCTCGGCCAAGATATACACGCCGTGGAGCTGGGCGCGCGCAAACCCCAGCGGTGGCACCTGTTCGCCCGCCCCATCGGCGCCGGCCTGATCTGGCCCACCTTGCTGAACGGCTTGGGGAGTCGATTGTGGTGCTGCCTGCGCTGTCGCTTGGGACCCCTGCGACACCAGTCGCTCGTAGTGGGCCATGGACTCGCCCACCCCCAACCCCAAGCCGCGTTGGCCCTCGCCCAACCATCGACCTGTGGGGCTGGAAGACGGCGCGGCTGACCGGACCGAGGCGGCGGCCTCGCTGGGCTGGGTCTGCGCCAACGACCGGTGGATCACTGAAAACAAAAAATCATGCACCCAGCGCGAGTCGCGAAAGCGCACCTCGGTTTTTTGCGGATGGACATTCACATCAACCAGCGCCGGGTCCATGGCCAGGCGCAACACAAAGGCCGGGTGACGACCATGGAACAACACATCCCGGTAGGCTTGGCGAATGGCGTGCGCGACCAAGCGGTCTTTGATCAAGCGCCCATTGACAAAGAAAAACTGCATGTCGGCTTGCGATCGCGAGAACGTGGGCTTGGCGATCCAACCACTCAAGTGCATGCTGTCTTGGTGCTGGCCCACCTCGATGGCCTGATCGATGAACTCATCCGAGCACACCTGCGCGATGCGCTTGAGTTGCGAACTGGGCGATTGTGCCGCGGCAAAGTGCCTGGCCACACGGCCGTTGTGGTGGAGCTCAAAGGTGACTTGCATGTGCGCCAACGCCATGCGCCGGATCACTTCATCGATATGCGAAAACTCTGTTTTCTCGGTTTTTAAAAACTTCCGCCTCGCCGGCGTATTGAAAAACAAATCCGCCACCTCGACCACCGACCCAGGCTTGAGGCCTTTCGGCACGGGTGAGCCGATCACGCCCTCGTCGGCTTTGATCTCATGGCCCTTGTCTTCGCCGGCTGCCCGTGACGCCAACCGCAATCGACAGACCGATGCGATCGACGCCAAAGCCTCGCCACGGAAACCCAAGCTGGCCACCGCTTCGAGGTCATCCAATGAATCGATCTTGCTGGTCGCATGCGGCGTTAAGGCCAGCTTGAGCTCGTTAGGGGGAATGCCGGCGCCATTGTCTTGGATTTGGATGCGCCGCACACCACCGGCTTCCACCGTGACTTGGATGTGGGTGGCACCGGCATCGAGGCTGTTTTCGACCAACTCCTTGACGACCGAGGCGGGGCGTTCAACCACCTCACCGGCGGCGATTTGGTTGATCAGGTGTTGATCAAGCGCGTGTATGGGCATGGCCCAAAGTGTAACTGGTTTTGGGCCGCCTACGAGCCGGCTGGGATCACCAAAACAGCCCCCGGCCGAATCAAATCGCCGTTGATGTTGTTGGTCTGTCGAAGGTCGTTAAGACTCACCCGGTGGCGCTGGGCGATGATGCCGAGCGTGTCACCGTTTTGGACCACGTACTCTTGGCTGGCGCGGTGGGATGCATACCAACTGCCTTGGGGTGCGGTCTTGGTGAAGTGCCTGTGCACGCCTTGGGCGATGGCTTGGGCAACTTGATCGCGGTGCCTGGCGGTGTTGAGGTTTTGTTCGTCTTGCGGGTTGCTGATAAAGCCCACTTCGACCAACACGCTGGGGACATCAGGCGAGCGCAGCACCACAAAGTTCGCGCTCTCCACGCGCTTGCGGTGACGCCGGCCGACGGTGCCCAGTTGGTTGAGAAGCTGTTCGGCGGCGTGCTGGCTGTAGTCCATGGTCACGCTTTGCGACAAATCCAGCAGCACCGAGCTCAACACATCGTCGCCGCGGTCGAGTTTGACGCCGCCAATCAAGTCGGCCTCGTTTTCATTTTGAGCCAGCATTCTCGCCGCTTCACTGGATGCCCCACGCCGCGAGAGCACATACACCGAGCTGCCCCGAACCCGGAAATCCCGGAAGGCGTCGGCGTGAATCGAGACCAACAAATCGGCGCGGGCTTGACGCGCGCGCTGATAGCGCTCTTTGAGCGGAATAAAGTAATCATCGGTGCGCAACAGCACCCCGCGCACGCCCGGCATGTCATCGAGCTTGTCTTTTAAAGACTGGGCGATCGCCAACACCACATTTTTTTCATAGGTGCCGCTGGGGCCAATGGCGCCTGGATCCTCGCCGCCGTGCCCGGCGTCAATGGCGACAATCATGTCGCGCTCGCCGTCGGTCACCGCGCGGGTGGCTTGCCGGACTCGCTCGGCGGCAGGCACCACATCATCGGGCACCAAATCGATCACCAACCGGTGCCCATACTTGCCCGCGGGGTCCAACAAAAAGCTTTGGGGTTGAGCGCGCTGGTGGAGGTCCAGCACCACCCGCAAGTCATTGCCTGCCCGGATGCCGTGGCGAACCCCGCGAACCACGCCGCTGCTGTCGGGGTCGATCTCAAGTGTCCGGTTGAGCTGGGTGTTTTTGAGGTCAATGACCACCCGGGCGGGGTTGTCGAGCTCGATGAGGCTGTGTTCGACCGCGTCGTCCAGGTCCAGCACCACGCGGGTGCCGTCGGGACCGGCCCACACCCGAAGGTTCTCGACCACATCGGCCGATGCCGCCGTCACGCCCACCCCCCACAGGACCCCGGCAAGACAAATGCGTTTGACGATCTTAGACAGCATGGCTCGTGGCACCGACTCGTTTGGACGAAATCACGCTGCCATTATGGCAAAAAAAATAAAAAAGTCAATAATCCCGATGACATAGCGAAACTTTGGAGAGACTACATTGAACGCGCCTGCCAACCCCTTAATTTTGTGTTGGCAGGTAGGTCCGGGGATCGGCGGCTTGCCCGTCTTTGCGGATCTCAAAGTGCAGCTGCCAATCGCCGTCGATGTTTTGGCCGATCTCGGCGATGGGCGCGCCCGCCTCGACCCGCATGCCCTCCTCGACCAAGCGCTTTGAGTTGTAGCCATACGCCGACAAAAGCATCGGCGAGTGCTTGATGATCAACAGCTCACCGTAGCCGATCAACGCCGTGCCGCTGTAGACCACCTGACCATCGGCGGCGGCGGTGATGACATCGCCCCGCTGGCCATTGATGCCCAAGCCTTGGCGGGTGGCCTCTGGATTGAAAGGCCGCCCAATCGTGCCGGCCAAGGGCCAGCGCCACTCGACGCCTGCGACCCGGCGGGTGGGCACGGCAGCATCCGCGGCGGGGGCTTCGACGGTGATGGTTTCGCTGGGGGCTTTGGGGCGGGGTGCGTCGTTGTCCCGCGCCGCCTGACTGGGGGGCGGTGCGATGGCTTGTGTGTCCGGCAACGGCCGGGTGGCGGGCTGTGAGGCGCGGCGCGAGTCAACAGCCACGCGCGGGCCCACGGGTTTTCTCAGCCGCAACCGGTCGCCGATTTGGATGGTGTAGGGGGCGTTGATGCCGTTCCAGCGGGCCACATCCCGCCAATCCAAGCCAAAGCGGAACGCAATCGAGTACAAAGAATCACCCGAACGCACCGCGTAGGTGGCCGGTGCAATGCCAACGGGCGCGGCCGACAGGCCCGAGCGGTGTTCAACAGGCGCAGGCACTGTGGCGCGACACCCGGCCAGCAAGACCACCGCGATGACCACGGCCGCCACCACCACCGCCCAGCCGATGCGATCGACCCAAGCGCGCAAGTGCTCGGCCGCGCGCGCGCCACCGGCGTAAATGATGCCCGCCACCATAAAAAAGCGTGCGCCACGACCCACCAGTGAGCCCACAATGAACCCCAACCACGGCATCGCCAACGCCCCCGCCGCCACCGTGATCAACTTAAATGGAATCGGTGAAAAACCCGCCAAAATCACAAACCAAATGCCAAACCGGTCGAACGCATCAACAGCCGACAAGTAGGCGTCCCCGTAGCCGGCCTGCTCGATCAACGGCAACACCAGCTCCAACGCCCAAAAACCCAACAGGTAACCCACCAAGCCGCCAAACACCGAGGCCAACGTGGTCACCAGCGCGAGCAGCCAAGCCTTGGCTCGATTCGCCAACACCATCGGCGCGAGCATCACATCCGGCGGAATCGGAAAGAAGATCGCCTCGGCGATGGTGACAATGACCAGATAGGTCATCGCTTTGGGGTGTTGGGCCCACAGCAGCACGCGGTCATAGATGGTGCTGAAAATCGCCACCACGTCAGGCCACCCCCTCGACCAGCGGCACAAAACTCACCTCGCCGAGCACGCGCCGCTGCCATTGTCCTTGGACGCGTCGGATGCACACCAGCTCTTGATGCTCACCCACCTGCTCGGGTGCGACCAACACCCCGCCCTCGGCCAATTGGGCGAACAACGCCTCGGGCAACGGGCCACCGGCGGTGACCACGATGGCGTCGAACGGGGCTTGTGAAGGCCAGCCCCCCAGCCCGTCTTGGTGACGCGCCCAGATGTTGTGAAGCCCGGCGCGGTGAAAGCGTTGCTTGGCCAGTCGGCACAACTCACCGATGCGCTCGGTGGTGAACACCTGCCCCACCAGTTGTGCCAACACCGCGGCCTGGTAGCCAGAGCCTGTGCCGATTTCTAAGACTTTGTTCGGAAGTGTGTCAGCGCAGACCGCCTCGGTCATCAGCGCCACAATGTAGGGCTGGGAAATGGTTTGCCCGCGGCCGATGGGCAGCGCGGAATTTTCGTAGGCGCGCGACGACAGCGCTTCATCGACAAAGGCGTGCCGGGGCACCCCAGCCATCGCCTCGAGCACGCGCTCGTCGCGGATGCCTTGCGCACGCAGCCGATCAATCAACCGCGCTCGGGTGGTGTCCGAGGTCATGCCGCTGCCGAGAGACGATGTCACAGAGTGTGCCGCCATGGCCTTCAGTCCAGATCAGACACCGCGTTTAAGGTCTCAACCCAACCGCTGATTTGGTCGAGCGCTTGATAACGGGTCAAGTCCACATGGATGGGCGTGACCGACACATGCCCTTGCCTGACGGCATTGAAGTCGGTGCCTGGGCCATTGTCTTGTTCACCACCCGGTGGCCCCACCCAAAAAAACTGCCGGCCCCGGGGGTCTTGAACCGGGATCACGTCCTCAGAGCGGTGGCGGTGACCCAGCCGGGTGGTCTCAAACCCCTGGATCTGCGCCCACGGCACATCGGGCACGTTGACATTCAAGATGGTGTCGGCCGGCAAAGGCTCCGACTCGAGCTGGCGCATCAAGATCCCCGCGGCTTTGGCCGCTGTGTCGTAGTGTGAGGGGCCATCGGGTCCGTAGACCAATGACACCGCCATCGCGGGCAGGCCCAAAAACCGCCCTTCCATGGCCGCAGCCACCGTCCCCGAGTACAGCACATCATCGCCCATGTTGGCGCCGGCGTTGATGCCTGAGATCACCATGTCGGGTTCGTCATCGAGCAGACCGGTGATGGCCACGTGCACACAATCGGTGGGGGTGCCAAACACTTTATAGCGCCCATCATCCAAAGTGGCCACCCGAATCGGCTGGTCCAAGGTCAACGAGTTGCTTGCCCCTGAGCGGTCCCGGTCTGGGGCCACCACGGTGACTGTCTCGCAGTGGCGGGCGATTTCTTCTGAAAGGAGCCGGATGCCGCGGGCGTAGAGCCCATCGTCGTTGGAGATGAGAATGTGCATGTTGTCATTACCTTGCCAAAACAGACACTATAATGGAAATCCGCCGACCAAACAGCCAAGCCAGGGGCAAATGATGGCCGCAGATGACGTCGATGACAACGATCGAGCCCTGTTCCGGGCGGCGGTGGGCCCAGTCCAACGCGTGGTCCATCAGCGCGATCGTTCCAAGCCCCAAGCCCCACCCCCCAAAGCGCGCCAACACCAGCTCGATGAACAGGCGGTGATGGATGAACTGGCCGCCGGCCGGTTTGATTTTTCTGAGGTCGAGACCGGTGAGGAGATCAGCTACCTCGACCCAAGCATCGCCCCCCGAACGCTCAAGCAGCTGCGCCGCGGGCACTGGCGGGTTCAAGAAGAGCTCGACCTCCACCAGATGACCGTGGCCGCTGCCACCAACGCCATCCGCGACTTCTTGGCTGAAGCGCACGCGCGCGGGTTAACCGCTGTGAAAATCATCCACGGCAAGGGCTTGCGCTCAGGCCCTGACGGACCCAAACTCAAACGCATGACCGCCAGCATCCTCGCCCGCCACGCCCGCGTCATTGCGTTTGCCTCCGCGCCACCCACCGACGGTGGCACCGGTGCGGTGCACGTCTTGCTGAAGCGCTGAGACCTGAGGCTCACTGAGGCTTTCTGATGCTCCAAGACGGTCCAGTGGTGATGTTTTTGTTGTTGGGCTTGGCGATTGTTTGGTGGGTCAGCGCCAACCGCGCCCGCGAACAGGCCATCCATTTGGCGCGGCGCTTTTGTGCCAGCCAGGCCTGGCAGCTGTTGGACCAAACCGTCTCACTGCAATCGCTGTGGCCCCAGCGCGGTGAAACCGGGCTGCAATGGGTGCGGGTGTATGGGTTTGAGTTCAGTTCCGATGGCGGCAACCGCCACCGCGGGTGGCTTCGGATGGTGGGCCGTCAAGCCCCAAGCATTCGAACCGACTTAGACGAGACGCTCACTTAACAACGCGAAGCCCAGGCGGTTTGGACTGAGACGACCCCTCGCCGTCTTGCTCGGATGACGCAGGATCTGGGGCGGTGGCCTCATCGGCCGAGGGTGGGTCAAACATCATGCCTTGGCCGGTTTCTTTGGCCACGATCCCCTCGATCGAGGCCAGCGGCAACCACACCGCTTGGGACACCCCACCGAAGCGGGCCACAAAACTCACCCCGTCATCGTCAATCGCCAAATCGCGCACCGCACTGGGGTCAATATTCAGCACCACCTTGCCGTCTTGGATCGCGTTTGGGGGCACGGTAACATCGGCGCGCGCGGCATCGGCGATGACATGTGGCGTGCAGTCGCTGTCGAGAATCCACTCGTTGAGTGCGCGCAACAAATAAGGGGTGCTCGAGCGCATGGGCCTCAACGCCGACTGTGCTGCCAGACAACGCCAGCCATGGGGCTATTGCGCGCCCAGTCTGAGATCGCGTTCTACCGCGGTGAGGCTTCTTCGGAAGGCATCGAGCTTGAACATGCGCTCCATGTACTTATTGAGGTTGGGGCATTGGCGAACCGTCAGGCGCACATCATACGCTGGCAATCGCCACAGCAAAGGCACCAACGCGCAATCGACCAACGTCAACTCATCGTGCAGCAAAAAAGGCGCCAAGGCGAACAGGCCATCGGCTTCGATCAGCGCGTCACTGAGGTGTTGGCGGGCACTGGCAATGCGCTTTTCACCGCTGGAGGTCTCGATGATTTTGCCCATCTCAATCATGTCGCGGGCAATCCGGTACATGCCCAACCGAAGTCGCGAGCGCGAGACAGGATCAATCGGCATCAAAGGCGGGTGCGGATAGCGCTCATCAAGATAATCGGCCACCACCCAGGTGCCATACAACACCATGTCGCGGTCGACCAAGGTGGGCGTCTCCCCATACGGGTTGAGTTCGGCCAGGTCAGCCGTGGCCGCGCGGTCTTGTTCAACGTGGATGATTTCCACATTGATCCCCTTGACCGCCAGCACAAAGCGGATGCGGTGGCAGTCCAGACAATTTTCTGAAGAATACAATGCCATCATAAGACGATTTCTCCGCTCAGCATTGACCTCTAAGGATGGCGACCAACCCGGAGCGACAACGCATCAAGCTTATTTTTTGATGTCTTTCCAATACTCGTGGTACAGAAGATACGCCAGAAACGTAAATAATGCCAGAAACATCAGTACCCAAACCCCCAGCCGCTCACGCTTGAGCTTGGCCGGTTCGGCAATGTATTCCATAAACGCCACAATGTCACGCACTGTTTTGTCGTAGGCCGCAGCGTCCATTTGCCCGCCCACATCGAGCTCAAGGCTGGCGATCTTGACCTCTGTGGAGCCGTCTTCGGCCTCCACGGTCTCCATGACGGGCCGCTGAATGCCTTGCAGCTCCCACAAAACGTGTGGCATGGCGGGGTTTTCCAAGACCTTGTTGTTCCACCCATCGTCGGTCAAGTAGTAGCTTCGCAAAAAGGTGTAAATCCAATCGGGCCCGCGCGATCTGGCGGTCAAGCTCAAATCCGGTGGCGCTTTGCCAAACCAGTCGGCCGATTGCTCATAGGGCATCGAGGCCATCATGTAATCGCCCACTTCCAGCCCGGCGGGCACCAAAAACTCCTCAATTTCTTCTTCTGTCAGATCCAGGTCTTCTTCCATCCGCTTAAAGCGCATGTACTTGGCCGAGTGACACGCCAGACAGTAATTGCTAAACAGCGCAGCCCCCCGCTGCACAGAGGCGGTGTCAAAGACGTTGGTGCCAGCGGCGTCCAAGTCCCCTGCCGGCGCGGCCCAGGCCTGCGTGGTGCTCAGTGCCAGTGCAAAAACACACCACCCCACTGCTTTGCTTAGGAAAGTCATCGCTGCTTGCCTCATGCCGAACTCACCCGCTCTGGCACCGCTTTGGTGGGCTCAAGGCGCGTCCAAATCGGCATCAAAATGAAAAATGCAAAGTAGACAAACGTCCACAGCCGCAACTCGAAGGTGCTCGAGTCTTGTGACAACCCCAGCATCCCCAGCCTGATGAAGGCCACCACGAAAACGGCCAAAGCGATCTTAGACGGCCAACTGCGGTAGCGAATGGACTTCACCGGCGAGCGGTCAAGCCAAGGCACCAGGTAAAGAATCAACACCGACACACCCATCAAAATCACGCCCATGAGCTTATCGGGCACCGCCTGCAAGATCGCGTAAAACGGCGTGAAGTACCACACCGGTGGGATGTGGTCGGGGGTGACCAAGGGGTTGGCTTGGATAAAGTTGTCAGGCTTTAAGAACTTGCCGCCAAACTCGGGCGCGAAGAACACAATAAAAGCGGCGATAAACAAGAAAAACCCTGCCCCGAAAATGTCTTTGATGGTGTAGTACGGGTGGAATGGAATGCCATCGAGCGGCCGGCCCTCGGTGTCTTTTTTCTTTTTAATGTCCACGCCTTCTGGGTTGTTTGATCCCACCTCGTGAAGTGCAGCCAAGTGCAGCACAACAAGCCCCACCAACACCAACGGCAGCGCGACGACGTGCAGCGCAAAGAAACGGTTGAGTGTTGCATCAGCAACAAAGTAATCGCCCCGAATCCACTCAACCAGCGCTTCGCCCACATACGGCACCGCACCAAACAGTGAGATGATCACCTGCGCGCCCCAATACGACATCTGGCCCCACGGCAACACGTAGCCCATGAATGACTCAGCCATCAGCACCAAATAAATCGTCACCCCCAAAATCCACACAATCTCTCTGGGTTTTTGGTAAGAGCCATACATCAAGGCGCGGAACATGTGCAGATACACCACCACGAAAAATAACGACGCGCCGGTGGAGTGCATGTAGCGGATCAGCCAGCCCCACTCGACATCGCGCATGATGTATTCAATAGAAGCAAACGCGGTCTCAGCGCCTGGCTTGTAGTGCATGGTCAAGAAAATGCCCGTCAACAGCTGGTTCACCAGCACCAGCATGGACAGCGAACCAAAGAAATACCACAGGTTAAAGTTCTTCGGCGCGTAGTACTCGCTGATGTGCTTTTTCCAAAAGTCACTGACCGGGACGCGCTCGTCCACCCAGTTGCCGACTGAAGTGATGAGGTTGTTCATGTGACTACGCAGCTCCTTCGGGATTCAAACCAATAATGACGTGCTCATCATCAGGAAATGAGTACGGTGGAACCAACAGATTGGCCGATGCCGGCACCCCAGCATAAACCCGGCCCGCCAAATCAAACGTTGACCGGTGACATGGGCAGAAGAAACCGCCCTTCCAGTCATCATCAAACGGCTGTGCACCCACTTCGGGGATCATTCTGGGGATGCAGCCCAGGTGTGTGCAGTGAACGTTCAGCACCAGCACATCTGGACGCAATGAACGGTGTTCATTTTGCGCGTAAACAGGCTGTTGCGCGGCGTTTTCAGAATACGGGTCGCGCAGCCGGTCATCCAGCGACGGCAACTGCGAAAGCATCGCCTCGGTGCGGCGCATGATGCCAATGGTTTGACCACGCCACTGCACGCGCGTCATTTGGCCCGGCTCCAAGCTGCCAATGAACACCTCGACCGGCGCACCGATCACCTTGGCCTTATCGCTGGGGCGCAAAGTGGCCAAAAAAGGCCAGGCAGCCGCGCCCGCGCCGACCGCACCCATCACGCCGGTGGCCGCGCCCAACAATCGGCGCTTGGACAAATCCGTCGGTTCTTCGACAGACGCCAAAGGTTGTGTATCAGACATCCAAAGACTCCATAGACTGTTGATCACCAATTAACGCAATTATACTCTAAGAGCCGTTATTGTAGGCCTTCACAACACAAACCCTGGATATTCACACGTGTCACGACTGCTTGCGTTCATCGCCCAATTTATTGTCCTCGGTCTGGCGCTGGCCTTTGTGGCCGTTTGGATCCGGCCCGATTGGTTGCCCACGCCTCAGCCCGCCGCCCAAGCGGTCAGCTACGCCTCTGCGGTCAACCGCGCTGCGCCGGCCGTGGTCAGTGTCTACACCCGCACGATGGTGCAAGAATCGCTGGGACTTCGAAGCACCAACCCGTTGTTTCGGGCGCTGTACCGCGATCGAATGATCACCCGCCCGCAAAGCGGCTTGGGCTCTGGGGTGATCTTGGATGAGTCGGGCCATGTGGTCACCACCCGCCACGTGATCGACGGCGTTGATGACATCGCCGTGGCCCTGTGGGATGGCCGCGTGGCCCCAGCTGAAGTGGTGGGCACCGACCCCGACACCGACCTGGCGGTGTTGAGGGTTGATCTCGATGAGCTCCCCACCGCCCGGTTTGCGCTGGACATTCCCCCGAAAGTGGGCGATGTGGCGCTGGCGATTGGCAACCCCTTTGGCCTGAACCACACCGTCACCAGCGGCATCGTCAGTGCCTTGGGTCGGGGCCAATTGAACTTGACCAGCTTAGAAAACTTCATCCAAACCGATGCCGCCATCAACGCCGGCAACAGCGGTGGGGCGTTGATCAACACTTTGGGCGCGGTCATTGGCATCAACAGCGCCTCGATTAACCAAACCGAGGGGGCTGAAGGCATTGGTTTTGCGATCCCAGCACCGATTGCTTTGGCCGTGGCCAGCCAGCTGATTGAATACGGCCAAGTCCGCCGTGGCTGGATTGGCGCACAGTTCATCGACCCCAGACTCAACGCCCCCTACGTTGAGGCGAGCGCACCGGCCGGCGCGGAGGTGTCTCAGGTGTTGCGCCAAAGCCCGGCGTATGAAGCCGGCCTGACCCAGGGTGATCGCATCGTGGCGATCAATTCTGAACCGATCGAGGATGCGCGCGCGCTGAGCTTTGCCATCGCCCAAACGCCCCCTGGCGCGACGTTGGAGTTGGAACTGTTCCGGGACCAGCAGCGGTTTGTCACCCAGATTGAAGTCGAGCAACAGCCGCCATTGTAGGGGCGTTTGTGGGCGTATTTGTGGGCGCATTTGCAGGGGCATTTTTAAGCCCACTGACATCACTCGATCGGCGGCAGCGGTGCCCAATCGGGCGCTAGGTGCGTGGCAAGGTGACCCCGCGTTGGCCCATGTACTTTCCAGCGCGGTCGGCATACGAGGTCTCGCACACCTCATCGGATTCTAAAAACAAAAACTGCGCCACCCCCTCGTTGGCATAAATCCGCGCCGGCAACGGGGTGGTGTTGGAAAACTCCAAGGTCACGTGGCCCTCCCACTCGGGCTCTAGCGGGGTGACGTTGACAATGATCCCGCAGCGCGCGTAGGTGGATTTGCCCAAACAAATGGTCAACACGTTGCGGGGGATGCGGAAGTATTCGACCGTTCGTGCCAAGGCAAATGAGTTGGGCGGAATGATGCACTCATCGCCTTTGATATCGACAAAGCTGTCTTGATCAAACGCTTTGGGGTCAACGACCGCTGAGTTGATGTTGGTGAACACCTTAAATTCATCGGCGCAGCGGCCATCGTAGCCATAGCTGGACGTGCCATACGACACCAACCGTTGGCCGTCTTGGCCTTGTTTGATTTGTCCCGGTTCAAACGGCTCGATCATGCCATGGTCTTGGGCCATTTGTCGGATCCAACGATCTGATTTGATGCTCACGTGGCGGTCTCTCCGATGCGTCACAGGTGATGGGGTGGTGGTCAGTCGACAATTTTAATCTTGGGCATGCGAACCGTCCGGTTTTGCGATTGGGTGGCCAATTGGGCACCCACCCGACAAGCGATCTGGCCAAAGCGAATGCTAACAGGGTGGTCGGGCTGCTGCACCGCCAACGCTTGACCACCATCAATGGCTCGGCCCAGCGCGGCATCCAACGGCACCTGACCCAACAGCGCAATGCCCATCTCTTCGGCGATGCGCTCACCGCCGCCGGCGCCAAAGATGGCGTCCTCGTGCCCGCACTGAGAACAGATGTGGGTGCTCATGTTCTCAACCACACCCAGCACCGGCACCTTGACCTTGTTGAACATCGCCACCGCGCGGCGGACATCATCAACCGCGACCGCTTGCGGGGTGGTCACCGTCACCACCCCGGCGACGGGGACTTTTTGTGCCAGCGTGAGCTGGATGTCGCCGGTGCCGGGCGGCAAATCCAAGATCAAATAATCCAAGCCCTGCCACTGGGTTTGGTTGAGCATTTGTTGCAGGGCTTGGGTGGCGATCGGCCCGCGCCAGATCATCGCTTGATCCACATCGACCAACACGCCAATCGACATCGCCTGCAAACCCAACGCCTCCATCGGCACAATGCGCTGCTCGCCGGCGGTCTTCGGCCGCCCCGACAAGCCCAACATCCGGGGAATGCTCGGCCCATAGATGTCGGCATCCAATACCCCCACGCGGGCGCCTTGCTGCTGCAGCGCCAGCGCCAAACTCACCGCCACGGTGGACTTCCCCACCCCGCCTTTGCCCGAGGCCACGGCAATGATGTTGCCCACCCCCGTCAACGGCGCCAAGCCATCTTGGACCGCGTGCGGGACAATGGCATGGCTGATGTCCACACTCACCGCGTGCACGCGCTCATCGGCTTTCAGTGCAGACACCAACGCCTCTTCCAGCGCCGAGCGGGTCTGTTGGCACGGATAGCCCAGCACCACCTCAACCGCCACCTGCCCGTCGCGCTCGACCAAGCCTTGGATCGCCGAGCCCAATGGCGCTTGGTTGTTGGGGTCAATGACCTCGCAGGCCTTGGCTTTTAACTCGTCTTGTAACGCGCTAGACACACACACTCCTAAAAAGACCGACAGATCACCATGGCCACACAAACGCCACACCCCCACTCGGGCTGGCCCGCGGGCGCAATGGATTAAGAATTCATTGTAGCGAACCACACCAGACATTGAGTGGCAACGTGCGATAATGTTGGGCATGAGTCAACGACGCATCTTGGTCACCGCCGCTTTGCCCTACGCCAATGGCGCGATCCATCTGGGGCACATGCTCGAGTACGTGCAAACCGACATTTGGGCTCGGTTCCAACGGGCCATGGGGCACGAGGTCTGGTTTGCTTGGGCCGACGACGCCCACGGCACACCGATCATGCTCCACGCGCAAAAGCGTGGCATCACGCCCGAACAACTCATCGAACAAATGGCCGCCGAACACCAGCGCGACTTTCAAGACTTTGGCTTGAGCTATGACGCCTTTGAATCAACCCACTCCCAGGCCAACCAAGCGCTGGTGGAATTGATTTGGGCGCGGTTAAACGATGCCGGCGCGGTCAGCCAACGCACCATCGCCCAATACTTTGACCCCAATGAAGGGATGTTCTTGCCCGATCGGTTCATCCGCGGGACCTGCCCCAAATGCCACGCGCCCGACCAGGCCGGGGATTCTTGTGATGCCTGTGGGGCAAGCTACGACCCCACCGATTTGATCGACCCCCACTCGGCGGTGTCCGGCGCCACACCCATCTTGAAAGACACCGATCACTTTTTTGTCTCTCTCGAACAGTTTCAAGACGCCTTGAGTGCGTGGATCCACTCCGGTGCCGTGCAAACCGAGGTGGCCAATAAGCTCAAAGAATGGCTCGGCGACCGACTTCGGGATTGGGACGTCACCCGCGATGCGCCCTACTTTGGCTTCCCCATCCCCGGCCAAACCGATAAGTATTTTTATGTGTGGCTGGATGCGCCTGTGGGCTACCTGGCCAGCTTCCAAACGATTTGTGAGCGCGAGGGCTTGGATTTTGATGAGTGGATGTCGCCCCAGACCACCACCGAGATGCACCACTTCATTGGCAAAGACATCATTTATTTCCATTGCTTGTTTTGGCCAGCAATGCTTGAAGGCGCGGGCTTTCGAAAACCCACCGGCGTGCACGCGCACGGCTTTTTGACCGTCAACGGCGCGAAGATGTCCAAGTCTCGCGGCACGTTCATCAAAGCCCGCACCTGGCTTGACCACATCAACGCCGATGCGCTGCGCTACTACTTCGCCGCCAAGCTCACCCCCGGCTTGGGGGACATTGATTTGTCGTTGGACGATTTCAAAGCGCGCGTGGACTCAGACCTGGTGGGCAAGTTGGTCAACATCGCCTCGCGCTCGGCCGGCTTCATCCACAAACTGGGCAACGGGCGGTTGAGTCATGCCTTGGTTGACCCTGCGCTGTATGCGCATTTTTTGGCGCAAAAACAGCCCATCATTGAGGACTACGAGAACAGAAACTTCGCGGGTGTCGTTCGCCAAGTGATGGCGCTGGCCGATGAGGCCAACCAATACGTCGACCAACACAAGCCTTGGCAAATGGCCAAAGAGTCCGGTCGCGAGGACGAGGTTGTGGCGGTGTGTACCCAAGCACTTAACCTGTTTCGGGTGATGATCACTTGGTTGGCGCCGGTCATCCCCACCACCGCCGATCGCGCCGGTGAGTTTCTCAACGCCCCCATGGGTGACTTCCACAGCCCCGACACACCGCTGCTCGATCACACCATCGAGGCCTTTAAGCCGTTGATGCGTCGGATCGAGCCGGCCCAACTCGACCAAGTCATCGAAGCGAGCAAAGAGTCTCTTGGTTAATGCATTATCTTGACCAATGGATCATCTTGACCAATGGCTCACCTTGACCAATGCATCATCTTGACCAATGGATCATCTTGACTAATCGATTACACGACTAGGAGACGCACACGCCATGGACTGGGTTTTTATTTTGGTGTCTGCCGCGTTAGTCAACAACTTCGTGTTGATCAAGTTTTTGGGGCTGTGCCCTTTCATGGGGGTCTCAACGAGCTTGGAGTCGGCCATTGGCATGTCGCTGGCCACCGCGTTCGTGCTGACCTTGGCCTCGGTGAGCAGCCACATGCTGATGAGCCACGTGTTGATGCCGCTGTCGCTTGAGTATTTGTCCACCGTCGCGTTCATTGTCATCATTGCCGGGTTGGTGCAACTGACCGAGCAGTTCATGCGCCACACCGCACCGCTGTTGCACCGGGTGCTGGGGATCTATTTGCCGCTGATCACCAGCAACTGCGCGGTGCTTGGCGTGGCGCTTTTAAACACCCGCCAGCAGCACTCTTTGGTCGAGTCTGCGCTGTATGGGTTTGGTGCGGCCGCAGGCTTTGGTCTGGTGTTGGTGGCCTTGGCGGCGATGCGTGAGCGCTTGGTGCGGGCCGATGTGCCCGACAGTTTTCAAGGCGCGCCGATTGGGTTGGTCACCGCCGGGTTGATGGCCCTGGCTTTTATGGGCTTTACTGGGATGGCCAAGCTGTGAGCATGTGGGCAGGCATCGCGGTGCTGTTGGGGCTGATGGTGATCACCATCACGGCGTTGGCGTGGCTGGGCCGACGCTTCCAAGACAATCAACACAGCCTGGTCGAAGACATCGATGCGCTGCTGCCCCAGACCCAGTGTGCGCAATGTGGCCACCCGGGCTGTCGGCCCTACGCGGAGGCCATTGCCAAAGGCGAGGCCGACATCAACCAATGCCCGCCCGGTGGCCAGGCGGGGGTGGACGCCTTGGCCGCACTGTTGGGGGTTGAGACCAAGCCTTTGAACGAAGACCACGGCGAGCACAAACCGCCGATGGTTGCGATCATCGACGAAGACCGCTGCATCGGCTGCACGCTGTGCATCGCTGCATGCCCAGTGGACGCCATTTTCGGGGCACAAAAACAAATGCACACCATCATCGCTGCCGAGTGCACCGGCTGTGAGTTGTGTCTGGCCCCCTGCCCGGTTGATTGCATCGACTTAATCCCCGCACAACGCCCACCCAGGCGGCCACAACCCAGGATCGACACCGCCATTGCGATTCGGGTGGCACAGGCGTGAGTGGCGCGCGCTTACAATCATTTTTCGGCGGGCTGGCGCTCGACCACCACAAGGCGTTGGCGTTTGCTCGACCCATTGCCTCGGCGCCGTTGCCTGATACCTTGCACCTGCCGATTCAAGGCTATGGCGGCGTGCCCGAGCCCGAACTCGAACAACGCTTGCAGGTCGCGCCCGGGCAGACCGTGGCCGCGGGTGCGCTGCTCCTGGCCCACCAAGACGACGCCCACCCCGCGCTGCATGCCCCCACCGACGGTGTCTTCCAAGGCCTGATCCACACGCCCCAGCCCGCCCACCCGGGCGGCCCCATCCACCACCTCACCATCGACGTCGACCCCGCGGCTGTGCCCGCCGAGCTGCCGGGCGATGCGCCGGCTGAGCTCAACCTGCCGTCGATCAGTGGTCAGGCGACCATCGACAAGCTCGCCCGATTGGGGGTGGTGGGCTTGGGTGGCGCGCGTTTCCCAGCGGCCGAAAAAATCCGCCACGCCCAAGACCAGGTTGACACGCTGATCATCAACGGCGTGGGTTGCGAGCCCTACATTGCCTGCGATGAGGCGCTGATGTACGCCCGACCACGCGCCATCGTGTGGGGTGCTGAGCTGTTGGCCCAAGTCGTCGGCGCAAAACGCATCGTGCTGGCGATCGAAGACCCACTGGCCGACACCCATGGCGCGCTGGTCGATGTGTTCGCACAAGCCCTCGACACCATCAAACCACTCGAGACCTCGGTTGAGGTGGTGAAAGTGCCCCAACGCTACCCGCAAGGCGCTGAGCGGCAATTGATCCAGACCCTGACCGGCGAAGAAGTCCCGCACGCCGGCCTGCCCCAAGATGTCGGGGTGTTGGTCAGCAACGTCGCCACCGCCGCCAGCGCTTACGATGCCCTCATCGGCCAGCGGCCCTTGACCCATCGTCTGGTCACCGTCACCGGCCCGGGGGTCGTCGCTCCGGTGAATGTCTATGCCCCGATTGGGTTGGCGGTGGCAGAGCTGATTGCCGCCGCCGGTGGCGCCACGCCCGATTGCAGCCGTTGGGTTCTTGGTGGACCGGTGTCGGGACAGGCCATCACTGATCTTGGGGTGCGCATCGACAAAGGCAGCTTGTGTGTGCTCGGCTTGACCCAATCCATCAGCGAGACCGCCCAACCCACCCTGCCGTGCATCAACTGTGGGTATTGTGTGTCGGTGTGCCCGGCCCAGCTGCTGCCCCAGCAGTTGTTCAAACTCGCCCAGCACGGCGAGCACACCCAAGCAAAAGCGCTTGGCATGATGGACTGCATTGAGTGTGGGCTGTGCGCTGAGGTTTGCCCCAGCCACCTGCCGCTGTTGGACACCTACCGGCACAGCAAAGATTGGCTGCGGGCGCAAGCCCAAGACGAGCGCGCTCAACAACGCGCCAAAAGACGCTTTGATGCGCGCCAAGCGCGCATCGAGAAAGACCAGGCCGAGCGCCAAGCGCGGCGCCAAGCCCGCGCTGAGCGGCTGCAATCCCAAACCAGTGCGCAATCAGAGATCGAAGCGGCGCTGGCGCGCACGCGCGCCAAAAAAGCCAACCCAGACACCGATGGGGGCCAAGCGGGGGAGCGCTCCAACAACGGGGAACCATCCACGTGAGCGCAACCGCCCCCACCGGACCCCACCGGCCCAGCCCGCGGCACGTGAGCACCGTCATGGGCCAGGTGATCATCGCGCTGATCCCGGCGGTGGCGGTCCACACCTGGGTGTTTGGTGTGGGCGTGCTCATCCAGCTGGGCTTGGTGGTGGTGTGGGCGTATCTGTTGGAGGCTTTGGCGTTGTGGGTGCGGCGGCGCCCGATACGGCCGTTTATGTCAGACCACAGCGCCGTGTTGGCGGCTGTGTTGCTTGGCTTGTGTTTGCCGCCGCTGGCGCCTTGGTGGGTGGGCGCCACCGGGATGGTGTTCGCCATCGTCATCGCCAAACAGCTGTATGGGGGGTTGGGACACAACTTGTTCAACCCGGCCATGGTCGGGTTTGCGGTGGTGATCATTGCCTTCCCCGAAAGCCTCACCCAATGGGTCACGCCGCGCTCGGTCGAAGGCGCGGTCCCCGGCTTGACCACCGCATTGGTGTCGATATTCACCGGCCAACTGCCGCCAGCGCTTGGCTGGGATGCGCTGTCACAAGCCACCCCGCTCGATCAAATCCGACAGGGCCTGGCGGCCAACCAGACCTTAACTGAAATCCACCAAGACCCGATGTTTGGGCGCTTCGGGAGCGCGGGCTGGGAGTGGATCGCGCTGGCGTATTTGGCCGGCGGTTTGTATCTGATCAAGACAAAGATCATCACCTGGCACGTGCCCGGGGCGGTCTTGATTGCCACCGTCGCACTCAGCCTGCCCGGTTGGTTGATCGACCCCGATCAGTTTCGCTCACCGCTGCAACAGCTGATGTCAGGCGCGCTGATGATGGCGGCGTTTTTTATTGCCACCGACCCGGTCACCGGCTCGGCCACGCCCAAAGGCAAAATCGTTTTTGGTGTGGGGGTGGTGGTGATCACCTTAGCGATTCGGGCCTGGGGCGGGTTCCCCGATGGCGTGGCGTTTGGCATCTTGCTGATGAACCTGTGGGTGCCGCTGATCGATGCCTACACCCAACCGCGCATTTTTGGGCACGGCGCGAACACGCAGCCCAAACGGCCATCGACATGACCAAGACGCTGACACAGGCGATGTTGATCACCCTCATCACCGCCGTGGTGTTGACCGGTGTGCACCACTTAACCGCCCCCACCATCGAACAAGCCCGAAAACGACAACAACACGCCCAGCTGGCCAACGCCGTGCCACCGGGGCAGATTGATGGCGTGATTCAGGCATCCAGCCAGACGCTGATGATCGACGCGCTCGACACCGAAGCGGCGCTGTATTGGGGCGTGCGCGACGGCGCGCTGTCGGTGGTGCTGATGGACTTTGTCACCCCCAACGGCTACAGCGGCGACATCCGGCTGCTGGTGGCGGTCAACCCCAGCGGGCAGGTGTTGGGGGTGCGGGTGCTCGCGCACCGCGAGACCCCGGGCTTGGGCGATGGCATCGAGATCGAAAGAAGCGATTGGATCCGGCAGTTTGAAGGCACAAGCCTCGACTCACCGCCGAGCGAGGCGTGGGCGGCCGACCGACGCGGGGGCGCGTTTGACACCTTAAGCTCGGCCACCATCACCAGCCAAGCGGTGATCGAGGCGGTACAATCGGCGCTGGCGGCTTACCAACGCCGATCCAAGCCAGCGTGGCTGGACGCCATTCAACACGACACCACACCATGAACCCACCCAACCACCGCACAATCTGGCGACAAGGCCTGTGGGACAACAACCCAGGCCTGGTGCAGCTGTTGGGGCTGTGTCCGTTGCTGGCGGTGACCACCACCGCCACCAATGGCTTGGGCTTGGGGCTGGCCACCGTCGGGGTGCTGGTGATCACCAACGCGTTGATCTCGGTGGCGCGTCACCACATCGCCCGCGACATTCGCATCCCGGTGTTTGTGTTGGTGATCGCCTCGGCTGTCACCGTGGTGGATTTGTTGCTGCAAGCGCATTTGCCTGCGTTGAGCACCACGCTGGGGATCTTCATTCCCTTGATCGTCACCAACTGCACCATCTTGGGCCGCGCTGAGGCGTTTGCCTCGCGCCAGCCGGTGTGGCCTGCCATCCAAGACGGGCTGGCCCAAGGGCTGGGGTTTTTGGCGGTGCTGGTGGTGCTGGGTGGCCTTCGCGAACTCATCGGCCAAGGCACCTTGTTTGCCAACGCCGATGTGCTTTTGGGGCCGTGGGCTCAAGCCTTGAGCATCACGGTTGCGGCCCCCGATTCTGGGTTTTTGTTGATGATGCTGCCCCCAGGGGCGTTTCTCACCTTGGCTGCGATGATCGCCGCCCGCCAATGGTGGGTCCAGCGCCAGCCCACCCCCACCCAAGCCAGCGAGCGAGCCGATGCCACGACCCATGAACCCCGCCGCGCGTGAGGCGTTTTTTGAGCGCTTGAGCGCGATCAACCCCCACCCGACCACCGAGCTTGAATTCAACACCCCGTTTGAGTTGCTCGTGGCGGTGGCTTTGTCAGCCCAGGCCACCGATGTGGGGGTGAACAAAGCCACCCGACGCTTGTTTGCAGTCGCCAACACCCCCCAAGCGATTTTGGATCTGGGGTTGGCGGGCTTAAAAGACCACATCAAGACCATTGGGCTTTACAACAACAAAGCCAAACACATCATCCGCCTGTGCGAGCAGCTGATCGCCCAGCACGGCGGCGAGGTGCCCGACGATCGGGGCGCGCTGGAGGCCTTGCCCGGGGTGGGCCGCAAAACCGCCAATGTCGTGCTCAACACCGCCTTCGGTCACCCCACCATGGCGGTCGACACCCACATCTTTCGGGTGGCCAACCGCACCGGGCTGGCCGCGGGCAAAACCCCATTGGCCGTGGAAAAAGCGCTGCTCAAACGCGTGCCCGAGCGGTATTTGTTGAACGCTCACCACTGGCTGATCTTGCACGGTCGCTACGTATGCAAAGCCCGCTCGCCCGAGTGCCACCGCTGCCCCGTCGTTGATCTGTGCCAGTGGCCGGACAAGAAAAAGGTGCTGGCCACCGCCACCTGACCGGTGGCCCCACGCCATTGAGATGACCAACTAAATGGTCAATCTGAACCCGGCGTTGATGGCATAAGCCGTATCATGGGTGGGTGATCTTTGATGGCATCGAGCGATGAGTGTAGAGACCAATGTGCTGGTGGAGCGGTTTCGGGGCTTCCAACCTGTGGTGGTGGATGTCGAGACCGGCGGGTTTGAGGCCAAGACCGATGCACTTTTAGAGCTTGCGGTGTGCATCATTGGCATGGACGAGGACGGTTGGCTGAGCCCTGGGGAGGTGATGGTCCGCCACATCCACCCCTTTGAAGGCGCCAACTTGGAAGCCGCGGCGTTGGAGTTCAATGGGATACGGCCCGATCATCCACTGCGACCAGCCATCGACGAGGCCCAGGCGCTCAAAGAGCTGTTCACCCCGGTGCGCCAATCGCTTCGCGACACGGGGTGTAAGCGCGCGGTGCTGGTCGGCCACAACGCCCACTTTGACTTGGGCTTTCTCAACGCCGCGGTGGCTCGGTCAGGCTACAAGCGCAACCCGTTTCACCCGTTCAGCTGCTTTGATACCGCCACCTTGGGTGGCTTGGCGTTTGGCCAGACGGTGTTGGCGCGGGCCGTGGCCGCGGCGGGCTTGAGTTGGGATGCCTCGCGCGCCCACTCTGCCGCCTACGACACCGAACGCACGGCGAGCCTGTTTTGTGCCATCTGCAACCGCTGGCGTGAGCTGTACGCGCTCGACGCGATCAACGAGCACCCGTAAAATACTGGTCTGACTTGATTTTTCACGCCCCACGGGAACAGGGGCTGGCATAATAGGACTGATTTCGCCCTATTTGGCGGGCGAGCACACCGATTAGCGCATCAAAAGGAGCTCATTTATGGCTTTCACACTTCCCCCCCTGCCCTATGACCGTCACGCGCTCGAGCCGCACATTTCGGCCGAGACGTTGGACCTTCATTACGGCAAGCACAACCAAACGTATGTCGACAAACTCAACGGGCTGATTGAAGGCACCGACTTTGCCGATCAAAGCTTGGAAGAGATCATCAAAGCCAGCGATGGTGGCGTGTTCAACAACGCCGCGCAAATGTCGAACCACGACATCTACTGGCAGTGCATGAGCCCCACCGGCGGCGGCGAGCCCAGCGGTGCGTTGGCAGACAAAATTAACGCCACCTTCGGCGACTATGCCACCTTCAAAAAGCAATTCACCGAGGCTGCGGTGAACGTGTTCGGTTCGGGGTGGGCGTGGCTGGTCCAACAACCCGACCACAGCTTGGCGATCAAGACCACCTCGAATGCCGGCACACCGATCACGCACGGCGACACCCCCTTGTTGGCGTGTGACATGTGGGAACACTCCTACTATGTCGACTACCGAAACGCCCGACCCAAGTACATGGAAGCGTTTTGGTCGGTGGTCAATTGGGACTACGCGGCCGCTCAGTTGAGCTGAGCCGATGCATGCAAGGATGGGGCCTCATGCCCCTCCTTGGGTGCACGCTTGAGTGATAGGACACGCCTGCCATGGCCCAATCGCATCTGTTTGATACCTACCAACGCATGCCCGTTCAGTTTGTGCGCGGCGAAGGGGTGTGGCTGGAAGACGATCAGGGCCGTCGCTACCTCGATGCCTTGAGCGGCATTGCGGTGTGCAGCCTCGGCCACAGCCACCCGCGCTTGACCGCGGCGCTGACAGACCAAGCCCAGACCCTGTGGCACACCGCCAACATCGCCCACCTGCCCTTGCAAGAGGCGCTGGCCGATGCCTTGTGTCAACGCTCGGGCCTCGATCGGGTGTTTTTGGCCAACTCGGGCCTTGAGGCGGTTGAGTGCGCGATTAAGTTGGCGCGCCGCCACGCACACCGCCAAGGCATCGAACGCCCCGCGATCTTGGTGGCGTCGGAGAGCTTCCACGGCCGCAGCCTGGCCTCAATTTCGGCCTCAGGGAGTGCTGCCATCCAAGAGGGCTTTGGCCCGCTGGTGGGGGATTTTGTTCGCGTGCCGTTCGGTGACCTGGCCGCCGCTGAGGCGGCTTTTCGTGACAACGACAACCTCGTTGCCGCGCTGATTGAACCCATTCAAGGCGAAGGCGGGATCCGCGTGGCGCCACCGGGCTACCTCACCGGCCTCAGTGCCCTGTGCACCGACCACCAAGCGTTGTTGATGCTCGATGAGATCCAGTGTGGCATGGCGCGCACGGGGCGGTTTTTCGCCTATCAGCACGAGCCTGGACTCACGCCTGATGTGGTGACGGTGGCCAAGGCCTTGGGCAACGGCATGCCGATTGGCGCGTGCTTGGCCACCGAGGCGGTGGCCGAGCTCCTGGAGCCGGGATCGCACGGCACCACGTTCGGGGGCAACCCGCTGGCTTGCCGCGTGGGGCTCGAGGTGTTGAGCATCATCGATGACACCGACCTGGCCGGGCATGCCCAGGCCATGGGCGAGCGGCTGCTCACGGGCTTGCAATCGGCGTTGGGGGAGCACCAGCGGGTTACAGAGATCCGGGGGCGCGGGATGATGGTGGGCATTGAGTTCGATGGCCCCGTCGGCGAGCTCAAAGCGATGGCCATGGAGGCGGGGTTAATCATCAACGTCACCCGCGGCACGATTGTTCGACTCTTGCCACCGTTGATCATGAATGCTGAACAGATCGACCAAGTGGTTGAGATTTTGGCCTCGGTGGTGGATCGGTATTTCCAGCTCGATGCCAGTGCATGATACTCGAGGTCAATAACATCCACTTAAGCTACGGCCGCCTGTCGGTGGTCCGGGGGTTGAGCTTTGCGCTCGACCGAGGCGAGATCGGCTGCTTGTTGGGGGCATCGGGTTGCGGCAAGACCACCGCGCTTCGCGCCGTGGCCGGCTTGGAGCGATTGCTCTCTGGCGAGATCACCATCAATGCCAACACGGTGAGCACCGCCGATGACATGGTCGCGCCAGAGAAAAGAAGCGTCGGCATGGTGTTTCAAGACCAGGCGTTGTTCCCCCACCTTCGGGTGATCGACAACGTCGGCTTTGGGCTTCGGGGCCTCCACAAAGACGAGCGCAGCGAGCGCATCGAACAACTCCTGGAATTGACCGGGTTGAAAGGGCTGGGTCAGCGCTACCCCCACGAGCTGTCGGGTGGTCAGCAGCAGCGCGTGGCCTTGGCCCGTGCGTTGGCGCCCGAGCCTTCGGTGTTGTTGCTCGACGAGCCTTTTTCAAACCTCGATGCGGGGCTTCGTCGCGACATCGGCGAAGAGGTTCGCGCCATCTTGAAAGCGCGGGGCACGGCCACATTGCTGGTGACCCACGACCAAGAAGAAGCGTTTGCTTTGGCCGACAAGATTGGCCTAATGCAAGACGGGCGCATGCTGCAGTGGGCCAGCCCCTATGACCTGTACCACCAACCGGCCACGCCTTATGTGGCCGCGTTCACCGGTCGGGGGAGTTACTTGCGGGCTCGCAAGGACCACAACGAGTTGGTGCATGCCCTGGGCCGCTCACCGCTGCCGGCGGCCTATCGAGCCAACGGCCAGTGCGTGGTGTTGGTCCGGCCCGACGACATCGAGCCCAGCGAGGGCGGCACCCCGGTTGAGATCGTGGGCAAGCAATTTCAGGGGGCGCACAACCTCTATCAGCTGGCGCTACAAGATGGCACCCAACTGGCCGCGCTGTGGCCCAGCCACATCAACCATGACCTCCACGAGACCATCGCCATTCGCTTGGTCAACGATCACTTGGTGACCTTCCCCAACGATCAGCCGACCGACTTGATCCAACCCATCAACGCCTGAAACGCGCCCTCATCCATCACAGGCCGGACGGCGCTGAGGCCCTCGATCAAGGTTGCTTCATCGCTGGCCACCCACGTGGCGTGACCGACTTTTCGGCCCAAACGCGCGGCTTTACCGTAGTCGTGCCAGTGAAGATTAGCGACCGCCAAGCCATCTTGTGCGGGCATGTGCCCCAAAAAGTTGATCATCAATGACGCGCCGGTGGTGGCGGTCGAGCCAAGGGGCAAGTCGGCAATGGCGCGAAGGTGGTTCTCAAACTGCGAGCACACCGCCCCATCGATGGTCCAGTGCGCTGAATTGTGCACCCGGGGCGCCATCTCATTCACCACCAGCCCATCGTCGGTGACAAAGAGCTCAACGGTCATGGCGCCGACATACTCCAGCGCATCAAGAATTGGGCGAAGCTGTTCCTCAGCGCGGTGCTGCCACGCCTCGAGCCAGCGCGCACCGGCCAGCGCAAACCTCAACACCCCCGCTTCGTGGTGGGTCCATGTCAACGGGTAGAACCGCACTTCACCGTCTCGAGACCGAACGCCAGTCAGCGCGCACTCGGCCACAAACGGCACGCGTTTTTCTAAAATCAAGCCCCCCGGCGCTTCGGCCATGGCCTGCCAAGCGGGCTCGCAATCTTCGGGGGTGTCCAGTCGATACTGGCCCTTGCCGTCATAGCCCATCCGCCGGGTTTTGAGGATGGCCGGACAGCCCAGCTCAGCCAGCGCCGCCATCAGTTGTGGCCGGTCATCCACCGTCGCGTGGGGCGCCACGTCGATGTCGTGCTCAACAAACAGTGATTTTTCATGCCATCGGTCTTGTGAGATCGACAGCGCTTGGGCTGATGGGGCGACGGTGAAGTGGTGGTCAAGGCGAGCGAGTGTCTCGGCCGGCACGTTCTCAAAGTCGAAAGTCACCCGGTCACAACCGGCCAAATCCTCAATCAAATGATCGCCCGCCCAATCGCTCACACGGTGCTCGCCCAGACTTTGCGCACACGCATCGGCGGCCGGATCAATAAACACAAACGACAAGCCCAGCGGGTGGCCGGCCAAGGCGAGCATGCGCGCCAGTTGCCCACCACCTAAGATGCCAATGCGCATGGTTTGCCCGTCAATCCAGGGGCGTGGGCTGGGCCAACACCTGATCGGTTTGGCGCTGGCGCCAGTCGGCCAAGCGTTGGGCCAAGGCATTGTCTGACAGCGCCACAATGCTGGCGGCCAGAAGCCCGGCGTTGGTAGCACCCGCTTTGCCAATGGCCAAGGTCCCCACCGGCACACCGGCGGGCATCTGCACAATGGACAACAATGAGTCTTGGCCTTTGAGTTGTTTGGAGCTCACCGGCACGCCCAACACCGGCAAGGGGGTGTGGGCGGCGACCATGCCCGGCAGGTGGGCCGCGCCCCCGGCGCCGGCGATGATCACGCTCAAGCCGCGGTCTTTGGCCGAGCGGGCGTAGTCGGCCATCTGGTCGGGGGTGCGGTGGGCGGAGATGATGCGCACCTCGTGGTCAACCGCCAACGCCTCTAAGATGGTGGTGGCGTGTGACATGGTCTCCCAATCGCTTTGGGAACCCATGATCACCCCCACCTTGGGTTGATCGCTCATGCAAGTCTCCGGCACTTAAAACGCAATGTTAGCAAGGCTTGGCCTCAACAACAATCCACCACAGGCGCGGTATACTAAAACCATGAGCTTGTCTGAATCACTCTTGGATGTGTTGTGCTGCCCGGTGAGCCACGAACCGCTCATCCCGCTGGCATCGAGTCGGTTGAAAAAACTCAACCAAGCGATTGAACGTCAAGAGGTCTTGTTTGTTGACCACACCCCGGTTGATCAACCACTGAAAGGCGCGCTCATGACCCGCGATGGTAAGGTGGTGTATGCCATTGATCAAGGCATCCCGGTGTTGTTGCCTGATCGTGGCATTGGCACCGCTCAGCTCACGGAACCCCTTTAATCGACCTGCAAACTGACCTGTCTAGTCATAAAGTATTGACGTTGATCCGAATCCACTCAGCGCGCTCTTGGATCGCCGCGCGTCTCGCCTCATCCATCCGATCGACATTGCGATACATCATCCGCATGCGGTTGTTGGACTCGAACTTCTCCCGATGGCGCATCAAAAAGTCCCAATACAGCGCGTTGAAGGGACACGCGTCCTCGCCCAAGGTGTCTTTCACGCGGTAGCGGCAATGTTTGCAGTGGTTGCCCATCCGCTCAATGTATTTGCCACTGGCCGCATACGGCTTTGACCCCACCACCCCGCCATCGGCGTGCATCACCATGCCCAAGGTATTGGGCAGCTCCACCCACTCGTAGGCATCGATATACACCGCCAAATACCAATCGCAGATGTCTTTGGGCAACACCCCCAGCAGCAATGCGAAGTTGCCGGTCACCATCAGCCGTTGGATGTGGTGGGCGTAGGCCTCGCGTTGGGTTTGATCGACTGCCTTGGCCAAGCAGCGCATCTGGGTGTCCCCACTCCAATACCACTCGGGCAAGGGCTGGTCGTGGCCCAGGGTGTTTCTTTCACCATACTCGGGCATCAAATGCCAATACACCCCCCGAATAAACTCCCGCCAGCCGATGATCTGGCGGATAAAGCCCTCAACGGCATTCAGCGGTGCCCTGCCCGCCGACCACGCCTGCTCGGCGGCCTGGCACACCGCTGTCGGGTCAAGAAGACCGATGTTCAGAGAGCTCGACAGCCTGGAGTGGAACAGGTAATCCTCGCCATCGTCCAAAGCGTCTTGAAAATCCCCAAAGTGGGGCAAGCGGTTGTCAATAAAATCGGCAAGTGCCTGTTCGGCCTGTTGTGCGGTGACCGGGTAATCAAACCCCTCAATCGACCCAAAGCTCTCCAACCCCGCGCTGACAGCTGCAATCACCGCTTGGGTGGTCTCATCGGGCTCAAACCCTTTGACCTTCGGCGCCGGGGGCTCGCCCGACCACTTTTTTCGGTTGTCGGCATCGAGGTTCCACACCCCCCCGACCGGCTCGCCACCGTCCATCAAAAACCCCGTGCGCTGGCGAATCTTTCGATAGAAGAACTCCATGCGAAGCTGCTTTTTGCCCTCAGCCCAGTCGTCAAACGCTTCAAGCGGTGACACAAACCGTCGGTCGGGCAACACCGTCAAGGGCATCCCCCGATCACCGGCCCAGTGTTGGAGGTGCTCGAGCACCCGCCACTCGCCCGGCTGGGCGATCACCACCTCGTCGATGGGGTGGGTATCCACCACCGCGTCCAACAGATCCCCAAAACTTCGGATCTCACTTTCAGCATCAAACAGGTGGTAGTCCATCGTCCACCCTTGCTCTTTCAGCGCTTGCGCGCGGTGGCGCATGGCAGCAAAGATCAACACGATCTTTTTGACGTGGTGAGGCACGTGGCTGGCCTCATCGATGACCTCCCCCATCACCAGCCGATCACAGGCCGGATCGAGTGCGTCCAACACCGAGTGATTGGCATTGAGCTGATCGCCCAAGATAAGCCCCAAACGCGCCATGGGAGTGCTCCTAAAAGATAAGCCGTCAGCCTAGCATGCCGGCAATGAACACCCCCTTTGACGCGGCATCGGCGGTCGTGTCGATCTTCGGGGCCGGTCGGCGTCAAACGCGCTAAAATCAAGCCTGATTCAGTTTGCGGAGTGTACATGGGGCCGGCCACGCAGATCCACACGACCACCGAAGCAGTGGCCTTATATCGCGGTGGTCGCTTGCCTGGGTTGAGCCTGGCGTGGGAGTGCTGGGGCACGCTCAACGCCGACAAGTCGAACGCGGTGTTGGTGTTCACGGGGCTTTCGGCCAGCGCACACGCCGCCGCCAGCGACACCGACCCAACGCCTGGGTGGTGGGACGCCATCATTGGTCCGGGCTTGGCGATCGACACCGACAAATACTTTGTCATCTGCATCAACGCCGTGGGCTCTTGTCTGGGTTCCACCGGACCGGCGAGCATCAACCCCGCCACCGACCGGCCTTGGCGCTTGGATTTTCCACCCATCGCCATGGAAGACACCGCCAACGCCGCCCATCGGTTGGTTGACGAGCTTGGCATCGGGTGTCTGGCCGCCGTGATTGGCCCATCGATGGGGGGCATGGTTGCGCTGGCCTACCTCAAGGCCCACCCCCACAGCACCCAACGCTTAGGCCTGATTTCAACCACCGCGGCCAGCGCCCCGTTTGCCTTGGCGCTTCGCGCATTGCAACGCGAGGCGATTGTTACCGACCCAAATTTTCAAAACGGCCAGTATCGGCCCGATCGAGGACCCGATGCGGGAATGCGCATCGCCCGCAAACTGGGGATGATCACCTACCGCTCGGCCGATGAGTGGGACGAGCGCTTTGGTCGCGCCCGACAAACCCAATTTAGAGAGCTCGACTTTGGCATGCGCTTTGAGGTGGAGGCTTATTTGGAAACCCAAGCGCAACGCTTTGTGGGGCAGTTCGACCCTTGTGCGTACTTGTATTTGTCCCGCGCGATGGATGAATTTGATGCCAGCGACCAAGACGACAGCCTTGCGGGAATGTTTGCCCGCAGCTTCCAAGGCCGCGCCTTGGTGTTGGGGGTGGACTCAGATCTCCTCTTTCCGCCAGACCAACAGCGCACCCTCGCCGAGGCGATCCAGGCTGGGGGTGGCGACGTTCAGTTTGACGTGTTGCAATCGAACAAAGGGCACGACGCTTTTTTGGTAGACTCTAAGGTATTCGATGCGCCCATCCGGAGGTGGTTACAGTGAGTATAGAATTCGACGGCAAGTCCTTGATGATCCAGCAGATCACCGAAGCAATCAACGCCGGCAACGATGATCCATCCATCACCGAAAACGTCCGCGAGGCGCTGTGTCGGCTCATGCAAGACGATCGGGTCCAGCTGCCGGATGAGGTTTTTGAAAATGACGCCGATCACTACGCCCGCCGGCTCATCCACCGCGATGAAGCGCTGGGCTACACCATCATGGCCATGACCTGGGGTCCCTCGCAGGGCACGCCCATCCACGACCACGATGGGCTGTGGTGCGTTGAGGCGGTCTGGCATGGCCAAATCGAGGTCGTCCAATACGAGATGATGGACGATGCCGGTTCACAGGTTCGGTTTGAACCCCGCACAACGATGCGGGCAGGCCCAGGGAGTGCCGGCAGCTTGATCCCACCGCACGAGTATCACACCATCGCCAACCCCGCCAAAGATGACACCGCGGTCACGATTCATGTGTATGCCGACGCGCTTGAGCAATGCTGTATCTTCAAGCCGGTCGAAGGCGATGAATCCGGGTGGCATGAGCGCATCGAAAAAGAGCTGAGCTTGGATGCCGCCTAGCACTTGGGCAAGAAACTGAGTTAAAATAGCGGGTCATCCTTGCCGGGGTGGCGGAACTGGTAGACGCGCCGGATTCAAAATCCGGTTCTGGAGACAGAGTGCGGGTTCGATTCCCGCCCCCGGCACCATGATCTCACCTCGAACCCGATGTGGGCCCAGCAGTGGCTCGCTCTTTACGAATCACCATCACCAATGCCTGCGGCAACACCACCCCATACACAAGCGCCAGCCAGGCCAATGGCGCCAACGACCACCCAACCGACAACCAAGCGCCCAACAGCATCGGTGCAATCGCCGAGGCGATCACCATAAACGCGCTATACACCCCACGGATCATCCCCAACTGCCTGACCCCAAACAACTCCGCCCACACCGCGCCTGAGACCACGCCATTGGCACCTGCCGTCAATCCCAAACCCACAAACACCCCCCACACATCAAAAGGACCAGCCGACCACCCCAATACACCCACGCTGGCAACCATTGGCCACAAGAAAAAACGCAACACCCCAAGCGAGCCAAACGCATCGATCAACCGCCCCGTCACAAAGGCCGAACTTGCCTGAGCCAATGCAAACAATACAAACGCGCGTCCCACATCGGCCAACGCCCAGCCTTTGATCGCCGCCAAACTGCCCTGGTGGAGAAACAGCGCCGTGATTACAAAGGCACTGCCCAACACCATCGGCAGCGTCAAGTAAAAAAGCGGCTGGCGCAGAAGTGTCCAGCGCGTCAAGTCAGAAGTGGGCCGCGTCGCCGGGTGACTGTCAACGCGCGTGTTGGGGTTATCTTTAATGAGGTCAAGGTGAGCAAACCGCGCCGACAAAGCGCGCAAGCCCGGCCAAGCAACCAGCGCCACCAAGCCCGCCGCCAACCACCAAAGCACACGCCAATCGATCAGGCCCAACAACTGGGCCACCAGCACTGGAAAAATCGCCTCGGCCAATATGAACCCATACGAGGCCATCGCCACCGTGCGGCCCCGCTGATCAATGGCGTGGCGCGCTGCCGCGACAATCGCCAAATGCCCTGTCAGGCCCTGCCCACCCAACCGCACCAAGAAAAACGACACCCACAGCATGGCGCTGTTGTGGGTGTTGGCCAAGCCCACACAACCCAAAGCCAACACGCCCAAGCTGATGCCAATGCCCCGGCTCAACGCCAACCGATCGGCCAGCGCGCCCAACCAAAACATCAACACCCCACTGAACAAGGTGGCGCTGCCGTACAAATACCCCAACCCCGCCGGGTCAAGCCCCAACGCAGCTTGTATCTCGCCACCGAACAGGCCGATAAAAAACGTCTGGCCAAACGACGAGGCCAACGCCGCGAACAACGCAAACCAACCGTACGCCGGAACGGCGCGCACCCGATGAATGATGGCGTTCACTGTGCCGGCCGCGCCTTTAGTTGCAAGACCAACGGCGAGTCATTCAAGCTGAACCGGGCACATCTAAGCACACGTTGGTGCAAACAAGACACGCACGTGGCCCAGCCACGGCAACGACCCAGGGGCCATGTCCAGGGCGCGGGCGACATCTTGAAGATCACCCCCGACAGCAGTGGAACCCGACAGCGGCCAGGCCCAAATGACGTCAACATCAATGTGCCCGCCCAAGTAGTGCAAGGTCACCGACTGCAGGCCCGCCATGGCATCGGCACCCAGCCGCGCCGACCATTCGGCTTTGAGCGCCACCAGCACGGCTTCGCGGTCGGGCAAGTCCAACCAGACCTCGTTTTGGTCTTGGGGGTCAATGTGGACGATGACATCACTGACATCATCCAACGTGGCTTTGAGGTGCGCTTGCACCCGTTCGGCCAGCTGGTGACCCTCGGAGACGCTGATGGTCTCTGGCACTTCGACGTGCACATCGACCAAGACGTGCTCGCCCATGCGGCGGGTGCGAAGCCGATGCGGGTGACTCACGCCGGGGATTGCCATGATCGCCTCTCGGATGATGTCCACCCGCTCGGGTTGAACACCTGAGTCGACCAGTTCGGTGAACGCTGAGCGCAATTGCGACCAGCCAACGCGGATGATCATCAGCGCCACCACCATCGCCGCGATCGCGTCCAGCGCCTCAAACCCCATGAGCACCCCACCCACACCAATCAACACCACGACTGAGGACAGGGCATCGGTGCGGTGGTGCCACGCATTGGCAATCAACAAACTTGACCGAACCTGCTGACCGACCCAGCGGGTGTATTGATACAAGCCCTCGTTGATCACAATGGAAAGCCCCGCCCCCACCAGTGCCAATGTCCCCGGCACCAACAACAAACTGGGATCCATCAGCCGCGCCAGCGCGTCCCAGATGATCCCCAGACCTGTGGCGATCAGCACCACACCCAGCCCCGCTGTGGCCGCCGTCTCGATGCGGGCGTGGCCGTAGGGGTGATCCGCATCGGCGCCTTGGTTGGAGAACTTGGCGGTGACCATCACCGCGACATCGGTGAGTGCATCGGCCAGCGAGTGGATGCCATCGGCGATCAGCGACTGGGACTGCGCAACCCAACCCAACACCAGCTTGGCTGCCGACAGCGCGGCATTGGCCAGCACGCCCACCAGGCTGACTTGACGCATCCGGCGATACCGCGCCGCGTGGTGTTCATCGTCTGCCGTGGTCTCGACCGATTGGGCTTTTTTGCCCAAATGCCATTGCGTCATGGCGCCAGCTCCCGCGCGACGCGAAAGCCGACCCGCACATCGGCCCAGTCGGTGGGGTGGGCGCGCCGGTGCGCGGCGCGCGCCAATGCCGGCGTGGAGGTCCATGCCCCACCCCGCACCACGCGCTGATCACAGCCTTGATTGACCCACGCCGAGCCGTCTTTGGGGGCGCGCACGAAATTGTCGTGCCAACAGTCTTGGGTCCATTCGCTGACGTTGCCCCCCATGTCGAACAAGCCAAAGTCGTTCGCCGGAAAACGGCCCACGGGCGCAGGGCCCCAGTGCCCATCGCCATAATCGGGAAACGACACCGCCCAGCGAGCATTGGTGGGTGAGCGATCGGCTTCGCCTGCGACGTTCTCCACCGCTTGATGGGGGGTGTCCTCACCCCACGGGAAACGCCACTGCTGCCCCGCCCGCAAGGCATACTCGAACTCGGCCTCGCTGAGCAATCGGTAGCGCTCGCCGGTCATCTCAGACAACCACGCCACATACGCCTGCGCGTCGCGCCACGAGACACGGATCACCGGATGGGCATCGTCCGCGCGCTGACCGGTGTAGTCCAAGCGCCAATCCATCCCGGGCCGTTCGGTGATGCGCCGGGTTCTGGGGTCGTAGACACTCGCCCGCCCGCGTCGCTCGGCGTCACTTCGGTGGCCGGTGGCTTCAACAAACGCCCGAAATTGCCCCACGGTGATCTCGGTTTGCCCCACCGCAAAGCCCGATGCAATGGTGACCCGGTGCCGGGGCGCCTCGTTGTCTTTGTGGCCCTTCTCAAAGCGACCCGAACCCATCATGAACCGGCCCTGGGGCAGCACCACCATCGCTGGGCTGTGCGGGGGGTGCTGGGTCTCATCGGGGTTGGCCAGCAACCACGGGTCGTGGAACACCTCCCCGGGTTGGTGGCGGCCGTAGCGAAGGCGGTTGTCGATGGCTTGGCGGTGGGCCACAATGGTGGTTTGATCGGCCCCGAGCGCAATCAGTTGAACCAAGACCTGCTGGGCTTGGTCGAGGTTTTGGTCATCGATCAGGGCGTCCAGTTCGCGGCTCAACGCTTCCAACTGCGCCTGGTGGCGCGCATCCAGAACCTTCTCCAGCGCCGCCACCTGGTCGGGGTCGGCACCCGACAGCCGGGCCATGGCCAAGCGCTGGCGAGCCTGTTCAAAGGCCTGCTGGTCGATGAGTGCCTGAACCTTCGCCACCCACGGTGCCGTTGGCTCGGGCGCTTGTGAGACCAACGAGGGGTTCACTTCCGCCCAGGCCGCCACCGCACCGGTCAACGACACCACAAGGGCCAAAGCAAGAACAAAGCGCGGGGCGGACTGCATGGGGTGCAGAATATCGCCAAATGCCCCTCAATGCCAGCCGATGGCGCTAGACTGGTCCACCATGAACCCGCCGATTGAACTGCCCAGCACCGACTGCCCGAACGCCCAGCACGCGGTGGCCCAAGCCCACTGGATTGACTGTCCTGACCGCTACGCCGCCCTGGCCAGTGAAATGGCGCTGACGGGCTGGCTGGGCATCGACACCGAGTTTGTCCGCGAACGGACGTTTTATCCGAACCCAGGCTTGGTGCAACTGAGCGATGGCCAGGCCGTGTGGTTGGTGGATGTGGTCACCTTGTCCGATCATGCGCCGTTGGAGGCGTTGCTCAGCCAAACCTCAACACACCAAGTCCTCCACAGCGTCGGCGAGGATCTGGAGATTTTTCAGCTGTTGACCGGGCAGTGTCCCAAGCGGTTGTTTGACACCCAGCTGGCGGCCGCCATGCTCGGGTTTGGGTTGCAAACGCGCTACGAGCACTTAATCGAGTTGGTGTTTGGTGACACGCTGCCCGGTGGACAAGCCCGCTCGAATTGGTGTCAGCGGCCGTTGTCTGCGTCGTTGCTGTCGTATGCCGCTCAAGACGTGATTTATTTGCCCGCCTTGGCTGAAGTGCTGGCCGAAGCGCTGGACAAACACGACAGGTTGTCTTGGTTGAACGAAGACTGCCAGCGGCTGGTTGCCCAAAAAGCCAACCCGCCCAACGCCAATCCATTGCTTCGGGTCAAAGGCGTGGGCCGATTGCCCAGACAGGCCATGGCGTATGTGGCCAAACTGGCCCAGTGGCGCGAGGAGCAAGCCAAAGCACGCAACCTGCCGCGTTCTTTTGTCTTAAAAGACGATGTGCTGTGTGGCTTGGGGATGATGGCCCACACCACAGGCATTGATGCAGCCATCGATGCCCACCGAAAACCCTTGGGCCGGTGGCTGACGCCCTGCGCCGATGCGCTTGCCAACGCCAACGTCAGTGGATTTGAGGTCCCCGCGGCATTGCTGGGCTTGAGTGCTGACCAGCGGCAAACGCTCAAGCAGTGGCAGGGTAAAATCGCCACACTGGGCCAATCGCTGAATGTCGAGCCGGCCTTGATTGCCAGCAAGCGCGAGCTGACGCGGTTGCTGATGGGTGAAAAGCCCGATTGGATGGGCGGTTGGCGCGGCGCGTTGGTTCAACAGGCACTGGCCTAGCAAGCCTTCCGTCGCAGACCATCAGTCGGCCCAGATCACAACGCCTCGGTAGCTCAGGGGATAGAGCAGCCGCCTCCTAAGCGGCAGGTCGCAGGTTCGAATCCTGCCCGGGGCGCCATCACAAGCTGGGTCCATTCTGGTCACAG
>JAVLCB010000030.1:0-4830 GCA_031580925.1 Wenzhouxiangella sp.
TTTGGGGGGGGGGTGGCACGAGGAACAGCACGCGCCACCCGAGTGGCCCCGGGGCGTGGCGTTTTCCCCAGGCAGCGCCTTCTCAATCACAACTCAACAATCCCAACTTGGTTTTGTCACACACGCGGATTGGGCATGGCGTGGTCACCGCTGGCTCCATCAGCGCCCTCCATGGAGCTCGCTCAGCCCGCGAAGCGCCGCCGCCCAGCCACAAACCAACAGCCCAGGACGAGTGTCACCAGCGCCAGCAGCAGCGACGCATGCCTCGACCAAACGGGAACAGGATGGGCTTCGGCTTGGGTTTTTGAAGCCGACGGTGTGGCCATCACCAACTCGCTTGCGGGTCCAATACCCACTGAGTTGACGGCCCGTAAGCGGAGGGCGTATTCCGTGTCGTTGACCAGACCGCTGACCGTCACCGGCGAGGTGGCCTGCGGCGGTGACAAGCTTGTCCACGTGTTTCCATCATCGAAGCTGTATTGGTGGTTTGTGACCGCTGCGCCACCATTATCAGGTTGATTAAAGGTCAGCCTTATTGAACCGGCACCCGAACGGGCGCTCAACGCCGTTGGCGCTGCGGGCACGCCTTGGGGCGTGACCGCATTGCTCGGGCTTGATGGGGGGCCAGAACCGGCCGCATTGGATGCCGTGACGGTGAAGGTGTAGCGGGTGCCATTGTTGAGCCCGGCCACCGTCAGCATTCCGCTGTGAGTCTCTGCAGTGGTGGCGCTGATCCCACCCGGTGTCGACGTGGCGGTGAAACCCGTGATCGTGCCACCACCGGTGTCGTTGGGAGCGGTGAATGCCACCTCTGCTTGGCCATCGCTTGCCACGGCCTGGCCAATGGTCGGTGCGGCTGGGGGCTTAACCAACCCGGGAAGCGGAAGTCCTGTAGAGCTTGTCCCAACGCTCGCGGGGGCCATCGCACGCAGATAAGGATAAGAAGTGGCGTTGCTCTGCTGGATTGCCCACACGCCCGTGTTGGCGGTGAAGTCCCACCCAGCATCGGTGAACGTTGTTTTTTCTTTCATGGCAGCAGTGGACCGGCCAGTGCCTGCTTGACTGCTCAGCTTGTTGGATTGCCCCGTGGCCTCCATGTCGAAAAAGTTTTCACTCATGTTGTTGGTGTTGATGAACTGCCCGATCAAACCCCCAACATGGCTGGGCGCTGAGGCGGTGGCCTTAACTTGACCGGCGGCGTAGTTTCGCCTGACGATTGATTTGTCCATCACACCAACCAACCCACCCACCGAATCAGAGCCCGTCACCGATCCTGTCGCATAAGAATCCAGCACAAATGCACTGTTCGCTGCGCCCACCAAACCAATCAAACCACCCACCGAGCCGCTGGTGGTTGAGACATCAACCATCGAGACCGACCGCTCAACCGCCGGCGCTTCGGTTTTCCCAGACTCAAAGGTGAGGCTCCCCAAAAGCCCACCCGCACTGCTATTGGCTTGCACGGAACCGCTGGCCCGTACCCGCAAGAGAACACCGGCACTGCTGCCGGCCACCACGCCGACCGAAGCGTTGCCCACCACTTCAGCGCTTTCGAATGCAAGATCTGTCACCAGCCCCATTGGCCTAATATCGGCAAACAGACCCACTGGCGATGAACCGCTTGGACGATCAATTTTGAGGCCTTTAATCTCGAAATCACCTTGGTCTGACTGACCACTGAGGGTCCCTTTGAACCCGGGAATGGGCGCCCACCCTTGGCCATTGTTAACAAGCCCACCGTTATTGGCCACGTGCTGAGCATATCCGGCTGTGCTCGACGATAGGTCATTCATTAATTGATATTGCTTGGCAGGCTGTTCGCGTATGTTAGATAGATGCGCCCAAGTCTTAATCTCAAAGGGCGATGATTGTGAGCCATCGCCGCCAGCAAAGTACTCAACACGACCAGGACTGGGTGACTGGGTGGCGTTTTGGAGATAGGGGTAGGACACCACCGCATTCTCTTCTATGGCCCAAACAGTTGAGAAGTCCCAGCTCGAAAAAAAAGTTTGGCTGCTTTTCATTTGGGCCGTTGTCTTGCCCTCGCCCCCATCCGAGATGCCAGTCAACGATGAGTCTTCGTCCCAATAGGAGTCCACAACCTGACCTTTAAGGTTGCCATCGTTACTTTGATTTTGAGCCACCAGCCCACCGTATGTGGCGCGCTTACCGCCGGCTGGCGTCACCAGCCCAGTGCTGTAACTGTTGGTGATGGACCCGGTGTTTTGGCCCACCAATCCCGCCACCGTGTCGCCAGTTACCTCAACCGAGGCGTAGCTGTTCTCAACGACACCGATATTGAACCCAGCCAGACCGCCCACGCGACTCGAACCGATCACAACGCCTTGGGTGTATGTCTCGTTGATCACACCGGCGTTATCGCCAACCAGCAGCCCGACGGCATCGTCACCACCGCCGCTGGCATTATCTGGGCCAGCAATCGTGCCAGCGAGGCCAAGGCGCTTGATCTCCCCCTCATTAACTTTAAACAAACCGACCCCAGTCTCTGAGGGACGATTGATTTTGAGCCCTGAAATCAAATGACCACCCCCATCAAAAACCCCGAAGGATAGAAGATCAATCGGCTTCCAACCGGCGCCACTGTTGGCCAGCGTGTCGCCGTCTGCCACATGGATTGTGTAACCCGTGGTGGTCTCGTCCAGGTCGTTCTGCAACTCGAAATAGTCATCAGTGGTCAATTTTCCAGACCCCGGTTGACGCCTTCGCCGATCAAACCCGCCCGATGCGCCCAACTTCGCGCTGGCAACGGGCAGCGACGATGTCGCAGAAACAGTTTCCAAGTAGGGGCCAATCGCTGCGAGATGGTGCCAATTCTTGATTTGATAGGGGTCTTTTTCAGCGCCCGTCCCGCCAGCGAAGTATTCCACACGGCCGGGGGCAGGGGATTGGGTGGGGCTTTGTAGATACGGGTAGGACACCACCGCATTCTCTTCGATGGCCCAAACAGCTGAGAAATCCCAGCTCGAAAAAGTTTGGCTGCTTTTCATTTGTGCCGTTGACTTGCCCTCGCCGGCGGCGGAGGCATCCGCCCCAGAGGAGTCCTGATCCCAATACGAGTCAGTGACGGTGCCGGTGGTGCCGTCAATGTTATTGACAGCCACCAATCCGCCGGTGGTGGCCGAGCCGCCGTCTCCATCTGGGATGACCTGCCCGGTGCTGTAACTGTTGGTGATGGACCCGCCGTTCACCCCAACCAACCCCGCGGCAAAGTCGCCCCGGACTGTTGCTGTGGAGTAACTGCTTTTGATAAGAGCATCGCTAGAAAAAAAACTGTCATTCGCCCCCACCAAGCCGCCCACCCCGAGGCCACCAGCGTCTCCTGTGGTGAATGCCTCTTCGATGACACCAAAATTATGGCCAACAAGAACGCCCACAGACTCGTTGCCTCGCACCTCCCCGTGCGCATGTACTTTTTTAATAAGGCCATAGTTTTCGCCAGCCAGCAAGCCGAGAGCGGTATTCCCTTTCACTTCACCCTCAACGCTGAGGCGTTTGATCTCACTCACCGGCCCAACAACGGCAAACAGGCCAAGGTTTTTATTAGAGGGATCGTCGGTGCCTAGCAACACCAAGAAATCTGAAATCGAATGCCCGCCTCCATCAAAGAAGCCACCAAACTCGCCATTGTCGTCACCAATCGGCTTCCAACCCTGACCACCATTGGCCAGCGTGTCGCCATCAATGACATGGGTGGCGTAACCCGAGCTGGCTTCATTCAGATCATTTTGCAACTCAAAGTACCTGCCGGCTTCCGAGTCTGTCGACCCATATTGGTCACTCGACAAAGCGGCAGCACCCGATGCGCCGAACTTGGCGCCAGCAACGGGCAAAGCAGTCCCTGCAGATAAATCCTGTAGATGCGGCCCAATCGCTGCAAGATGGTGCCAATTCTTGATTTGATAGGGGTCGTCTGAGGTCCCGCTGCCGCCCCCAAATGGTGAAGCGAGGCTCGGCGTTGAGGCCAAACTACCCAAAAGCACCACCAAACCACGCAGCGCTCGGGCCCACTGGACGTGTCTGTCTTTCGTGACTGACGCCATTGCATGCGCGCCGCCCGGACCAAGGCGTTGTATTATTTGCACCAGCTGCCTCTCCCCTCGAGTTTCATGACACCACCGACGCGCTTGGTCGGTGCTGTGTCCACTCTAGGAATTGCGCGGCAGGCATGCCACCGCCAGGCCCCGCTGACGTCAGATTTGACACAAATTTTTTAGGATTTGAGACTGCTGAGATAATTTAACGGGCTGGACGGGAAATCGCGGATATCACCGGGCCGATATCACCGGCCCGCGTCACCGCCTGACGTTATCGATTGAAATCACCAAGTGAGGCATCCTGGCCCGCTATTGTCTTTTGGCGTCAGGCACTCGCTTAAGCATCGCCCGATACAGCGCCAAGTTCCACGACGCGCCGGTCAGGCCGGTGTGTTTGAGGGGGTCATCGGTCTCCGGCGGCAGACCAAAGGCCTCGGCCACGTCGCCATTGACCAAGGCATCAACGCCCAAGCCATACGCCATGGAGGGCAAATCCAGCACAAAGTACGTATACCAGTCCGACAGCGCTTGGTCGTGGCGTTTAAACAGCGCCTCAATAAAGTTCCGGTCAAAAGGCGCGTTGTAGGCGGTCAGGATGAACCGCCGGTCGGTGGCGTGTTGCTCGTGAAAAGCCGCAAACGCCGCCACGGCGGCATCAGGCGCCAAAGCCGCTAGGGCGTCCCAACGCGCTTCATCATAGCCGTTGATCGACCGGGCCACCTCGCCGGCCCGCTCGGGGTGGTCGGGGTGGATTCGCACGAAAAACCGCCCCAGC
>JAVLCB010000031.1:0-4559 GCA_031580925.1 Wenzhouxiangella sp.
GCAGCCCACGCTCTCGCCCCGGTATCAAAGTCGGTCGGTGGGGTGGGAATGTTGGCCACGCACCACCGGCTTAAGTCTTGGTTGAAAGCTGAAGCGTCTGCGAACAGTCGATCCATATCAACAACCGCCCGGGTGTCCCAGTGGTGGATGTCGGCGTTGAAGCCGGTGGCTTGGGCGAACAGGTCCGACAGGTCGGTCTCACCGCTGATGCACGCGGTGGCGGCGTTGGCCGGCGTGATCGTGTCCCGGTCGCGTTTGGTGTAGGTGACCCCACCCAAGACACCGATCTCACCAACCGCCACGCGCGGACAGCGCACGGTCCAACCGTTGTCATCGATGAAAAACCGCTCAAAAAACTCGACCTCGACGGTGCAATCGCCGGCCACACCCGTGATGGTGTAGGTCTGAGCGGCGAGCACGCCGTTGCACCCGACCACCAACAGGCCATCGAAGCCGGCGGGGGGTGTGATCTCAAGGGCCAGTGTCTGGCCGTGTTCCACCGCGATGGGGCTCATGGGATCGACCGCGCCGGGTTCGTTCATCTCCACGGTGACGGTGTGGGTCTGTGGCACAAACGCCACCTCAAGGGTGCAGTCTTGGGTCGGGGTGGTCTCGAAGCGTGTGCGCTCGGCGCTGAGCTCGCCCGGGCAGTCGCCGGTGACGCCTTGGACGCGGTGGCCGGTGGCCGGTTGCAACGCGATGGCTTGGGTCTGGCCGGGCAAAACGCGAACGTCGGCGGCGGGCGTGGTGTGTCCCGGGCCCGTGGTCTCGATCGTCACATCGTGGGTATTGGCCGCGATGACCTCGCCCAGCGCGTGGTCGAGTTCGGTGGCGGTGGGCGTGGGCTGGTTGGTGGCGGCGGCGATGCGTTCGCTGAGCGTGGTTGCGTGGGGCCGGGCCGCTTGCGCGGATTGGGCGAGCGTTTTGCGGTGAGTATCGGCCAAGGTACCGGTGTCGGCCAGGTCAGCGGCCCAGGTGTCGAGCAAGGCTTGCTGGGCGGTGAGCGATCGAGGCTCGCCGTCGGGGGCGGTCGACAACGCGGCGGTCAACGCGGCCAGTGGCGCGCCGTGGGTGCCGGTCATGTCGATCGCGCTGGCGTTGTCGGTCTCGAAGGTCGCCCCCAGCGCGGCGGCCCACTCTGACAAAGCCTGCGCTTTGGCGTCGGCCAATGCCGCGCCTTGGGCGTGGAGGGCGCGCACGCGGGGAATCTCGAGGGTGGTTACCGGGTGGATGTGGTTGACCCGCGCCAGTGAGGTCAAGGCTTTGAGCTGCAAGGTCCCCGCCGAGGCCTCACCGGTGAGGGGATGGATCAAAGCGGTGGTGGCGGTGAGGGTGGCCGGGACGCCTAAGGCGTCGGCGAAAAGCACATACCCATCCAAGTCATGGCCCGTGGTGTGCTCGCCGCCGGTGTCTAGGGGAGCCAGGTCGGCATCGAGTGGCGTGAGGGTGATTTCGGTGGGCGGGCGGGGCGCGCCGTTGAACACCCGGCCTTGGGTGTGGAAGCGAACTTGGCAGTTGGTGTCCGGCTCAGTGGTGCGCTGGCCACAGTCACTTAATGCCGACACGCCGGGGGTGTGGATGACAAGCCCGCACACCACGACGATCGCCACAACGGTGGTGGCCGCGGCCCGCTTGCCGCTGGCGCGGTGCTGGCCGCGGCGGTGGAGACAACGGGGGCGATACAACCCAACCACGCCTGGCCGATGGGGTTAGTGCGAGCCTAAGCGGCGGGCGATGTGGGCGAGCACGTCGTCGATGGTGTCGAACTGTTCGTTGGTGTCGTCACCCACGGCCACATGGCCTTTCGGGTCGCGGTACTCGACGAGCATATAGCCCTCCACGGGGTGCTGGCCGTTGGGGTGGGGGTCGTCGGGCGTGGCAGGCCGGCAGTTGGGTTGGACCTCCCACTTGTAAGACAAGAAGTGGTCGTCGGGCTCTGGGTGGGTCTTGGTGAGTTCGATGTAATCCGGTTGCGCCCGAATCACGAGCTTGCCGGGGTGGCTTGCGCTCAACGCCTCGAGCGCGTCGAGCAGTGGCTTGAGTCTGGCGTCTTGCATGGTGGTCCCCCATTTGATTGGACGTGTTGAGTGGCTTGGCTCAGTGTAGGTTGTGCTGACGCGGCCACTGTATTCAGATATTTCTTAATTTCCCTTAAGTTTATTCGTAACACAGGGGATGGGGCCCTGTCAGCTTTTTGAGGTCAACTTTTTTCAACTCTTTGCGACAAAATCTGTCGTCTGAGGGGCTCGTCCAGGGGTCAATCGTGGCGCGGGGCCGCTGGAATGGGAGAGACCGAGCCATCGCAGAGGGCAAGGTGGCTGGGGGCTCGAGCGTTGTTCAAAGGATCGGCCGCCGCCGGTGACGGCAGCCAATCGATGACTTAAGAAACGAGACGCAGGCTCTCGACTCAGACACGAGACTCAAAACCGGAATCGGGCGCTGGCGCTGAAGATATCCAGACCGGCGATGTCCTCGTAACCGGCTTCAATACTGAACTCGTCTGCTAGGTTGAACCCCAAACCGCCCCCAAACCCCGAGTCATCACCGGAGAGGTTAAAGCTGCTGATCCCTCGCCCATCAAACTTGAACTCGTACTCGCCGTAGCTTGCGACGGTGTAGAGATACACCGGATCACTGACCGCCCATTGGACGCGCACGGCGGCAGCGATGAGGTTGTCGACCTTGACATCGACCCCCAGCGCGGTGTCTTCCTGAAGTCCAATCCCACCGCGAAGCTCAGGAACAATGCTGACGGCGTCGTTGAGGTCGAATTGATAACCCACCGAGCCGGCCAAGGCACCCACGTCCAAATCAAGATCGCTTTGGTGGACGTGGTAGTACCCCAGGCCTGAGACGAACTGGGCCGAAGCGTTGGCTGACAAGAGCAAGGCAAAGCCGAGCAATAGCGCTTTCAATTTCATGGTCAAACTCCTTACATGTGACAACAGGACCACCGATCTGGGCACTGAGAGATCACGGCCACCGCCGGTGATTGAATGCGATCCGTCCTAATCGATCGTTGTGTTTGGACGATCGCCTCGGACAGTGTCTGATGGGGTGTGACACATGGTGTCGTAGAGAGGCTGACTGATGGGAATCAGCGGTGCTTATTCGGCATTGCAAGACCGGCGTCAGATCGAGGGCACCACGCCAATTTGCACGAAGTTCTTGGGTGGTGGGCTAGCCGGAGTAAATCACACTGCCCTTGCTGTCAATCACGCGAACCATTAATGCCCCTTTAGACTTCTTGTTTTGAGCCATTGAGATGGCTTGGCTTTCGCTGGCGTAGGAGCCGATGTTGGCCCACACTTCGAATGCGTTTTTGACTTTGTATTGTGCTTTGTACATGGCGGTGGTCCCTTTTTTGTCTGTGTTGTGGGGTGCTGTCCTTTGTCTGGCAGGCTACGGGGTCACCCCCTGACAAGCTGCCTTTAATTCATCTTTTTTGATCCGCCATTCATCGGGTGAGAAGCGGATGGGGCCACGCTCTGGGGCCAAGGCTTGGAGGGATTGCAGCCAAGAAGCGCCGCATTCAGCCAGGGCGGGTTGAGCAAAGAAGTCCATGTTGAAGATTTCTGGGTCAATCGCGATGCCCTCAAGCCAGCTCTCACCACTTTCCAGATCAATGGTCTTGGTGATCTCACCGGCACAGCAAACCGCACAGTTGACCACATCATCATAGGCCAGCCAATTCATAAAAGGCCCCCGTGGTGCGGCGAGTGCGGAATCATTGGGTCCCGCAGTGCCGCCGCTCGGGTCAGACTCCTCTTCCACCATTCGGATGAGGTATTCCAAAAAGGTATTGTCATCATCGCTGGGATTCAGGAGGCGGTAAGGGGTGGCGGCGTGTTTGTAAGTCACGGCACCTGGGTGAGTTTCATGAATGGCGTTCTTGCCATCGTTGCACCGATCACCCCCGCCGATTTCGAAAACCCAATCGAAGCGAGTCTGCTGCGTCACTTGTTCCGGCGGCAAGCGCAGCAGCCAAATCTTGTCAAAGTTCCCGGTGCCCCCTGTGTTTTGCGTGGCCTCAATCCACACAAACGGACCTCGACCATCGACTTCGATGCGCTCAACGACTTGATAGGCCGCCCAACCACCGGAAGAGCCGTCTTCGTGGTCTGGAAAACTGCTCAAGATCCAGCCACTTTGCCTGACCAGGATATCGGCGGTCTGAGTGTTGTCACAGCTGATCGTTCGACCTTCTGGCTCGCCATCTCCAAAGGGGGTCATGGGGAGTTGGTCTAAGCACAGGGGATGGAAAGGAACGGCTTGAGTGAGTGCATTGCGCAATTCTTCGTCATCGTCCCAAAAATTTTCTGGGACGGGCGCTTGGCTTTGGTCTTCGCCCGTTTTGTCTTTGCCCGTTCTTTCTCCGCCCATTTGCTCGCTTCTCTCTTGAGCGGTCACCAGCGCGCCGAGGGTCTCGGCCAGGCAAGCCCTGGCCTCAGGTGCCTGTTGGCCATGATAAATCCCGCAATGCGCTCGAATTCTGGCCTGCCAAAGCGGTGTGGTGCTGTGATAGAGGGCGACTCTGGGGTCGGAGGCCTCTTCGTTGG
>JAVLCB010000032.1:0-3917 GCA_031580925.1 Wenzhouxiangella sp.
TGGCAATGACGGGTTTTTGGCGCCCAATGGTGTCAACACCATTGCAGAGACGTTTAAGAACAACCTCTCCTATATTCAAAAGCGCAAGAAAGAAGAACTTGAAGCCAAAGGTATGGAAGTGAAGCCCGTGGCGGAACAGTCATAGCATCCATTGCTTGAATAAAGGGCCCTTAGCTCAGTTGGTTAGAGCAGCCGACTCATAATCGGTAGGTCGCAGGTTCAAGTCCTGCAGGGCCCACCAAAATCAACCACTTGTATGAAGCCTCTTGAATCCAAGATGGTTCCAAATGAGTTCCAAACCGTTGATTTCTGATCTTTGGGGGAACTCCAGTCATCCGATCCACACTCCCTACTTTATAGTACGAATCAGATGTTGTGCTAAGACGCAACACACATACAGGGTGTGGCGCTTGAAACGCCACACCGCAATTCACGCCCGCTAAGTGCTGTACGGAGTCAGCACTCGCACCGGTTGCCCATCTTTGAAATCCCGCGAGTTTCGGGTGACCAGCACCAAGTTATTATCCATCGCAACGGCAGCCTGAATGGCATCAGGCAATTTCCAACGCTCGGTTTGTCGGAGCTTGGCGGCCTGATCTGCCACAGCGGTGGTCACAGGCAAGGTGATGAACTGGTTCAGCAGTCGCACAACAGCCTGCTCATAATCAGCCATGACCCCTGCCAACACCTCCGCACGCGTGATCACAGAAATAGCACTCTCGTGACCGTTGAGCGACATGAACTCGGTGGCTTCGCCGACGCCGTTCAAATGGTCAATGATGATGACAGAGTCTAGAAGGTACCTCAGCTGGATTGCGTCAGGCTGACTCATCGACTGCTGCGCCGTCCGAGCTTGCCCACTCGTTTCTCAAGTAATTTTGCCAAACCAGCCCATCTCCCTGTCTCCATAGGCCAGCTGTCTGGCTCAGACACTGTTCCAGACTTGGTGACTGATCACTCACGTGACGGACTCGATACTCAGCCACCGCTTCACTGACCAGACTGGTCATGGACTGACCCCGGCGTTTGGCTTCGGCGTCCAGCCACGCCTTGTCATCGCTCATTAAATTGACAATCGTCCGAGGCATCCTTGAATGATATCACATGCCAAGCCAATTGATATCAATTCGTCAGGTGTTGAGCAAAGCGGAGACGGACCCAGGGATGCGGGCACTTCGGCGGTTTTTGGGCAGCAGCCCCCCGAGAGACTTCAGCGAACAACCGCGTGCTTGGTCCAGATGATGGGTTAACCTTGGAGCACAGGCTTTATCTGAGGCAGTCGAAATGGTCGCCATCACTCTGATCGTCTACTTACTGCTCTTGCTCGGCATCGGCGTTTGGGCGCAAAGCCGGGTGCAAGACACCAGTGACTTCCACCTGGCCGGCAGAGGCATGGGGCCTGTTGTTGCCGCGCTGAGCGCCTCTGCCAGCTCCTCATCCGCGTGGACCTTATTGGGCACAAGTGGCGCGGCGTATGCGTGGGGCCTGCAGGCAGTGTGGCTGATTCCTGCCATCCTTTTAGGCTTTGTCATCAACTGGGTATTCATCGCCCCTCGCCTACAACCCGCCGCTCACGCGTCTCAAGCACTCACGCTGGTGGAGTTTTTGGCCCAGGGCACGCCCAAAGCCACCGAGCGGCAGCTCCGTGGTTTGGGCGCGGTGATCATTTTGTTCTGTTTTACGTTCTATGTTGCCGCCCAGTTTCAAGCAGCCGGTAGTGCCATCTCAACGGCCCTGCCCATCGAAGCCTCAATGGCCATGGTGATCGGCGCTGCGATCGTGATCGCTTACGTGTTTTTGGGCGGTTTCTGGGCCGCCAGCGTCACCGACTCCCTTCAAGGATTAATGATGCTGGCCGTCGCCATCGGATTGCCCATGGTCGCCTTGATCAAAGTCGGTGGCCCGACCGGTCTGTGGTCTGGTTTGGTGGCCCTGGATGAGCCGAGCCTATTGATGCTGGTTGATCAGCCGAACTTGTTTCTGGCCATGGTCTTTGTGGCGGGCTTGTTCGGCATTGGGGTGGGCTATCCGGGCCAGCCCCATGTCGTCAACCGATTCATGGCCATCTCTTCAAGCGATCAAGTGGCCCGAGCCCGCCTCATCAGCTTGAGTTGGGCGTCGGTGATTTATGTTGGCATGATCGTTTTGGGGTTATCAGGGCGGGTGCTGTTGCCTGAACTCGACGATGCCGAGTCGGTGCTGCTTCAATTATCAGCGGACTTCCTGCCAGCGGTGATCGGTGGCGTTGTGACGGGCGGCGTATTGGCTGCCATCATGTCCACCGCTGACAGCCAGCTGCTGGTCGCTGGGGGCTCGGTCAGTCATGACATGCGACAGCATCGCCACTCTTTGCACACCGACCGCATTGTGATCATCATCCTAGGCATTGCCGCGGTGCTGCTGGCTTTATATTTCCCAGCCTCAATATTTAATCGCGTGCTGTTTGCGTGGCAAGTCTTGGGCAATGCCTTCGGTCCTTTGCTGATTGTTTTGCTATTTGTCGGCTCAGTGCGCCCCAATTACCGATTGGGCGCCATGCTGTGCGGTGCCGCCTTAACCATTGCCATCAGCTTTTTCCCACAGGCCCCTGGCAATGCCCTTGAGCGCTTGGTGCCATTTGCTGTGGCTTTGGCCATCGCCTGGTTAGGCGTTAACCGGTCAAAGTCGATGTGATCATCTGAGCCTCAAACCGGCTGGCCTCGACTTCAGTCTATTGCTAAGTGGGTTTTCCAACCGCCTCCGCCCGGGGTTTCAACCGTCACGACATCGCCGGGGTTGACCGGGGCATGGTCACAGCCTGACAAAGGCTCCACACGCCCATCGCTTCGCTCGATCCATGCCCGGCCGGGTGCCCCATCTGCACCGCCGTGCAAGCCCGAGGGCGCAATCAGCCTCGACGTGGCCAGCACCGCCACTGTCATGGGCGCCAGGAACCGGATTCGACGGAAAGCCCCACACCCACCGCACCACTGACCGACGCCACCAGAGCCCCAACGGACACCAAAAGCCTCTAGTCGCACAGGGAAGCGCATCTCCAGAACCTCAGGATCGGTCAGCCGGCTGTTGGTCATGTGCACCTGCACCGCATCGCAGCCATCGAAACCGGGGCCTGCACCACTGCCACCGCAGATGGTCTCGTAGTGCTGATGCTCGGCATCGCCGAAAGTGAGGTTGTTCATGGTGCCCTGGCTGTTGGCTTGTGCGCCCATGGCAGCGAGCAGGGCATCGGTCAAGGCTTGGCTGGTCTCGACATTGCCCGCCACCACAGCCGCCGGTGGCTTGGGGTGGAGCATGCTGCCCTCGGGAATGATGAGCTCAATCGGCTCCAGACACCCATCGTTGAGGGGGATGTCCGCCTTGACTAAGCAGCGCAGTACATAGAGAACACACGCGCGAGTGATCGCAGCGGGCGCGTTGAAGTTATCGGCAAGTTGTGGACTGGACCCTCTGAAATCAATCCGCGCGCGCCTGCGATCGTGATCAACCTTGACGGCCACTTCAATTCGCGCGCCGTTGTCCAAAGTTTTAGACCACTGGCCATCGGAGAGCTGCTCAATCACCTCACGGACATGTTCAGTCGCGTTGGCTTGTACCTCCTCCATGGCGCGCAAGACCCGGTGAAGCCCAAACTGCTCGATCATTCGATCGATCTCCACAAGCCCTCTTTGATTGGCCGCCAACTGAGCCGAGAGATCCGCCAGGTTCTGGGTGATCTGGCGGGCGGGATGGGGGCCCGCGCTCAATGCCTCAACCACCGCGGCTTGATCCAATTGCCCGGTATTGACGATCCTCAGTGCATCAATGAGTACACCTTCGTGATCAATGTGGCGACTGTTCGGGGGCATTGAGCCTGGGGTGAGCCCACCAATGTCGGCGTGGTGCGCGCGACTGGCCACCCAAAATTGAAGGGTGTTGGT
>JAVLCB010000033.1:0-3662 GCA_031580925.1 Wenzhouxiangella sp.
GGCGCGGACGTCGCGTCATTTCCAAAGAAACTCCAGTATGGCCTAAACGTTGTCGATTGACAACCTTGCACTATCCCCAAATGCACGGATGTCATCGCATGCTCTCATTGGTCATGAGCCGGGAGCTTCTTTGTCACATTCGTTGAAGATTTGGGCATCAGGTGACAAAACCCGCGCCATTTATTTGATTCGGAGAGTGATGTGGCGCTCTAAAACGCCGGTCCCGCATCTCAGAACATATCCAACGTCTGCTTGGGGAAGTTTTGGAGGTGGGCAAACACCTTGGGAAACGCCGAGCGCGGCAGACCGAACCATTCCATCACCGAGGCGGCGATTTGTTCGGTGCTGGTGGTGGGGACCCAGCGACCCAGCGCGTCCTCACCCATGTCATCCGGCCCACCCGGAATCAATGACGGCATCTGACCATAGACCTTGTTGCCGTTGACCGGTCCGCCCATGATCCAAAAGTGGTTGCCCCAGCCGTGGTCGGTGCCGCCATTGGAGTTGGGACGAAGCGGTCGCCCGAACTCCGACATCACCATGGTGACCACCTGATCTTGCAGACCCCCTTGGGCCAGCTGCTCGTCCAAATCCGCCAAGCCGTTGGAAAGCGCTTGCAGCAAACCGTCCTGATTGTCCATGTCGGCGCCACGCTGATTGGAATGGGTATCAAACCCACCCCAATCGACAAACACCATCTGGCGCTTGACCCCCGCCTCACGACCCGCCCAAAACACGCGGGTGGCGGTGCGAAGCTGTTCCATCAAGCCATTGTCGTCGGGTTCTTGGAAGTCTCTCGGCGCAAGCCCCTCGGGCACAACATCCAACACGCGACGAAGCTCAAGCACTTCGTCCAACACGTTGCCCACCGCATGCCGATAAGCCACCGATAGATCATCATGGCTGGGCCTCACGCGCACGGCTGATTGGTACGCCCGAAGCTCATCGGTGTCAGCGCCGGCCAAGACGTCTCGCAAATCCATGGCCGCATAGCGCTCACGATCCTGAGCCAGCGTCGGCGACCAAAACTCGCCGCGCATCAGCCAATCGCGCTGGCTGAGGGTGAGGTTGGACAACAAATCGCTCAACAGCTCTTGGGGCATCTGCTCGATCGCTCGCCCGCCCCAGCCTGAGCGCGCGGCGAAAGTCCCGGGCACGCCCCCAGAGACCAAGCGCTGCTGGTCAGGATGTGACCCCAGAAAGCTGGGGACTTCGGCCAGCTCTGCGCGAACATCCATCGCGCTGACCGGTTGGACCAGCGGTCCTGCGTTGGCCACCCAAGCAATGTCGCCCCGGTCCGAGATGGGTTTGAGCTTCGCCAGGGCGGGATTCAAGCCCAGGGGCTGGTCGGCGTTGCTGAGCTTCAGAGGCACGAGGTCTTCTTTGGCGAGTGCAATCGGGTCATGCGCGCGGCGGTAGTCCTCATAGCCACCGCCCATGGGAACCAACGTGTCATTGCCGTCGTTGCCGCCGTTTAAGAAAACGCAGATCACGCCTTTATAATCATTTTGGGCTTGGGCCATGGCCATGCGAAGCGGCCACGGCAAACTCACCGAGCCGGCGGCCATCATGCTGGTCAGCCCCAACGTCTTTAAAAGCTGTCGACGCTTGGGATCAAGATGGGGATCGGGGCCTTTGTGCATATGGATCTACCTCACCACGCCATATTCCTCGCCAAGCAAGGAGTAGCCGATCAAAACCTGCAGTGGCCAAGAATTGTTGGGTTGATAATAGCGCGAGCTGGGGTCTTGAAACTCCCGCAACGTGTCGGGCACAGTCTCGGCCATGTCGATCAACACCGCTCGGTGATCGAAGTCATCGCGACCGCGCAGATAACGCTCTGAGATCAGGGACACCAGCGCCTCAGGGCCCTCATCGGTGGCCTCAACAAAGGCTTCAAAATCGCACACATCCAAGTGGCGGATATCATTGGGCACAGAAGACAATCTGGCCTCAATGCCTTGGGCATTCAAAATCATGTGCTCGGGCGAGATCAAATCCATGCCCGTGACCGTGTTGTCCGGCGGATAAAAGTTAAAGACCTCGCGCGCGCCGAAGGGCTCGTTGTTGGGCCATCGAGGCTCGAAGCGCCACGTGGGCGTGAAATCAGATGGATCGGGAGAATCGAACCGCCGCGTCGGCATGCGGGTGCACGACATCCCACGCCAAACGCCCGTGTGATGCTGAACTAAATCCCGAATGCGACCAAAGTTTTCGGGCATCCGGTCAGGATCGTCGCCGGCGCGGGCTTCTGGGTCCATGATGATGGCCTTGACCACCGCTTTCATGTCCCCGCTCACTCCCTGGCCGTTGTCCGCAAACACTTCAGCCACTCGACGAACGTAGTCGGGCGATGGGTTGGACGTGGTCAAGTGCTGAATCAGCCGATAGGACACAAAGGGCGCCATGTTGGGATGATCCATCAAAATGTCGAGCACCGTCTCCAAGTCTTGGCGAATGCCCTGACCCGCCGGAATGGTCTCGCCCAGCAGCTCTTTACGGCCCGGGTCATGCGCGTTCGGGGGCCACTCGGTCTCCGGCACCATGTGGCCATCCCAAACCATTTGATAGTCCTTGACCGTGGGGCACGCCGCCAACTCACGGCGCCTTTGTGAATCGGGCGGCAGCTGGCTGAATCTACTGAACCGCCAGCCAGTGAGCGCGCGCGCAAGCTCCATGACATCCTGCTGGCTGAAGACCTCCAGCGGTCGCCCGTCTGGGTCGGTTTTGACGGTGCCATCCATGTTCAGCTGGTTCACCCCCAGCGTGAACAACATCAACAACTCTCGAGAGTAATTCTCGTTGGGAACGCAGTCAGGACAAGCGTCAGAAGTGGCGTACGACCCAGCATTGTCGAGAAATACACCCATCGCCGGTGACAGCGTCACCTCTTTTAAGATGTCACGATAATTCCGCAAACCAAAGCGCTGGAGCATGTTGAAGTACGCACCGGTGCCCGCTGTATCAATGTCGTTATCCGACACCACGAGAAGCTGCGACAGCGCCCAAGTGAGTCTCAGCCGAAGTTGATCGGGCGCGCCCACAAAATGATCCACAGCCTGGATGCGGACTTTTTCCCAGTAGGGGTACTCCGTTGGTTTGTGGCGACCTTGTGCAGTGAAAAAGTTGCTCTCACAACCCATGTCCTTCCACTCGATGAGCGACGGCGGCGTCGCCAACTGCTCATCCACCCAGCCCTCGATGCCGAGTCTGCGAATCTCGGCCTCGTCTTCGGGGTTGGGCCCGAAGGTGGTTTGCTCAACCACCCGAGAGGCGACCCACTGGTCGATGTATTTCGGGCAAGGCTCGCCGCCGACAATCCCCGCCAAGGGCTCGACACCGTCGATGGTGCCCGCCTCGGCTCGATGCGCGCGGCCTTGCCGATACGACACCTGCGCCTCTTGGCAAGGGTAGAGTGAGAGCTTGGCCCCACCCCAATCAACGCGCTCGACATCGGCCGGATCAAAGTCGGGGCCAAACGCCGCGCCTTGGGCCCACTGGAGGTTGTTGACCTCAATCGCCTCATCCTCAATACCACCGACCCCAACCAGCCAGCGCTGCCGGCCCTCATCGTCGTAGGTGAACCAATAGACCAGCGCTTGCTCGTCGTTGAGCACCTCCACCATCCAGCCTTGGCCATCCATCTGCGGGGCATACCACGC
>JAVLCB010000034.1:0-2941 GCA_031580925.1 Wenzhouxiangella sp.
ATCGCCGGCCGTGACCGACTCAATCACCGGCGCCCCAGGCACCGCCGCGGGCACCGCAAGCGGTGACGCCGATTGTTGCAGCGCGATCGGGCTCTCGCCTTCCAAAGTGAGCGCCGAGACCGCCACGGTGTAACTTTGGCTCGAGCTCAAGCCAGTCATGACGCACACCAGTGGATCATTGGCGCCGAGCTCGCACACCTCCTCGCCATTCAAAGTCACCCGGTACCCGGTCACGGTGGCGCCTTTTAAATCGGCAGGCGGGCCCCAGCGGGCGGTGAGCTGACCTGGGGAAGCGCTCACGCTCAGCGCTGTGACCTCAATGTTGGCGGCCGTCAAGTCTGTGCGCGTGGCCAAGCCTGGCAGCGGTTGATTGGTGGGATTGGTTCCAGGCGCGTCATAACTTAAGGCTTGCAAGTAGGGGTAGCTGGCTTGCTCACCGGCTTCCATCGCCCACACGCCGGTGTTCGCTGTGAAATCCCAACCGGCGTCTGTGAAAAATGACTGGGTGCGCATTTGTCGATCATCAAGCCCCTGACCCAGCGCGGCATCGATTGGGGTGAGCACCGTCTCGTCCCAAAAAGAGAGTTCGTTGCTCGCACTGGGGGTAACGATGACATCGGCCACCAGCGCGGCTTGGTCGCCGCTGTCAGTTAATGTCACCTCGCCGGCGGCATACACCCGCTCGATCTGGCTGCCTTGGTTTCGACCGATGACCCCGCCGGCGTCCACCACGCCGGTCACTGACGCGAGCGAATAGGCGTCCACCAATACGCTGTCATTAAAACCGATGATGCCGCCGGCTGAAGGGGCGGCGACCGAACCCTCGCTGGCCACCTCAGAGACGGTGCCCTGGTTCCAACCCACCAAACCGCCACCAAGGTACGAATCAAAATCGTCGCTGGCATTGATGATGCGAAGGTCCACCTGAGCGCGCGCGACTGACAAACTGCCTCGATGAAACCCGATCAATCCCCCGGCCCGGGCGCCGCCAAAATCACAGTCAGCGACGTCCACTTCGATCGTGCCGGTGGCCGTCACGCCCACCACATCAATGCTTTGCTGCTTAAAGCCAATTAAGGCGCCGATATGACTGTCTCTGGGTGGATCGCCTGGATCGCAGGCGACTTTGATGTCCACATCGGCCAAGCGGAGATCTTTGATGCTGCCTTGCTTGGGGCCGCTGGGCTGGCCCACAAAGCCAAACAGGCCTTGCTCAGCGCTGTCGCTTCTGGTGAGTGCTCGATCGATGGCCAAGCCCTCGATGGCGTAACCTTGGCCATCAAAGCTGCCCACGAATTCGTTGTCAAAAACACCAATGGGGATCCAGCCCTCACCGCCGTTGGCCAAGGCAGTGGCGTTTTTGACCTGCCCGACATAGCCGGGGGTCAACGCGGTCAGGTTGTTCATTAACTTAAAGTGCGCATCGGGGTTCAAGCGGACGTTGTTGAGCTGTTCCCAATCGGCAATCGCATACGGCGAAGCCTCACTGCCCTCGCCATCGGCGTAGGCGGTGGCCTGAAATTGGGGGTAGGTTTGGTCTTCGACCATGACCCACACCCCGTTGTTGGCGGTGAAGTCCCAGCCTGCGGTGGTGAAGGTGGTTTGCGTTTGCATGTCTGATGTGGTCTTGCCCTCGGCCCCCACATCATCGGTGCCCACCGAGCCGACATTCGACGCGTCCACGTCCCAAAACGAGTTGGTGACGTTGAATGCTGCGGAGCCACCTGAGCGCGCTTCGTTGCCCACCAGCCCCCGAGAGTCGCTGTTGCCCGAGACGGTGCCGGTGGCGTAGCTTTCATCAACCGCCACCGTCGAGGTGGTGCTGCCTATTTTGCCAATCAAGCCACCGGCGACGCCACCGGTGGCGGTCACGGCCGCCGACGAGTAGACCTTGGCAACAGAGGCAAACGTCTCTCCGATCGCACCCCCGACCTCCAATGCGCCGGTGACCGATCCGGTGGTGAAGACTTGCTCGACGATGCCATCGCCGGTGCTTTGGCCCACCGCGCCTCCGACGCGATCCTGCGTGCTTGTCACCGCCACACGCGCCAGTGACAAGGTGAGGTCACCACTATTTTGGCCAACCAGCCCGCCGGTTCGGTCTTCGCCTTGGACGGCGCCGTAAAAGCGAGCTCGCGCCAGGCTTCCATCAATCGTGTTGGTGCCCACCACGCCGCCGGTGGCGCCGTTGGCACCGGTAATCTCGCCTGAAAAACTGCTGCGGATGACCGTGCCTAAGTTCACACCCGCCAACCCCCCGGTCCTTAGGCCACCCGTGACAGACAGCTTTAGCACGTTGAGCTTTTTCACCGAACCGGCGGTGCCGATTCGGCTGAAAATGCCCACCTCGGTGGTAGAGCCGCGTGCGATCTCCAAGCCAACGATGGGGTGGTGGTTGCCATTCAAACTGCCCTCAAAATCAACGCAGGTCTGCGGGTCGCCGGGCACTGAGCAGCCAGCGATGGGCGCCCAACCTTGGCCGGCGTTGGCCAGCGTCGTGCCGTCTTTGATGTGGGTGGTGTAGCCCGCTGTGGTTGGGGTGAGCGCGTTGTTGAGGACGAAATCAGCGCTCAGATGATCGCGGATGTTGTTGAAGTGGTCCCAGGTTTCGATTTGGTAGGGATCGGCGGGGGTGCCAGTGCCCCCAGCGAAGTCCTGGGCCCAGCCGGTGGATGAGCTCAGCAGGGCGATCAAACAAACAACGATGGATGGCGCGTGGGCGAACCTTTGGCGTTGTGGCCTCAAAACATTTCCCTCTCAAATGTGAAATGGCGATGCAGGGCCGCCATCAACAGCTCACCCGCGGGGCTTGTTGGCAACAACGCCCACAAGCAAAAGTGTGATGAAGCACGGCGCAGGTGTCAAGTGACATTCATATTCAGCGTGTCGAAAGGCCGCGTCTTGCGCTGGCAAAATGCGCTTGTTTGCGACACCACACAAC
>JAVLCB010000035.1:0-2921 GCA_031580925.1 Wenzhouxiangella sp.
CTGAGCATCTCAACGAACAATCGCATGGCCCTGACTTCATGGATTTTGGAGAACTCTAAAATGTCATCCCGAATCAATCCTTCTAAGTAAAGACGCCGCCAGCGGTCGGCATCGGCATCGAGCTCGGCCAATAAGGGCTCAGGGAAGCCGCCTCGGGTGAGTAAAGCGGTCAGCGCGTGTTCTGGATCCACATCGGTGACAGAGACCAGTTCGCTGACGGTGACTGGGTTCAGATGCCAGGAGAAGTAGCGACCGGCCAGAGACTCACCGGCCTGTCTAAAAGCATCCAATCGGGCTGAGCCGGTGACCAATAGGGATTGGTGGCTGGGTTTGCCGTCATAAACGCCTTTAAGCCAAGTCCGCCAGTCGGCCATCTTGTGTAGTTCGTCAAAGACCAATAAAGGCGCGTCGGGTCGCCAGCTTTGTTGCTGGATGACGCTTTGATCAGCGATGACGTCCCAGTTGAGTATTTGGGGCTGGTCGTAGGCTTGGGCCAATTGCTGGGCGAGTGTGGTTTTCCCCGCCTGCCTGGGGCCGGTGAGAAAGACCATCTTCTTTTTGAGGTCTTGTTGAATGAAAGGGGTTAGGGCGCGGTCCATGTGACCATTTTAGTGCAAATATTCAAATAGTCAATACTATTTGCACAAATGCGTTCAAATAGGCATTTTTTTGGTCAGTAGTGCAGGTGTGGCTGTTGTGTGGTCATGGCTGGGGCTACTGGTGATGGGTTTGAGTTGTGGGCGTGGGTTGTGGGTGTGGGTTTTAAGATATGGCCAACGCGCAGCGGGTTTCAAATGGACTGAATTTGGCCTAATTTGGCCCATTCTGGTTGATTTTGGGGCGGATCGCTTGCAAGTGTTTCGGGCTTGTGGTTTACTGGCGTTCAGTGCTTGAACGGCCCAGTAGTTGGTTTTTAATTGGCGCGGTCTTTGCAGGGCGCTTGGGGCGGTTTGAGGCCCAACAATTTGCGGGATGTTTTCAAAAGCGGGGTTGTGGCCCGAGGGCGGTAGCGTGCTTTGTGGGGCTCAGTTGATTGATCTTGCGGCTTGTTTCATTGGTTATTTCTGACGTTTCACAAGTTTTAACGGGCGATTTCGAGCGCTCTTTTGAGTGGCTCGTGCTTTCCCAGAGAACGCCAGTGTGCAATGGCGGGTCTCCGGGGTGTTTTTCTCAACTTTTCTTTTATTGATGTCTTCTCATGCCTAAATCCCCATCGACTGTTCTCGATCTAGAAACGCGTCTGGCGTTAATGCGCGCGCTTGAGGACAATCCGCGCCTGTCGCAGCGCGAGCTCGCCGAACAGGTCGGGGTGAGCTTGGGCAAGACCAACTACTGTCTAAGGGCGTTGATTGAAAAAGGTCACGTCAAGGCCGGCAATTTTAAATCCAACCCGAAAAAGACCCAATACATGTACCAACTGACCCCACAGGGGCTGGCCGCCAAGGCGCAGATCACGGCGCGGTTTTTGAAAAGAAAGCTCGAAGAGCACGAGGCTTTGGTCGCTGAGATCGAAAAGTTGACCGCAGAGGTCAACGATCAAACGCTGATCGATGAGGCGCCGTGATGCCGCGCCGAGTCCCAGTCACGATGCCCGCCAACGCATGGCCCCATGGCCTGGCCTCAGTGCTGGCCGGGGGAGGGGTTAGCCCGTGAACCGGCCTGTGCTGGAGGATTTAAGCATCGCCGTCATTGGCCTGGGGTATGTCGGGCTGCCTTTGGCGGTCGAGTTTGGCAAGAAGCGGCCCGTGGTGGGGTTTGATATCAACGCCGAGCGCGTGGCTGAGCTGCAATCCGGCCACGATGGGACGCTGGAGTGCTCCAGTGACGAGCTTTCAGCGGCGACGCAGTTGAGCTTGACCACCGATGCGGCAGGGATTGCGGGGTGCAATTGCTATATCGTCACCGTCCCCACCCCCATTGATGCGCACAAACGACCGGACTTGGGGCCTTTGCTCAAGGCCAGCGAGACGGTGGGTGGGGTGTTGCAAGCTGGGGATCTGGTGATCTATGAATCCACGGTCTACCCCGGGTGTACCGAAGAAGACTGTGTGCCGGTGTTGGAGCGCTTTTCTGGGCTGACGTTCAATGCGGATTTTTTCTGCGGGTACAGCCCTGAGCGGATCAATCCAGGTGATAAAGCGCACCGTTTGCCGGACATCATGAAAGTGACTTCGGGCTCCACGCCGGAGGTGGCCGAGCTTGTCGATGAGCTCTATCAAGAGATCATTGAGGCCGGGACGCACAAAGCCGAAAGCATTCAGGTGGCGGAAGCCGCCAAAGTCATTGAGAACACGCAGCGGGATTTGAATATTGCGTTGATGAATGAGCTCTCTTTGTTGTTTCATCGATTGGGGATTGATACCCAAGCGGTGTTGAAAGCCGCGGGCACGAAGTGGAATTTCTTGCCGTTTACGCCAGGGCTGGTGGGCGGGCATTGCATCGGGGTGGATCCGTATTATTTGGCCGATCGCGCGCAGCAGGTGGGGTATAACCCGCAGGTGATCATGTCGGGCCGGCGGATCAATGACTCGATGGGCAAGCACGTCGCCCAGACCACTGTAAAGAAGATGATCCAGCAGGGGATTGATGTGACGAAGGCCACGGTGGGGGTGTTGGGGTTGACGTTTAAGGAAAACTGTCCTGATCTTCGAAATTCTCGGGTGATCGACATCATTGAAGAGCTGCAGGATCACGGGATTCGGGTGGTGGCGGAAGATGTTTGGGCCGATGAGGATGAGGTGAGAAGCGAGTTTCCATCGGTGGAGCTCGCCAACATCAGTGGGGGTGGGTGTTTGGTGGACAGCTTGATCGTGGCGGTGGGGCATGAGGCGTATGCAGGCTTGTCCCTCGGTGTGATCCGCTCAATGATGCGTGGGAATGGCTTCGTGCTCGCCGATGTCAAAGGTTTGTATTGCTCGGAT
>JAVLCB010000036.1:0-2697 GCA_031580925.1 Wenzhouxiangella sp.
CAAAAAGCTTTTGATCAAACCCGCGCGGCTTTGGGTGATGCCGGTGGCGTCGGTATTGAACAAGAAACCTCGATGGGCGACCCGGCCGAAGAGGTCATCCGCTACACCGAGGACACCCCGGGTGCGATGGTGGTCATCGGCCGACGCGGCTTGTCGCGCATGAAAAGCCTGATGATGGGCAGCGTCAGCGACAAAGTCCTTCGCCACGCCCAAAGCCCGGTGACGGTCATCACCTGATGGCCCAGCCAACGGCCCAACGCGCCCATCAATCGCGGCGGCGTGTGCATAAGCCAAGTTGGCTGCTGGTCGGCGTTGTGGCCCTCAGTGCCCTGAGCGTCGTTGGGTCAGCGGCGGCGGCCGATGGCTGCGCCGATGTCATGGAAGGCAGCCACCGATTGTTGGCCTCGAGTGAGGAAGTCGATGTCTGTGAGGCGTATGGGGATCGGTTGGTGTTGGTGGTCAATACCGCCAGCCAGTGTGGGTTTGTGGGGCAGTTTGAGGGACTGGAGACGCTGTATCAGCGCTACCGGGACCAAGGCTTTACGGTCTTGGGCTTCCCGTCGAATGATTTCAACCAAGAGCACGCCGACGAGGACAAAACCGCCGAGGTCTGCCAACTCAACTACGGGGTGAGCTTCCCCATGATGGCGACCACCACCGTCAAAGGCGCGTCTGCCAATCGGCTGTTTTCGAACCTTGCTGCGGCCACTCAAGCGCCGAGCTGGAACTTCAACAAATACCTGATCGATCCAAACAACCACACGGTTGAGCATTTCGGCGCGAGCATCACCCCAACGGGTGGGGCGCTGGAAGAGCGCATCGCCGAACGGCTTGGCACGTCATCCCCATAACCCACAGATCAGTGGGTCAGCCGATCGAGCCACATCACCCCCGTGGCCTGGAACTCAATCGGCCTGAGAGGCTCGAAGCACCGACCACTGGGGCCAGCTTTGATTGCCTTTGAGGCTTGATTGGGTTTCCTCGAGTGCGGGTTGGGCCGCGATGATGGCGTGGTAGAGCGTGTTTTGTTCCAACACACCATACAAGACTTGCGCGCCTGGGCCGGTGCTGTAGACCGGTACGTCTTCGCCGGCGTGTGTTGCTGAGTACTGCCAAGTGCCGGCTTTTTGCTTGTAGTCGGGGTCCAAAGGATCCATGTTGCGAAAATCAATCTTGGCGTCGTCGCGGCGATACCCCGGCCCGTTGGCGTAGTTGAGGACGGTCATCGGTTGGTCTTTGTGGTCGCGCATGGTCCGCTCGGCTGGATCGCCGTCACCTGGCCGGACGGCGTAGCCCATGATGGGGTTGCCGCGCGCGCCGTAGCCATCAAAGGTCAGGGCGTGGGCGTGATCGGCGGTGACAATAATGAGTGTCTCATCGGGGTTGGTCTGGCGGCTGGCGTGCTCGATGGCCTCGGCAAACGCGATGGTATCGGTCAGCGCGCGCCGGGCGTTGTTGGCGTGGTGGGCATGGTCGATGCGACCGCTCTCGACCACCAGCAAAAAGCCGTCCTCGCTGCGCTTGGACAGCACTTCAATGGCCTGATCGACCATCTCTCGCAGCGCCGGCTCGCCAGCGGGGTCTTTGGGGCGGTCAAACTCGTACTGCATGTGACCGGGCTCAAACAGACCCAAGATTGGGCCATCGGCGTCGGTATCGAGGGCATCAAACCCCGCTTGGTTCCAAACAAACTGGCCGTTGGGGTGGCGGGTTTGCCACTCGGCAATCAAATCACGCCCGTCGCTGCGGTGGCCGGTGATCTCAGGGTGTTCGGGGTCTTGCGATTCGGCCGGGTAGAACGCGCGCCGACCACCGCCCAAGACGATGTCCAAACCGCGGCCAACGTCATAGCTGATAAGTTGATCGGCGATGTCGCGGCAACCGGCCGCCTGGGCAGACGGCGGCAGCCCGCGGTCACTCTCCCAACGTCGGTCGGCCGCTTTGGCATAAAGCACAGCCGGGGTGGCGTGGGTGATGCGGGTGGTCGAGACGATGCCCGTGGCCAGTCCGCCAAGTGCCGCCAAATCCAACAAACTGACCAGCTCTTGGCCTTGGCTGGCGGCACAATCGCCGCGGGGCACCTCGGGCGACACGGCGATTGAGCCCGCGTAGCTTTTGATGCCGGTGGCCATGGCCGTCATGGTGCCTGCCGAGTCTGGGGTTTGTTGGTCGGTGTTGTAGGTCTTGGCCAGCGCCAGGTGCTTGAAGGTCTCAAAAAACAACAGGTTCTCTTCACCCGACTGACCTTGTTGCTGGCCTTGCAAAATCCGCGCAGCCGAGACCGTGGTCAAGCTCATGCCGTCACCAACAAACAAAATGACGTTCTTGGCCGGAGGCGCATTGTCGGCTTGGCGCGCTGTGATGACCGATTGACCCGACTCGAACCACCACTGCGGGGATTCGGCTGAGGCCACCGTGGCAAAGGCAGACAGGGCAGTGATCAACAACACGGCTACGCGCATAAGGCTTTTCTCCAACATCACTTTTGAGTGCTCACTTAGGGGGTTTAGACACCCCAGTGTGGCGATTTTTGGTTGCAATTGTGTTACCAAATGCTGACCCTTTCATCCGGGGGCAGGTACAGGTCATCACCCGGCTCGACATCGAACGCGTCGTACCAGGCATCGATGTTTCTGACCACGCCGTTGACGCGGTATTGCGCCGGGCTGTGTGGGCCCCGAATCAAGCGCGCCCGCA
>JAVLCB010000037.1:0-2190 GCA_031580925.1 Wenzhouxiangella sp.
GAGGGCTGATTTAGGGGTTCGCCTTGAGCATGAGGCCCATTAGCGGGGTCGTTGGTGACTATCAAGTGCCCCTGATTTCGTGCACGCCTCGTAGCGAATTGTTATTTAGCCAGATTGATGATTGTTCTTTATTAATGCAATGATATAGTTTAGGCGATGGAACTAAAAAAGGGGGTCACATGGCTCACATCGTACCCAGCTACATAGAAGAGCTGCGCTTGAATGGTGCCTCTGAGGCTGAGCTTTCTACCCTCGAGTACCTAAAAAAGGCTTTGAGCCAAGACTACACCGTCTTTTACTCCTTGCGCGTGGCCAAACAAAACCGGCGCTTTCAAGACCTTCGAGAGATTGATTTTGTGGTGATGAATGCCTCTGGCGATGTGCTCCTGATCGAACAAAAAAACGGCGATCTGTTGGAGCAAGGCCATCAGATCTTTGTGCAGTATCGAGGGCAACAAGAGCCCAAACCCATTGTTGAGCAAATCCATAAGGCCAGAGAGGCTTTTTTGGCCTCTTTAAAACAAGCCCAGCTCCCAAAAATCCAAATATTTTCGCTGTTTTACTGCCCTGACCATCGCTTGGTCTCTCTGTCTGCTGCGGGTCTCGGGATTGATGGGGTTGTGGATTCAAGTGCCCGAGAACAATTGGCCGAGCGCGTTGAAACCCTGCTCGGCCCTGGATTGGCTCGAGCCGATACACCCAAGCAAGTCCGCCAGTTTTTGCTGCAAACGTTGTCCTTAACGCCGGATTTAAAGCGCACCGTCGATCAGCAAGAGAGCGTGTTTGAGCGCCTCTCGAGTGGTTTGCATGAGCTCCCTTTTGCTCTGGATTTCTCTCCATGGCGGTTGCACGTACAGGCGGCTGCGGGATCAGGTAAGAGCGTGCTTGCCATGGAAATCTTCCAACGGGCCAAAGCCAATGGCGAGCGCGTGTTATTGGCTTGTTATAACCGGCCGCTGGCGGATTTGTTGCAGGCATCATTGGGCGATGATGAGCATGTCAATAACTTCCATGGCCATTGCATTCGCTGGGTCCAGCAGTATGGAGACGATCCTCAATTGCTGGCTGAGAGCCACAAACCCGATGGGGCGTTTTGGGACGGCCTGGTGGATACCATGGCCGATATTGCGGATAAAGCAGGGCCTTATGACTGGTTGATCATCGATGAGGGACAAGACTTCAAGCCCGATTGGTTTGAGGTCTTGCGCTTGGCGATGAAAGATGACTTCAAGTGCCTGTGGCTGGAAGACCAAGATCAAGCATTGATGGGACGAGGCGGGGCGGTGCCGGAAGGCTTTGTGCGCTACACCTGCCAGGAGAATTTCCGGACGCCGCAAAAGATCGCCGCCTTTATTGACAAAGTCCTGGGCAAAGACATTGTTTGGCGTAACCCGCTGCCAGGCTTGACACCCGTGGTCAGCCGTTATCGAGACCGGGATGAGCAGGTGAAGTTACTGGGCGAACGGGTTGAGGCTTTAAAGGAAGAAGGGTTCAGGGTGGACCAAATCAAGATTGTGAGTTTGCGGGGTCAGACAGCGGCGGTGTTTCAGGATTTAGAGAAGGTCGCGGGGCATCGGATTCGGAAGTTCACCGGCGCCTACGACGAGAACCAGCAACCCATCTACACGGATGGGGAGCTTGACGCGGAGACGATCTATCGATTTAAGGGGCAACAGGCGCCCGCGATCATTTTGACGGACGTGGAAGTGCTGGCTAAAAAAGACAGAAGTGAGCGGGATGAGGCCTTGCTGTGGTGTGGATTGACGCGGGCCCTGGTGGGGTGTGAGGTCATTGCAAAGCAGACTTAGATCACCTTAGGCGCTATGCGCAAGTGAAATGTCGGCCTGATCGGGCATCGCCCGCCCTTGCTGACGTCGTCCGCCAGAGGCGAGATGAATCGCCACAGATTTGTAGACACCTCGGAGCCATAGCTCTGGGTGGGATCACTTGCAGACAGAATCTGGCGATGTTGGCTTAAGCTGCACTTGAGAGCCCCACTAAAAATGGGGGCATTACCGGCCAATCTAAATTGAGCCAAACGACAGGATCTGTCGCCTCTTAACGTAATCTCAAATGGCTGTTCTTTTTTCCATCAAACATGACCAAGGAGATTGATTGATGATTGATAAAAACACGCTTCCACAAGACAAAGGAACTGCTTCGCTGTTCAGTGAATACATTGCTGTGGGG
>JAVLCB010000038.1:0-2189 GCA_031580925.1 Wenzhouxiangella sp.
TTTGCACTCGGCGCTGATCCTGCGAGAGGCCTACATCACATTTTTCGTCCTGGTTGCACTTTATGGCGTGGTGGGCTGGGCGCGCTTGGGTGGACACAAACCCCTTATCGTCGCGCTGCTGGGGTTTGTGGGCGCGGCATTCTTCCACGGCGGCATGATCGTGGGGGCGGTGGCCTTTTTGGGGGTGGTTGGCCTGACGGCACTCCGCCGACTGCTGCAAACCTTTTCAAACAGCCGCGTTCATCTGCTGTCCATTTCTTTAATGGTCGCCGCGGGCATCGGGTTGGGGCTGTTCATCTCCGGCGCCATCAGCTTGCCCAAAATCGGCACCTTCCAAGAAGCGATTGACTTGGAGCGGCTGGTCATCATCACCCAGCAAAGCACCCGAAGCTCTGACGCCACAGGCGGGGCAGCCTATCCCGCGTGGCTGGTGGTCAACTCACCCGCCGAACTCCTCTACAAAGCCCCCATCCGGGCGGTGTATTTGGTTTTTGCGCCGTTTCCTTGGGATGTACGAAGTCCAGGCCACCTCATTGGCCTGTTCGATGCCTTGCTCTACGTGGCCTTGGTGTTTCTCATCTGGAAAAACCGCAAAATCATCTGGGCCGACCGGGCCATGCGCGCCATTGTGGTGGTGTTGGCCGCCTATTTGGTGGTCTTTGGCCTCGCGGTGGGCAACTTTGGCACCGGGATTCGCCACCGCGCCAAATTCGTGGCGGCCTTGATCGCCCTGGCCGCACCCAGGATTAAACGCCTTCGCTTCAAAGTGGCCACCCGCCCACCCAATCGCAACACCCAAACCCGCCCCACACCCCGCACCGCCACCCCCGCGCTGGACCGATGACCATCCTCATCTTGGGGAGCCTGTCGCGCTCCTTGTTGAACTTTCGTGGGCCTCTCATCGAGCGCCTGGTTGCCGCCGGCCACACCGTGATCACCGCCGCGGCGCATGACGAAGACAGCGATGAGGTCACCCAAGCCTTGGCCCAGTGGGGCGTGGCCCACCACTCGATCCCACTGGCCCGCGGGGGGCTCAACCCGCTGGCCGATCTTCGAACTTTCAGAGCCTTTCGCCGCTTGATCCGCCAAACCCGCCCGGATGGGGTGCTGGCCTACACCGCCAAACCGGTGATTTATGGGGGGTTGGCCACACGGGCCCTGTCAAACGTTCGATTTTTTCCCATGATCACCGGGGTGGGGTATGCCTTCACCTCCGGGGTGGGGCTCAAACGCCGGGCCGTCAGGCGGGTGTTAACCCACCTTTATCGCCGAGCACTCCGCCACGCCGAGCGGGTGATCTTCCAAAACCCCGACGACCAAGCCCTGTTCACCTCACTGGGGCTTGTGGCTGAACCTAAGCAAGCCGCTCGGGTGAACGGCTCCGGGGTTGATCGCGACGCCTTCCCACCCCAACCGCTGCCGCCCGAGCCGGTGTTTTTAATGATCGCTCGACTCGTGGCTGACAAGGGCGTGCGTGAGTATGTTGACGCCGCTCGGCGCGTGCGAGCCGTCCATCCTGAGGCGCGGTTTCGGCTGGTCGGTGATGTCGACCCCAACCCATCGGGCATCAGCCAGCGCGAGCTCGACGCTTGGATCCGCGAGGGCTGCATCGAGTATGTCGGCCCGCTGGCCAACGTTCAGCCCGAACTGGCCCGCTGTCGTTATTATGTGTTGCCCTCCTACCGCGAAGGCACGCCCCGGTCCGTGCTCGAGGCCATGGCCACTGGTCGCCCGGTCATCACCACCGACGTGCCCGGGTGTCGCGAGACGGTTGAGCACGGCGTCAATGGCCTGCTGGTGGCACGACAAGATGCCCAAGCGCTGGCGGGTGCCATGGAGGCGCTGCTGGCGTTACCCACGGCAGACGCACAAGCCATGGCCGATGAGGGCCTTGCCATGGTTAAAGCGCGGTTTGATGTGGACAAAGTGAATGATCAGATGATGGAAATCTTGGAGTTGTCGTCAGGGTGATCAGCTTGAGAACAATTGAGCTGGATACTGAACGCTTTAGGCGGTCTCATCACATTTGGGTGGGCACCGCATGAGGTTTGGTCAGCGTTGCGTGTTGGTGACGAATGGCAATTTGGCGTCCATGCTGGCACTCGGCGATTGGCTGCAGCAATACGGCCATCAGCTGGTGAAAATATATGTGACCTATCGTTTGCCCTCCAGCCAAAACAATTGGGCGG
>JAVLCB010000039.1:0-2161 GCA_031580925.1 Wenzhouxiangella sp.
CCAGTCCAGCGTGGTCACGAACCCAATGGCCACCAAGGCAATAATCATGGGTATGAGCACCGACAGGTAACGCACTGGGACCAGCGCATGGTTGACCCACACGGGCGCCAATATGCTCAGGGCCGTGAGCGCCAACGCCGTGATGAATACCCAATACATCACAAACCAGCCATCGCGACGGCACAACACAACAAACCCCACGGCGGCCAGCGCCATCATCAAAGACGCCATGCCCCAATGCGCGGTGCCCACCATCAGCTCCCACGCCCAAACGATGGTGGGCCAGGTCAACTCATTGACCCCAAAGTTCGCACTCAGTGCATGGGGGTCAGCCAGCATCGGCGGCAGCACCAACGCCGATGACAAAGCCACCGTCGCCAAGCCCACCGGCACAACCTTGATCAGGCCGGTCATGTCACGGTGTCTCAACAGATCCTTCAGCGCAACCGCCCCCGCTAAACAACAGAGTCAACGGATGCAACCACCCGGCCAACACCGCCGCGGGCACAAACACAAACCCCCACCGCCGATGGCCTTGATGCCACCACTGCCACAGGGCCACCACGGCCAAGAAAGTCAACGGAATGGTCAGCGCAAACGGACGGACGTGGCGAGAGAAATGAATCAAAATCGGCGAGATGGCCAGCAGCGTGGCCACCAGCCATGGCTCATGGCCACGAAGCCACGGTCGAAGCAAAGCGGGCACCAGCCCCACGGTGACCAGCCCTGCCAGCAACGGCCACAGTCGCATCGACCACTCACTCAACCCCACCGTCTCAGCGAGCGTCTTAAACAATAACGTCAGCGGAATCGAATGATCGGCGTGGCCGAAGCTCAAAAAGATCTGCCAATGGTCCAGGCGGATCAAGGCATGGATGGCATGCCACTCATCGTCGATGAGAATTTGTTGGCCCAACTGGGTCATGCGCCAAAAGGCCGCCACACCCAACACCGCCGCCGCCATGGCCATGCCCACCCAGGCCGATGCCGCCTTTGGATTGTTGATCAGCTTCAACTGTCCCACGCCATCATCAAAACGCCCCCGGAGTGCGCTAACCACCCACCTCGTTCAGCGAACCAGCGCCATCATCCAAGCCGCGCCCACCGCCGTCACTGCGGCCGACACGTCAACCGCGTGGACAGCTTTTCAATGGGCAGGTCAGTCATGGTTGAAAACGCCTGATTGAGCGGCGGTCTCGACTCGAAGGTCAGCGTTTCAGTGCCTTCAGATTCGCTGCTGTAATCGCGCGTGACGACACCCACGTCCGCCACCGTGGGTGCGGTGGTGTGATCACAATTGGGGCAATTGCCGCGGTATTCTTTGACCAACAGCTCGCGGGTCTCAGGCCCGGCGCCTGCCGCGGCCAATTGAACCCAGCGGCCAATGCCTTGGGCATCATAATAGTAACGAACATGAATTTGATTGTTCGGCGCCATGATGGTGGTCAATCCCCCTTGATCGCGACCCGGCGAATACCAGTGCCCGGTGTAGCTTTTTTCCACACTGCCTTCGACCACACAGGTTTCTGGGATGAGGTTAGCGCTCATCAAGTCTGACCCCTGCGCCCCATTCAAATGCCAAGAGAACACCGCCCGATCGCGCGTGATATGGGTCAACGCGATGCGGCCCGCTGGGACCGCAAGCTGCTGATCATCGCCGCGCGTGTAGCGATCCAACGTCGACACCCACACCGATGAGGCCTCGTTCAGATCGGCCGAGCCCAAATAAAAAATGGGCACGCCATCATCGTCATAGCTGTACCACACAGCAAAGGGCCGTCCCGATGTTTGAAATTCAATGCCTTGGTTGGTGTTGCGACCCACGGGTGAATAGAGCGCATACCGCGCATCCGCCACGCGCGCCGACTCGCTCAAGGTCGGCGTGATCTCAACGCGACGATCAGCGCTCGAGGCATTATCCAGGACCACGTAATACCGCCCCGCCTCGGGCCGGTCCACAGTCAATGTCAAGCCCGACTCAGTGGCCTGACCACCAATCACCTCATCAACCGCCGGCGGCGCCGGCGGCGTGCCGGGGGCATGCGCTGGCAACGCATCAAAGTCAATGCGCCTGAGGCTCACGCCAAGATCAGCCTCACTGGCCACGTTCACCTCAAGCTGGGTCGCACTCGGTGGCACATCCACCACCACTTTATCGTGG